>JBCCDJ010000005.1:0-236370 GCA_039030855.1 Pseudomonadota bacterium
ATCTGGTCGAGCGGTTCTTCTGTCGGATGAAGGACATGCGCAGGCTGACCACACGCTACGAAAAGCTGAAGCGAAACTTCCTGTCCATGCTCCACATCTTCGCAATCAGGTGCTGGCTGAATTGAGTCCAGACCCTAGCTGGCGGCCCAATACATTTGATTTCGGGAGTCACTCAGATAGCCAAGGCTCTCGCCCTCCGCGATTGACGTTCTTCGAGATCGGCTCTTCGATCACAGCGAAGATGAGCTTCTACAGACGCTGTTGGGTGGGCTGTGGGGCGCAACCCGTCAATTTCGCGGGCAAAACCATCCACGCGCCGTTCCTGTAGAGCTCCAGTGCAAAACCTTCATCTTCTGAGCTCAAGGTGATGCTGAAAGCCGAAACGTCGATCATCGACGTGTTACTGGGGAGCGTATCGAGAAAACCCTCCGGCGGGAACGGGACAAGATAGGCCGGGGCCTGATCTACAAAGAGCGTCGTCGCCATCAGGGTTGAGATCCAACCCGTCAGCACGAACACGCTCGCCGCGAGAGCAGACTTAATAGTCATGGATATGCTCCAGCGTCAGACCATTTGCGCCCAGCGATCGCAGATTGTCGGCCAGGTTCGAGACCTTGACGACGATCAAATGCCGATAGTCCTCAGAACCCTGCCGCGGCCGACTATAGATCGCACCGGGAGCCTCCGAAGCGGCAGACAGGGCGGTGAACATAATGTCGTCATTCCCGGCGATCTCGACAAAATCCGCGCCCGCCTGGGCCCAGCGAAGCAGAAGGTTGGTGAGCTCTCTGTAGCGCGGTGCTTCGATCAGGATACCTGCCGCGTTTTCGGCCAGAACCGTCACGCCAGCTTGGCGCGCAAGGTCCTCCGCATCAACGCCGCGAACGACCATGCGAAGCGTTAACTGATCCTGCCCAACCCGGGCTACGGCGGCGGCGATCACCTCCGCGTAGGTGGCCTTTACGCCATATTCGATCCCGAGAGCGAATAATCGCTCGCGATCCCGCGTCGCGCTCGAGGCCTGTTCCCTCAGCGCATCTCGATCTTCGCGGAACCGCCACTTGTACCAGGGCGTCTGCTGGAGGAACGCGGCGTAGCTCGCCGCCTGCTCAGCGGAAAGGAAATCCAGCGGCGCCTGATCCGGCCCGCGCAACGCGGCGAAAAGTCGGCCAATCGTCTCCTCATAAGCGCCCTTTAAAAGAAGTTCCGCAGTGAAGCTGACGCCGATGACATAGACCATCTGTTTGGTCGCCCCATCCACCTCGCCAAGGTCGCTCACCCTTTCGGTCAGCGAGCAGAGCGAAGACCAAAAACCGTCGACCGCCCGTAGGTACCCGTAGTCATGGGGATCACCGGTCGCGATCACCCTCGCGTAATCGTCATAGGCATGAACGATATGCCATTCCGGATATGTCATGAGGGTTCGGGTTTCCGGTCGGTGAAACTCGGACGCGATCAATGCCTCATGCGGACCCGCCGTCGCTGACCCTCGGCACATGGTTTCCACGTAGATCACCGGTGAAAGCAGCCCGAGGATGCAAATCGCCGCCAAGGCCAGTAATCGCCCGGCGTATCGCAAAAGCCGCTTCACGCCCGGACGCCCCCGTTGCGAAACCCGGCCCAGACGGCGATCCCGCCCAGAGCGAGGTGCGGCAGGTTCGCGAGGAACCGGGGCAGCGACCAGTCTACGCCAAGCGCAGCGTTGGTGAAGATGCCCAGGTCCAGAAACCCGTAGCCGGTGAAAAAGCCAAAGATGCCGTCCCCGAGATAGGCCAATCCAAACAGGATCAGGAACGTGCGCGCCGCACGGTGGGAGAGAACGCCGGCGATGAGTGCCCAGAGGGCGGAGGCGACATGAAGCGCGTCATCATAGATATCGAGGGCAAAGATCCCGAACGCGAGGCCGCTTTCATCGGTTAGACCGGGGATGTAATTCAGCGACGCGGCGATCATCAACACCGCGAAATAGCCGAAACAGAGTTTGCGCAAGTTGGTCATAGCCGCCCCAGATACTGATCCCAGAGATTGTTCCGTAGCGTGAGGTCCGTGTCCAGCGCCTGCTTGGCGCGCGCAAACTCCTCTGCGCGCGGATAAGCGCTGGTCAACTGGTCGAGCGTCGCATGGGGGCGGTAGGGAAGATAATAGGCGCCGCCGATCTCCACGATCCGGTCGATCAAAGCGCGCGTCATGCGGGCGTGATCCGCCTCCCCGCGCTTGGTCAACTCCTGGCTGAACGACATAACCGCTGCAATCCGTGGCTCCGATGCGTAGGAGAGAACGGACTGATTGTCCTCGGCCACATAGCGCAGGGTCACGTTCAGGAACTCCTGATACGACGCCGGGATCACGTCCCGGCAGGCTTCGACAAAATCGTCGAAAGCGTCGAACCCGACGAAGTATTCGTGCAGGATATCCGTTCGATTGGGGTCGCGATCGGCCAGTGTGGCGACAGGCTCGTTTATCAGGGAGTTGCGCGTCACCGCACCGCCGCCTAGCGCCGGTCCCACCTGGGTTTCATTCCACCAACGGAAGGACTTGAACGCCTCATTCCCCAGCTGCGCGCGATAGAGACGGCGCGCCGCTTTCGACATCCAGCCTGAACCGGACGCGGGCGGCAGGGCTTCCTGATCGTCGGTCTCGCGATAGGCGACCAACAGCGCTTCTTGGAAGAAAGCGTCCCGCTCCACGTTGAGGCGCCCATAGAGCATCGTGACGTCAGGGTCTTTGGTCGCGGCCAGAAATGCGGCGGCGAACTCGCTCGCGTTCATGACGTCGAATGTCGGCGAAAGACGCGTGTTCTCGACCATCTCCACCTCCATATCCACGATTACGCCGATCAAGCCGTAACCGCCCATGGCGAGGTTGAAGAGCGCCTCATTCTCTTGCGTCGAGCACGTCGCGACGTCTCCCGAAGGCAGGACCATGCGGAGTGATTTCACAGTGGAGCCCATGGGACCAAAGGGTGCCGGCCAGCCGTGCGCATTGACCGAAAAGGTCGCGGCGAGGCCGAAATCATTGTTCGACTGCATCACTTTGGGAGACCATCCTCGCGGGTCGAGCGCTGAAATCACATCAGACCACCGCGCGCCGGCGTGAACGCGGTAGCTGCGGTTCGAGCTGTCGACCTCGATCTCCGCATTGCGGAACGTGATCGCTGTGCCGTCGCGCGGGATCGCCTGACCGCCCATGGAATGGCGCGCCGCGCCAACGTTCAGCGGGCGCCCCTCCGCCTTCGCCTCCCGCAACGTTGCGCGGATCGCCTCGACGAGTTTCCCGCCGCTCTCCTCCATATGAAGATGCTTGTGGATCGGCGTGGCCGAAAGCCCGCTGGCGTCGTTCAACACGGTATCGCTCCGAGTTGGGTCGAGCCGAATATTTCCCTCATAGGTCGGCAAATCGGGTCGGAGGAGGCTCGAGGTCATCCAACCCACCAGTCCGCCCGCTCCGAGCAGCGCTGTCCGTCTCGTGAATTTCTTCAAGGCTATTGCTCCCAAAGGCGGTCTCGACCGCTCACAAAATTCTATGCTCCGCCGAGCCTCGTCATGGCCTGTGAGTTGCCGCCAACGAAGCGCGAGCCTCATTCAGATAGGAGCAGGCTTCAAAATGAACAAGGTTCAATTTGAAGCCTGCATAAGGTAACGCGCTCGCAAACAAATCGGTCGGGCATCTCGAAAACTTGGAAGGAAGCGTGTCGACCCCTATATTTGGTGTCGCTCGACCCGGTTTTGCTACTACATATAACGACGAGAGTGCTTGTTCCGGTCTTTTTCAACAACGGCCCGAAGCCGACGTTTGCCGAGGCACTGGAATGCTGCGGTCGCGTTCCCGAGAGCCGTCATTCGCGGCATCCGCGAAAACGTTGTTGCTCAGGAGGTTCGCAGTGCCGCCGTTTGCCAACATTGAGGAAATATTCGCGCTTTCGCAGCTGCGCTCCCATTTGTTTCAGTAGCGTAGGTGGAGCTGCTGCAATGGCGCTCTCATGTTGGGGACTGTGCGCCTAACGCCTGCACCGATCAGGACCAGATGTGGTTCGCGTCAAGTCCCCTTAGGAACTTCCATCTCCAGCTTGTTGAAACTTCGAACTTACCTCCGTCCTTACATCGAATGTCTTATGAACTGTCGCTCTGCTCTTCCAGCCCGCACCAGCCCGCGATGAAGAGAGCCAGCGTTTGCGTAACCTGGCGGACGGACGCGAGGTTCACGCATTCATCGAAGCCATGCGCACCGCGGCAGTCCGGCCCGAAAAGCAGGGCGGGGGTGTCGTCGTAGAGCCCATAGAACCGGCTATCTGCGGTGCCGGAGGTGGCGACCCGCTTCAAGTCTTCACCATGGCAGGCCCGATGCGCGCAAAGAAGTTCGGCCTCGAGGTCAGTGCCTTCGGGCGTCACGTAGGCTTCCGACCGGAAAGTATCGAAGGCGAGTTCGGGGGGCGTATGGGACAGATACGGGTGCTCGGCACAGCGCGCCTCGATCCATCCGGCGATGCGTTCATGCGCGGCGTCGAGGCGTTCGCCCGGAAAGATCGCGAAGCGCACGCCCATGAGGCATTCAGAGGGTTGGCTCGACCGCCACTCACCGCCTTCGATGGTGCCGACATTGATCCGGATCGGCCTGTCGGCTCCAGCGTAGTCGGAATGATCCGCCTTGTCCCGGTTCCAGTCGTCTTCCAGATCCTTCAGGACGCCGTGCAGGAAGACCGCATTGTCGATGGCGCTTGCGCCGGCGCCGAAACTGCCGGAGGCGTGGCTCGGCGCGCCCTTCACGCGGATCGTCATCCAGTTGACCCCGAGCATGCTGGTGATGATGGCCTTGCCGCTTGTCATCGAGGGCTCCATGACCACGACGCCGTCGGCGCGGTACCCGCGCTCGAGGCAGGAGAGCGCGGCGAGCCCGCCGCATTCCTCGTCGATCACCGACTGAAGGTGGACACGGCCCGCGGGCTGCATGCCCACGGCGCGGATCGCGTCGTGCGCGAAAAGCCCGGCGACAAGCCCCGCCTTCATGTCGCCCGAGCCGCGCCCGTAGAGCCAGCCGTCACGGATCACCGGGTCGAAGGGGTCCGCCGTCCAGCCGTCTCGCCGCCCCGTCGGCACGACATCGATATGTCCGTTAAGGATCAGCGAGCGGCCCGTCCCCTCCCGGTTCAGCGTGCCGACCGCGTTCCAGGCATCGCCATAGTCGTGGACGGGGCCGGATGCGCCTGGATGCCCGTCGAGTCGATGCGGGTCCACCCGGTAGTGGTCAACTTCGAACCCCCTCTCGGCCATCGCATCGGCCATGAAACCCTGACACTCGGCCTCCTCTCCCATGAGCGAGGGGAAGCGCACCATCTGCTGCGTAAAGGCGATCTGGTCGTCGAAGGCGTCGTTGACGGCCTGCATCAAGCGGTTGCGGAGATCGGCATCGGCCATGTCGGATCCTCTCTGTGCAGGGTGCGGCCCGGGCGGCGTGGTTAGGCGGGCGCGCTTGTACTCATGTCGGGATAGACTTTGCGGAAACCCTCGGCGAAATCCCGAAGGTCGTTCTGCACGGCCCGCTTCGCCGCTTTCGGGTCACCCGCCTCGAAGGCCTCGACGATCTGGCGGTGTCGGTCGTTGGACGCGCTGTAGCGCGAGACGCCGGTCTCGAGATCGGAAAAGCTGCTGGCGAGGTAAGGGCCGACGCGCAGCCAAAGGATTTCGATCAGGCGCTCCAGCGTCGGTGCGCCCGCGCCCCGGTAGATCTCGAAGTGAAACCGCTTGTTCTCGATCATCATGGCGGCGACGTCGTGTCGCTCGATTGCATCACTCATCCGGTCATATTGCAGCCGGATCGCGGCGATCAGTTCGGGCGTCGCGGCCTTCGCGGCCAGCGAGGCGGCCTTCCCCTCCAGCATCAGGCGCACCATCATCAGCTCATCGAAAGCGTCGGGCGTCAGCTGCGGCACGCGGGCCGACTTGCCGGGCAGAAGCTCGATGGCGCCCTCGGCGGAGAGGCGCTGCATCGCTTCCCTTACCGGCACGATGCTGGTGCCGACCTGCTCGGCGAGCGCGGTGATTGTGAAGCTGTCGCCCGGCTTGAATTCCCCGACCATCAGCGCGCGCATCAATTGATCGTAGACCAGTTCGCGCAGCTGCGGTGCCGCGACCCGGCTCATGTTCATGGCGACCTCGTCCCTCATGCCTGCATGACCTCTATCGCCTCACGTCTCTCGCTGCGCAACGACCACGCAAGCCCCTCCGCAATCATATATCATATATCATATATTGACGACAGATGTATTGTTACGCTAGGGAAGGCGATATCCGCGATCTCCAGCGACAGGGAAACGCCATGCGCTCAACGGTTCTGAAAACCCTCGCCACCGTCTCGACCCTCGCGTTCACGGCCACGGCGGCGTTTGCCGCCGATCCGGTAAAGATCGGTGCCATCGGTCCCTTCACCGGTCCCGCGGCGCAGCTCGGGCTAGAGACGCGGCAGGGCCTCGATTTCGTGATGAACGACATCAACGAGAAGGACGGTCTCACCATCGACGGCGAGATGCGCACCTTCGAGTTCATCTACGAAGACTCCCAGTCCCGCCCCGAAGTCGGCGTCAGTGCGGCACAAAAGCTTCTGACCCGCGACCAGGTCGACATCCTCTTCCACTCACTGATCCATTCATCCGTCGCACTCGCCGCGATGGAGCTTGCGCCGGACTTTCAGGACACGCTCTTCCTGACCGGGCAGAACGTCTCGGGGCAGATCTCCGAGAAGATCGCGTCGGACCCGGCGCGATTCGCCAATGTGTGGAAGCCGAACTTCTCCAGCGACGCTTACGCCAAGACGATCTACGGCACGTTCAGCGATCTCCTCGATGCCGGGCATATCGGTGAGGGCAAGACCATTGCGCTGATTGCCGAGGATACCGACTACGCCAAGGCTGTCGCCAAGGACACGGAGGCGCTTCTCGCGTCCGATGGCTGGAAGATCCCGACACAGGAATTCGTCGCCATTGGCAATGCCGACTTCTTCCCGCAGCTCTCGAAGCTGCGCGCCAGCCCGCCGGACGTCGTGCTTTCGATCTTCACCGCGCCGAACGCTGGCATCGCCCTCGTGCGCCAGTTGCAGGAGCAGGGGATCGAGGTGCCGCACATGGCCATTCCCTATCCGACGCAGGAGGAATTCCTGACCGGCGCGACCGACGTGATGGACGGCATCATTTCCGCCCCGCTCCAGTTCGATCCGGTAAACAACGAAGAGCACAAATCCTTCGCCGAGCGGCTGGCGGCGATCTATCCCGACACGCAGATCACCCAGAACCATGGCTTCGCCTACTGCCTCGGCGGGCTGCTGTTCGACGCGGTGGAGCGGGCGGGCTCGCTCGACATCGATAAGCTGAACCAGGCGATGCTAGACACCGATTTCCGCTGCCTGCTGGGCCGCTGGGTGTTCAATCCCGACGACCATTCGCCCATCGTCGACGGCGATCATCTGGCAGTGCCGGCCTCGCAGATCCAGGACGGTGTGCATTACGCCATCTGGCCTGAGGCGGTCGCGACTTCGTCCTACCAGCCCTGACGGGCAGGCCGCCGGATGGTCGATCAGCCGATCCTCGATGTCGCTGGACTCTCGAAGTCGTTCGGCGGCATTCAGGCGCTCAAGGGCGTGGACCTCGGGGTCCGCGCCGGGGAGATCTTCGGGCTACTCGGGCCGAACGGCGCGGGAAAGACGACGCTCTTCAACATGATGGCGGGCTACCTACCGCCAAGCGCGGGGCGCGTGACCTTCCTCGGGAAGAATATAACGGCGCTGAAGCCCCATCGCCGCGCCGCGATGGGGCTGGCGCGCACCTTCCAGATCACGCAGCCCTTTCCCGAACTCACGGTCGAGGAGAACGTAATGGTCGGCGCCAGCCGTTCGCGTCCCTCGATACGCGCGGCGCGCGCCGCCGTCGGCGAGTGGATCGATGTCGTGGGCCTTGGCGAAAAGCGCCATGCGCTTGGCCGCGAGCTCAGCACCGGACAGCGCAAGCGGCTGGAGCTTGCGCGCGCGCTGTCGACCGACCCGAAACTTCTCCTTCTCGACGAGATCACCGGCGGGGTCGACCAGAAGAGCATCCCCGGCCTCGTCGATCTCGTCCGCCGCCTCCGCGACCTCGGGGTCACGCTCGTAATGATCGAGCACAACATGAGCGTGATCTCCGACCTTGCCGACCGGATGATGTTCCTGAACCGCGGGGAGCCGCTCGCGACCGGCACGCCGAAGGACATCCTCGCCATGGAGGAGGTCGCGGACCTCTATCTCGGGGACGGCGGCGATGCTTGAGCTGAACGGGATCGACGTCCACTACAGCGGCACGCAGGTCCTCTGGGGCGTCGATCTGAACGTCGGCGAAGGCGAGATCGTCGCGCTTATGGGGCCGAACGGCTCCGGCAAGTCCACCATCCTCAAGGCCGCCATCGGCCTTGCGCCGAACTCGGGCGGCGAGGTGCGCTGGCGGGGCGAGCGGATCGACGGCACCGTCCCAACCCACCGGATGCCCGAACTCGGCATCGGCCTCGTGATGGAGCGCCGCTGCCTCTTCCCGCAGATGACGGTGATGGAGAACGTACGCCTCGGCGCCTTCCACCGCGCAACATGGGCCAGCCGCGACCGCAATCTCGACTGGGTGCTGACGCTTTTCCCGATCCTGAAGGAGCGCGCCAGCATCCGTGCTGGTCTTCTCAGCGGCGGAGAGCAGCAGATGGTCGCCATCGCGCGCGGATTGATGACCGGGCCGCAGCTCCTGATGATGGACGAGCCCTTTCTCGGCCTCGCCCCGCGCATCGTCACCCAGATTCGCGACGTGATGCGCGAGATCAACGGGGCCGGCATCGCCGTTCTCTTCAACGAGCAGAACGCCAAGCTCAGCTTCGGCATGTCCGACCGGGGATATCTTCTCGAGAGCGGGCGCATCGTCCTCGAGGGCGCGGGCGAGGAGATGCTCGACCACGAGGCCGTCCGAAGAGTCTATCTGGGACACTGAACCATGACCGCAGCCCTTCTTTTCGAACAGCTTCTGAACGGCCTCATCCTCGGATCGATGTATGCCCTGCTCGGCAGCGGCGTCTCACTGATCTACGGGACGATGCGCGTGCTGAACTTCGCCCATGGCGAGTTCTACATGCTCGGCGGCTATTTCATGTTCTTCCTCGTGACGCTGGCGAGCTTCCATCCCGCGCTCGCCGGCGTCGTCGCGGTACTCGGCGTCTTCGTCGTCGCCGCCGCATTCCAGCGGACGGCG
Organism: Pseudomonadota bacterium; assembly: GCA_039030855.1. Taxonomy (GTDB): domain Bacteria; phylum Pseudomonadota; class Alphaproteobacteria; order Rhodobacterales; family Rhodobacteraceae; genus Pikeienuella. The sequence continues at coordinate 9,245 of JBCCDJ010000005.1, forward strand.
CTCGCCAAGATCATGCGGGGCCCCGACATGGCCTTCGGCACCATCGCGGTGACGCTCGGCCTTGCCTATTTCCTCCAGAACCTCGCGCTGACGCTCTGGGGCGAGAATTTCCAGTCGGTGCCATATTATGTCACGGGCACGATGGTCGCGGGCGACATACGTCTGCCCTGGCAGCGCATCCTAATCTTCGCGGTCGCCGTCGGCGTCCTCCTCGCCATGGCGGCGATGCTGAAATGGAGCCGGCTCGGCCTCGCGATCCGCGCGACGTCCCAGCAGCGGGAAGCGGCGGAGGTCGTGGGCATTCCCGCCGCGCGGGTCCACATGATCACCTTCGCCATGGCCTGCGCGCTCGGCGCCATCGCGGCGGTGATGCTGGCGCCGATCTTCGCGGTGAGTCCGTGGATGGGCATGCCGCAGATGCTGAAGGCCTTCGTCGTCGTCATCCTCGGCGGGCTCGGTAGCTTTCCCGGCGCCATCGTCGCCGGGCTGATGCTCGGCGTGATCGAAGCGTTCGGCATCACCTTCACCTCGTCCGAATGGCGCGACGTGATCGCCTTCGGCATCCTGATCCTGGTCATCTGGGTGCGTCCGAACGGCCTCTTCAGCAGCGAGCTGCGCTGATGTTCGGCGCGCTCAACCGGTCGCAGATGACGCTCGTCCTCGCGGGCCTCGCGGGATTGGCTCTGCTGCCGCTCGTGGTCACGGGCACCTATTTCCAGCACATCCTGATCCTCTGCATGCTCTTCGCTGGGTTCACGACGGCCTGGAACCTTTCGACCGGGTTCGCGGGCATGAAGACCTTCGGACACCACGCCTTCTTCGGCGTCGGTGCCTATGCCTCGGCGCTGATCGCGATGCACACCGGCCTGTCGCCATGGCTGACGATCTGGCTCGGCGGGGCGCTCGCCGCGCTCTCCGGCCTCTTGATCGCGCTACCGGTCCTGCGCATCCGTTCCGTGCCGCATATCGCCATCATCACGCTGGCCTATGCGGAGATCGTGCGCATCCTGCTCTCGAACTTCGACGAGATCACGCGCGGCGAACTCGGCCTCTGGGGCATTCCTGCCTTCGAAGGGTTCGCGCTGCCGCTGTTGGGCGAGGTCGCCTTCGGCGCGAACGACAAGGTTGGGTATTACTATGTAGCGCTCGCGCTGATGGCGGGGATCGTCGGCGGCACGGTCTGGCTGATCCGCTCGCGCACCGGGCTCGCGCTCGTCGCGATGCGCGACGGGGCGGACGCCGCCGAAAGCCTCGGGGTCGATCTCGTGCGCCACAAGATGCTGACCTTCGGCATCAGCGCCTTCATGGTCGGGGTCTGCGGCGCGTTCTACGCCCATTACCTCCTGATCCTGACGCCCCACGCGGTCGTTGGGATCGACCTGATGGTGCTGATCGTGGCAATGACGCTGGTCGGCGGGCTCGGCACCTTCACCGGCCCCGTGCTCGGCGCGTTCCTCCTGACCTTGCTGGTGGAAAGCCTGCGCGTCGTCGGCGACTACCGCATCCTCGTCTATGGCGCGCTCATCATGGTAACGATGATCTTCCTGCCGCGCGGCCTCGCGCCCTATCTGCTCGACCTGCTGCCCGGGCGGTTGGTGCGTGGCGCGCGCCACCCGCCGGTGGCGCGTGAGCCGGAAACCGCGCGCGATGCCGTCTGACATGCGCGCCGCCGCCCCCGTCGGCATCGTCGGTTGCGGTCTGGTCGGGCGGGCATGGGCAATCGCGTTCGCGCGGGGCGGGTGCGAAGTGGCGCTCTTCGACGCCGCGGAGGGCGTGGCCGCCCGCGCCGCCGCCGATATTCCCGGAACGCTGGACGACCTTGACGGACGCGACCTGCTCGACGGCCAGACCCCCGACGAGATCATCGCCCGGGTCCGGGTCGCGGCGACGCTCGACGAGGCTGTCGGCGAAGCCACCTATGTTCAGGAGAGCGCGCGCGAGGATCTCGCGATCAAGAGTGCTTTGTATGCCGAGATGGACCGCCTTGCATCGCCGGAGACGGTGCTTGCAAGCTCGACATCCTTCATCGTGCCCTCAGCCTTCGCCGAGGGGCTCGCAGGTGCCGCACGCATCCTCGTCGCGCATCCGGTCAATCCGCCCTATCTCGTCCCAGCCGTCGAACTCGTGCCCGGCCCGGTGACGAGCGACGCGGCAATGGGCCTTGCAGCAGACGTTCTGGAAAGCATCGGTCAGTCCGTCATCGCCATGACTGCCGAAGTGTCTGGTTTCGTCATGAACCGGCTTCAGGCCGCGCTCCTGAACGAGGCCTTCGACCTCGTCGCGCGCGGCTTCGCGACGGTCGAAGGCGTCGACCGGGGTGTCCGTGACGGTCTCGGCCTTCGCTGGTCCTTCATGGGACCATTCGAGACCATCGACCTCAACGCCCCGGGCGGCCTGGCGGATTATGTCGAGCGCTACGGCGCGCCCTATCGCGAGATCGTCGCTAGCCAAGAAAGTGCTGGCTGGTCGGGCGCCGCGTTGGCGGGCATCGACGCGGCGCGACGCGAAGCCCTGCCGCTCGACGCTCTACCCGACCGACAGCGCTGGCGCGACCGGCGGCTGATGGCGCTCGCGGCCTACCGCCGGCACGTCGAAGAGAAGGAGACCTGAGACATGGCCAAACCTCGCAAGGTCATCGTAACCGCCGCCATCACCGGCGCCATACACACCCCCTCCATGTCGCCACACCTGCCCGTCACGCCGGACAAAATCGCCAGCGAGAGCCTTGCGGCGGCGAAGGCGGGGGCCGCGATCATCCACCTGCATGCCCGCGACCCCGACACGGGCCGCCCGACGCAGGAGCCGGATGCCTTCCGCCCGTTCCTCGACCGGCTGAAACAGGCCTCTGATGCCGTCATCAACATCACCACGGGCGGCAGCCCGCACATGCCCGTCGCCGAGCGCATCCGCCCGGCGGAGGTCTTCGCGCCGGAGGTCGCGACGCTCTCCATGGGATCGCTCAATCTCGGCCTCTTCACGATGCTGAACCGCTTCGACCGCTTCGACCACGACTGGGAGCGGCCGCATCTGGAAAAGAGCCGCGATCTCGTCTTCAAGAACACCTTTCAGGACATCGAAGAGACGATGCGCCGGATCGGCGGGCAAGGCACCCGGTTCGAGTTCGAGTGCTGGGACACCTCGCATCTCTACACGCTCGCCCACTGCCTTGACCGGGGGCTCGTGAAACCGCCGCTCTTCGTGCAGACGATCTTCGGTATCCTCGGCGCTATCGGCGGCAACCCCGAGGACGTGATGCACATGAAGCGCACCGCCGACCGGCTGTTCGGCAATGATTACGTCTGGTCGGTGCTCGGTGCCGGGCGGCTCCAGATGCCCGTCGCGGCGATTGCTGCGGCGTCGGGCGGAAACGTGCGGGTCGGGCTGGAAGACTCGCTTTGGGACGGGCCGGGGCACCTTGCGCAGTCCAACGCCGACCAGGTCCGGCGGGTGCGCCTCATCCTCGAAGGGCTCGGTCTCGAGCCTGCAACCCCCGATGACGCAAGGATCATGCTAGCGCTCAAGGGCGGTGACGATGTCGGGTTCTGAGGCAGATCCGGCCACGGACGTCTTCACCAACCTGATCGAGAGCCTGGCGAGAGCGATAGCCTCGGCCGATGCAGAGGCGTTCGCTGCGCAGTTCGCTCCGAACAGCAGCTACGACGATAATTTCTATGGACGTTTCACCGGCCGGGCGGAGATAGAGCGCATGGTCCGCGATCATTTCTTGAAGGACGGTGAGGCGTTTCGGTGGACGTTCGAAACACCCGTATTCGACGGTCGGGTGGGCTTCGCGGCCTATCATTTCAGTTTCAGCCCCCGCCGCGACAAGACGGGCGGCGCGCGCGTGCTCATGATCGGCACGGCACGCTTGATTGTGGAGAACCGTCTGATCGTCGCCTACGACGATTGGCTGGACAGCGTCGGCGCGCTCGTTTCTGCGGGCGTCCCGGCGGAGCGGGTGGTCCGGAGCGCCGTGCGTCATTACGCGCGCATGATCGGAAGCGAAAGCGTACGCGAACATCTGACCCGGTGATTGACAGCGTTTTTCGCCTTCGGCCCAAAGGCGACCTTCGCCGATCGAACGGATGCTGCGCCCGCGTTCCCGATTGCGGACAATCGTTCGATCTGCAGCATCTTGGCCCCGACAAGGTCTGGGGCCCGGACGAAGCTGGCGTCGTCACCGGCACCGTGAAGGGCAGCTTTCAAATCGCTGAAATCGGCCTTTGCTGGAGAGGTCGCCGCCCCAGGCCAAAACGCAACTGTTTCGGCGGGTCACACGACGATGCCCGGGACATCCCGGAAGCTACTTTCCAGCATTTCAACGAAGGCTGACAGTCGGCGCGGCTGACGGCGCGCTGGGAGATAGGCGAGGTTCACATCAAGCATCGAAGCCCGCCAGTTCGGAAGTAGATCGACGAGCACACCCGCCTCAAGCTCTTCGGCGACGAACCACTTGGGCAGGACCGCGGCACCCAGGCCGGATAGAACGGCTCGCTTAAGCGACATGATGTTGTTGGTGGACAATACCGCCCTCACCGCAAGATCGCGTCGCTCCTCCCGCGGGCCCGTTAACCCGATCTTCGCACCCTCGAACGGAGTGAGCGTCGCGAATGGCAGCTTTTCGACTGCGTCAGGACCACGTGTTTTGAGTTGATTGGCGAAAGACGGATCGCCAACGATCAATCTCTCGACATGCCCGAGACGCTTTACAACGAGCGTCTCGTCCGGAACCGGCCCCACCTTGATCCAACAATCGCACCCGATCTCCGCGAAGCGGATGATTTCATCCTCCAAACGCCAGTTGATGGTCACGCCCGGATGCTCCGCCTGAAAACGGATTGCGATATCCGCCAAGTGCAGTTGACCTAAAGCGACAGGGGCCACGACTCGGAGGGCCCCCTTAAGCGTTTCGGTGTCGGGCGCATGCCGTTCTTCCAACGCCTCCCATCCGGCAATCATCTCGCGCGCATCTGCCAGCACGTCCTGTCCAGCTTCTGTGAGGGCGAGCGAATGGGTCGTTCGCCGGATCAACTGAACACCGAGACGATCTTCCAGGTCTTTCAGCTGACGACTAGCTGAACCCTGCGACATGCCGCGATCGCGCGCCGCCGCGCTGATTGACCCGCGTTCCGCGATGCGCGCGAAGGTTTCCAGAAGCGCGAGACGATCCAGTGGTTTGCTCATGCGCAATACAAATATCAGATAGCCGCTTAAACTGTCTACAGAACTTCCGGCACGCCGGTCATCTTACTCCCCGAACCGCACGACGAACCGAGGAGAAAGACATGACCGCCAAGACCTTCGCCATCGCCGACGATCTGACCGTGAATCGCCTGGGCTACGGCGCGATGCGCCTGACCGACCAGCCGAGCAATTTCGGGCCCTATCCGAATTGGGCCGACGGCGTGGAGCTGCTCCGCCGCGCCGCTGATCTCGGCGTCGACTTCTTCGATAGCGCCTGGGCCTATGGACCCGAGCACGCCGACCGGATCGTCGGCGAGGCGCTTGAGGGGCGCGACGTCGCGATCGCCACCAAGGGCGGCGTCGACAAGCCCGAACCAGGGCGCATCGTCACGGATGGCAGCCGCGACGCGCTTCTCGCTCAGATCGACAAGGCGCTGGTCAATCTGCGCCGTGATCGGATCGACCTCTTCCAGCTTCATCGCGTCGATCCCGAAACGCCCATCGAAACCTCCGTCGCGGCCCTCGCCGAAGCGCAGGCTGACGGTCGGATCGGCCATATCGGCCTCTCCAACGTCACGCGGGAACAGCTCGACCGCGCCATGTCGGTCGCATCGATTGCGAGCGTGCAGAACCGTTTCAATATGGCGGAGACCGATGACGAGGATCTGGTCGACTTCACCGCCGAGGCCGGGATCGCATTCATCCCTTACGGCCCGCTTGGCGCGAACCCGATGAAGCAGGGCGCCAAGCTCTCGCCGCGCGAGGCGCTTGCCTGGCTGCTGAAGCGCGCGCCCAACATCGTCGTCATCCCCGGCACCACGTCCATCGCGCATCTCGAAGAGAACTGGGCCGCCTGGGACCTCGTTTGACGCCACCAAGGCAAGGAGAAGAACAATGAACACCGCCCTTTCAGCAGCGCGCGTCGAGCATGTGATGCTCGGCACGGCCGACTACGATGCGACGCTCGCGTGGTGGACCGAAAAGCTCGGCTTCACCGTGGAGGCCGAATGGACCGTTCCGGACTTTCCCGGCGTTCGACTGGCCTATCTCGCCAAGAACGGTTTTCGCATCGAGATCGTCGGTAAGCCGGAACGTTTCCAGCCACGTAGAACTCCTAATTCGCTCAGCGATCACCTGATCGACAGCGGGTTCGGCCATCTCGCTTTCGAAGTCGATGATGTCGACGCCGCGATGGCGGAGCTGTCGGCGAAAGGCGTGCCCGCCTTCGTTCCGGCGACCAGCTTTCCCGATGCGGGACGCCGGGTGGCGTTCGTTAAGGACGATCAGGGCAACGTCATCGAGTTCGCGGCTGATCTGCCCGGAAAGGAGGCCTAAAATGGCTGGTCCGCGCAAAAGCCGGATGGCGATCCTCACCTGGATCGTCGTCTATCCGCTCATCACATTTCTTCTCGCAATTCTTGAGCCGGTCCTGACCGGGATGCCGATGCCAATGAGGACGCTCGTCCTGTCGGCGATCATGGTTCCGATCATGGTTTACCTCGCCATGCCCGCCGTCACATCACGGCTCAGCGGCTGGCTCAATCCGAAAAACTGACAAGCCTGAGAAAGGAAACCGCCATGCTTGATACGTCCCCTCAAATCGGCACAACGCCAAATAGCTCGAAACGCTTTCACCTGAACTTCGCGCCACATCTGGGGCTCCTCAGCCCTGATGAAGGCATGTTCCGGCATCACGCCGGAGACGATCCGGTGGATCAGATCAAATTCATGGCGGAACAAGGCTTTAGCGCCATGGAAGACAACTGGATGAAAATCCGTGACGTCGAAACGCAGAAACGCGTTGGACGTGAGCTGGAGCGGCAAAGCATGCAGATGGGCGTCATCGTCAACACGATGAAATACGCCGAGCCCACCTTCGTGCTGAACGATCAGAATGAACGGGCGCGGCTGATGCAGGAAGTCCGCGACACCGCCGAGGTCGCCCGCCGTGTCGGCGCAACCCATGTCACGACACTTTCGGGTATGGCGCATTCTCACCTCCCACGCGCCTATCAAACCGCCAACATGGTCGAGAACCTCAAATGGGCCGGCGATGTCGCCGCGAAGGAAGGGATTGTCCTCGCACTGGAGCCGATCAATCACAAAGGATGGGCTGGCGCTTTTCTGACCGAGATTGGTCATGCCTATCTGATTGCAAAGTCAGTCGGACTACCGAGCGTCAAGATCCTCTACGATTTCTGGCACCAGCAGATCCACGGCGGCGACCTCATCGAAAATCTTGATCTAGCATGGGACGAAATCGGCTACTTCCAGCTCGCGGACAACCCTGGCCGCGTCGAGCCCGGCGTTGGAGAGATCAACTTCAAGCCGATCATGCGGCGGATCGCCGAGCGCGGGTACGACGGGGTCATCGGCATGGAGTTCGACAAGAGCATCTCAGGTCGGGAGGGCGAAATCGCAGTGATCCAGGCTATGCGCGAAATCGACGCAAAGCCGTAAACCGCCGCGGCTGGCAGCTTTCGAGACGAGTATAGCTAAAGACAGACGTTGGAGCGACACGGAGCATTGATCAAAGTGGGCTCGGAGCCGTCATCTGCCGCACCGCCAACGCAGGTTCAGGCAAGATCCTCGCAAGCGGCCCGTTCCTGCCGTTCGCGGATAGCCATCGATTTTGCGGGTGCGTTCTCGACACCGGACATTCGCGGCAAGTGCGAAGGCCCGACAAGGCCAACTCACACAAGGCGGACAAAGCCGTCATTGATGAATTGAGCTAACGGGTCCGCTTTCAGCCTCAGATCAACCGGATGCATTGCCTCGACGGCGACCCGCGCACTGAAATCGCGAAGGAAAAGACGGGGTTTCACGATGGCGACTACATCATCCCGAAAAGGCGATACTCGGCGTTCTTCGGCACCGATTTCGAAATTCTGCTGCGTGGCCTGAAGGTGGACACTCTAATCCCTTTGCGGAGGTCTGACAGATGTCTGCGTTCACTACACTTTCGTTGATAGGCATCAGTCCGACTACTTTTGCCGTGTTGCCGAAGACTTTGTCGCGGGGTCGTCTATCGCTGCCCACGAAGCCGCGCTCAGGGCGATGGAGTACTTGCAAACAGGTGCTGTCCAGGAACATAAGGCCGTGATTGACGCAATCTCGTCGTACATTCGCACAAGGTGACCGAGTGCTTTGCGCAGTTATCGATTGCGCCTCTGACTTTGGGCCGTGAACGCCAAAGCCCGCAATCGAAAATCAGTTCAGTCGCGGTTGAATGGCTTCAGGTCCACTTGGCCGAATTGTCCCGCATAGGCATGGATGGCTGGCGAGCCTCCCAAATGCATCAACAGGACTTTATCATCCAACGCGAAGCGGCCTGACGCGTTCAGGTCAATCAACCCTCGTATCGCGCGTCCTTCATAAACCGGGTCAGCGATAATCCCTTCCCGGGTTGCCATCAACCGGATGCCGTCCTTGATCACGTCTTCGGCTACGCCATAGTCAGCGTCGTTGGAGGCGATAACTTCAACATCCTCGGTCGCGACACGGGCAGCCAGTTGCAGGGTTTGCAACGCTTCATTTGCAAGCTCGAGGACCCGGTTGGTCTTGATCCGGGTTTCACCATCATCCGCAACGCCGATGATGTGCGTCTTGATCCCCAAGGCCTTGAACCCGGCCAGCAATCCAGCTTGTGTGCTGCTCGATCCGGTTGTGTGAACCAGATAGTCAAACTCAACCCCCAGATGCTCCATCTGGGCGGCCAGTTCCAAGGCGCAATTGATGTATCCCATGCTGCCAAGGGGGTGTTCAGACGCACCGCCCGGGATCAGATACGGGTTATGACCTTGTGATCTGAGATGCGCGATCAGTTCGTCCAACGGTCCCTGATCTTCGATAGGCCGCTCCGTTTCGTCGACGTAAAGCTCCGCACCCATGAGGCTGCTCAGTAGGACATTACCAATTTCGCGATAATTGGGGCCTGCGTCTTTGGTCCAGGCGCAATGCAACAGAGCACATTTCAGGTTTGCCTTGGCCGCAGCTGCTGCTGTCTGTCGCGTGTGGTTTGACTGGACCGCGCCCACGGTCATCAGCATGTCGAACCCTTGCGCCACTGCGTCACCAACAACAAATTCGAGCTTGCGGGTCTTGTTGCCACCACCCTCAAGGCCGGACAGGTCGTCTCGCTTCATCCAAATCTTCGGCCCGCCCAAAGCATCGGCAAAGTTGTTCAAAGGTTGGAGGGGTGTTGGCAGCTGCGCTAACGGAAACCTCGGCAGTTGGCCTAGACGTCGTGCTAAATCTTCCGTCGAAATCGTATTGATCATCTCTTGCCGCTCCTGCTTGTAAACCCGAAGAAGCGCAGTCTTCAGAACAGGTTGGAACGCAAAATGAAGCATGGCGCAGTATTGGTCAATTCGGGCTCTTCCCGGTCGCGCCCTACTGCAAGACGGCCGCTACCAGATATCTGCTGTTCGTGTTTTCCTGAAAAAACCTCTGCGTCCAAGGCATTTCCAGCACCGAAATGGCTTCTAATCCGTCATTCCACGCGAGCGCGCTGAGCAGAAGGATCCGCGACTGGAAATCAATTGCCTTCCCTTCCTTGTCACCACCAAGGAAGAACTCGACGCCGTCTACGGCGATCAGAACCCCGAGTATAATCAGATCCTGAACGAAATTCTGACCTCGTTCGGGATCAAGCCCCTTGCAACGATCGGGGAAGGCTTGATTGGCATGATCGCAACCGAGAAGCCTGCTGATCCGACCGGCACTGGTGATCAGGGCATGAACGTGCGCGCCTGGTCATCACAAATCGCCAAACAGACGATGGAAGCACTGGGCTATCAGGTCACGACGCTAAACTGGGCTGAAGTGTTCCCGGCAGTGCAGGCGGGCACGATTGATGGTGCCATTTGCTGCACACCTGAATGGGCCTATACGACATTCGCCGCCAGTGGCGTGGGTAACACCTATGTGCCCCATAACGCGTTCATCGAAAGCACGATGATCTATGCCAATGCCGAATTCTACGAAGGGCTGACCGACGAACAGAAGGCCGTCATTGATAAGGAAACGGCAGAAGCCGGTGCCGAAATCACGCGACTGGCGTGGGAGCGCAGCCAGGGTTTTGTCGACAAGCTGGTTGAGGCTGAGTGGGAAATCGTTGAGTTCACGCAAGAAGAGCGTGACGCGATCAAAGCGCATATCCAGGCGACGGTGTGGCCGGGTGTGGCCGATGTCGTGGGTCAGGACATTCTCGACCGCCTGATCAAGTAAACCGGTATGCGCGGGTCTAACTGGCCCGCGCAAAATCTATCGGAAGTACGCTTTCATGGTTGAACTCGCCGATCAACTACCCCCCAGGCTCGGACAGACAGTGCGGTGGTTGCTGCAGTTGAAATCCGTGTTCCTGATGCTGTCTACATTCGTGCTGGCCCTGACATTCTTTATGGTTGTGGTCCTTCGCTACGTGCTGGAGACCGACCTTTTTGCCTATGAGGAATGGTTGATGCCCTTGTGTTTCTGGCTGTTGTTTCTGGGGTCCGCGGTGGGGACTTGTGAGGACAGCCAGATCAAGGCTGACATTCTGGAAAGCTGGATCAGGAATGTACGGATGATCTGGTGGCGCAAGGTCGCTCTGACGACATTTGAGCTGATCGTGACATGCTTCCTGATCTACTATGCCGTCGAGATGCTGATCGACGAGATCAACGATTATCCAAACTGGCAATCTACGATCGCGCTCCGCATCCCCTTTTTTGTTCCTCGCTTTGGCATATTCGTCGGTTTCACTTTCATGGCCTTCTACAGCGCGCTTCATCTCTATGTTCTGATGAAGCTGGGCACCGAGGCTGTGACGGCCCGCATGGATCAAAGCGGCATGACCGATAATCCTGGAAAGGGGCATCCGTGATGGTTATTGCAATCTCAGTAGCCCTGATCTGCATGCTGCTTTTTGCCGGGGTGGCGGTTCCGCTGGCTTTTGCGGGCGTTCTGATCTTCCTCGCTTTCGTTGGCGGGTACAATGTGTCGGGCTTTCTACCGACCGGTCACTGGAAGATGACTACCGTTGTTATCCTGGTGATCCCGCTCTTCATCCTTGCTGGTGACATCCTGAACAACGGCAAGATCGCATCACCTATTGTCGACATGCCCGAGATGATCCTTGGCAGGGTACGTGGTGGTCTCTCTGGCGCGTCGGTCGTGGCGAGTGCGATGTTTGGTGCAATTTCCGGCAGTGGCGCGGCAACGCTTACCTGCATCGGCTCAGTCATGATGCCCCATCTGCGTAAAGCGAGGTATCCCGAAGGATTCTCAGCTGCCTTGCTGGTCGCAGCCAGCCCGCTCGGACTGTTGATCCCGCCAAGTTCAGCACAACTGATCTACGCCTGGATCACGCAACAATCCGTGCTGAAATGCTTCCTGGCTACGCTGTTGCCCGGGATCATCGTTGCCCTTCTTTTGGTCGGCATCAACCTGATTATGATGCGCAATCAGGTGGGCATCGTGAAACCCGAGGCGAGCGAAAATTTCGTGCGCGATTTTGGGCGCAAGACCTTTGTGGCGATGCCCGCGCTGTTCATGCCTTTCATTATTCTCGGTGGGATCTACGGCGGCATCATGACCCCGACCGAGGCCGCCGGTGTTGCCGTGTTCTACGCAATTCCGGTTGGCTTTTTCGTCTACAAGGGGCTGACGCGGAAGATCTTCTTGGAGACGCTGCGGGAGTCAGGCGTGACGATTGGCGTTGTGATGGTGATAATCTTCATGGTGCTGATCGTGAGCGCGACCTTGCTCTTGCCGATCGCCAAGAGTGTCGGGGTCGATCCGATCCACTTTGCCGCCATTCTCGGCGTGAACCTTGGAATGGGAAATATCACGCCTCCAACCGCTCCTTTGCTCTTTCTTGGTGCCCGCGTGACTGGTGCCCCTGTTGAAAAAATGCTTGGGCCAACCATGATCTTCATTGTGTTTGCCTGGATGCCAACTCTGGCGCTGACAACGTTTATTCCCGGCATAGCGCTTTGGTTGCCGGAACTGCTTCTTGGCTGATGCTGAAAGGAAAGACAGACAATTGGCCAAAGATAAAGGCGGCAAGAATAGTGCACCGAAAATCCGGTCAGTTTCAGCAGCGGATTGGGTTGCGGCAGCGCGCAAGATGCTTATCGAGCAAGGTATTTCAGGCGTAAAGGTCGAGCCGCTCGCGCGTGAAGTGGGTGTCACACCAGGCAGCTTTTATTGGCATTTCAAGAATCGTGATGCGCTGTTTCGTGCACTGCTCAAGGATTTTCTGACGAGCAATGTACACCCGTTTTTTGAAGCGCTGGATGGGGCTAGCGATGAGCCGCGCGCGCAGTATCTCGCATTGGCATATGTCTGGGTGCTGAGCCCGGAATTCGATGCAGCACTGGACGTGGCCGTGCGGGATTGGGGCAAGACATCCAAGCTTGCCGCGCGTCTTATGCGGATCATCGACGGGAAACGTATCGAACTTTATCAATGGGTTTTCCAGAGGTTCGACCACGATCCGATGTCCGCCCTCGTGCGCGCCCGGACGATGTATTATCACCAGCTCGGATACTACGCGATGCGCGTCAAAGAAGACCCTGATGTGCGCCTTATGCAGATCCCGCATTACGCAGAGATCATTGCGGGCGACGACTGGCTGAAAACGGCCACGACACCCGATCAGGTTCGCGAAGCTTTGACGAATTATCCCCGTCGAGAGAGTATCGTGGAGCGGGTTGCAAAACGACAGGTGGCCGGTTAGGCGCGATCGCCCAGTTCGGGAAACACCTAAGTCTTTTTGCCGAGCCCGTAGAGCAAACTGGGGTCACTGAGGCTGATTCGGTCTTGATCCGTACCGCAAGTTTGAACCGCCTGCACGGGCGGGCCAGAGCAACCGTTCGCAATGAACCTCGATGTTGCAGTGCATTTTGCCGAAAGCCGACATTCGCGGTGACTGCGAAGTCTGGCAACCACCTTAGATACGCTGAGCGGAACCAAGCTGCCGTTTGTCATCGAGGTTAAGTCGTGCTGCGAATGCGCAGTCCCCGACAAACGGGCTGTGGGCGGTCATGTTTGCATGAGTGGCTTACGCTTCCGCGTTGACCGTTATGGGCTGGAGCCAGGCCTTCGCCACATGTTCGACAGTGCCTGAATGCTCAGGCCGACCAATCGTGCAGGTCCGTCATCGCTGGCGAAAGGACAGACGATCCGGGGTGCCGAGCCGACCAAGGATATTCTCGAACCAGACGCCGACCCCGTATTTTAGCCGTCCATTTTCGCTGAAGGGATTGACCTCTTCATCAAGACCACGGGGGTGTGGGACGGTGACGTCGATGAAGCCGACGAACTGCTCTGAGGAGGACTCGCCCGAATGCGCCTTCAGCGTATCGGCAAGCTCCTGATCGACGACGACAAGAGGCTCAGGTGCATCTCCGACGGCCAGTTCGGAGATGTCGCGGACGTCCGCCCAAGCCGGGGCATCGGGGAAAAGACCGATCTTCAGCCGCCAGGCCTCCTGCAGATAGGCCTCGGTGCTGCGGACCTGGTTAGCCGTCACCGGGAGGGCCTCCGCGCCTGCCTGCGTCAGGCGGGCAAGCCCCATATGAATGCGCAAACGCCAGGTTTCGCGATCTGCGCGCGACGCGTCGATGGTGACGAAATCCGCGCGCGGCGGGTTGGGTTTGACACGCCGGCCCAGCCAGATGTCCGCTGGCTGCAAGGTCGGGGCACCGATGCGGGCCCGGAACCCACGCTCCTCGCTCGCTTGCAGGTTGGTCGGAATTTCGTCCGGGCGATCAAGCTCCGCGACCTCGTCATCGCGATGATCGTCCCAAGCCATCAGAAGGCCGAACGGTGCCCGGTGCATGAGCCGACCCCGGAATGTCTTGGGGTCACGGTTGAACCGCGAAGGCCAGGCGAGGGCGCGCGTGACGACCAGTCGACGTTCGAGCTCCAACAGCAGGTTTCCGGACAGCCCCTGCGCTGTCGGCAAGATGTCAGTGCTCCGCTCTGATCTGAAACCAAACCAGCCGAAGATGGTGTCCCAAAGCCCGTCCTTCAGTTCTTCTAATTCAGCGCCTGCCGCGCGACCGACCGCCTCAAAGATCTGGTCGACGACCACCGAGGGCTCTTCTGCGCAAAGGCGCATCATCTCCTGAAGCCGTTCAATTTCAACCACCGGCTGGGTGATGGTCGGTGCTGCCGATCGCTCGTCGAATGACACCGGGGCATGAGAGCTGTCGGACTGGCTCAGCCATCGCGTTAACCGCGCTTTGTCCTCCTGCGAGGCGTGAACGGCATAGGCCTGAAACCGTGCATCCTCGTGTTCAAGTGCGCCATAGATAGGATAACGATCGAAGAGCCAGTGCACATGCTCCGAGACGAACTGCCATTCGTGCTCGAATGTCGGGCACTCGGTTTCCGAGATCGGCGCGGGCAGCGGCCTGATCGCCGGCTTGTTCGCCTGATGAAAACGGCCAGCAATCATCTCCCGGTCTTTCGTTCGGCATTGCCCCCGCATGGTCAATGTCAGGTCGCCGCGCACCGCGACGGTCGAAGGTGCCGCCGCGCAGGAGAGATCGCTGTTGGGCAGGGCTCCGGTCTGCGGATCGGGCGCGTGGTCGCTTGCGAAAAGGTCGAGCGCCATCGGCACGATGTGCCTGCCTCGTCCATCGAACCGGACGCGGGACGGGCGCCGTCGCCATGTCCTGTCCATCGTCGAGTGCGAGAAGTTGATGGTCATGATCTCCGCAGATTTTGGATCGCGCCCGCTGATGGCGACCAACTGCTGGCTCACGCCCATGCGTGACGAACGATCAAGCCGCCCTTGGGTGAATGGGCAGAAGTACTTTCCAGAAGAGAAATGAAAGCTTCGGTCTCGCTTGCGGCCCTCTTCGTGGTCTCGCTCATCCCAAACCAGTTTCGACAGAAGGTAGTTCGATCCCGCATCGACGAAGGAGCTCGCACCTGCATCGGGATCCGGGTCGAGACCGCGACGATTGCGGTAATCCTCTAGGTGAAGAAGACGCCACCGGCCAGCCGCGGCGGCCTGCTCGTCAGCATGCAGGATACCGAAGCAGTTGGTCGGGTTATCGCCCCTTTCCTCCATGTCACTATCGCTGACATGTTGGACAAGCTGATAGTAGTTCACCGTCCCGTCGTTATAGCCATCGGCGTCGTCGATCGGCCCGTGAAAGGCCCGCACGAAATTCTCCCAGAACGTCCTCCCTCGCCCATATTTTTCAAAGAGATAGCTGCGGTCGTCCGGCTCGAACGCGGCTTCCAGATCTTGGTCCTGCAGATCGTAGTCTAGATTGCCGATCTCGCCTTCGCCACGTCTGTCCACCTGATCATGCGGGTGCAGGCGCCCAACGCCGAGCGAGAGGACACGGTGATAGGCATAGGCATCTCCCCGACACCGTGGCTCCGCCGCGCTGGACGGGTCAAATCGCAGGTTGACCTGCTGCCCACCGCGCCAGAAACGGCGATCGAAGCGGACCATCGTATAGGTCGGGAACGCGCTCCCGGCCGGAGGCGGGGCGACGCCCGGCTCCGGTCGCATGTCGAGATGTTGCCAGACATTGGGCTCCAGCCGCACCGCCATTGCCGCGATCGGAGCCGCAGCGACAAGGTCGAACAGCCAGAAGAGATGATGAAAGGCGCTCTCTGGTGCCACAACGTCGAACCTTGCTCCGCTCGCATTGCTGAGATGCGCATCTGTCCAGGCCCAGGCACGTCGCCGCAACGGATTTGAAGTGGGGTCGAAACGGCCAAGCGTCGGATCCACCTTGTTGTAGGCCGTGTAGCGGAACACGCGCGTTGCCCCATCCGGCTCGACAAAAGCACTCTGGCGCGGATGAGCCGCCGCCATGATGTAGTAGTCGTCTGCGCCGGCGGACTTGCAGAACAGCCGACCGGGTCCGGCGGCCACCATATCCATGAAGCGATAGGGCTGCCGATCCTGATCAGGCGCTCCGATGCGGTCGTAACGGTTGGCCAGGCCATCGGCGCGATCGACGGGGGACCACGCGCTCTTCGCGCGCCCATGCGGGTCGGGCCGCGCCCATACCGTTCCGTTATGTCGCAGCGTGTAAGCATGCCGCCGCCCACCGCTGGTATAGTTGACAGGGCCGCTGAGTTCGGGACCCACATCGCCTGTATCGAAGGCGAAGGCGCTCGTCTGGGTGCAGTGCGCGATATGCGATTGCCGCTCAACCGCTTGATCCTGCGCCGAGCCGAAAACGTCAACGAACTGGCCTTCGATCTCGATGTCCATGCCTGTCGCCCCGGACATCTCACCCACTTCGGGGGAAGAGAGATCAAAATGCGGAACTTGGGCCAGGATTTTCTCAAGGCCGGACCGGTCCTGCCTGCGGAAAAAACTCATCATCAGATTGTCGATCGACTTCACACGCGACAAGAATGAAAAGACGTTCATTGGCAAATCCTCCTGCTCGTCCTGTCGTCGTGCTATGCGTAACCGACTGTCGGACCAGGTCGTATGTCCTGCGCGTGCTAGGTTTCCAGATCCGCCCCGCAAAACGACAACGCCCGGTTGCAAGCTAACAACGAAGAGCCCTATCTGCCAGAATCTTCGTCGGTGCCGCAAACACACATCGGAGGCGAGTGCGGTAACTGGTAGACATGCCAATATCCGCCCTTTCGTCCCGCCCCAAGATCACTGTTGGTGATTGTAAAGGACTGGGATGAACCTCAAGGAATGCGCGCGACTGGACGGAACAGCGCTGGCTGCTGCTTTCTCTGACGATCAGGTCGCTGCGAGGGAAGTTGCCGACCTTGCTCGCAAGGGTCTCGACAAGGTCGATGCGACGCTGAACCGCCGCGTTCGCGATATCGCCAATCGACAGGCGTGCGCCGCTGATGGCCACTTCACTGGCGTGGCGTTTCTCAACAAGGACCTCGTCACGCCTGCCGCCGGCATTCCGTAGAACATGGGCTCGCGGCTGTTCGCGGAAGACCGGTTCGCGACCGAACATAGCTTGGAGATATGCAAACGTTTCTGCAATGCGGGCCAGACGACGATCGCCCGCACCGCGACGCCGACACGGTGCCGGCACGGTCTAAGGACAGATGCTGAAAGCTCATCAGACTCCGCGAAGTGAACAGCAGCGTCGTCACGCCGTCGCGGCATGCTTCGTGCACAATCACTTCGTGAGTCATCGGCCATGCACGCATCCATCCAGGCAAGTTCGCCAAAGCGACCTAGCCCGGCCGAACGAAAGTTCCGGGGCAGTCCGGTTCTCTGCGACACATAGACAGGCCAAGGTGCTGCAGCACTCGGTCGCCATGACCCCTTGCACGAATGACCTGCAGCCGCCTGTCGCCGCTCAGTTCCCCTAGGGTGACGGCCACGAAACCTGAGACCTCCGCCATCCGGTCTTCGACTTGGGAAAGACGCCCGGCGACACTCAGCGAATTGACTATGATCGCGGCGATATCATCGAAGGCACCGTGCAAGCGGCTCTGCTTCGTGGCGGACATGGAGCCAAGCTGGCCATGGGCCTGGAGATCGGCCAACATTGGCGAGCCGCCGTCGGCGGCGGCGGTCGGACCAGTCTGAAAAGACCCCGCGCGCGGTCAACCTGCCGACGCATTGGGGTCAGCAACTTGGGACAGAACGGAGTTTCGATGAACGCCCGCAAAGCAAGTTAGGTCAGCCTTATGCTGCCTTCTCTATCTCGACTGCACCGCAATGTAAGAAGCATCGCTTGTCGAAAAGGGACAGATCGACGGGGTTTGGCAGCCGTATATCTTCAATGCCTGGCATATCACCAGAAGATAGCTCAAAAGCGCGGTCAATCTGCGAGATCATGATAACAATCGCCCCGTGTTCGATGGCGAATTTCTTAAGCGCCCGGACTTGTTCCTCAAGCGGAGGATTGCTTCGCCTTTGATCCAAAAGCTGCAAGTAATCGACAACGACAAGCGCATCATCAGGCGTATTACCAAGGCGCTCAATAATATGAGCCGCGCTGATATCATCCGAGGTATCAACGAAGATTGGACGGTCATGTTTCTTTGGATCAAAACCAAGTTTTTCAAACCGATCCCAGACATCCGTTTCATTGTATTCCAATGAGAAAACATAGCCTGTGCGGTTGTTTTTCTCTGCTAATGCAGTCAGCTCCAAGCCAAGAAGGGTCTTACCGTGACCGGGGCGCGCACCGATCAGCACCATATCGCCTGAATTAAGCTGGTTCATGATTTCCTCGGCTGGTGTCACCTTGGAGTAGCTGGACGCCAAGTGGCTCCAGTCGCTGAAGCCCTCTTTCACAGCGATCTGGTTGAGCGCCTCGTGGAGCCGAACGTTGTTGTCGCGTGCCAGTAACCTCGCTTGACGCTTTATTTTGTAGATTGGTGATGACAGTCTCATCGTGAACCTCCTCGTTCGAGCGGTCTCCGCAATCCCTCCTTATGCGCGTGCTCGAACAGATTGGGTTCGAAATGCTATCGCTCCGCATGTCGAATGCTGCCCCGGTGGAGGGGGGAGGCCCGAGCAAGGCCTGATGTCATATCTAACCGGAAAGTCTGTATCGCTCAACTGACCTTCGGTCATTCACCTGAAGCTGAACGATGCTCGGATTGGGCCTCGAACCTGCCATTCGCCAGCCGGATATTGGCGGCTAACCATAACCGCCCTTACTCAATCACCACCACTGGCAGCCAATGGCTTTCGGGGTCGCTTTCCTCCAGGTCCTGCTCACGCACTGGCCGGAGGTTGCCGTCTTCGGGAGGGGCTGACAGGGCATCCATGTCGATCTCGTTTAGGCGACCGGTGATCCGGTCTCCCTCCACTGTCAGGCGGTAGTAGACGCCGTTCCACATGTTGATCCCATACTCGGTTGCCCCTTTCCAGATGAAGAGGAGGTCATATTCAAGGTCGGTCAGGTCATCGGCGCTGACATGACGATTGTTTTCATAAGGGTAGGGAACATGGCACCAGTGCTTCTCGACGCCTTCGACACATTTGAACGGGCGCATCGACAGGAAATGGTCGGTAAACGGTGCCTCGGCCCAGTCGATCTGGTAGGCCGCGCCATCGCCTTCAGGCGTAAAGGTGATGCTGCCGACATTGTGGGCGTTCCCAGCGCCATCGATCAGCTGGACGCTGCGGGTTCCTTCAAACGGAAACGCAAGCGCCGGGCCCGCTATCAGACATATGCAAATGAGCGTCGCCTTCACTGCTGCCAGACGTTGCATCATTGCCTCCGTACCAACTGAATTGCCGTCGCCGGGATATTATCGCGGCACTCGGTCCCTGCGACTACGACCATTGTGCAATTCCAAATCCGGCATCACAGGCGGAGTATGAGATGTCAGATAAATGGGCGCACGCCCCGGACGCGCCCTATTCGGGAGGAAGCAATGAGAAAATTGATGATGGCCGCGGTGGCAGGGTTCCTGTCAACATCGGTCGCCCATGCCGCAGGCGTGACCGAGGAAGACCTCGCCAACGACACGGAGAATGTGAGCCAGGTCGTCACCAATGGTATGGGGCGGCATTTGCAGCGCTACAGCCCCATGGACACCCTGAACAAGGGCAACGTGCAGAATCTCTTCCCGGCATGGGCATTCTCGCTCGGGGGGGAAAAGCAGCGCGGACAGGAAACCCAGCCGATCATCTATGACGGGATCATGTATATCACCGGTTCCTACAGCCGGATGTATGCGCTGGATGTAAAGACGGGAAAAGAGCTGTGGCAGTATGATGCCCGCCTGCCCGAAGGCATCCTGCCCTGTTGCGACGTGGTGAATCGCGGCGCAGCAATCTATGGCGACAAGATCTTCTTTGGCACGCTGGATGCCCGCATCGTGGCGCTGGACGCCAAGACCGGCGACGTGGTCTGGCGCAAGAAGATCGCCGACTACAAGGCTGGCTACAGCTACACGGCGGCACCGCTGATCGTGGACGGGCTGATCATCACCGGCAATTCTGGCGGTGAGTTCGGCATCGTCGGCGAGGTCCAGGCGCGCGACACCGAAACCGGAGAGCTGGTCTGGACCCGCCCGGTCATCGAAGGCCACATGGGCACGCTGAACGGCGAAGAAAGCACCATGACCGGCACGCTGAACGCGACCTGGCCGGGCGACATGTGGAAAAACGGCGGCGGGGCGACCTGGCTCGGTGGCTCATATGATGCAGAGACCGATACGCTTGTCTTTGGTGCGGGCAACCCGGCACCATGGAATTCCTGGCTGCGTGATGCAGGCCAGAACAATGACGGCTCGGGCGACAATCTCTATGCCGCTTCCCGCATCGGGATCGACCCGAAAACCGGCGAGATCAAGTGGCATTTCCAAACCACGCCGCGCGAAGGCTGGGATTATGACGGGGTGAACGAAGTCGTCGCCTACAAGAACCGTGATGGCGACATGCGCTATGCGACCGCCGACCGGAATGGATATTTCTATGTTCTCAACCGCGAGGACGGGAAATTCGTGCGCGGCGTGCCCTTCGTGAAGGACATCAGCTGGGCCTCCGGCCTTGATGAAAATGGCCGCCCGATCTTTGTCGAGGAAAACCGCCCCGGCGATCCGGCAGAGGCTGCCGACGGCAAGAAGGGTGAGACGATCTTCGCCGCGCCGTCCTTCCTTGGCGGCAAGAACTGGATGCCGATGGCGTTCAGCCAGAAGACCGGTAATTTCTACGTCCCCTCCAACGAATGGGGCATGGATATCTGGAATGAGCCGATCACCTACAAGAAAGGGGCCGCCTATCTCGGTGCCGGGTTCACCATCAAACCGCTTTACGAAGACCATATCGGTTCGCTCAAAGCGATCGACCCCGATAGCGGCGAGATCAAGTGGGAATTCAGAAACGAAGCCCCCCTCTGGTCTGGTGTCATGACGACCGCCGGTGGCCTCGTGTTCTTCGGCACGCCGGAGGGTGAGTTCATCGCCCTGGATGATGAGACCGGTGAGAAGCTCTGGTCGTTCCAGACAGGCTCCGGCATCGTTGGCCAGCCCGTGACATGGGAGCAGGATGGCGAACAATACGTCTCCATCATCTCCGGCTGGGGCGGTGCTGTACCGCTCTGGGGCGGCGAGGTTGCCCAGAAGGTGAACTATCTGAACCAGGGCGGCACGCTCTGGACGTTCAAGTTGCCCAAACAGCTCGCTTCGGCGGACTGATCTCTCCCTGGAGATGGCAAGTACGCGCGTCTGGAAACGGGCGCGCGTATGTCCTTAGAGTGTTCCATAATTGCCGAAATCTGTTCGGTTTGTGAAAATGGCAGAAGGACGGAGGTCACCACTATGATGACATCACGCATGGAACGTCCATCGGATGACAGCAGCGTTCGGTCGGTCTCCACCATCCTGATTGTCGACGATCATCCGCTGTTCTGCGAAGCGCTTTCCATGACGCTGAAATCCACTGCCTCGGTCGGCAGGATCCTGACGGCGGATACGCTTCGACAGGCACTGACCCTGGTCGCCGAAGGGGCTGCGCCCGAGGTCGTGCTTCTTGATCTCAACCTGCCTGACGTCAGCGGTCTGGACGGGCTGATCCGTTTGAAAAAGGCGGTTGGGCAAACGCCAGTGATCGTCGTCTCATCCCTTTCAGATGACAAGATTATCTCGGTCGCGCTTCGTGCCGGAGCATCCGGTTTCGTCCCAAAACACAGCCAGGCGGGCCTCTTTCGCGAAGCACTGGAGACGGTGTTGCAGGGCGAAAGTTTTGTGCCCGAAAGCTATACCCTTGTGGCCGACAACGGGGCCGACAAGGACGCCAGTACAATCGACCGGCTGTCGCAACTGACCCTTCAACAGGCCCGCATTTTGCGACTGGTTTGCGAGGGTCGGCTGAACAAGCAGATCGCCCATGATCTGTCGATTGCCGAAACCACGGTAAAGGCCCACATGACCGCTATTCTGCGCAAGCTCGGGGTGCAAAGCCGTACCCAGGCGGTGCTGATCGCGCAGGACGCGAATTTCTCTAAACTGTTGCAAGACCCTCCTCACTCTGCCTAAATCTTCTCAAAAAATGGGAGGATACCGGGATGGACGGACAGCCTGCAGAGGCCGTCTTTGCTGAACGTTTTGTTGTGCAGCGCGCCCATGCCCCCTGCGGCGACGTCGGTGCGGCGCTGTCCACCATTGCCGACCAGCTGGGTACGGAGCCGTTCTGCCTGATCGCCTTTTTCGCCTCATCTGACACGGCGCTGGAGGAACTGGCAGTCGCTTCGCGGGCCATGTTCCCCGGCGTTGCCATCATCGGCTGCACCACAGCGGGGGAGATTTCGCCAGACGGCTATACCAGCAACGAGATTGTCGCGGTTGCATTACCGTCGGAGCATTTCAGCACCCATGTCACGATCATCGACGACCTCGACAATCTCGATCAGCAAGCCGTCGCGGCCGATCTGATGAGCGCGCGCGCCGAACAGGCCCATGGGCATCCCGATTGGGAAAACGAGTTTGCATTTCTCATGGTGGATGGTCTGTCGATCCGCGAGGATCAGCTCAGTTCTGTGCTGAGCAGTGCTCTTGGACCAACACCGTTTTTCGGGGGGTCGGCTGGCGACAACTTGAAATTCGAGCGGACTTTCGTTCTCGCGGGCGGCAGGGTTCTGTCGCATGCTGCTGTCGTTGCGCTAGTGCGCACTCGCTGCCCGATCGTTACCTTCCGGCTCGATCACCTGAAGCCCACAGAGGTGAAGATGGTCGTCACCGGAGCCGACCCGGAGCGGCGCGTCGTCACCGAAATCAACGCCGAACCGGCCGCGCGCGAATATGCGCGCATTCTCGGCAAGGACCCGGAACAGCTGTCGCGACTTCTGTTTGCCTCGCACCCCGTGCTGGTGCGCATTGGTGGGGAGCATCACGTCCGCGCCATTCGCGAGGTCTTGCCCAATGGCGATCTGGTGTTCTTTTCCGCGATCGACGAAGGGCTTGTCCTGACTGTGGCGGAACCGATGGATATCACTGACCACCTGGCGCAATCATTGGCGCGACTGTCACGTGACAGCGTTCCCGACACCATCATCGCCTGCGACTGCACATTGCGGCGGGTAGAGGTGGAGCAGACCCAGGCCACCGGCGCGATGTCCCGACTGCTGGCGGCCAATCGCGTTGTCGGTTTCAACACCTATGGAGAGCAGTCGAATGGGGCCCATGTGAACCAGACCCTGACCGGGGTCGCGATCTATCCCCCGGACTGATGCCTAATATCGGCCCTTCCACCCTGGTCGATCCGGACGATCCACCTGAGCGCCGCGCCGAAAAACTGATGCGGATCAATGAGGCGCTGATGCGCCGGGTGGAACGGGCGACGGACGACTCCGGTGCCGCCTATGCGCATTTCCAGAAAGCCGTGGTCCTCGACGAACAGGTGCGTGAGCGGACCCGCGATCTGGAAAAGACGCTCAGCCTGCTTAGCCAGTCCAACGCCCAACTCGCCGCCGCCAGCGAGGCCGAACAGCGGGCCCGCGCGGACCTCTCCAACGCGCTTGAGGCTGTGCAGGAGGGGTTTGCCCTGTTCGGCCCGGATGACCGGATGGTCATGTGCAACACCCGGTTCTGCCGCCTGATGCCCGATGTGTGGCGCGAGCTGCGCGAGGGGATCAGTTTCGATGACTATGTCGAATTGATCAGCCGCAGCGCCTATCTCGACGATCCGCGCGACACGGTCGATGGTGACCCGAAGGGATGGGCGGACCGTCGGCGCAGACTGCATCTCAACGACCATGTGAATTTCAACGTCCGCCTGCGCGACGACATCTGGCTGCAGGTCAGCGAACACCGCACGCCCCATGGCGGAACGGCCATCAT
The DNA here is from genome assembly GCA_039030855.1 of Pseudomonadota bacterium. Taxonomy (GTDB): domain Bacteria; phylum Pseudomonadota; class Alphaproteobacteria; order Rhodobacterales; family Rhodobacteraceae; genus Pikeienuella. Next base: position 33,182 of record JBCCDJ010000005.1, read on the forward strand.
CCAGACCGACATTACCGACATGATCCGGCTGGAGCGGGCAGAGCGCGACAAGCTGCTGGATGCACAAACCCGGATGGTGCGCGCCACGCTAGATCATATCAGCCAGGGCGTCTGCATTTTTGACAGCGAGACGCGGCTTGTGGGTTGGAACCGGCGGCTTGGCACCCTGCTTGCGCCGCCGATGAACGTCGTGCGCCTCGGTATCCGCTTCAAGACGCTGTTCGATGCCATCGCAGGCACGCTGGAATTTGACGAGACGATGCCCGCAAGCGCGATCCACGAATGGGTTAATTCGCCCAGTCCCCGCTCTCCGATTTCGTTCGAGTTGCGGCGCACAGGCGATATGATCATGTCCGTTTCAGCCCAGGAAACGCCCGAACAGGGCTTCGTCATCAGCTTCACCGACATCACGGTGGAGCGAAAGGCGATCCACGCCCTTTTCGATGCCAACGAGATGCTGGAATTACGGGTGCGTGAACGCACGCTGGAACTTGAGGACGCCCTTGGCGATGCCGAACGCGCCAATGCGTCGAAATCACGGTTCGTCGCCGCGGCGAGCCATGATCTCCTCCAGCCATTGTCGGCGGCGAAGCTGTTCGTGTCCTCCCTGTCGGATATGCAGCTTGGCGACATGCCGACGGAAATTGCACGCCGGGCGCAGAACGCGCTCGGCAGTGTGGAGAACATTCTGGGTGCACTGCTCGATATCTCGAAGCTCGACAGCGGACAGGCTGTCGTGGATCGCAGCGTGATCAATCTCGGCCATCTCCTGCGCCAGCTGGAAGAGGAGTTCACCCCCATCGCCGCCGCACGCGGGCTGAAGCTGCGCTTTGCCCGCCGCGATGCAACAGTCGACAGCGATCCGGCGCTGTTGCGGCGCATTCTGCAGAACCTTGTTGCCAATGCGATCCGGTATACGGATGAAGGCGGTGTTCTCGTCGGCGTGCGCCAGCGCGGCACAGGTATCCGTGTCGATGTATTCGACACCGGACCGGGCATACCCGAAGACAAGCGCGATGATATCTTTCGCGAATTTCGCCGCCTTGACGCGGCTGGCAGCGCGGCCGAGGGGATGGGCCTTGGCCTCACCATTGTCGACAAGGCCTGCGGTCTTCTCGGTCACGATCTCGCGCTCAGTTCCGTTGTCGGACGGGGCACGCGGTTTTCGGTGTCTTTGCCCGGCACAGCCTTTCACGAAGTCCAAACCCTGCCGCACAGCGCTGCGCCACGCACATTCAGGGGCAGTGACCTGCTGGTTCTCATTATCGAGGACGATCCGGAATTCAGCGAGGCGCTCGGCCTGTTGTTGGAGACATGGGGCATGGCGCGCTTCATCGTCGGATCGGGGGCGGAGGCGCTGTCGCTCCTGCGCGAAACCGACGTTATCCCCGACATCATCCTGGCTGACTATGCGCTCGGCCCTGATGAAACCGGTCCGGATGCGATCGCGGCGATCCGCGCGCAATACGGCCCGGTCCCGGCGGGGATCATCACAGCCAGCCGCGATAGCGAGGTCAACAGCCGCTGCCGCGAGGAAAACCTGCCGCTGATGCGCAAACCGATCGAGGCGACACATCTGCTGGACTTCATCGCCCGCGCGGTCTGATGAGGTCCCGAATGGCTTGCGCCTCGCCGATGGGGCTGTACGCTCGGATCATCCGGGGATCGGGGACGCGATGACACGAGATTACAACGACCTGCGCAGCGCGCGCTGGCTTGCGCGGGATGACACCCAGCGCAGCTGGAACCACCGATCCCGGATCATGCAGATGGGCTATGGGGCGGAGGACTGGACCGGCAAGCCGGTGATTGCGATCATCAACACCTGGTCCGATATCAACCAGTGCCACGCCCATATGCGCGACCGCGCGGGGGATGTGAAGCGCGGCATCTTTCAGGCGGGGGGATTTCCGCTGGAGCTGCCGGCCCTGTCGCTGTCCGAGCCCATCGTGAAACCTTCCACCATGCTCTACCGCAACCTCCTGGCGATGGAGGTGGAGGAGCTTCTGCGCTCCCATCCCATCGACGGGGCGGTGCTGATGGGGGGCTGTGACAAGACCACTCCGGGGCTTCTGATGGGGGCGGTGTCCATGGGGCTGCCCTGCATCTACCTGCCCGCCGGGCCGATGCTGCGCGGCAGCTATCGCGGCGGCGCGCTCGGGTCCGGCTCCGACATCTGGAAAAACTGGGAAAATGTGCGCGCGGGCGAGACCACGATGGACGAATGGCAGGACGTGGTCGCAGGGATCGCGCGGTCCTACGGCACCTGCATGACCATGGGCACGGCATCGACAATGACCGGTGTGGCCGATGCGCTGGGCATGACCCTGCCGGGTGCCTCCTCCATCCTCGCCGCCGATGCTGGGCACAAGCGGATGAGCGCTGCGACCGGTCGCAGGGTCGTCGAAATGGTTTGGGAGGACCTGACGCCCGCCAAGATCATGAGCCATGCCAGTTTCGAAAACGCAATCCGTGTGGCCATGGCGATGGGTGGCTCGACCAACGCAATCATCCACATCATTGCCATGGCGCGCCGGTCAGGGTTCGACATCGGGTTGGCGGATTTCGAAACGGCCTCACGCAACGTACCTGTGATCGCGAATATCCGCCCCTCCGGCGATACTTATCTGATGGAGGATTTCGCCTATGCAGGCGGGTTTCGCGCGCTGATGATGCGGCTCGCGGACAAGCTGGACATGACTGCGATGACGGTGACCGGTCGGCCCTGGATGGACGAGGTGAAGGGGGCGGAGGTCTTCAATGACGACGTCATCCGCCCGCTCGACAACCCGATCTATGCCGAGGGCGCACTGGCCGTCCTGAGGGGTAACCTTGCGCCCCAAGGCGCGGTGATGAAACCCTCCGCCTGCGACCCGCGGTTCCTGAAACATCGCGGCCCGGCGGTCGTCTTCGACAGTTATGAGGAAATGAAGGCCTGGGCCGATGACGAGACGATCGATGTGACACCAGACCATGTCATGGTGTTTCGCAATGCCGGGCCGGTCGGCGGACCGGGCATGCCGGAATGGGGCATGCTGCAGATCCCGAAAAAGCTCCTGCGGCAGGGCGTGCGCGATATGGTGCGCATTTCAGACTGCCGCATGAGCGGGACAAGCTATGGGGCCTGTATCCTCCATGCCGCACCCGAGGCGTTCATCGGTGGGCCGCTGGCACTGCTGCAAACTGGCGACATGGTGGAGATCGATGTCGATGCGCGCCGCCTGTCGATGGATGTGTCCGACACCGATCTGGACGCCCGCCGCACCCTCTGGACGCCACCTCCGCCGCGCTATGAACGGGGCTATGGCTGGATGTATTCACGCCATATCGGGCAGGCGGATACGGGCTGCGATTTCGACTTTCTGCAAACCGCGTTCGGCGGGCCGATTGACGAGCCTGCGATCTGGTAGCAATCCAAACCGGCGGCATCGTCCGTCTGCGACTGACGGATTTGGATATTTGGAGAAGAGAAAGCGGTATGGATTTGCTTAGGATCGACAACCGGACCGCGCGTCGGATTTTCATCGACCGCCACGCGCTCGCCGATCCGCCAACGCCGAAGCAATCGCGCGGCGATCTTCTGACGCTGATCGAGCGGCTCGGCTTTGTACAGCTCGACAGTATCCAGGTGGTGGAGCGGGCGCATCACATGATCCTGTTTGCGCGCAACCAGACCTATCGGAAGACGCATCTCGGAGCGCTTCTGGAAAAGGACCGGTCACTGTTTGAGAACTGGACCCATGATGCCTCCATCATCCCGACCCGGTTCTTTCCGCAATGGCGCGCGGTGTTTCGCAACAAGGGACCACTTCTGGCCAAACGCTGGCAAGGCTATGGGCGCGAGGGGTTTCTGGAACAGGCAGAGACCGTGCTGGCGGAAATCGGACGGCGCGGCCCCTGCAAGACGGCGGAGCTTGGGCAGGATGAGGCGCGCTCTTCCGGGGGGTGGTGGGAATGGAACCCCTCGAAAACCGCGCTCGAATATCTCTGGCACACAGGCGATCTTTGCGTCTGTCACCGGCAGAATTTTCACAAAGTGTATGACCTGACCGAAAACGTCATCCCGGCAGAGCACCGCAGCCATGTTCCGGATCGCGGCGCGCTGATCGACTGGTCCTGCCGGGAAGCGATGGCGCGGCTCGGCTTTGCCACACCCGGTGACCTGGCAAAATTCTGGGGGCTGATCACGCCCGCCGAGGCGAAGGTCTGGGCCGCGCGCCAGAACGCATTGATCGAGGTGGAGATCACGGGCGCCGATGGATCGAAGCCCCGCAAGCACCTCGCCCATCCTGATCTCTTGGCGGAGGAGCCGCCCGCACCGCCGGGGCGGGTGCGCATCCTCTCGCCCTTCGATCCGATGATCCGGGACCGCAAACGCGCCAAACGGCTGTTCAATTTCGACTATACGATCGAGGTTTTCGTGCCGGAAGCAAAGCGCAAATATGGCTATTACGTCTTTCCGATTATGGAAGGCGATGCCATCATCGGGCGCATCGACATGAAGGCGGATCGCGCCGAAGATGCGCTGATCGTCAAGGCATTGTGGCTGGAGAACCGGGTGAAACTATCGCAGGCCCGCCTGACACGGCTCGAAGCGGAGCTGGAGCGTCAGCGCCGTTTCGCGGGCGTTGCGCAAACCCGGTTCACGGACGGATGGGTGAGGACATGAGCAAAACGGATGTAGTGATCGTCGGCGGCGGTCTGGCGGGCATGGTCGCCGCCACGGAGCTGGCCAAGCGCGGCCGCAAGGCGCTGATCGTCGATCAGGAGGCAGAGAACAATTTTGGCGGGCAGGCATTCTGGTCGCTCGGCGGTCTTTGCATGATCGACACCCCCGAACAGCGACGCATGGGCATCAAGGACAGTCTGGAGCTGGCGCGCAATGATTGGATGGGGTCCGCGCAATTCGACCGCGAGGAAGACCACTGGCCGCGCAAATGGGCCGACGCGTTTCTGGAGTTTTCCGCCGGCGAGATGCGCGCGGAGCTCCACGCCATCGGCGCACGCTGGTTCCCTGTCGTGGGCTGGGCGGAACGGGGCGGTAGCTATGGCGACGGACACGGCAATTCGGTGCCGCGTTTCCACGTCACCTGGGGCACCGGCACGGGCATCGTCGCGGTTTATGAGCGTCTGGTGCGCGAGGCTGTTGCGGCAGGCAAGGTCGATCTTCTGTTTCGTCGGCGCGTGACGGGGCTGATCAAGACCAATGGGGTGATCACCGGCATCACCGGCGAAGTGTTGGCCAATGACACGGCGGAGCGCGGCGAGCAGTCGAGCCGCGAGGTCGTCGGCAATTTCGAGATCGAGGCTGAAAGCGTGATCCTCGCCACGGGCGGGATCGGCGGCAATCATGACCTCGTACGCAAGGCGTGGCCTGTGGACCGGCTCGGCCCGCCGCCGACGAAGATGATTTCGGGCGTGCCGCATCATGTGGACGGTCTGATGCAGGGCATCGCACATGAGGCGGGTGCGAATGCGATCAATGGCGATCGGATGTGGCATTACTGCGAAGGGATCAGCAACTGGGACCCGATCTGGCCGAAACATGCGATACGCATCCTACCCGGCCCCTCCTCCCTCTGGTTCGATGCGAAAGGTGACCGGATGGAGCCACCCTTCATGCCCGGTTTCGACACCACCGGGACGCTGAAACGCATCCTCTCCACCGGTCACGATTACTCGTGGTTCGTGCTGACCCAGAAGATCATCGAGAAGGAATTCGCGCTCTCGGGGTCCGAGCAGAACCATGACCTTACGTCGGGCAAATGGTCGGCTGTCCTGAAGGCCCGCCTTCTTGGCAAGGGCGCGACGAAAGAGGTCGAAGCCTTCAAGGAAAAGGGTGAGGATTTCATCGTCACCAATGACTTTTCAGACATGGTCGCGCGGATGAACGCCATGACTGGCGACAATCTGATCGACGAGGATCACCTGCGCCGCCAGATCGAGGCGCGAGACCGGCAGATGGACAACCCGTTCACCAAGGACGCGCAGGTCATGGCGCTGCTGGCAGCGCGGAATTATCGCGGTGATCGACTGATCCGCACCGCAAAACCGCACAAGATCCTCGACCGCGCCAACGGCCCGTTGATCGCCGTTCGCCTGAACATCCTGACGCGCAAATCGCTAGGCGGGTTGGAGACGGATCTGTCATCCCGCTGCCTCAGCACCGATGGTAACCCGCTGTCCGGTCTTTTCGCCGCGGGCGAGGTCGCCGGGTTTGGCGGCGGTGGCTATCACGGCTACAACGCTCTCGAAGGCACCTTCCTTGGTGGGTGCATATTCTCAGGTCGCGCCGCCGGGCGCGTTGCATAAAGGACTGCGTACATGCCCATCAAAGCCGCCTTCGATATGGTCAAGGAAGCCACTGCCGAGATCGAAACCATCTCCCCAACCGATGCGATGGCGCGGATGAATGATGATGATTTTCTGCTGGTGGACATTCGCGACCCGCGTGAGTTGGAGCGTGAGGGCCGCATTCCCGGTGCCTTTCACGCGCCGCGCGGGATGCTGGAATTCTGGGTCGATCCGGCCAGTCCCTACTACAAGAAGGTGTTCGGAGAAGACAAGAAATTCGTCTTTTTCTGCGCTGCCGCGGGCCGTTCCGCCATCTCGGTCCAGACCCTCCAGAACATGGGAATGGAGAATATCGCCCAGCTTGGCGAGGGGTTCGGCGGCTGGGTGAAGGCGGGGGGCCCGGTCGAAGGCCGTGACAAGTGAAAACCTGACCGACCTGCATCGACGCGCCGTGTTCTGCCGCGCCGATGGCGGACGATTTCAGTCCAAACTGACCGGGCTGGGGGCGCTTTCAGGTAAGTGAGCGGCGGGCACATGGCCCGCCCACAGGCTCAGGTCCCGTTGGTGCACTGATGCAGGCGCTCGCCCGCATTCAACAGCGCTTCGACCTGATTTTTGAGATCGATATGTCCAAAGGACGCTCGGAGGTCGAGACCCGTATAGATCGCGTGTTCAGGCTCACTCAGATCATCGATCACGGCGCGCAGTTTCTTTTCATCGCGCGCGCGAAGGTCGGGATCGTAATAGTCCCGATCAGGCTGCGTCAGATCGCGGCGAAGCTCTGGCACGCGGCGCACATCGGGCGGGATGATGGGCGACAGCGCATTCTGCCCTGCACCCAGAAGCACCAGATTGAACCGCTCGAAGGCGCGCGCTGCGCCTGCAGGCAGGCTTTGCCCTGACAACCGCTCGACGCAGATCGCCTGTGCTGCGGCTGCGTCCGCAAGGCGGACTTCCTTGATGGAGGTCTTGACCTCTCCCAACGCGTCGAATTCGGACTGTACGGCATCCGCAGCAGTGGGCGGCCAATAGGTGGCGTGACCCACCATGAACATAAAAAATCCGTTTCTGGTCTGATAAAGAGCCGAAGCGCCGATCGCGATCATGATCAGCCCGGCCAGTATTGTCGTACGCATGACATCCCCTCACAAACACACATCACAAATAATGGCGCGCCGGACCCGATTCGAAAAGATGCCGCTTAGAAGATCAGCGCTGGCCAGGGGTCATTGATCAGGTCGGGTTGCGTAAAGGCAAAGCATCTCCAACGCGACGGTGGCCCCGGCCAGGGCCGTAATTTCAGAATGATCATAAGCGGGAGAGACCTCGACCACGTCCATGCCCACCAGGTTGATGCCCTGCAAGGCGCGCAGGATCGCCATCGCCTGCCAGGTAAAGAGCCCCCCGATCACCGGCGTTCCGGTGCCAGGCGCACATGAAGGGTCAAGGCCATCAATGTCAAAAGTCATGTAGACCGCCCGGCCCCCGACGATCCGCCGGATTTCGGCGGCAATCTCGGCAGGCGAATGCTGATGACACCAGATCGCATCAAGGATGTTCATCCCCATCGGATCGTCATTCGTGGTTCGGATGCCAACCTGAACAGAGGTTGCCGGATCGATGATCCCCTCATTGATCGCGTGATAGAACATCGTGCCATGATCGATGCAGCCTTCGTCATCCTTCCAGGTGTCTGTATGGGCATCGAACTGGATCAGCGACAATGGGGCACCATGCTTTTCGGCATGGGCCTTCAGGCTCGGGTAGGTGGTGAAGTGATCGCCACCAAGCAAGAGCACCGCCTTGGTCTCGCCCAACACCGACGAAATTGCGGCCTGAATGGTACCCGGCACCCCGCCGGGCACGCTGTGTTGAAACGAGATATCACCCCAGTCAGCCACCGCAAGACGTTCAAACGGATCGAAAGTCGATGGCCAGGCCCGCGACCAGGCGAGATTTGCCGAAGCCGCCCGGATCGCCCGTGGCCCGAAGCGCGTGCCGGGCCGGTTAGTCACGGCGGTATCGAAGGGCACGCCCATGACCGCCACATCGACGCCTGCCAGATCGCGCGCGTATTTGCGGCGGCAAAAACTCAGCGCCCCGCAATACATGTATTCGTCATGGGTTTCGGCATGAAACCCATCGGCAGTGAAGGCATAGTCGCTACGAAACTTATCGGCCATCTGATATCCCTCCGTCAGAGGTGACATTGCCCATATCGGGATGGCTTCGGCAAGCGGCGGCTCAGGCAGAGAGTGCGGCGACGGCGGCCTCCACATCCTCCGTGTCTGTTGCCCTCGCACCACGCGCCTGGCGCAATTCAAAGGCCTTCGCCAGCACTTCAACGTCGCTCACACCCTCCGGCGCGGTGAACTTGTAAGCCGCCAGTTCGATCATGTGGCCAAGGGGTTCGCGAAAATACATCGACCACATAAACCCCCGGTCGCGTACCGCCACGCTGTGCCCCGCCGCCTTCAGCCGCTCAACCGTGCCCTTGAACGCATCGGGTGCGATGGCGAAAGCCAGATGGTGCACCGCCCCCGGTTCCACCCCACTTTCATGGCCGGTAGGCTTGCGATCCTCGGCGGTGAAAATGGTGATCAGCCGCCCATCGCCCGGATCGAAATAGAGATGATTGACGTCCTCGGCATCAAGATTGGGCTGTTCGAACACAAAAGGCATGCCAAGCACGCCCTCCCAGAAATCAATCGATGTCTGCCGATCAGCCCCGTTCAGGGTGATGTGATGAACGCCGGTTGTTTGCGCAGCAATGGTCATGTCTCGCCTCCCGTTCCCGGGCACAGACGTAGGGCGAAACCCTTCCGCTTACCAGCGGGGTGGGGCGAGACAGATTGTTGACGGCTCTTACCGCTCCTCCACCAGCACCTCGCGTTTGCCGACATGGTTGGCCTGGCTGACGACGCCCTGATCTTCCATCTGCTCAACGATCCGCGCCGCCTTGTTATAGCCGATGGCCAGCTTGCGCTGGATGTAGGAGGTGGAGCATTTCCGGTCGCGCGCGACGATCATCACCGCCTGATCGTAAAGCTGATCATCACCGCCATCGCCGCCAAGACCGAGAATTTCATCAATCGCAGCGGTCTGCTCATCATCATCGCCGCCATCGGTGACGGCAGAGACATATTCCGGCTGGCCCTGGGTCTTCAGATGCGCGACGACTTCCTCAACCTCCTCATCAGAGACAAACGGGCCGTGCACGCGTGTCACGCGCCCGCCGCCCGCCATGTAGAGCATGTCGCCCATACCAAGAAGCTGTTCTGCCCCCATCTCGCCGAGGATCGTGCGGCTGTCGACTTTCGATGTGACCTGGAACGAAATCCTAGTCGGGAAGTTGGCCTTGATCGTGCCCGTGATCACATCGACCGAGGGGCGCTGCGTTGCCATTATGATGTGGATGCCGGAGGCACGCGCCATCTGCGCGAGGCGCTGGATGCAAGCCTCGATTTCCTTGCCCGCGACCATCATCAGGTCGGCCATCTCGTCGACGATCACGACGATGAACGGCATCTCCTCCGGCGCGAACTCCTCCGTCTCGATGATGGGCTGACCGGTATCTTCGTCGAACCCGGTCTGGACGGTCCGCGTGAACGGCTCATCCCGCTCGATCGCGTCGCGGACACGGGCGTTGTAGCCGTCGATATTGCGCACGCCCATCTTCGACATCTTGCGATAACGATCCTCCATCTCCGCCACGGCCCATTTCAGCGCGACGACAGCCTTTTTCGGGTCGGTCACAACGGGGGACAGCAGATGCGGAATACCGTCATAGACGCTAAGCTCCAGCATCTTCGGATCGATCATGATCAGGCGACATTCCTTGGGGCTGAGCCGATAGAGCAGCGACAGGATCATCGTGTTGATCGCCACTGACTTACCGGACCCCGTGGTCCCGGCCACCAGCAGATGGGGCATCTTCGCGAGGTTCGCGATCACCGGCTCCCCGCCGATATCCTTGCCGAGCGCCAGCGCCAGCTTGTAATTGCTGTCACCGTAGATGCCGCTCGACAGCATCTCCCTCAGGAGGACCGTTTCGCGGTTGTCGTTGGGTAACTCGATACCGATCACATTGCGGCCGGGAATGGTCGAGACACGCGCCGCCAGCGCCGACATCGACCGCGCAATGTCATCCGCCAGACCGATCACCCGCGAGGCCTTGGTGCCGGGTGCGGGTTCCAGTTCGTACATCGTCACCACAGGGCCGGGACGGACGGAGCCAATTTCACCCCGGACGCCATAATCATCCAGCACAGCCTCCAGCATCCGCGCGTTCTCTTCCAACGCGACATCGCTTTCCTGGTGGCGCACGATCTTCGACGGGTTCTGCAGCAGCGCCAGTGCCGGGGCCTGATAAAGGTCCTCGGCGGGCGCAGCGGTTTCGAGATTGAGGCGCGGTTGCTCTTCGGCCACCGCCGCTTTCGATTTGCGGATCGGTTTCGGGGCCGCCCGCTCCACCGGGGTGCGCTCGATATTGCGGCGCAAAATCGCCGGCAGAATGCTGTCGTGGTCATCATCACCTATCGGCGGGCGTTCATCGGCGGCGAAGGGTTCGTAATCAGCACCGACATCAGCGCCGGTGTCGTCAAAGGCCGGGTCCACGCGACGGGCCCTGACGGGGCGGGGCGGGGCGACTTTTTGCGAACGTGGTTTTGCCATTGCTTCGCGCGCCATGACAGCACCGCGCCCGCCCACCGTGGCCAGCACCGTGATCACCGCCATCAGCACGATGATGGAGGACCGGATCATGAACCGCAGCGCCCGGCGCGCTTCGGCCCATGTCACCCCCAGGCTCAGCAGCGCCAGGAACAGCGTCGCCAGCCCCAGAACCAGCGAAGCGACCTTGACCGCAAGATAAACCTGCAGCGGGATAAGCGGCAGCAACAGCATCAACGCGCCATCCCCGATCATGCCGCCAAGCCCGCTGTCAAAGCTCCACCCCGCCGTTGCGACATGGGTGGAGGCGAAGATGGCTCCGATGATCAGCGGCGCTGGGGTCAGGATCATGCGCGACCAGACACGTTCGTCCCCGCGATGGGTGATCAGGCGCAGCGACCAGATCAGAAAAGTGATCGGCAGACCCCAGGCCGCAAGGCCCAGAGTGCGCAGCAGCGGGTCGGCCAATAGGGCACCCGGCGCGCCCAGCATATTGCGGGGGGCATCGGGGGTCGCGTTCAGCCAGCTCGGGTCGTTCGGATCATAACTGCCCAGCGACATCGAAAGCGCGAGGCCAATCAGCGCGAAGGAGAGCCCCACCAGTTCCGCCCCCCGGCGTTTCAGGAAATCGCGCGCGCTTTCCGGCAATAACGGTGTCTTGTCTTCTTCTGTCCAGCTCGACATCAGTCCTGCCCCTCACATACCAACAATCGCGCGAATGGCTTCGAGCCCGCGCTTCACATTCGCTTCTTCATCGACCAGCGCTGCCCGGATATAGCGCGCACCGGGGTCACCGGAACCCGCACCCGGACTGGCGGTGCGGCTGAGATACGAGCCCGGCAGCACCTTCACTCCGGCCTCTTGCCAGAGGCGGATGGTCGTCTCCTCGCCATTCTCCACTTCGATCCAGAGGAAGAACCCCGCTTCAGGGCTCATATACCCCGGCAGGTTGCCCAGAATATCGTCCGCCATCGCATATTTGCGGTGATAGAGCGCACGATTTTCGATCACGTGCGTCTCGTCCTGCCAGATCTCGGCAGCGGCGAGCTGCGCGGGCAGCGGCATCGGGGCCCCGGCATAGGAGCGGAGCTGACGCATGGCGCGGATCGTCTCAGGCCCGCCCATGCAGAAACCCGACCTGAGGCCGGGCAGGTTGGACCGTTTGGACAGCGAATGAAATGCCAGTACCCGCTCGGGATGGGCATCGCCCGCTGCCTGCATCGCGCCGGGTGGTGGCGTGTCGCGATAAATCTCCGAATAGCACTCGTCAGCAAAAATGTGGAAATCATGCGTCTCCGCCAGTGCGACAAGGCGCTTCCAGTAGGCCGGATCGGCCACAGCGCCCTGCGGGTTGGCGGGCGAGCAAATATAGGCAACCGTCGCCCGCGCGAGGAGCGCGGGATCGAGGCTTTCGAAATCCGGCAGATGGCCACTTTCAGCCGTGGCGTTCACATAAACCGGCTCCGCCCCTGCCGTCAGCGCGGCGACGGCATAGCACTGATAAAACGGGTTGGGTAGCAGCACCACCGGCTTCTGTCCGTTCTTCGCTTCGGGGCTGAGCGCGACACAGGCCGCAAAGAGCCCCTCCCGCGTACCGTTCAGGGGGAAGACATTCCGCTCCGCATCAATCCGCCCGCCAAGGTCATAACGCCGGTTGGCCCAGTCAGCGATCGCACGCAGCAGATCGGGATGCCCTTCATTGGGGGGATATTTGCCATAGAGCGGTAGATGCTTTGCCAGCGCCTCGGCCAGAAATGGGGGCGGGGGATGGCGCGGCTCCCCAAGGGACATTGCCACAGGCTCCGTCCCCAGCGGTCCGCCGGGTGCAATGGGGTCGAGCAGCGCCCGCAAGCGCGGAAACGCATACTCCGGCAGGTTCGAAAACCGCTCGGGTGCCTGTATCATACTGTCCTCGTGCGGGGCCTCTGTCGTGCCCTCGTCATCCAGTAAACTACACAGAGACGAGCCTAGCGTCCAGAAATTAAACGCTAATCGAGGTTTAAGATGGCCCGGTCGATCAGAACCACCGGCCTGTCACCTTGCACCACTCCACGAAAGTATCGCCAAAACCGGCTGTCAGGCGTGCTTCCTCGGGCAGGATAAACCGGATCTCGATCACTTTCACAAAGACCGGAATGATAATGAGCGGCACAAGCGCGCCGAGTGAGACAGCCCAGCCGATGAGGATCAGCACGTCGGCGGCGTAGATCGGATTGCGGCTGAACCTGAACGGCCCATCGGTCACCAGCGCGCTCGGCTGAAGATGGGGTACGATGGTGGTGCGGTGACGGCGCATGGTGATCGCAGCCCAGATCATGATCGCGATCGCCACGGCAATCAGCGCGCGGCCCAGCGTCTGGCCGCGCAGGATATCCATATCGGGAAAGGGCACGATCTCCGCCAACACCCACATCACCGCCATGGCGGCGATGAGCCAGACCGGCGGCAGATCAATCCATTTCATCAGTCACCCCTGACGACCGCTTCGGCAGCCGCCCCAACCCGGCAGAGCGCCGCTTCGCCGAAGGGTTTGCCCATGAACATGATCCCGCAGGAATTGGCCGCGGTCGGCAAGGTGAGGGCGCTGAGCCCCAGCAGATTGCCGATACGGGTATTGCGCAGGGTCAGGAGGTTTTCGGTGACGAAGTAATCCTTGTCGGTCAGCAGGCGTTCCGCGTTGGGCGGGTTGATCGGCGAGGAAGGGATCAGCACGGCATCATAAGGCGCGACGCGCTGATGCCATGCAGCGCGCAACGCCTTCAGCCGACGCCAGACGCGCAGATAGGTTGCCGCCGCGACACCGGCCCCTGATTGAAACCGCTCCCGCACGGGGGCGAACATCAGGTCCCCGTGCTTTTCGATGGTCTCACCCCATTCGGCCCATGCCTCGCCGGTGAAGAGCGGCAATGCGATATCCATCGCTTCGGCCACTTCGGGTGACGTGATCCGCTCGATCTTTGCACCGGCGCGGGCGAGAGCCTTTACCGCCGCTTCGAAGGCGGCGCGCGGCTCATCGCGGCAATCCTCGTCGAGCGCGACAGTCTCCAGCACCGCCAACCGCGTGCCCTTGATCGAGGCACCGCTGAGATCAGGGGCGACCGATGCCCCCATGATAGCAGTCATGAGCGCGGCATCCTCCACCGTTCGGGTCAGCGGGCCGACAGTGTCGAAACCCTCGCAGAGAAGGACAACGCCATCTGCGGGCAGCAAACCGTGAGTGGTTTTCAACCCGACAAGGGAATTCCATGCGGCAGGGACGCGCACCGATCCACCGGTGTCCGATCCGATGCCCGCGGCCGCGAGGCCCAACGCCACGGACACCGCCGCGCCGGAGGATGACCCCCCCGGAGCCAACGCCGGATCATGGGCGTTGGGCGGGGTTGCCGTCACCGGATTGAGGCCAAGGCCCGAAAAGGCCAGTTCCGTCATATGCGTCTTGCCGAGCGATACGACACCGGCGCGCCGTGCGCGTGCAACAACAGTCGCGTCACGCTCCGGCACCCGGCCCTTCAGCATCGCAGACCCGGCCTCTGTCGCTACGCCCGCTGTATCAAAGAGATCCTTCCACGAGATCGGCACACCATCAAGCGGCCCGCGCCTTGTGCCACGCTGGGCGCGGATGGCGGCATCCGCAGCCTCCACCCGTGCGGCATCGGCGGTCACACGGGCATAGATCTTCCCGGCGGCGTCATGCGCCGAGATGGCATCGAGATAAGCTTCGGTCACATCACGCGGATCGATCAGCCCGGCTTCGATCTGCCGTCCAGTTTCTGCTGCGCTCAGGGTGGTCACGTCGGTCATGCTGGGTCCGCTTTCATCTGCGCCGTCAATCGGACGCAGCCTATGCGGCCTTGCACGCGTGGACAATCACCCGCTGCGGCCCGATATAAGGGAGCATGAGTTCGAACCTTGAATATGACGTCATCACAGTCGGCGGCGGCCTTGGCGGCGCGGCGACGGCACTGGCGTTGGCCTCCGCCGGACTTGAAGTTCTGGCGCTGGATGCCGGGCCTCCGCCCAAACCCACAGAGACATTCGATGGCCGCGCCTATGCGGTTGCGCAAGCAAGCCTCGCATTCTGGCGCGCCGTTGGCGTCTGGGACCGGATCGCCGACAAGGCGCAGCCGATGGTGGATATTCTGGTGTCTGACGGGCGCGTCAGCGAGGGCGCATCATCGCTCTTCCTGCATTTCGACCATCGGGAGATCGAAGGCGGCACTTTCGGCCAGATGATAGAGGATCATCACCTGCGCCCCGCAGCAATGGCCGCGATGGCAGACCACCCTTCGATCACCCAGCGGTTCGATGCGCGGGTGACAACAACGAAAGCTGAGCCTGGGCGCACGGTCGCCACCCTCGCCGATGGCACGACCGTCGCCGCCGCTCTGATCATCGCCTGTGATGGCCGCGAAAGCCCGCTGCGCAGCGCAGCTGGCATCAGGCGTCTTGCCTGGTCCTATCCCCAGAACGGGATGGTCTGCGCGGTCTCTCACGAACTGCCCCATCATGGCATCGCGCAGGAGCTGTTTCTGCCTGCAGGCCCGTTTGCGATCCTGCCGCTGACCGGCAACCGGTCTTCGCTGGTCTGGACAGAGCGGACAGCTGAAGCACAGCGCATCCACGCATTGCCCGACGCCGCCTATCTGGAAGAGCTGAAAGACCGCTTCGGCGACTGTCTTGGCGAGATTGCGCTGGAAGGTGCACGCTGGACTTACCCGCTGCATTTCTCTCTGGCCCATGACTATGTCGCTGACCGTCTCGCGCTGACCGGAGACGCCGCCCATGCAATCCACCCAATCGCCGGGCAGGGGCTGAACCTCGGGGTGCGTGATGCGGCCGCGCTGGCCGAGGTTCTGGCCGAAGCGATGCGTCAGGGCGAGGATATCGGCGCGCCAGCAGTGCTGAGGCGCTACCAACAATGGCGCCGCTTCGACAGCGCGGCGCTGGCCATGGCCACGGACAGTCTGAACCGCCTTTTCTCCAACGATATCGGACCGATCCGGGCGCTGCGCGACCTTGGCCTCGCCGCAGTCAACCGCGCGCCGGGTGCCAAACGGTTCTTCATGCGCGCGGCGGCAGGCATGTCAGGCGAAGTGCCCCGCCTGATGAAGGGCGAGCCGCTCTGACCATGCTCGCCTTGACGACTGCGTCGTCTCTGCCTATGTCCCCCGTCCATGGGAAGAAGGCCCCCGCCGTCCGCAGGCTTCGGCCCTGGTGAAGCCCTTCGACAATTGATCGCCAACGCTCTTTGCCAGAGATGCGCGCGATGGCAACGCGGACACCGTCGACCCTACGCATCGCATTGGAAAAGAGACACGCGATGTCACGATACGATCTGCCCTCCATCGAGGGCCTGAAGGCGGAGGCCAAGCGCCTGCGCATTGCCCTTGCCGACACCGGCAAGTCGATCAGCCACAGCCAGTCGCTGGAAATGCTCGCGCGTCAGCGTGGGTTTCGGGACTGGAATACCCTGCACGCCGCGGCGGGCAACGGGCCATCCCGGTCACCCTACTGGCTGGGTCAGGTGGTCACCGGCACCTATCTTGGTCATCCGATCCGTGGGTCGATCCATGCCCTTTCCGCGCTCGGTGACGGTCGTTACCGACTGACAATTGATCTGGAGGAGGCGGTGGATGTTGTCGCCTTCGAAAGCTTCTCTGCCTATCGCAAGCGGCTGAAAGCAAATGTGACAGGCAAGGGCCGAACGGTCGAGAAGACCTCAGACGGTCAGCCGCATATGCAGCTGGATCTCTAGGGCAAACGCGGGGCGTGCGCGCCCCGCGTCATTTCCAATCAGAGATGTTTTTCGATGGCAGCCGACATTTCCTCCGCCGACACCGCACCGACGATCTTGTCACCATTGATGATGAACGTCGGTGTGGAGCGGATGCCATCCGCGCTGGATGTGGTCTGATAGTCCGTCACCATCCGCTCCAGCAGCGCCTGATCGGTCAGGCAGCTGTCCATACGATCATTGGACAAGCCGTTCAGGCGCCCGATCTTCATCATCTCATCGATGATGGGCTGATGGTTCTTGGTTTGATTGTAGGCTCCGACATGGCTTTGATACCAGTCGCGCTGACGACCGAGGAGCATGTTGATCATCGGGTAATACGCCGCATCGCCCCCGCAGCGCGCGACCATGGCCGCCCAGAGGCCAAACTGGTCAAAATAGATCTCGCGCATGATCAGGCGGGCCTTGCCGGTATCGATGTAGTCGGCCTTGATCGTCGGGAAGGTCCGCTCATGAAAACTGGCGCAATGGGGACAGGTGAGGGACGCGTATTCAAAGATCGTCACCGGCGCATTTTCATCGCCCATGATCACATCGCCAATCGCATAACCTTTGTCTTCCAGCGCAAAAACCGGGAACGCCGACAGCGCAGCGACCGACGCGCCTGCTGCAATCACGCCCCGACGGGTCAGGTTGGTCTGGTCACTCATGGCTCTCTCCTGTGGACACTGTACTGGCGGCGCGTTCCGCCGCAACTTTGGCTCTTTGTCTAGCGCGTATATTGGTACCGAGGCGGCTTAATGCCAAGCCGAGACGCTCATCCTCCACGCCCGAAACGGGTTTCTCACGAATTTGTGTGCTCTCGTCAGCGCCTGTCCACGGTTCCGCCGCTTCAGCGAAACCGGTCTGTCGGGCGGTGGACGGCAACGGCGGTGTGGCACTACGGCTCTGATCGATCACCAACCGCGAAATCGCACGGTAACCGTAGAAGACGTTCACCTTCTCGATGATTCGCGTTTTCTGCATCTCCACCTCG
The DNA here is from genome assembly GCA_039030855.1 of Pseudomonadota bacterium. Classification (GTDB taxonomy): domain Bacteria; phylum Pseudomonadota; class Alphaproteobacteria; order Rhodobacterales; family Rhodobacteraceae; genus Pikeienuella. The sequence goes on from JBCCDJ010000005.1 coordinate 50,917, forward strand.
GGCGCTCTGGCCCCCTCGGTCGTCACGACGAGACTGGCACCGAGGCCCGGACCGCCGCGACCGCCGTAGGACACTTTGACCGGGCGGCAAACCGAAGCGAGCGCTTCGCCCACCACATCGCGCCATTCCATCAGCAGACGCAGCTCAGCAAACCCACGCTTGGCACCAGCTGTCTTCAGCGCATTGGGCGCGAGTTCCGACGCGCGCAAAAACCCAACCGCGCGCCGCAGTGCCAGCGTCTCGGTCTTCGATCCGCCCTTGCGCTGCGGTCCTCGTTTGGGTTTCTCATCCATCATGAAGCTGTCATCGCATATTTTCACCGGAAAGAGGAGCGTCCGCGCCGCCGCATCTGTCCGTAGAGGCGGATCGTGACCGCCACGGCTGCCGCGTTACTCAACTGGTATGACACGAACGCGCGGGCGCTGCCCTGGCGCGCGCCGCCCGGCACCGGGCCGGCAGATCCTTACCACGTGTGGCTGTCCGAAATCATGCTTCAGCAGACCGTGGTTGCAACCGTGAAGCCGTATTTTGAGCGCTTTATCCAGCGTTGGCCAACAGTGGAACTGCTGGCAAATGCCCCGCGGGAGGACGTCCTCGCCGAATGGGCCGGGCTTGGCTACTACGCCCGTGCGCGCAATCTGCATAAATGCGCGGTGGTCGTGGCAAATGATCATGGTGGCGTTTTTCCCGATACAGAGGAGGGATTGCGCGCGCTGCCCGGCATTGGCCCCTATACCGCCGGGGCCATTGCCGCGATTGCCTTCAACCACCCGGTCGCTGCCGTTGACGGCAATGTGGAGCGGGTGATGACACGCCTTCACGCCATCGAGACGCCCCTGCCGCAAGCCAAACCGACGGTGCGGGACGCGACAGAAGCGCTGATCCCCAGCGACAGGCCGGGCGATTTCGCGCAGGCATTGATGGACCTCGGAGCCACGATCTGTATCGCCAAATCGCCGCGTTGCATGCTCTGTCCGTGGCAGGCCCCTTGTAAGGGGCGCGAACGCGGCATCGCGCCCGATCTGCCGCGTAAGGCACCCAAGGCGGCGAAGCCCGTGCGCCGGAACACCGTCTATGTTCATTTCCGCCCCGATGGCGATGTGATGATCGAAACACGGCCCGATAAGGGGCTTCTGGGGGGCATGATCGGGTTTCCCGGACCCGCCTGGACCAAGGATCCACCGGACGATCACACCATCGCCCATGCCGCACCCGGCGCAGCCGACTGGCAGGTAGTGCCGATGACAGCGCACCATGTCTTCACCCATTTTGCACTGATCCTGACGGTCATGATTGCGCAGGGGCCACCCATTCCGGGCGCGCGCTACATGCCAGTGGCGGAGGCGGCGACTGCCATGCCGACAGTCATGCGCAAGGCGCTCAGCGTGGCGCAGTCGGCGCGCAATGATGATCCGTCCTGATGCAACAGATACCACCAACCGCCGCGAATTCAGGCGTGCGAAGATTGATTTTATTGCTGCTTAACGCCACCTTTAGCGCTGTTCCAAGATAGAGTGTACCATGCCTGTTGCCGCTTATGCTTTTGCGATCTCGTTCATCATGCCGGCCCTTCTGGTGCTGGCATCGGTCTATGGCAGCTGGTGGTTGATCGGTGTTCCTCTCTACAGCTGGTTCGTCTCTTCGATCTTCGACCGGTTGCTGGGACTGAATCAGGACAATCCCGACCCGCAATTGGCGGAGCGCGATCTTTTCTGGCATCGCTTCGTGACATGGGCATGGATACCAACGCAAATGGCCATGATCGTCGGCGCCATTTATGCCGCGACGCTGCCGGGGCACCTGTCCGACCGCGCGGACATCTACCTTATGGTCGGCCTCGGTATTGCGACCGGTGGCATCGGCATCACCTATGCTCATGAGCTGATCCATTCAAAGAACAAGTGGGAACGGTGGGGCGGAGAGCTGCTACTTTGCTCTGTCTTCTACGGCCATTTCACGACCGAACACCTCTACAATCATCATCGTTATGTCGCCACACCGAAGGACCCGGTCACCGCGCGCTATGCGGAGGGGTTCTGGCGGTTCTTTCCCCGTGCGGTCTGGGGCTCCGCCGCGTCGGCATGGGAAATCGACATGGAACGCCTGCGAAAGCGCGGAAGATCGGCACTGAGCCTGGCCAACCCGTGGTTCCGTCATCTGGCGATCACAGGCACTTTCATTGCCATTGCCTGGTGGATCGGCGGCTGGTGGGGCATTGCGCTCTATCTCATGCAGGCGTTCGTTGCCATTTTGCAGTTAGAAGCGGTCAATTACGTCGAACATTACGGGCTGACCCGCAAACATCTCGGGGGCGGCAAGTACGAGCATACCAAACCGCGCCATAGCTGGAATTCATCGCATTCGCTGACCAACCTGTTGCTGATCAACCTGCAGCGCCATTCAGATCATCATTACAAGCCCGACCGGCGCTTCCCGCTCCTGCAGACCTATTCGGAGGATGACGCGCCGCAACTGCCTTACGGCTATCCGCTGATGGTGCTCATGGCGATGGTTCCGCCGGTGTGGTTTCGGGTAATGAACCACCGCGTCAAATCCTGGCGCAAACAGTTCTATCCCGAAATCAAGGACTGGTCCGCCTACAAGGCCGGCCTGACCCCGACGCCAAGCTGACCGCGCATCGTCTTCGCGGCAATTTCACTAAAATCCCAGGCACTCAGCCCGCTCCTGTTAACTCCGCTATTCAGAATTGCGGGTCATCAAGCGTCATTAGTCTTTGGACGCAGGAGTTTGATATGCAGGCTGAGCGAGGAAGTGCGATACGAGCCCGGATTCGCCATCTGCGAAAAATGCACCGCGCGTCGAGTGCGGCTCTGGCGGCGGCTCTTGTTGGGTTGATGGTCTTTCAGGATGGACAGATTCAGTTGATCCTGATCTGCGGCGCACTGATGGTCGTTGCGTTTCAGTCAGTTCATGTCGTTGTGCCGCTCGCAGGCGCTGCCACCGACCAGATCGACCATCTGGAAAAACTGGAGAAAAAGCACAGTGAGGATATGCGCCACGATCCGGTGACAGGTCTTCCAACACGGGCTGCGATGCTCGATATCCTCGACATGAATCTGAACCATGCCAGCCGACATGGGCACCGCGTCGGCCTCTGTCTGTTTCATCTGACCAGCCTGCGCCGCATCAACGAGATTCACGGGCGCGACGCTGGCGATCTTGCCCTGCGTCGGGCTGCAGGCATCATCCGGACTGAGACCCGCAAGGGCGATTATGTCGCGCGAATCGCCGAACATGAGTTCGTCGTCATTTCCAGCATGACCAAAGGCGAAGATGAACTGCACCTGATCGCGGAGCGGATCGAAAGTCGGATCAGTACGCCGTTCAACACTGGCGATGACGAGATAGAGATGAAATGCGCCGCAGGGATCGTTCGCGCGGCAGCAAACGAGATCGACGCAGATCAGCTTCTCCAGGACGCGTCCATCGCTCTGCGCGCTGCCCGCGCGCGTCAGACCAATATCATCACATTCCAGCATCAACTGCGCGAGGAATTTGACGAGACGCTTCGCAACCGTGCCGACCTGACAATGGCCCTTGAAAAGGGACAGGTTGAGCCATGGTTTCAGCCACAGATCGATGCGCGGACAGGCGAAGTTGTCGGACTGGAGGCACTGGCAAGATGGCATCATCCAGCGTTGGGTATCCGTGGCCCGGGTGCCTTCTTCGCGATTGCCGAAGAATACGGTCTGATGGAGAAGATCGACAAGGTCGTCCTCGATCATTCGCTGAACGCATTGTGCCAGTGGCGGGCGCAAGGCATCAAGGTGCCCCGCGTCGGCGTCAATATCAGCGCGGCACGGCTCCGCGATCCATTTCTGGCCGAGCAGATCAAATGGGCTATTGAAAAATACGGGTTGGAGCCCGCGGACCTCAGCATCGAGATCCTCGAAAGCGCATTGATCACGAGTGAAAAATGTCAGATCGCCAAGAATGTGAGAAGCCTGTCGCGGATCGGGGTACATCTGGACCTGGATGATTTTGGAACCGGGCACGCCGCAATATCGACGCTCGACTTTGTCGAGGTCGATCGAATCAAAATTGATCGTAGTTTCATCACTGGCATCGAAAACAGCGAACGCCGCCAGAAATGCTTGCGAACGATGATCGACCTCGCCGCCGCATCAGAGGTAATCGTGCTGGTCGAAGGTGTGGAGAACGAAGCGGAAAAAGCATGCGTGGCGGAGATCGGCTGCCATCAAATGCAAGGCTATGGCATCGCGCATCCAATGCCGCGGGAGAAAGTGTCAACCTGGGTCGAAGACTGGACCGCTCAACATAATTCAGGGTCTGTGTCGAAGGGCAGTGCTGACCTCCCGCTGACCAAATCAGCATGAAAAAGCCCCACCTCTTGTGAAGGCGGGGCAAGGTCTGAAAGCATGAGATACATCTCCGGCCTCAGGTGGCAGTGATACGTCGCTCGCACAATGCGAAGCACCCCAAAACTCGTTGTCAGGCTTGCAACTCGGCCCTGATCTGTTGACGCAACACATCAATCGGAACCCGCTGGCCATCTCTGCGGAAATGCCAATACGTCCATCCATTGCAGCTTGGCGCGCCTTCTACCGCCGCCCCAACCTGATGGATGGAACCCGCCGCATCCGCGCTGATAAGGGACCCGTCAGCACGGACACGGGCCGTGTGGCGACCATTGGCACTGACGAGAACCTCGCCGGGCTCCAACATGCGCCGCTCCACGACCTGCCCAAAGGGCACACGCGGTTCCTTTCGTTTGGACCGGGTCACTTCGAGCGCTTCGCCCGACCCGGTGACGACATCGCGGATGCGCGCGGTGGCGGCCTTGATATAGGCGTCCTCCCGTTCGATCCCGATCCAGTTTCGGCCGAGCCGTTTCGCAGCAGCGCCTGTCGTGCCGGTCCCGAAGAACGGGTCAAGCACAACATCGCCCGGTTGCGTGCAGCCAACGATGATCCGGTGCAGCAGCGCCTCTGGCTTCTGCGTCGGGTGGGCCTTGTCGCCGGCTTCGGTCTTCAGGCGTTCATGACCAGAACAGATCGGCATGTCCCAATCCGACCGCATCTGCAGCCCTTCGTTGAGCGCCTTCAACGCATCATAGTTGAAACAGTATTTTCCGGCCTCCGATTTCGCTGCCCAGATCATCGTCTCGTGGGCGTTGGTCAGGCGCATGCCACGAAAATTCGGCATCGGGTTCGATTTGCGCCAGACCACGTCGTTGAGAATCCAGAACCCCTGATCCTGGATCGCCGTCCCGACACGGAAGATATTATGATATGACCCGATCACCCAGATTGCGCCATCCGGTTTCAGGACCCGGCGCGCGGCAGCCAACCAGTCGCGGGTGAATCTGTCATAGGCGGCAAAGCTCGAAAACTGGTCCCAGTCGTCATCTACAGCGTCGACGCGTGAGTTATCCGGGCGGTGCAGATCACCCTTGAGCTGGAGATTGTAAGGCGGGTCAGCAAAGATCAGATCAACCGAGCTTTCCGGCAACGCGTTCATCGCGGCGATGCAGTCGCCTTCGATAATCGAATTCAACGGCAGCCCTGTCTCTTTGGTCATCAGCTTGCCCATATCTCGTTGCCCCTCAGCGAATCATCTGATGGGGCTAAGATGAGTCACGGGGCTATCAGCGTCAATAACTGTTTTGAATCAATGGGTTGTTTAATTATCTTCACACAACATCTTGTGTATAGGGGTAAAGGACCTGCGATGATGTGGTGTCACGCCGAACGCGCGCAACGCCGCTGAATGGGCCGGAACACCGTACCCGGCATTCCTGTCCCAGCCGTATTCGGGATATGTGACAGCTAATTCGGCCATCAGTCGGTCGCGCGTCACCTTGGCGATGATCGACGCTGCCGCAATCGACAATGATCGTCCATCACCCTTCACCACCGCCTGCGCCGGGCAGGTGAGGCCGGGAGGCAGGCGATTGCCGTCGACAAGCGCAAATCCGGGGCGGAAGGGAAGCGCAGACACCGCGCGGATCATCGCCAGATAGGTCGCGTTCAGGACGTTATGCTGATCAATTTCCGCCACGCTGGCAATCCCGACACCAATCTGCGCGGAAACTTGAAGAGCCTCGAACAACGCCTCTCGCCGCCGCGCAGTCAGCTTCTTGGAATCGTTCAGACCCACCGGATAGTTGGCTCCGTCCAGTATGACGGCGGCGGCAACAACCGGCCCGGCCCAGGGGCCCCGCCCGGCTTCGTCAATACCGCAAACCGGTGTGGCAGGCGCAGCCTTTTCAAATGTCAGGTCAAGCCCGCTCATCTGCGCTGCGACGAATTGGGGATGGACTTGCAGGCGCGGGGGTCGATACGCTTTATCGACCAGATTTTAGGATGATCCATGACTGAGACGTCTCCGCCGCGTGTCGCGTTGTTCGTGACCTGCCTTGTCGACATGTTTCGCCCCTCCGTCGGGTTTTCGGCTGTCGGCCTGCTGACAGAGGCAGGCTGCGATGTCCATGTGCCCGACGCCCAGACCTGCTGTGGCCAGCCTGCCTACAATACCGGCGACCGGGCAACGACGAAAAGGATCGCGCAAGGTGTGATTGCGGCATTCGAAGGCTATGACTACGTCGTTGGCCCATCAGGCAGCTGCATGGGCACGATTATCAAGGACTATCCGGCACTATTCGACAAGGATCCCGAATGGCGGGACAGAGCGATCGCCCTGGCCGCGAAATCGCATGAGATCGTCTCGTTCCTAACCGACGTGATGGCATTTACGCCGACGGATATGAAATTCGACGGTACCGTGACCTATCATGATAGCTGTTCGGGATTGCGCAGCCTCGGGGTAAAGGCCCAGCCCCGTGAGATGCTGAAATCGGTCGAAGGGCTGACATTGGTGGAGATGAAGGATGCAGAAGTGTGCTGCGGCTTCGGCGGAACATTCTGCGTAAAATATCCCGACATCTCCAACAAAATGGTTACCGACAAGACCGAGAATATCGCAGCGACAGGGGCGGAGACGGTTCTGGCGGGCGATCTTGGCTGCCTGATGAACATGGCGGGAAAGATGACCAGGGCTGGCAAACCGATCAAGGCACGTCACGTGATCGAAGTGCTCGCCGGATCGGACGCGCCCGCAATCGGGGAGGGCGACGCATGAGCCTGCACGAGCCGACGACGCGGCAGTTCAAACAGAATGTCAAAAAGGCGATGGCAGACGCGAACCTGCAAAAGGCGATGTCCTCCGCCGGTGCAGGATTTGTCGGAAAGCGGGCAACGGCGCGCGCCGGGGTTCCCGAATTTGACGAGATCCGGGACGCGGCGCGCGACCTGAAAAACCACGTGCTCGATCATCTCGACCTCTATCTTGAGCGATATGAGGCAAAAGTGACCGAAGCGGGCGGGCATGTGCACTGGGCGGAAACCGCAGAGGACATGCAGAAGATCGTTCTGGATATCTGCCGCCGCGTCGATGCGAAAACCGTCAACAAAGGCAAGACGATGATCTCCGAAGAAGCCGGGATCAATGACTTCCTTGAGAAAAACGGGATCAAGCCGGTCGAGACTGATCTTGGTGAATATATCATCCAGATGCGCGGCGAAGGGCCATCCCACATTATCGCGCCCGCAATCCACGTGACGACGGACGAGGTGGAGGCGCTGTTTCGCGAACATCACACGCATCTGCCCGCCGACAGAAACCTGTCCGAGCTGTCATCGATGTTGTCGGAGGCACGGGCAATCCTGCGCCAGAAGTATTTCGAGGCCGAGGTCGGGATAACCGGGGCCAATATGCTGATCGCGGAGACGGGCCAATCGATCATCGTCACGAACGAAGGCAATGGCGACCTCAGTCAATCGCTGCCGCGCGTCCACATCGTGCTCGCCTCGCTGGAAAAGATCGTGCCGACGATGGAGGATTCCGCGACGATCCTGCGCGTTCTGGCGCGGTCGGCCACCGGACAGGAAATGTCTGTCTACACCACGCTCTCTTCCGGACCAAAGCGTGCGACAGATCCGGATGGGCCCGAGGAATATCATGTCATCCTGCTGGATAGTGGGCGCACTGACATGCTGGGTACAGAGTTTCAGGATATGCTCCGCTGCATCCGCTGTGGCGCGTGCATGAACCACTGCCCGGTCTATCAATCGGTTGGCGGGCACGCCTATGGCTGGGTCTATCCCGGCCCTATGGGATCGGTCCTGACGCCTGGTCTGATCGGGGTGGAAGAAGGCGGCATGTTGCCCAACGCCTCCACCTTCTGCGGGCGATGCGAGGCGGTGTGCCCAATGCGCATCCCCCTGCCCAAGATGATGCGCCACTGGCGAGAGCGGGAGTTCGAGCGGCAACTAACCCCCGGTGCCGCGCGTTACGGGCTGAAGGCGTGGTCGTTCTTTGCGGAACGGCCGATGCTCTATCGTCTCGCCACGCGCGCTGCGATGAACATGCTGAAACTGTGGGGCGGCAAGAAGCGAAAGATGCGAAAGCTACCACTGGCTGGCGGCTGGACGGACCACCGCGATTTCCCCGCACCCGAGGGCGATACATTCATGGCGGGCTGGAAAAAAGCTCAGCGGATCAAGGCATCCCGATGAGCGGGCGTGAGCGTATCCTCAACAAATTGCGCAGCCGCGTCAGCGGCGATCTGACACCAGAAGAGCGCGAGGCCGCGGTAGCGGACCGACTGTCCTCACCAAAAGGCCGCGCGCCCCGACCTGGACAAAGCCTGACCAAAGACGAGGCCCGCATCACCCAGTTCTGCCAGAAGGCGGAGGCTGCCGACGCCACGGTCAGCCGGATTTCCAACATGAATGACTTGCCAGCAGCCCTTTCCAACCAGTTGCGCCAACGCAATATGGGCCCGTCGGTCCGTATGGGCACAGACCCTGCATTGGCAGCACTCAACTGGGATCAGATGGACATCTCCCACGGCAAGGGCCGGATTGAGGAGCCAGCGACCCTGTCGATTGCCCCTTACGCAATGGCGGAAACCGGGACGCTCGCCCTTTGTTCGGGCCCCGAAAACCCGGTCACGCTGACATTTCTGGGCGAAACCCATTTCGTGGCCGTGCGCGCCGCCGATATCCACCCCGGGTTTGAGGAGCTCTTCGCGGCGCATCGCGAATCCGGGCGCGATCCAAGGACGCTGAACTTTGTGACCGGGCCATCACGATCAGCGGATATCGGACAAACGCTGCAGCTCGGCGCTCATGGGCCAGTTGCGCTGCATATCTTCGTTGTCGAGGACTGACCGACGGAAACTGGCCTGCGCTTTCGTGACAGGGTGGACTGTTTTTCGCCCTCATTCACGATTATATCGCTTGCCATGAACAGACGCATGATCCTCTCCGCTGCCGCCGCGCTTGCTTTTGCAGCCGCAACTCCCGCTGCTTTTGCGCAGGATGGGCGGCAATTGGCGCGTATTTCCGCCTATCTGAACTCCATCACCACGCTTGCCGGCGATTTCGTACAGGTCGACCCGGACGGTATCCTGAGCGAGGGCCAGTTCTACATGACCCGTCCCGGGCGCATCCGGTTCGAGTATAATGAACCCAACCCGGCGCTCGTCATTTCGGACGGGTTTTGGGTCGGGGTCGTGGACAAGCGCTATAGCCAGGTCGAACGCTATCCGCTGTCGGAGACACCGCTGAACCTGATCCTCAAGGAGGATGTCGACCTCGGAGCGGAGGGTGCGGTCAAGGCGATTGAGGAGTCAGAGGGGCAGTTGCGCGTGCGTGCCGAAGATCCGGAGCATCCTGAACGTGGCAGCATTACCATGATCTTCGGCTCCAACCCGCTGGAGCTTCGCCAGTGGATCATCGACGATGCCCAGGGCGGCGCAACCACGGTGGCGCTGAGCGACACACGCGCCAATGTACCGATTGAACCAAAGCAATATGTCATCCCCGATAGCGGATCGGGCGCTCTTCGCTGACCAGCTCAGCGGCCTTTGAAGACCGGGCCGCGCTTTTCACGAAGGGCGGCCAGACCTTCTTTCAGATCGTCCGAGGCCCAGCAGGCTGCGATCCGGTCGGCCGCATCCGGTGTCTCACCCATGCCGATTTCCATCAGCGTTGCCTTCATACCGTCAACCGACAGCGGCGCACCGGCGGTAACCAGCGCGACCATCTCATCCACAGCGCTGTCGATCCCGTCGATAGGAACCAGCTGGTCGAGATATCCCATCCGGGCAAGCGCCTCCGCTCCGAATAGTTCCGCCAGCATATAGATGCGCCGCGTCGCCTGAATGCCAATCCGGCTCGCGGCGCGCTGCAGGCCCTGCGCCTCGTAATGAATACCGATGCGGGAGGCCGGAACCCAGAGGTCGATACCCTCCGCACCGATCCGGAAATCACAGGCGAGCGCCAGTTCCACCGCACCACCGCGCACCTTGCCAGCTATTCTGGCGATGGTCGGACGCGGGAAGTGTTCAAGCTGATCGGCAATGGCGGTCAGGGGGTTATTGTCCCATTGCCCATCGCCGGACACATCAGACAGATCGACACCACCGGAAAACACACGATCCCCCGCCCCGGTCAGGATCAGCGCACGGATCGGCAGGTCTGCTGCCTTGGTCAATGCGGATGAAAGGTCGCCAAGATCACTGATCGCCAGCGCATTACGTTTGGCCGGATTGTCGATCATGACGCAAGCAACGTCATTGTCGACACTGAGGGAAATCGCGCTCATGGTCTGCTCAGATATCGAAAGTGGCGAAGACCGGCGCATGATCGGATGGTTTTTCCCAGCCGCGGGCCTCCCGCATGATCCGCGAATTACCGGCACCGGGTTTGGGCGCGATATCGGGCGTTGCCCAGATGTGGTCCAGCCTGCGGCCCTTGTCGGCCGCGCTCCAGTCCTTCGCCCGATAGGACCACCAGCTATAGAGCTTGCCTTCCGGCAGATCACCGCGGGTCACATCGACCCAGCCGCGTGCGTCGCGAGCACGCTCAAACGCGTCGACCTCGACCGGTGTATGGCTGACGACTTTCAAAAGCTGCTTGTGCGACCAGACATCATCTTCCAGCGGCGCAATGTTCAGATCGCCAACCAGGATCGCAGGTCCATCAGCGGCGCGGCCCCAATGTTCCACATCACCGACAAAGCGCAGCTTGTGATCGAATTTCTCGTTCACCTTCGGATCAGGCTCATCGCCGCCAGCTGGAAGGTAGACATTGTGAATCTCCACGCCCGATCTGGTCCGCGCAGTGACATGGCGCGCATCGCCTTTGCCACCGAAATTCTGCGGCTCGACCGGATCAAGTGGCAGGCGCGAGATGATCGCGACACCGTTGTAGCCCTTGTCACCGCGCGCGATGACCGTCTCGTAACCGAGATCGGCGAAGCCCTGCAGCGGGATCTTCTCCACCGGTGACTTGGTTTCCTGAAGACAGAGGATGTCAGGCGCTGTTTCGGACAGAAGCCGCAGGACGAGCCCCTCTCGCAGGCGGACCGAATTAATGTTCCATGTACAGACCGTGACCGCCATTCATGCCTCCTCGCAAATTCTGAACAGAATGACCGTGTCGCGAAGACGGCTCAAGAGGCGGAGGAAAAGAAAAAGCGCCCGGCGAGAGGGGGGACGCCGGACGCTCGCCTTGAAACAAGGCCTCCGATGCTGAGGGGCAGCCCGGAGAGGCTGCCGCAGTTGTTGCAAGGGGAACCGCGGCTGCTTCGTCGATAGATGGTCATCCGATTAACTGTCTTCAAGGGCGGTCAGACCGTCCCCACGAAAATGTCAGGACGCGAGGCGGTAACCACCGCTTTCCGTAACCAGAAGCCGCGCATTCGATGGATCCGGCTCGATTTTCTGGCGCAGACGGTAGATATGAGTTTCCAGCGTGTGGGTCGTCACGCCAGCATTGTAGCCCCAGACCTCATGCAGAAGTACATCGCGGGCCACAACCTGATCGGCGGCGCGGTACAGGAACTTGAGGATGTTGGTCTCTTTTTCGGTAAGCCTGATTTTTCGACCCTCTTCATCCGTCAGCATCTTGACCGCTGGGCGGAACGTGTAGGGACCGATGGAAAATACAGCATCTTCGGACTGTTCATGCTGGCGCAGTTGTGCACGAATACGGGCGAGCAGAACCGGGAACTTGAAAGGCTTGGTGATGTAGTCATTCGCACCTGCATCGAGGCCCAGGATCGTGTCGCTGTCGCTGTCATGGCCGGTCAGCATGATCACAGGGCAGCGCACACCTGCCTTGCGCAATAGACGGCAGACCTCTCGCCCGTCCATGTCGGGCAACCCAACATCAAGAATCACCAGATCATGCAGCTGCTCTTTGGCGCGCTTGATCCCTTCGGCACCCGTATCACCTTCAAATACATCAAACTCTTCCGTCAGTACGAGTTGATCAGCCAGCGCCTCGCGCAGATCGAGATCATCATCCACCAACAGGATTTTTTTCAGCGCTGTCATAGGTATCTCCTGTATTCACAAATGCTGAATTCTACTCAGCCTCGCGTGACATGGTGACAATGGACAACCCCGTGCAAGGAACCAAGGGGCACAATCACGCAGCTGTCAGCAACGAAGTGTGATTGTTTCAATCCGGTTGCAGACTGATATAGATGCTCAGCTGACAAAACCGGATAACACATGCTGCATCTGACACCCGAAGAAATCATTGGCCGTGCACGCGCTGATTTGCGGATCGGTGCCGCCATTGTGGTGGCTCCTGGACAGGGCAGCATGGCGGGCATCGTCCTGGCAGCGGAGGGGATAGGTGCCGACCGGCTTAACGACCTCTTCGCTTTGGATGCGCCCGTTGATCTTGCAGTCACCCGGCGGCGGGCGGAGACCATCAAAGCGCGGGCTTATGATGGCGACCTCGCGCGGATCGCCCTGACCGCGAATTTCGGTGCCGCCGCCATCCACGCCGCTGCTGATCCCGCGCTGGCGCTGGCGCGCCCGATGATCGGGCCGTTCAACACCCGGCGCGAGGGCAGTGCCGATGCGCACCGCATGGGCATCCGATTGGCCAAATCAGCCCGCATGCTGCCCGCTGTCGTCGTCGCGGTGATGGACGAAGAGCGGGCCAAGGACATTGCGGCGGCACATCGCCTGACGGTAATCGACGGTCAGATGCTCGATGCAGCTGATGAAGCTGCGGCGGACCTCACCCATATTTCCTCGGCGAGAGTGCCCCTGACATATGCCGAGGATGCCCGCGTCCATGTCTGGCGCCCTGCCAGCGGCGAGGAAGAGCATTATGCCATTGAGATTGGTGCCCCCGACCGGTCGCTTCCTGTGCTCAGCCGGCTTCATTCCGCCTGCTTCACGGGCGATCTGATCGGGTCGATGAAATGCGATTGCGGTCCTCAATTGCGGTCCGCTCTCACGCAGATCGGGACCGGTGGTGCCGGCGTGCTGCTCTATCTCAATCAGGAGGGGCGCGGCATCGGCCTTGCCAACAAGATGCGCGCTTACTCCCTGCAGGATGAGGGGTTCGACACCGTCGAAGCCAATCATAGGCTCGGTTTCGAGGATGATGAGCGCGACTTCCGGATCGGGACGCGGATCCTTCAGAGGATGGGGTTTTCGGCAGTGCGGCTGATGACCAACAATCCCGGCAAGGTCACCGCAATGGAGACGGCAGGGATCACGGTTGCTGAACGCGTACCGCTGATCGTTGGCGGAACCGTTCACAATGTTGCTTATCTCAACACCAAGGCAAAAAAGAGCGGCCACCTTCTGTGATACCGCGCAGAACCGATCTGATGGTCGGGCGTTGGGGTGCCCGTTTTCAGGGACGAGCATTTCCGGTTTCCATTGGGCGAGGCGGCCTGAGCGATCGCAAGCGCGAGGGTGATGGCGCGACACCTGTTGGTGTGTGGCTGCTGCTAAGGGGCTACTGGCGCGGCGACCGGGTTGTCAGGCCGAAGAGCAATCTCGATATCAGTACAATCGGGCCCATGGACCGATGGTCTGATGATCCTCTCGATCCTCACTACAATCGTCATGTCAGGGCTTGCAGTTGGCCTTATTCGCATGAGTGTTTGCGGCGCGGCGACAAACTATACGACATCGTCATCGTCACGAACCATAACGACGTCGCGCGACCGCATGAAGGCAGTGCGATCTTCGTTCACTGTTGGCGGTCCGCGCGACATCCGACTGCTGGCTGCATTGCCTTTCGACCTGACCATCTGCGCTGGATTCTCGCGCGGTGGACATCAGCTTCGCGCTTGATCATCCATTCCAGGTAAGCGAAAGCGGCCGCTGTGATGCTGATTTTCAGGTCTCAGGTCTCACCCGATCACCAAAGATCGCCGATCCGACACGGACCACCGTTGCACCCATACGGACCGCAAGCTCATAATCAGCGCTCATCCCCATGGACAATTCGGTCAGGCCATTGCGCTCCGCCAGTTTGGCCAGAAGCGCGAAATGCAGGGCTGGCTCCTCGTCAATCGGTGGGATCACCATCAACCCCTTGATCGGCAGATCCCGAGATCGGCAAGTCGCAACGAATGTGTCAGTGTCGGCAGGGGCGATGCCTGATTTTTGTGGCTCTTCCCCTGTATTCACCTGAATGAACAGATCCGGACACCTGCCCGCAGATTGAGCTGCGCTGGCGAGCTTGTCCGCAAGTTTCGGCCTGTCGAGCGACTGGATGACATCGAACAGGTCCAAGGCCTGATTAACCTTGTTGGTTTGAAGCGGGCCGAGGAGATGTAGTTCGATCCCGTCGAACCTGTCGCGAAAGGCTGGCCATTTGCCTGCGGCTTCCTGCACGCGGTTTTCGCCATAAACGCGATGACCCGCCGTCAGTGTGGCTTCGACCCGCTCATTCGGCTGTACCTTCGACACGGCGACGAGGCGCGCTGAACCGGCTGCACGACCGGAGGCCGAGAGGGCAGCATCAATGCGGGATTTAACTTCGTCCAGGGACATGGGGCACTGCTCATCCATTCATACGATGCGACAGGCTTAGCAAGGCACACCCGCATTCAGAACCCTCGAAATGAAAAGAGCGGGCCGAAGCCCGCTCTTAACCGGATTGACCGGCTTATGATCGAAAGATCAGAAGCGCAGGGTCAGGTAGCCGAGACCACCGAAGTCAGACCCGCCGCCTTCTGCGTCGGCGTACTCAAGGCCAACGGTGAAGAGAACGCCAGGTGCTGCTGCGTAGGTAACCCAACCAGTGATCTGGTCTTCGCCGAGGTCTGCACCGTTGGTGGAACCGCCGGTGAACTGGTCACCATCAGCCGAACCCCAACCGCCGCCGACTGTCCACGGACCGGTTGCATACTGCATGCCGATTGCGAACTCGTCGCCGTTCTGGCCGCCCCCATCGGGATTTTCGCGCTCATACGTACCTGCAACGGTGAAGCCGCCGAAGGACACGTTTGCACCAAAGGTGTAGAGCTGACCAAGTGCTTCAACATCGGTGAAACCACCAGACACTGCGAAGCCGAAGTCACCAAAATCGCCAGTGTAGGATGCACCCACTGCGTAAAGGTCAGTGCCCTCGAAGTTGATCACGTTGTTGTCGCCAACACCGAAGCCGCCAGGGCCGTCAGATGTGGTCGCGCTCGGGTGGTACGAACCGTAAGCCTTGAAGCCAAAGAAGTCAGGCGTCGTGTAGTGGATACCGATCTGGTCGGAACCAACACCGGCACGGTTGTAGGCAGCGCCTGCAGTGACAGTGTTGAATTCGTCGTAGTAACCAACACGAGCACCCGGTGCGTAGATGACACCGACGTGATTGTTATAAACGGCGTCGTCGTTCGAGCCGATCAGGATCGTACCGAAAGAACCACCGACAGAGCCCCAGTTTTCGTCGATCTGGTCAGCGGAAGTGTTGGCTTCAAGCTCGACACGTGCGCGGAAGGTCAGACCGTTGTCTGCCGTCAGGCGACCGTTGAAGTGGATCTCACCGTCGCGAACGATCCCGAGACCGTCCTGATCGCTGGCGTCGGACAGGCCGAGACCGAGGTAGTAGTAACCGCTGACGCCGGTTTCCCACTCAGCTGCTTGTGCAGAGGTGAAACCTGCTGCGGCGAGCACTGTCGTCGCAAGAAGAATCTTTTTCATTGTGTCCCTCACAATTTTTTCGTTCAGGGGCACCATTACCCCCGTCGACATGTCTAAGACGGCAAAATGGGGCAAATCGTCAAGAATGATTTAGGGGCGGAATCCTCGGCACGTCCTTTGCGTGGCGTTTTGGCAACAATATGAGTGACATTCGGGCAAGTGCACCCTTGCAAACGCTCCGAAAGCCGCCATGAGCCAACCATATAGTCTCCTTTACAGAGTCACGCTGGCTGGTTAGATGATGATGACGATATGGTGGAGTGATCCGATATGACCCGATCCGTTTTCAACGCAGCGGCCGTTCTGGCGGTGGTCGGCCTCATGGGCTGCTCTGGTGCGCGCGAGGCGTCCATCGAGAACCTGGAGACTGACCGTGAGGGTACCGGCGGTGGTCTGATCGGCGACACGCAGGGCGGTCGACTGACCGATATCGACCTTGGCGGCAGCGGTGCCGGCGCGGGGTCCGGCGGCCTGACGGCAGTTAACCGCCATCTGTGGCGCGCATCACTCGATACACTTGCGTTCTTGCCGCTAAGCTCCACTGATCCGTTTACCGGCGTGGTCGCAACCGACTGGGCGGCATCGCCGGATGCTCCGCAGGAGCGGTTTAAGGTCACCGCCTATGTTCAGGGGCCGTCGCTGTCTGCAAGTACCTTGAAAGTCGCTGTATTTCGGGAGATTCGCGGCCCTCAGGGATCGTGGGGCACGGCCCCGGTGTCAGGCACAACCGCACGGCAGCTTGAGGACGCCATCCTGGTCCGCGCTCGACAGTTGAGGATCGAAGAACGCGAGCAAGGCTGATCAAGCCCGGCGCGTTCCCCGATCGCCAATAAAGCTGAACGGCAATTGAAACTGCCTTACGCCTCGCCTATCAGATGACGATCTTTGTCATTTAGCGGGGGATCGGCGCTTGTCGGCTTCTACTTCATCTTCGGACGCGGGATCCGCGCGATACAATGCACGCGAAGTCGAGCAGCGCTGGCAATCGACCTGGGATGAGCGCGGCTGTTTCACAGCTGTACGCGATACAACGCGGCCCAAATATTACGTCTTGGAGATGTTTCCTTATCCATCGGGTCGGGTTCATATCGGCCATGTGCGCAACTATGCCATGGGTGACGTGATTGCGCGCTACAAGCGTGCACGAGGGTTCAATGTTTTGCATCCCTGGGGATGGGATGCGTTCGGTTTGCCCGCTGAGAACGCGGCAATCGAACGGGGCGAACATCCTGCGAAATGGACCTACCAAAACATCGATGCAATGCGCGCGCAGCTGAAGAAAATGGGCCTGAGCGTGGATTGGAGCCGCGAGTTCGCGACCTGCGATCCGGAGTATTATGCCCAGCAACAACGCCTCTTCCTGGACATGATGGCTGCGGGTTTCGTGTACCAGAAATCATCCATGGTGAACTGGGATCCAGTGGACAACACGGTCCTCGCCAATGAGCAGGTGATAGACGGCAAGGGCTGGCGCTCAGGCGCGGAGGTTGAACGGCGTGAGTTGACGCAATGGTTCTGCCGCATCACCGACATGGCGGAAGAATTGCTGACCGCCATCGACGATCTCGACAAATGGCCCGACAATGTGCGGCTGATGCAGCGCAATTGGATCGGCAAGTCCACTGGTCTGTCCTTCGATTTTGAGATCGCGCCAAACGATCTGACCGACGAGACATCGCTGAACGTCTACACCACCCGGCACGATACGCTGTTCGGCGCAAGTTTTTGCGCGATTTCGGTCGATCATCCACTGGCGAAGACGCTGGAAGACGAGATCGACGGTTTGGCTGCGTTCTCAGCCGAGTGCCGCAAGATTGGGACTTCGGAAGAGGCTGTTGAGAAAGCCGAGAAGCGCGGGTTCGACACGGGCTTGAAAGTTCGCCATCCATTTGATCCTGATTGGCTTCTGCCGGTCTATGTGGCCAACTTCGTGTTAATGGACTACGGCTCCGGAGCGATTTTCGGCTGCCCGGCCCATGACCAGCGCGATCTGGATTTTGCGCGGAAATACAGCCTCGATGTGGTGCCTGTTGTTTGCCCAACAGATCAGAATGCTGACAGCTTCGCGATTGAAGCCGAGGCCTATGTCGGCCCCGGCAGGATCATCAATTCACGATTTCTCGACGGAATGGACATCGAGGACGCAAAGGCCGAGATTGCGAAACGGATGGCGGCGGCAGGACAAGGGAGCCCAAAGGTCAACTACCGTCTGCGCGATTGGGGGTTCTCGCGCCAGCGATACTGGGGTTGTCCGATCCCGGTGATCCATTGCAAGACATGCGGCCCGGTCCCAGCCCCAATTGAGAGCCTGCCGGTGAAATTGCCCGAAGATGTGGATTTCAACACACCGGGCAATCCGCTGGATCGACATCCGACATGGAAACATGTGGCCTGCCCCGTATGCGGTGCGGCTGCGGTTCGCGAAACCGACACGATGGACACATTCGCTGACAGTTCCTGGTATTATGCGCGGTTCACAGCGCCGCGCTGCGAAGAGCCGACAGACGCGGACGAGGTTGGGTACTGGATGAATGTCGACCAGTATATCGGTGGCGTGGAGCACGCGATTCTGCATCTTCTCTATTCCCGGTTCTGGGCGCGGGCGATGCATCGGACTGGATGGCTGCCGGAAACCGCCATCGAACCGTTTGATGCGCTGTTCACCCAGGGCATGGTCTGCCACGAGACCTACAAGAGCCCGGACGGCAAATGGCTGTCGCCGGATGAGATCAAACCTGTTGAAGGCGGCTACGTCGTCACGGAGACCGGCGCGCCCGTCACGGTCGGCCCGTCGATCAAGATGTCGAAGTCGAAGAAAAATGTCGTCGATCCCGAAGATATCATCGCCCAGTACGGTGCCGACACGGCGCGCTGGTTCATGCTGTCCGACAGCCCACCGGAGCGGGACGTGGAGTGGACGACCGCAGGTGCCGAAGGAGCGTGGCGCTTCATTCAGAAAATGTGGCGACTGGTCAACGAAGGTGCTGCGGAGTGCAGTCATGCGACTATGCCACCTTCCAATCTGTCCGATGATGCGCTCTCTCTACGCAAAATCACTCATAAAGCTATCGATGGCGTGACCAGCGATATCGAGGGGTTTGCATTCAACAAGGCGGTTGCGCGTATTTATGAATTGGTCAATGCGGTCAGTCGGGTCAGTGGATCGACTGCACATGGCATGGATTTCGCGCGACGCGAAGCATTGGAGACGCTGGCGATCATGTCATCGCCGATGATCCCCCATTTTGCCGAGGAGGCCTGGGCAAGGCTCGGCAGCGAGACAATCGTTTCGGAAACACCATGGCCGGTGGCAGATGAAAGCCTGTTGAAAGACGATCTGATCGTTTTGCCAATTCAGGTCAACGGCAAGAGACGCAGCGAAATATCAGTCGCACCGGATGCGTCCAAAACCGATATCGAGGCGCTGGCCATGGCGGATGATGCGGTTCAGCGCGTGCTGGCTGGTGGGCCACCCAAAAAAGTCATCGTTGTGCCGGGGCGGATCGTCAATGTCGTGGTCTGATCGGCGATCCTTTCTGGCAGGTAGTGCCGCATTGCTGACATCAGCCTGCGGGTTCAGGCCGCTTTACCAGCAAGACGGCGGTGCGGCGGCACTGATTGGAACCATTTCGCTTCAGGAAGCGACTGACCCGATAACCTTTGCCGCACGAGAACGGCTGCGCCGTCGGCTGGGGGATGGCGGCTCTGGTGCGCCTTATGCTCTCCTGTGGCTGATCGATATTCAGGAAACGGGTGTTGCGATCACGCCGACGGCTGACATAACACGTTATCAGCTTGATGCGACCTTGCAGTACCGGCTGGTCGATCAGGCCAGCAATGAGGTGGTCGAGGAAGGCAGGGTGAAAACCAGTGGGGCCTATGATGCCACTGCCGAAGCCTTTGCCAGCCGCGCCGCTGCTCTGGACGAGCGTCAGCGTATCTCCATTGAGCTTGCCGAACTGACAGCGACGCGTCTTCTGGCTTCGGCCAGTCTGGAATGAAACTATCGGCCCGCGATGCTGCGCGGTTCGTGAGGGAGCCGGACCGCACATTGGCTGGTGTTCTGATCTATGGCGAGGACAAGGTGGAGGTCGCGGCGCGGCGACTTGTGCTGACGCGCACCCTGCTTGGCGATGACGAAGGCGGCGACATGCGCCTTACACGTATTGAGCCGGGCGATCTTCGACGTGGGCCCGCTGCCTTGATCGATGCGATGAAGGCGCGCGGGTTCTTTGATGGTCAGCAGATCGTGGTGGTCGAGGATGCAACCGACGCCACGGTGCCGATGCTGTCCGAAGCGCTGAGCGCGGCCGAGCAGGACGATGCGTTTCTGATCGTCACAGCCGGCCGATTGCCGGCGCGCGCGAAATTACGAAAGCTCTTTGAAAGCATGGGCAACGCTGCAGCTGCGCCTTGTTTTGCGGACATACCCGACCGCGCGGCAATCAGGGAAATGCTCACCGATGCAGGTGCTGGCGACGCGACAGACGATGCGGTGCGCGATCTGGAAGCGCTGGCACGTAGCCTTGATCGTGGGACCTTGCGTGATCTCCTCCAGCGGTTGAGCCTTTATGTCGATCCTGCAGAGGAGCGTATCGAGCCTAAGCATGTCGCGGCTTGTGCGCCGGGGGCTGGTGATGTCGATCTGGACGAGACGCTGGATTGTGTGGCTGATGGCAGGGCCGAAGATATCGGACCGCTGCTGGCGCGGCTCAAGGCCCAGGGTCAGAACGCAACCGGCGTCGTTATCGCGGCGCAGCGATACTTCAGGGCGCTTCATACAGTGCTGGCCGCGTCCAGTAGTGGTTCCAGCGTCGACGGTGCCATCGGATCACTTCGCCCGCCAGTTTTCGGGCCGCGACGCGATGCACTGGCAAGGCGTTGCCGGATATGGACTCTCGCTCAGGTCGAAGGTGCACTGACGGTGCTACTGGACACGGACAATGATCTGCGCGGTGGGACAGGTGCGCCTGGCTGGCCACTACTTGAACGTGCTTTTTTGAAACTGGCGCTGACGATCCGGCAACGACGCTGACTGGTCGCTGTCAGTCTCGCATCAGCAACTGGCAGAGACCGTCAAGCTGATCTAAGTCCTTGTAATTGATCGTCACTGCACCGCCCTTGCCCTTATGTGCGATCGCGACCTTCATGCTCAGCGCAGCAGAGAGATCGTTTTCCAGCACCTGTGTATCAGCATCCTTTCGCGCCCTTTGGCGAAGCTTTGTGCGCGGCACGGCAACCTGTCTTGCCAGATCCTCCGCCTGGCGCACGGAGAGGCCACGATTGATAACCTGGCGCGCCAACTCGGCGGGGTTGGCTGATGTTGCTATAGCGCGGGCATGGCCGGCGGTCAGCTGTCCGGAAGCGACCATCTCCTGAACGCTGTCCGGCAATGCAAGCAGACGCAGCGCATTCGCAATATAAGGGCGGCTTTTGCCAACAGCTTTGGCAAGGACTTCCTGGGTATGTCCAAACCGATCCATCAACTGGCGATAAGCTTGCGCCTCTTCCATTGCGTTCAGATCAGCACGCTGCACGTTTTCGATGATTGCTACTTCGAGCATTTCTTCATCGGTGAAATCACGTGCGACAATCGGCAGTTCGTGTAGCTCGGCCATCTGCGCCGCGCGCCAACGCCGCTCCCCCGCAACAATGGTCCAGCTACCGGGGCGATCCGGATCAGGACGCACGAGCAGCGGCTGAAGCACGCCCTTTTCGCGGATTGAGCTGACCAGATCATTCATCTCAGCCACCGGGAACGTGCGCCGTGGCTGATCTGGATTTGGACGGATCAGATCAATGGCCACCAGTTCCGAACCGGACGTCACCGCCCGGCCAGAACCAGTCGTTGCTTTGGCAGATTCTGATACGTCATCCAGCAAAGACGACAGACCACGACCCAAACCCTTTTTTCTTTTCGTTTCAGACATTTAGCTCACTTTTTTGGGCTGATGATAAGGCACTGTCGCGCGCCAGCATTTCAGCAGCGAGGCGCTGATAAGCCAGACTGCCGACACAGGTCTGATCATAGATGAGGGCAGGCAATCCATGTGATGGTGCCTCCGACAAGCGTACATTCCGGGGAATGACGGTCTCGTATACAAGCTCACCCAGAGAATCGCGGACATCCTGTTCGACCTGAATGGAGAGGTTGTTGCGCTTGTCGAACATCGTGAGAATGATGCCCTGCAAAGTCAGGTCAGGATTAAGACTGCGCCGGACCCGCTCCACCGTATTCATCAGTTGAGACAAACCTTCAAGGGCAAAGAACTCGCATTGGAGGGGAACTAGGATTGCATCGGCAACCGCCATCGCGTTTACCGTCAGAAGACTAAGCGATGGCGGACAATCGATCAATATCTCATCATAATGATCCAACACCGAAGTGCCGGTGGCAGGCCTGATCGCCTTACGCAAGCGACGCGTTTTGCCTGGCTCATCCGCCAGTTCGACATCGATCCCGCTGAGATCAACGACAGCCGGTGCGATGGAGAAGTTTGGAACATTGGTCGGAACGATGCAGTCTTCCAGCCGGGCGTCGCCCTGCATGACATCATAAGTACTGCTGCTGCGGTCCGAGATCCCAAGCCCTGTGCTTGCATTGCCCTGTGGATCAAGATCAATCAACAAAACACGTCTGCCGATGGCGGCCAACGCAGTGCCAAGATTGATTGCCGTTGTCGTCTTTCCGACGCCACCCTTTTGATTTGCGAGGGCGGTGACACGAGCTTTCTGCTTGCTAGTCTGCAACACGGGAAAACTCCTTAATGCGCAGAATACACGCGGTATGATCGGTCAAACTTGGTATTTTCTCCGCCTCCATATGCCAAGCTGAGCGAGCTGTCGTCAACTCAGCATTCGCTTTAGAACCCTTTGGGAACAAGCAAATACCGTCGGGCGCGCATAGTCGGTCGGCATAGTTCAGTAGCCGCGACAAGTCTGTGAGCGCACGTGCAGACACAACATCATAACGCGTTTCATCGAGAGCCTCGATCCGCTTGTTGACGATGTTCACGTCAAGGCCCATCTTCCGGTTTGTTTCTATCATGAAAATTGCCTTGCGCCGGTCGCTTTCCACGCAGGTCATCTGAAAACCCGGATTACGCTCTTGGAGCACCGCGGCAACGAGCAGACCAGGCAAACCGGCACCCGATCCAAGATCGATCCAGGTTCGAGGTGTCTTAGCAAGCGCAGCAAGCTGCACGCTGTCGCAGATATGCCGTGTCCACAGGTCGGGAATGGTGCTCGGAGAGACCAGATTGATCTTCCGATTCCACGTCGTGAGTTGATCCGCGTAGATCTGAAGTCGTTCACATGTTTCACGTGAAACATCACCGGTGGCAGTCAAAGCCTGATACTGCGCCATCACCCTGCCAGCACAGATTTTTTCGCGTGCGCATGCAACAACGCAATGGCCGCCGGGGTCATACCCTCAACACGCCCCGCATCAGCGATCGTTCTTGGTTGCAGGCGCATCAACTTATCAATCAGTTCGTTGGAAAGTCCCGGCAAGGTCGCATAGGAAATGTCCGGGGGAATGATGACGTCCGCATCCTGACGCATTGCCGACATCTCAGCCATCTGCCGATCCAGATATCCTTTGTAAAGTGCATCATTCGCTAGCTGTACCACAGCGCTTGGATCAAGGCTCGCAACCTCAGGCCAGATCGTGGCCAACGCATTGTAGTCCTGGCCAAACTGACCGAGCAGCGTCTTTGCGTCACGACGCACCCCGTCCTGATTGATCCTGATACCATGTGCGGTTGCCTCTTGCGGCGTCACAGACAAACCAGACAGAAGCGTATCAGCGGTCTCAAGACGCTCCAGCATCTCACCGAAATGGCGTTTACGTCCCTCACCCACACAGCCGATTTCTATCGCCTTTGGTGTCAGACGGCGATCAGCATTGTCCGCGCGAAGATGAAGACGATACTCTGCACGCGATGTGAACATCCGATATGGCTCGGTCACCCCCCGTGAAATCAGGTCATCAATCATCACGCCGATATAGCTTTCAGTCCGATCAAACCGAATGTCGCCATGACCACTAGCAAGGCGCGCTGCCGCCAAACCGGCGACCAGACCCTGTGCGGCGGCCTCTTCATATCCGGTCGTCCCATTAATCTGCCCCGCAAGAAACAGGCCAGGACATGATTTCACTTGAAGCTGGTAATCCAGCGACCGGGGATCGACATAATCGTATTCGATTGCATAGCCAGGCTGGGTGATCCGTGCGTTTTCGAGGCCTTTGATGCTGGCTACATATGCTTCTTGCACGTCTACAGGCAGGGACGTCGAGATACCATTGGGGTAGATGGTGTCATCGTCCAGACCTTCAGGTTCCAAAAATATCTGATGGGACGACTTGTCAGAAAAACGGGATACCTTGTCCTCGATAGACGGGCAGTAGCGTGGACCGGTTCCGGATATCTGTCCGGAATACATGGCAGATTGGCCAAGATTTTCGCGGATTATGTCATGGGTCTTTTCGTTCGTATGAGCGATCCCACATGTGATCTGCCGCGCCATCGGCTGCGCACTCATAAATGAAAAGAGCGACGGATCATCATCACCTGGCTGCTGTTCGAGAAGGTCCCACCGGATCGTTCGTCCATCGAAGCGCGGCGGTGTGCCCGTCTTCAGCCGACCGAGGGGCAGCGAAAGCTCATCGAAACAAGCCGCGAGACGCGTGGCAGAGTCATCCCCCATGCGACCACCAGCACGCGTCTCGCCACCAATATGGATGACCCCCCGCAAGAAGGTGCCTGTGGTAACGATGACCGCATCTGCTTCTACCCGTGTGCCGTCCGCCATAACAACACCTGCCACTGCGCCTGCATCGAACAGCAGTTCGGCAACTTCGCCCTCTCGTATGGTGATCGGTGCGGTCCGGACCGCCGATTGCATAGCCGCACGGTATAATCGACGGTCACATTGCGCGCGCGGCCCACGCACAGCCGGGCCTTTGCGACGGTTCAGAAGTCGAAACTGGATGCCCGCAGCATCGGCCGCGCGACCCATGATCCCATCAAAGGCATCTATTTCCCTGACAAGATGACCCTTGCCAAGGCCACCAATTGCTGGATTGCAGGACATCTCACCAATGCGATCGAATCTGTGCGTCGCCAACATCACCCTGACATTCAGACGAGCAGCAGCAAGGGCAGCCTCCGCGCCGGCATGGCCGCCTCCAATCACGATCACATCGAACCGCTGACCCGAATGTTCCACGTGAAACATCTCCCTACTTGCCAATACAGAACTGGGCAAAAATCTCTCCCAGAACCTCTTCGGCTCCTACTGCACCAACAATCTCGTCGAGTCCAATGATAGCTTGTCTCAGATGCGCGGACCTCAGCTCATCATCTTTTACCTCAGCTTGCTCCAACTCCAGTAAAGCACTTGTCAGCTTCTGCACTTGCCGGTCCCGCGCAACAACAGATGATCCGCGCGCGCGTCCCGACAAGCGATCAGTCACCAACTGAACAAACTGATCTACATTTGTCCCATTCGTCGCCGACACGCTGACATCACCGGTACCTGTTGCGAGATCGGCCTTGTTCCACAGAAGGATATCCCCCTCGCGCCAAAGGCCATCTGGAATTGATTGCGGCTCATGCACCGAAGCCATGAAAACACGAATATCAGCATCCGCTGCCCGCGCCAGCGCCCGGTTGATCCCGATGATCTCCACCTGATCTTCACTATGTCGAATACCCGCCGTATCAAGCACCACCACCGGCAATCCGGAAAAATCGCAAGACACCTCAATAACATCACGCGTGGTCCCAGCAACAGGAGAAGTAATGGCAATGTCTCTTTGAGCTAACGCATTGATAAGAGAGGACTTTCCAACGTTCGGTGGCCCGACAAGGGCAACGATGAAACCATCCCGAAGGCGCATCCCAAATGATGCGCCCTGGATCAACAGGGCAATGTCACTGCTGATACTTCGGATGAGCGAGACAACCTCTTCTGTCACATCGACCGGCGCATCCTCCTCATCTGCGAAGTCGATGGCAGCCTCCGTCAGCGCCAACGCCCTGACCAAATCATCGCGCCAAGTCGCAATCCGATCTGACAGCGCACCGCCCATGAGCGCCACGGCCTGCTGGCGCTGAGCTTCCGTCTGCGCGTCGATCAAATCCGCAAGCGCTTCAACCTGTGTCAAATCCATCTGGCCAGAGGCCAATGCGCGCCGGGTAAATTGCCCCGGTTCCGCATCAAAAAATCCATCTATGGACCTCAGCTCGCGGAGCACACGACCAATGGTCGCGCTCCCCCCATGGACATGCAACTCCACCATCCTGTCACCAGTAAAGCTGGCCCCTTCATCGAAACGAAGAACCAGCGCCTGATCAATGATTTCAGCACCTGATCGAAGTGTACGGAGAGCCGCATATCGGGGTTCAGGCAGCGCCGCCCCGAAATGAACTAGGGCCTCATCAGACTTCGGGCCTGATATACGGACAATGGCAACGCCGGCACGGCCAGATGCAGTGGACAGTGCGAAAATGGTATCGGACATCTGATCCATCGCCACGTTCTCCACCCATCATGGGATTGGACGAGCCCACAAAACCCATTTATCCCAAGCGATCAGGCATTCATCGAATCGAAGAATTCAGCATTTGTCTTTGTCTGCTTCAGTTTGCCGAGCAGAAACTCAATCGCATCGGTTGTTCCCATCGGGTTCAAAATGCGGCGCAGGAGGAACATCTTCGTCAGATCCGCTTTTTCAACCAGCAGATCTTCCTTACGTGTACCTGACTTGAGGATATCCATCGCCGGGAAGACGCGCTTGTCCGCTACTTTCCGATCGAGCACGATTTCTGAGTTACCCGTACCTTTGAACTCTTCAAAGATCACTTCGTCCATGCGGCTGCCGGTGTCGATCAAAGCGGTGGAGATGATCGTCAGCGACCCACCCTCTTCGATGTTCCGGGCAGCACCGAAAAACCGTTTCGGACGCTGCAGCGCATTAGCATCGACACCGCCCGTCAGAACCTTGCCAGAAGACGGCACAACGGTATTGAACGCGCGCCCTAGACGGGTGATGGAATCGAGCAGGATCACCACATCCCGGCCATGCTCCGTCAGGCGCTTGGCCTTTTCGATCACCATCTCCGCAACGGCCACATGCCGTGTCGCCGGCTCATCAAAGGTGGAGGATACGACCTCCCCCTTTACTGACCGCTGCATGTCAGTCACCTCTTCAGGCCGCTCATCGATCAGGAGGACGATCAGAAAACATTCGGGGTGATTACGTTCAATCGAATAGGCAATGTTCTGCAACAGCACCGTCTTACCAGTGCGCGGCGGTGCCACAATGAGGCAGCGCTGCCCTTTACCGATAGGGGCAACCAGATCGATGATGCGGGCAGAGCGATCCTTGATCGTTGGATCCTCAATTTCCATCTTGAACCGCTCATCGGGATAGAGCGGTGTCAGATTGTCGAAATGAACCTTATGCTTGATCTTCTCTGGATCTTCAAAATTGATGGTATGAAGTTTGACCAAAGCAAAATATCGCTCGCCTTCCTTTGGCTCGCGGATCAGCCCTTCAACTGTGTCGCCTGTACGCAGCGCAAAGCGCCGGATCTGGTTAGGCGAGACATAGATGTCATCCGGGCCCGGCAGGTAATTCGCTTCAGGTGATCGCAAAAACCCGAACCCATCCTGCAGAACCTCCAGGACACCCTCACCTGTGATCTCGCAATCCTGATCGGCCAGTTCCTTGAGGATCGCAAACATCATGTCCTGTTTGCGCATTGAGCTGGCGTTCTCGACTTCAAGCTCTTCTGCAAAGCTCAACAGCTCAGTCGGGCTCTTTGCTTTCAACTCTGACAGCTTCAGCTGCTTGATATCCATTACGAGTTCCGTCGCGGGAGTGGTCAATATGCCCCGTGCATAAAGTGAGTGTTCACGGTGTTGGGGCAGGGCGCACAGAACGTGCAAATTTCCTATAGTCGCAAAAGGTCGCCGAGGTCAATTCATTTGCGCCAAATCAGATTGGCCGCACGATCACCATAATCACAATGATAATCATCAAGACAGTCGGAATTTCGTTTATTAACCGGAAATGACGCCCTGATTTCGTGTTCTTTCCAGCAACGAAAGCCTTTCGCGAAAGGCTCAGCGAATGATGAAACCAGGTCATAGCCACAACCGCAGCAGCCTTGATCCAGGGCCACCACTCTGCCCAATTCACGATACCGGGTGTGAAGACCATCATCAGGCCAAAAACCCATGTGGCGATCATTGCCGGGTTCATAATCGCACGGATCAGTTTACGTTCCATCTCCTGGTAAATGAGGTCAAGATCAGGATCTTCTCCTGCTTTTTCAACATGATAGACAAAAAGACGCGGAAGGTAAAACAATCCAGCCATCCAGGCGAGAACCGATATGACATGAAACGCCAAAGTCCATGGATAGACCGAGGACAAAAAATCCTGGATACCCTCCATTTCAGCCCTTCACCAATCTTATCAGGGTCTCGACATGATCAGGTGATGCTTCCGGAGTGATCCCGTGACCGAGATTGAAAATGTAAGGTCCATTGTTCAGCGTCGTGAGCAGGTGTTCCACCGCCTGCCTTAACCCATCGCCCCCTTCGATCATATGGCGTGGATGAAGGTTGCCCTGCACCGTTGCCTCCTGTTGCAGAGCATCGCGCGCCCAGAGAATATCCATATCCTCTTCGATGGCGACGCCTTCAACCCCGGTTGCCTTCACGAATGATAATGCACGTTTGCCAGCCCCGCGTGGAAATCCGATAATGGGTACATTGGGGTGTGCACGCCTGATACCTTCCACGATCTTGAGACAGGGTTTGATACAAGCCCGCTCAAAGGCTTCACCTTTCAACGATCCTGCCCAACTATCAAAAATCTTGACGACCTCTGCTCCCGCTTCGATCTGCTTGCTGAGGTAATGAATCGTTCCATCCGCTACCCGATCGAGGATCGCATCGAACCCTTCTGGATCCTTCGCCATCAGGTCATGTGCCGGGCCCTGATCAGGCGTGCCCCGTCCTGCAACCATGTAAGTCGCGACCGTCCAGGGTGCGCCAGCGAAACCAATCAGGGTGGTTTCTGCGGGCAAGGATGATTTCAAACGCCTTACAGTTTCATAAATCGGGTTCAGAACCCCATCGACCTCATCAGCCAGCTTAAGCTCTCCAACCGACTGAATAGGGGTCAACCGCGGGCCTTCACCTGGTTCAAACCACAGCTTCTGACCCAGCGCCTGTGGCAGCAACAAGATGTCTGCAAATAAAATGGCGGCGTCAAAGCCAAACCGACGGATCGGTTGCAAAGTCACCTCTTCTGCCAGCTCCGGATTATAACAAAGGTCAAGAAACCCGCCAGCCTTGGCGCGCGTCGCTCGATACTCGGGCAGATATCGACCAGCCTGGCGCATGAGCCAGATCGGAGGTCGCTCCAGCGTTTCTCCCCTCAATGATCGAAGGAGCAATTTCGAAGGCGTGCCGGTGGCTGGGGTCATTGGTTGTCTTTGCGTATTTGGTTGTTTCTGATGGGCCGTGGATAACGTGGATTACCGCTCTGCCTTTGTTGTCCACAAACATGTCCTCAATTCAAGTCATCTGGCCAGATTGATGTTAGATCATGTATAAAACAGGAGTGTTCAGATTTTAGTCAGCGGGTCCAGTGATTTGCCGGGGTGGATCATTGGACGGGCAGCTGACGCTGGCAGTGGATAACCTTCACTTCGGTCATCTGTCCTCCTTTATCCTGCATGAGTGATCGAAACTGTTAGCCTTGGGGCGAAAACAGCGTTCTGCACATTGCCCGCGTCTACGGCTCTGGTTTTCCACATTGTCCCGACTTATCCTCAGCCAACGTCTTCTCAGCCCGAGGCTTCTCTTGTCCCAGATCGTGTATCTGCTCTCCGACAGTACTGGCGAGACCGTTGCGCGCCTTGGCACCGCAACGCTCAGCTTGTTCGATGATGTCGATGTCGATCGGCGTTTGCGGATTTTCATTCGTAGCGATGCAGACGTGAAATCGGTCGTCGATGAAATTCGTGCCGAGCCCGGGCTCGTGATCCTCACGATGGTCGATAGCGCGCTACGCGAAGTGCTTTTGAAAGCAGCTGCAGATATCGGTGTCGTGGCGGTTCCGGCACTTCAGCCTATTCTGGTCGCGATGGAGAGGTTTCTCGACAAGACCGCGACCAGGCGTATCGGCAGTCAATATCGTATCGACGATCTTTACTA
Source organism: Pseudomonadota bacterium (assembly GCA_039030855.1). Taxonomy (GTDB): domain Bacteria; phylum Pseudomonadota; class Alphaproteobacteria; order Rhodobacterales; family Rhodobacteraceae; genus Pikeienuella. The sequence goes on from JBCCDJ010000005.1 coordinate 81,167, forward strand.
CAAGCGGATCGATGCGATTGATTATGCGATCGCTCATGATGATGGTGCGCTCAGCGATCGGCTGGCCCGTGCTGACGTTATTCTGACCGGTGTCAGTCGCACATCGAAGACACCGACCTGCATCTATCTTGCTGTTCGTGGAATCAAGGCAGCGAACCTGCCACTGGTCCCGAATGTTGATCCACCATCCGCCCTGTTCGATGCGGTGGAGAAAGGTGTGCCTGTATTTGGCCTGACCGCCAGTCCGACGCGCCTCGCCCAGATCAGATCGCACCGATTGGAGGCGATTGGCCACGATCAGGGTGCTGACTATGCCGCGCTTGAGCAGATCAGACAGGAAGTTGCCGATGCGCGCCTGCTTTTTGATCGCATCGGCGCGCAAGTGATTGATGTGACACGGCGCTCGATAGAGGAAACGGCAGCCGAGATCACCGCACTTCTTGGGGCGCGGAGTACGCTGTGACGGTGCCGGTGGTCCTCGCATCGACCAGCCCAACTCGCGCTGCGCTTTTGCGCAATGCTGGTCTGATGGTGGAGACAATCGCGCCAGCGGTTGATGAAGAGGAGGTCAAACTTTCGCTCCGCGCGGATGGTGTTGCCCCGCGCGATCAGGCCGATGCGCTGGCGGAGATGAAGGCTCTCAGGGTCTCATCGCGCATGTCCGGGGTTCTCACCATCGGTGCGGATCAGGTCCTGGAATGCGATGGTGAGGCTTTCGACAAACCTGTTGATCAGGCGCATGCGGCAGATCAACTTCGCCGCCTGCGCTCCAAAACCCATTACTTGCACAGTGCAGCTGTCATTGCCTTTGATGGTGCGCCGATATGGCGTCATATCGCCAAAGCACGGCTGACGTTGCGACCCTTTTCCGACGCGTTTCTGGATGAATACCTGGCGGACATGGGTGATGATGCATTGGCCACCGCAGGAGCATACAAGATCGAAGGTAAGGGCGTTCAACTATTCTCTCAAATCAGCGGCGACTACTTCGGCATACTCGGTCTGCCACTTGTGGAGCTGCTGGGTTTTCTCAGGGTTCGCGGGGTGCTCAGCGAATGATCGGGGCGACCAAGCGAGCGGGCGTCATCGGGTGGCCTGTCGAGCACTCGAAATCACCGCGTCTGCATGGCCATTGGCTAGCCAAATTTGGTATAGACGGCAGCTACGTTCATCTTCCGATCAAGCCGGAGGATCTGGAAACGTCAGTGCGAAAGATGGTCGTCGATGGTTGGCAGGGGGCCAATGTCACCATTCCTCACAAAGAAGCTGCGCTGACGCTCGCGGATGAGGCAACGCCGCGGGCCCGTGCCATTGGTGCGGCCAATACGCTGATCTTCCGCGAAGGGCGCATCATTGCTGACAATACTGATGGGTACGGGTTCATCGAGAATTTGCATGATCGTACCGGCGCGGCGTGGGATCATGCGCGCCCCGCCGTTGTTCTGGGCGCAGGCGGTGCCGCACGCGCAATCCTTCATGCCCTGATCGATGCGGGCGTGCCTGAAATATGCGTCGCCAATCGGACAGTGGCCAAGGCAGCCACGTTGGCGGCACCGTTCGGCGATGCGGTCAGGGTCATTGCATTGTCCGATGTCGATAATGCCCTTCGAGGCGCAGGCCTCATTGTCAACACGACCAGCCTTGGCATGACTGGTCAGCCGCCGCTCAATATCGATCTTACTGGTGCAGATGACGACGCAGTGGCCACTGACATCGTCTACACCCCGCTGATCACGCCGTTTCTTGCATCGGCTCAGGCGCGTGGCCTGACTGTCGTCGATGGTCTTGGTATGCTGCTTCATCAGGCGCGACCGGGTTTTGCAGCCTGGTTCGGGGCAGAGCCGCAGGTGGATGATGAATTGCGCCAACTAATGGTGACTGAATGATTGTGGCTGGTCTGACAGGTTCAATCGGCATGGGTAAATCCACCGTGGCGCAGATGTTTGGCGATGCCGGTGCCCATGTCTGGGATGCGGATGCTGCGGTCCATCGGTTATACGCAGCAGGTGGCGAGGGTGTTCCTGTGATTCGCGCGCTGGTGCCTGACGCCATCGAAGATGGCGCTGTCAGCCGCCCCCGTCTTCGGACGGCAATCATGGAAGACCCTGCGCTTCTGAAGAAAATCGAGGCAGGCATCCATCCACTTGTCGGCAAAGATCGTATCGGGTTTCTGCAACGCGTGCGTCTTGGCGGTGCCCGCCTTGCTGTGCTGGATATACCACTTCTCCTCGAAGGGGGGCGGGCCGATATGTTCGATTACATTATCGTCGTGTCCGCCCCGGCGGAGGTTCAGCGTGATCGCGTCCTCGCACGGCCCGGCATGACTGAAGAAGCATTTGAGGCAATCCTTGCCAAACAGATGCCGGATGCCGAAAAACGCGCGTATGCGGACTATGTAGTGGATACCGGATCGACACTGGAGGAGACCCGCGCGCAGGTTCAGACCATCATGGCCCAATTGTCAGGAGATCCCCATTATGCGTGAAATCGTCATGGATACGGAAACGACGGGCCTTGATCCGCGCGATGGGCATCGGATCGTCGAAATCGGCGGTGTCGAGCTGGAAAACCACGTCCCGACGGGTTGCATTTATCACCAGTATATCAACCCCGAACGCGATATGCCGGAGGAGGCGTTCGCTGTTCACGGTCTGTCGGCCGACCGGTTGTCACGCGAGCCGGTTTTTGCCGCGATCGTTGATGATTTTATCGCCTTTGTTGGCGATGCCAAATTAGTCATTCATAATGCCAGCTTCGATATGAAGTTCATCAATGCGGAACTGGGATGGCTGCAACGCGATCCGATCCCTTTTGAGCAGGCCATCGATACGCTGGCCATCGCCCGGACGCGGTTTCCCGGATCGCCTGCCAGTCTCGATGCGCTTTGCCGCCGCTTTGGGGTCGATAACTCCTCGCGCGAAAAACACGGGGCGCTGCTGGACAGTGAAATCCTGGCCGAGGTCTATCTGGAGCTGATCGGCGGTCGCCAGCCTGATCTTGCGGCTTCGCTGGATCCATCGTCACAAGCCACGAACAACGATCGTGCAGAAGCGTCATCCTGGACACCTGGCGTGCGCCCACGTCCGCTCGCGCCCCGCCTGACAGTGGCCGAGCGTGAGGCCCATGAAGCTTTCATCGATGATCTTGGTGATGATCCCGTCTGGCGGCGTGCCTGAAGGTCAGGCCGTACCGGCAGGCTCATCCTCGATCTTCGCAGCTGCAGCAGCATCGCGTCGCCGCTCAACCTCTGCCTTGTAGATCCCTGCGAAGTCGACCATGTCGAGCATCAGCGGCGGGTAGCCGCCATCGCGGGTCATGTCCGACACGATCCGGCGCGCGAACGGGAAAAGGATGCGCGGGCATTCAATCAGAAGGAACGGATGCAGTTGTGCATCGCTGACGCCGCCGATCTTGAAGACACCGGCATATTCTAGTTCCGCGATGAACATCACAGCCTCGCCGTTCCGGGCCGTCGCGTTGACCTTGAGGATGACCTCGAACAGATCGTCGCCCCGCTTCTTGGCGTCCAGGTTGACGCCAACCTGAATCTCCGGCTTGGCATCCATCTTGCCGTCACCCTTTTGGACGGCCACGTTTTCAAATGACGAATCGCGCACATATTGCGCCTGAATGGAAACGGACGGTGCTGCCGGTGTCTCTGCTGCGCTTTGATTGTCTTCCGCCATGATCGTACCCCGCGAATTTAATACAATGGCTTTGGCTAACACGGCGGCGGCATAACGGCAATCTGGATCATGGCGCGCAAGTCCGATCTGGCCTCACCCCCGCCTCATGATCATCAGGACCAGCATCCCGGCCAATAATCCCCAAAAAGCACCCGAGATGCCAAAGAAGCTGAGGCCGGAGGCGGTGAGCAAGAGGGTCACCGCGCTTGCCTCACGGTCGCGCGGATCGCTGAACGCGGCGAAACAGGACGCGGCGAAGGCACCAAGCAGCGCCAGTCCGGCAACGGCCTCGATTAGGATGGTCGGGGCCAGTGCGACGAATGCGGCGGCCAGTCCGGCAAAGACACCGAGACAGACATAAGTGATCCCCGCCGCAATGGCCGCCCAGTAGCGGCGTTTGGGATCGGGATGCACGTCTTCGCCCATGCACATCGCAGCCGTGATGGCGGCGTAGTTGCAGGCATGCCCACCAAATGGTGCGGCCAGCGTCGATGCCAATCCGCTGATCCCGATGGAAAGTTGTGAATGGGGTGGATAGCCATGTGCCTTCAGCACGCCCGCGCCCGGCAAGTTCTGACCTGCCATGGTTACGACGTAGAGCGGTACGGCGATGCCGACGAACCCTGCGAAGGTGAAAACCGGCATGGTCAAGATCGGCATCTGAACAGCGGCAGCTTTGACCGCGGCGAGCGCCTCCGCCGGGGGCTGGACGCCGATCACCACGACCAGAATGAACCCGGCCAAGGCACATGGTGCTGACCAGACCTTGCTGATGCGCCCGCCGATCAGCCAGCCTGCGAGGATCGGCAGACCCCATGCCGGATTGACTGCAATCGCCTTGAACGGTGCAAGGCAGAGCGCCAGCAGCACACCGGCCAAAAGTGCGCTTGCCAGTGTTGCGGGCACTTTCTCGATCAGGTTTGCCAGCGGGCGGAATAATCCCGTCGCGGTCAGCAACACTCCGCACAGGATGAACGCACCGACAGCCTCGGCAAACCCACCTGGCAAGGCGGGAGAGCTGACCAGGAGAGCCGCACCCGGCGTCGACCATGCCAGCGAAATCGGTACCCGGGTTTTCGAGCAGAGAATGATCGATGCGATACCCTTGGCGATCGCAATCGCCATCAGGCCAGAGGCGGCTTCTGCCTCCGTCGCCCCGGCGGCACGAAGGCCCTGAAGCACAACGGCGAAGGAGGACGCGAAGCCGACGAAAGCTGCAAGAAGGCCCATGAACAGGGCAGATGCGGATAGATCTTTGATCACGGCATAAGCTATGACCTAGTTCACATAGCCTGGCCAGTCCTGCGCCCCTCGGGTTCAACGAGACTGCATCACATTTCGGCCCACCACCCCTGGTTGTCTACCTCTTTCGGACGCAAAAAAGCCGTCTATCCCAAGGGGAAAGCCGGTCGCAAGTATATTTCTATATATTTCAATAGCTTACCTAGTTGTTTGCAGCGCCGTCATTCGCCATATCCAAAAATGGTGGGCATGACTGTATAGGATAACTGCCATGAAAAAGCTTCTTGCGACCACGGCCATGATTGCGCTTCTGGGCGCACCGGCCTGGGCTCAATCCACGACAACAGGTCCGGGTGCCGATCTCACGATCGCGCAGATGCCTGTGGCTGATGTGATTGGCGATCCGGTGTACATCACCGCGGCCGATGGGGCTGAGCAGGTGGGCGTCGCAATTGACGTTCTGCTGGCGGCCAACGGTGTGATTGCCGGTGTGCTGGTCGACACCAGCGCTGTCCCCGATCTTACCCCGAAGGTTATTGCGGTCGATGCGCAAATTCTCAGCTCGACAACGGATCCGGATACGTCCGAACAGATTCTTGTACTCGATGGCGTCGACAAGCCGAGCATTGAGGTCACCTCCGCATATGATGAGCAGGCAACGACCGATGCGGGCTTCGTGCGTCTGAGCCAGCTCGAATCGTCACCCGCAACCGGAGGCGACGCTTCGCCTGATGCAACCGCAGAGGCAACGCCGCCGACGGAAGCACCCGCTGGCGACCTGACGGAGGCACCGGCTGGCGAAGTGACGGACGTGCCGCAGACATTCATCGCCGTAGCGCCGACCGATGTGTCGCCGGAGGAGCTGGAAACAGCTGAAGTGTTCGACGCCAATGATGAGCCGGTCAGCGGTGTCTCAGATGTCGTTGTGACGGATACCGGCGTTGTCGAAGATGTCGTCTTCAAGGTCGGCGGCTTCCTCGGGTTCGGTGCCAAGTCCGTTGCCGTCCCGGTGGAAGAAGTGCAGATCATGCGCGATCCGGCGGGCGAGGAGCTGCGCGTATATGTGAACGCAGCGAAAGACGAGTTGAAGGAACTGCCCGCGTTCGAAGGCTGATCTGACGACGGATTAGTACCAGATGGCAAAGAGGCCCCGATCCGGGGCCTCTTTTTCATGTCAGCTTTCGAGGAAAGAGCGGAGCTTGCGGCTCCGGCTCGGATGTTTGAGCTTGCGCAGCGCTTTTGCCTCGATCTGGCGGATACGTTCGCGCGTGACGCTGAATTGTTGGCCAACTTCCTCCAGCGTGTGATCGGTGTTCATTCCGATGCCGAAGCGCATGCGCAGCACGCGTTCCTCACGAGGGGTAAGCGATGCCAGAACCCGTGTGGTCGTGTCCTTCAGGTTGCCCTGAATGGCGGCGTCCAGCGGCAGGACAGCGTTCTTGTCTTCGATGAAATCGCCGAGCTGGCTGTCCTCTTCATCGCCGATGGGTGTTTCCAGCGAAATCGGCTCCTTGGCGATCTTCATCACCTTGCGAACCTTCTCCAGCGGCATCTGCAATTTGGCGGACAGTTCCTCCGGTGTTGGCTCCCGCCCGATCTCATGCAGCATCTGGCGGCCGGTGCGGACCAGCTTGTTGATCGTCTCGATCATATGCACCGGGATACGGATCGTGCGCGCCTGATCGGCGATGGAGCGGGTGATCGCCTGCCGGATCCACCATGTCGCGTAGGTCGAGAATTTGTACCCGCGCCGATATTCGAATTTATCGACGGCCTTCATCAGACCGATATTGCCTTCCTGAATGAGGTCAAGGAACTGGAGACCGCGATTGGTATATTTTTTGGCAATGGAGATGACGAGCCGCAGGTTTGCCTCGACCATTTCCTTCTTTGCGATCCGTGCTTCTTTCTCGCCCTTCTGCACCGTCTGCACAATGCGGCGGAATTCTGCGATGTCGACACCGACGGTCTGGCCGATCTCGCCGATCTCAGTGCGAACTTCGTCGATCTTGTCGCCGTCCTTCTCGATCATCGCGGCCCAGCCCTTGCCCTTCAGGCCGCTGACGCGTTCGATCCAGGTTGGGTCCATCTCCATCCCGCGATATTCCTCGATGAACTCGCGGCGGTTAACCCGGTGGGTATCGGCAATCTTCACAAGGCTGCTTTCAAGCGTCAGCAGGCGCCGGTTGATCCCGTAAAGCTGATCGATCAGCGTCTCGATACGGTTGTTGTGAAGGTGCAGCGAATTGACCGTATCGACGATCTCCGCGCGCAATTTCTGGTAGCTGCGCTCCTGGTTGGAGGAAAACTGCTCATCTTCATTCAGGGCCGCCGACATGCGGCTTTCCTGCATTTTCTTCAGTTTCTCATAATCACCGGAGATCGAGCTGAGCGTTTCTAGAACCTGTGGTTTCAGCGCAGCTTCCATGGCGGAGAGCGAAAGGTTCGCCTGCTCGTCCTCGTCTTCGTCATCGTCGCTTACCGTCGTGTCGTCGCCGTCGCCGCCTTCCGCTTTTTCGCCGCCTTCCGGTTTGGTGTCTGCCGTGGTGCCAGCGCCTTCGGGCGTCTCGCCATCCTTGGGGGCGTCAGCATCCTCCACGACAACATCTTCGTCGTCACCTGCTTCCTCGATCAGTGTGCGCCCGAACGTGGTTTCAAGATCGATGACATCGCGCAGCATGATGCGTTCGTCTTCCAGTTCTTCCAGCCAGATGGAGATCGCGCGGAATGTCAGTGGGCTTTCGCAAAGGCCCGAAATCATGGTGGAGCGGCCGGCCTCGATCCGCTTGGCGATGGCGATCTCGCCCTCTCGCGACAGCAGTTCGACCGTGCCCATCTCACGCAGATACATGCGCACCGGATCGTCGGTGCGATCAAGCGTCTGTGTTTCTGTCGTGGTGGCGACGACTTCCTTGGACTTGCTCTCGTCCTCGGCCTTGTTCTCGCTGTCGTCGGCGCTTTCTTCGGCCTCGATCACGTTGATGCCCATTTCGGACAGCATCGACATGACATCTTCGATCTGTTCGGAAGACACCTGATCCTGCGGCAGGACCGCGTTCAGTTCGTCATATGTGATATAGCCCTTCGCCTTGGCCTGCGCGATCATCTTCTTGACCGCGGCCTGGCTCATATCCAGCATCGGGCCGGGATTTTCGCCAGTCTGATCTTCGGTCTGTGTCTCGTCGACGTCCTTGGCGGCCATAGGCTGCTCCGTTCTCTCGTTGCTCGCGTGCGGTCATCCCTGTCCCGGATGCCGCAGCGGATAGATTCCGAATCAACAGCGAATCACTGATTCGTCAACTCTACCGCTTGCTTCTCTTCACCCAAATCTGCTCATCGAAAGCGTTTTTCAGCTTTGATCGCAGGTGTTCTTCATCCTCGTTCGCATCTGGCAGAGACGGTGTCGCGTCCACAAATCGTCGGCTGGACGCGGCTTCCAGTCTCCGGTCCAGTTCCTCACCGGCGTCCTCCGCCATCTCTACTTCCGCCTCCTGCACTTCGCGCGAAAACGAGATCAACGCGCGGTGTCGGGACAGCATCTCTTCGAATCCGTAAGTCGCCATCTCGGGATCTGCATCCTCTGATGCGAATCGGGCCTCGCGACCCAGAGGCGTTGCGAGAAGGACCGGCAGCGGGGGTTGTCCGATTAAACGCTCGATCTCTGCGAGCCATGCGGAACGGTCGGCGGTCACCTCGTCACTCGTGATTGCGGATATGAGCGCGCGGCGAATGGTTTCAAGGTCACGGCAGACAAATTCGACATCTTCGAGCGATTCAACACGGTTTTGGGCCAAATCCGGATGATTGATCAGGGTCAGGACCAATGTGGCCTCACGCCCGCGTGCTTCTGCCTCCAGTCCGCCATCGCGCGCCAGGGCGGATAATTTCACTTCCGGCGATGGCATCGCACCGGCCTGCATTGCCCATGTCGGTGCCCGGCCCCCGCGCCAACCCTTGCCCCCTTGTGCCCGGTTCTGCGCCGTCGCGGGGCGCAAAGCGGCGATGGGCGCGAAGAGCTGTGCGCGCCGCTCTTTGATTGCCTGCCCGTAATGCGCGCGCAGGTTCGCATCCCCGATCTTGCCAAGGGCGGCGCGCAGCCGTGCATCGAGGGCGGAGCGGCGTTCAGGGCTGTCGAAGACCTGTCCTTCAATCTCTCGCCGCCACAGGAGCTCGACCATCGGCAGCGCCTTGTCGAGGGCACCCTGCATTGCACCAGCACCTTGTGCCTTGATCAGATCATCGGGGTCCTGCCCCTCCGGCATCAGGGCAAAGCGCAGGCTCTTGCCCGGCTCCAGCATCGGCAGGGCGATGTCGATCACCCGCATCGCGGCGCGCATGCCTGCCTTGTCTCCGTCAAGCGCGATGACCGGCTCATCCGCGATGCGCCACATGAGGCGCAACTGATCCTCCGTGATCGCCGTGCCCAGCGGTGCGACCGCATGGGCGAACCCGGCCTGCGCAAGGGCGACGACATCCATGTAGCCTTCGGCCACGACCAGCGCACCGGCCTTGCCTGCCGCTTCGCGCGCCGGACCATGATTGTAGAGGCTGCGCCCCTTGTCGAAGAGCAGCGTCTCGGGCGAGTTTAGATATTTCGCCCGCACATCAGCGCTGAGCGCACGGCCCCCAAACGCAATGCAGCGCCCGCGCGCATCGCGAATGGGGAACATCACGCGCCCCCGGAACCGGTCATAGGGCGTGCCGCCATCATCGGGCACGATCACGAGGCCGGTCTCGTCCATCTCTTTCATGTCGATGTTTTTGCCGGCAAGATGCTCTTTCAGGGCATTGCGGCTGTCGGGGGCGTACCCGATCTCGAACCGCTCTACCGTTGCCTCCGACAGACCGCGCCGCTGGATGTAGCCGCGCGCCTCCTGCCCCTTGGCTGCGCGAAATTGCAGGCGAAAGAACTGCGCGGCGGCCTCCATCACCTCCGCCAGCCGGGCGCGGCGGTCTTGCTGCTTGGCGGCCTGCGGATCGCGCTCGGGCATCGGCATCCCGGCTTCCTGGGCCAGAACCTGCACCGCCTCCATGAAATCCATGTTCTCCGCTTCCCTGAGGAAGGTGATCGCATCGCCCTTCGCGTGGCAGCCAAAGCAGTAATAAAATCCCTTCCGATCCTCGACATGGAAGGATGGCGTGGTTTCCTGATGAAACGGACAACAGGCCCAATAGTCGCCCTTGGCCGCCTGGGTCTTGCGCTTGTCCCAGGTGACCTTGCGCTCCACCACTTTGGCGAGCGACACGCGGGCGCGCAATTCATCGAGGAAACCGGGTGGAAGAGCCATGTCCAACTATCGCGGCTTTCGGCGCTGCGCGCCAGTAAGTTTATCGGGTGTTCGCGGCACAGACGTGTCCGTTTACATTTAATTGCGCTTGCGCCAGTAGAAGTCACGGATACCGGGGGCATAGTTAACGGCGGGAGAGGATGGCCGAAGCTCAGATCGCAGTTTTTTGGCGGGGCGGCCCCCTTGGCTATCTCCACTGTCTGAGCCTTGCGTCATACCGCGATGCCGGGCACCCGGTGGCTGTCTATGCCTATGACCCCCCGTCCGATCTGCCGTCCGGTATCGAACAGCGCGATGCCGCCGCGATCATGCCGCGTGCTGCTTTCGACGCTTGCGGGCGCGCTGACCTGGCAGAGGACAGGTTTCGGTATCTCCTGCTCAGCCAGACCGAAGGGGTCATTTCCGCTCGCCCAACATTATGCTTGATCCGTCCGCTTCGGCTGGCAGACGGGGTGCTGTTTGGCTGGCAAGGCGCGGGTTTTCTTGGCGCGGATGTGCTGGCCCTGCCAGCCGGTAGCGCGGCGCTTCAGGCGCTGCTTTCGTTTACGGCTGACCCGCATCCGATCCCGCCCTGGGTATCGGAGGCACAGCGCGATGATCTGATCGAGGCGAAGGAGGACGATAAATCCGTACCCGCAGCCGATCAGCCCTGGGGCCTTTGGGGCGCGCGGGCACTGACGCATTTCCTCACGGAAACGGGTGAGATTGCAACGACCTTGCCTTCATCATCCCTTTACCCGATCCCATATGATCGGCGCGATTTCCTCCTCGCGCGCAAACGCAATGTGGAGGAGGTTGCCGGCGATGGCGTCCTCGCCCTGCCGCTTTATCCGGATGAGATCGCGCGCACCCTTGTGGAGGTGGAGCAGGGCTTGCCGAAATACTGGTGTCCGGTGGGTGAGCTGTTGCGCAAGCACGATATCGCGCCGCGCGAAAACCCGCTGCCAGGATCGGGGGAGCTTGCTCCGGATCGCTGGATAGACCGCACCACAACGAAAAAGGTTCGGGTGCCGAAAGGGGGGGCACCGGTGAAGCCGCCGCGCGTCATGATCGTCACTACGATGAAGAACGAGGGGCCCTTTATCCTCGAATGGATCGCCTATCACCGGTCCATCGGGATCACTGATTTCCTCGTCTACACCAATGACTGCGATGACGGGACAGATACGCTCCTGACCCTTTTGGCGCAAAAGGGCGTGATCACTGCCCATCGCGAAAACCCGTTCTCTCCTGACGGTGATGCAGGCGACCCTCAGCGCGCAGCGCTTTGGGATGCGCAGAGCCAGCCCTTCATCCGGGATATGGACTGGGTCATCCCGATGGATGTGGATGAATACATCAACATTTCGGTCGGCGAAGGGCGGTTTGTCGATCTGGTCGCCGCCCTGCCTGATGCAACAATGATTTCCCTCGTCTGGCGGCTTTTCGGCAACGGGTTTGTCGAGAAGTTCAACGATCGTTTCATCACCGAACAGATGACCCATGCCGCGCCGGAGGAGTGCAAGAAACCCTTCCTCGCCTGGGGGTTCAAGACCGCGTTCAAGCCCGATGGCGCGTTTGAGCGGTTCTCGGTTCATCGCCCTAAAGGCATTTTCGCGGGGCGGGAGGGGGATGTGAGCTGGTATGCCGGATCGGGTCAGCCCATGCCGCCTGACTATCTGAAATCCGGCTGGCGCGCGGATAAGCGTGTTGCTTCCTACGGTCTTGTGCAGCTCAACCACTATTCCGTGCGCAGCGCCGAGAGCTATCTGGTGAAGCGCCAGCGCGGGCGGGTCAACCATGTGGATCAGGATCAGGGCCTCGCCTACTGGTTTCGCATGAACCACAATGCGGAGGAGGAGCGTTCCATTCAGCCCCGTCTCCCTGCTGCCAAGGCGGAGTACGCGCGCCTGATGGCGGATGAGGCAATTGCGGCACAGCACCGGGCCTGCGTGGCGGCTCATCAGGCCCGGATTGCGGAGCTGCGCGCCACCCCGGACTATGCCGCCCTGTTCGACACGGTCACCTCGCCGCGCATGACGGGCTTGTCAAAAATGCTCCGCCATTTCGGCAATGCCGTCTTCGACAAGGGACCGGGCGCGATCTCCCCCGAATTTCTCGAATGGGCCGATCGCGCGGAGGGGGGAACGCCGCCGGAGGTTCTTGCGTCAGTGGACGAGGATGACGGGGTGGGGGCCGAACCTGATGACGCGCCTATCGCGCCCCCGAAGGAAGCAAAGTCAGGTCCGCCGCGCGCGCCGTCCGGTGACCCGATCTACACGGGCGCGGCGGATGACGCGGCATACAAATCCCTGATCGCCCGGGTGAAGGATCGTTATCCGCTGTTGGCACCGCCGGATCAGCCACTGCCGAATGACAAGATCACGGTCATCACCGGGATGAAGAACGAAGCGCCCTTCATACTCGAATGGATCGCCTATCACAAATCAATCGGGGTGACGGATTTCCTCGTCTACACCAATGATTGCACTGATCAGACCAACGCGATCCTCGACCGGTTGCAGGCGATGGGCCATCTGACGCGGCTTGACAATCCGTTCAACCGCGATGCCGGGCAAAAGCCGCAGCGCGGGGCGTTGAACGATGCCTGGAAACAGCCGTTGGTGCAGGAAAGCGACTGGTATCTGGTCATCGATGTGGACGAGTTTCTGAACATACATGTGGGCGATGGCACCATCCCTGGCATGGTCGAAGCCATGAACGACCCGAACGTGATTTCACTCACCTGGCGGTTCTTCGGCAACGGTGATGTGCGAACCTATCGGGATGGTTTCGTCACGGAACAATTCACCCGCTGCGCCCCCAAATACATTCCCCGTCCGCGCCTCGGCTGGGGGTTCAAGTCGATGGCCCGCCCGTCCGCGCCTTTCGGCAAGATCGGCGTCCATCGCCCGCTCGACCTCGACAAATCACGGATCAAGGATTTGCGTTGGGTGAACGGATCGGGTCGGGTGATGCCGGAAAAATCCATCGGCAACGGCACCTGGTTCTCGCGCAAGGCGTCCATCGGTTATGAGATGGCGACGCTGAACCACTACATCCTGCGTTCCGCCGAGAGCTTTCTCGTGAAACGCGACCGCGGGCGGATCAATCACGTGACGCAGGATCAGGGGATCGAGTATTGGGCGACGCGCAATTATTCGACAGAAATTGATGAAAGCATCCTGGCGCGCCTCGGCCCGGCCCGCGCGATTCATGGGGATCTGATGGCCGATCCGGAGCTATCGCGCCTTCATCATGAAGCGGTAGCTTGGCATCAGGACCGCATCGCCTCGCTCAAGGCGCAGCCGGAATATGTGACGCTCTTTGAGCGGATCACCGATCCAGATCAGCCGGATGCGCTCTATATGGCGGGGGAAGAGCTGCAGGAAAGCGAAGAATAGCGCGAGGCGTGGTGGGCTGAAGCCCACCTTACCGACTGGTGGTGCCGAAGAGGCCCTTTTCAATCTCGTCCAACCGCCCATGGGCTTCGATAGCCGCGTCAACCGGTGAGACGCCGTCGATCAAACCTCGCAACTCGCGGCAGAGCTCATTTATGCGCCCCAACGGATCAAGTTGCGTGGGGGCGGGCGGCGCAGCCGTCTGAAGGGACTTAGGCGGCTCTGCCGCCTTCCGCCGGGTTGCTTGCGCGAGGGTGCGGTGGTGATCTCCCGCCTCTGACAGTCTCAGTATGTCCGCTTTCATGGCGGCGAATTCCGGTACCGCTTCCAGATCGGCGATTTTCGCATGGTGCCACTCGACCGACGCGTCGTGCAGCGCCGCCAGTTCTGCATCCTCGCGCAGACGCGCAACCTCCGCCGTCATCGCCGGGATATGGCGCTGGATGGAGGTATCGACCTCCCCGCCCCGGCACATCTTCTGCCAGTAATCGACGCCCATGACCTGTCGGTAATGGTTCACCCGGCCCCTGTCGCGCTTGATCAGATAGCTGTCGACCGATCGGACAGCATAATGATTGAACTGCGCGATCTCATAGCCATAGACCGACTGGGGCCGGGTCATGCTGTCATTCTTGCCGAGGACCCGTCCATCCGGCGCGATCCATGTGAAACTGTCTTCGCGCCCGTCTTCCGGGATCGGCCCGTGAGTGCCGAAGCGTTTCAGATCCTCCTGCCGCCGAAAGATTGATTTTACGTAGCGCATGGGAAAGCCGCCCTGATCGAGAGCGCGTTCAGCATCGGTGAACTGCGCCATCAGCGGCGCATCGACGAAAGGCACGACGCCGTCATGGGAGAAAAGCCGCCATGTCACCGGGATGACATCGGCATCGGGCAGGTGGTTGATCAGTTCCTGCACTGTGCCATCACCGATCTTGATGTTCAGGAACTCGTCGATATCGGACACGAGTATCCAGTCGGCACCCTTGGTGATCTCCTGCTCCTTCGCCCATTTCAGGGCGCTCTTCTGCGGGCCGCGCAGCAGTATTTCGTTGGGTTGATGTGTGACTATTCCGAGCGTCTGCAAACGCTCCAGTATCTCCACCGTGCCGTCCTCGCAATCATTGGTGTAGACGAGGAAATCCGTGAAGCCGATCGCGCGGTGATGGGCGATCCATTCGAGGATATAGGGCCCCTCATTCTTCATCGAAGTGATGATCAGGCGGCAGGTACCGGCCCGGTCCTGCGCATGTTTTGCGGCCATGATAGTCCCCGTTGCCTGCGTGCAGCGTATCGGCAGAGAGTATATGCCCGGCCCCATTGCAGCAATGTTACCGGCACAGCGGCTGACCGGGTCCGCGATCAAGGTGAAACCGTAGTATTCTCGGGATGACAATGACCCTTTGCTCCGCTATGACGCGGCAAATCGGGCATCGAATTCAGGTGGCCCGCATATGACCAGTGCGACCCTTTCGCGGCGCAGGAAAGAAACAGCGGTCGGACATGGCTGATCAGACGACAGACCCGCGGGACGTCCTCGATGAGACGAAAGAGGATCTGCGCGCCAATATCGATCGCATCAACGCGCGCAAGCGCCCCTATTGGCGGATGAAAGCGCGTGAGACGTTCCGGCAGATCATCGACGAAAACCACTATGGCGCGGCGGAGCCGTCTCCAGCAGGCACCTTGCGGGCGTTCGATCTGCTCGATGAGCCTGCGTTCTATTTCAACTTCACGCGGGGCCTGAACTGGTTTGCCAGCAATCACGGGTTTGAGGCCAGCATCCTGAACCCCCGCCGGTTCACCGAAAAGATGCTGGTGACGAAGTTTTTCGCGCCCGTCCCGATGCCTTCGCCAGGTGACAAGCTGGGCCTCGGGGGGTTCATCCCCGCTTCGCTCGGTACGAAGGTGCGCACCGCGCGATGCGTGTGGAGCTCGCCCTTCGCGGATCTGCCGGAGACCATTGATGCGCCGCCCGGCGTCTACTATTTCAAGGCCAATCACGGAAGCGGCTACAATTACAAGGTCACGCTGCCGCTTGTCCCCGAAGAGCATGCAAAGCTTCAGGCCATGGCTGAACGCTGGCTTGGTGTCGACTATGGCTCGCGTGGGGGGGAGTGGTGGTACAATGTCGTCCAGCGCAAGGTCTATCTGGAGGAGAGCTTCTCAGCCCCAGGCGAATCCGCGGATGACTGGAAGTTCTTCGTTCTCAATGGTCGCGTGTCCATCGTGCAGGTCGATCTCGACCGCGCCACCAACCACGTGCAGTTGATTTATGATCGTGATTTCAACTATCTGCCACAGGAGTTCTTCTACAGAACCGGAAATCCGATTGCGAAACCGGCCAATTACGAAGACCTCCGTGACGCGGCGGAGGTGATCGGCGGCCAGTTTGAATTTGCGCGCGTCGACTTTTACAATACCAGCGATGGTGTCGTTCTGGGTGAAATCACACTCGCTCCTGGCGGCGCGCGTCAGCGTATACGATCGCCTTCGCTCGATGATCGGATGGGCCGCGACTGGCAGTCCGACTTTTTTGCGTCGGCGGGCTGAGGTGAACGGAGAGTATCGAAATGGCTGAATATCCGACGGTTGCGGCGCTCTGGATCGGCGGGTCTCTGACCTGGCTCGAACAGCTCTGCCTGAAATCCTATGTCGATGCAGGCCAGCATGTCGTGCTCTATACTTATGAAGGGGTGCAGGGTGTGCCCGAGGGAGTGGAGGTGCGCGATGCCAACCTCATCCTCGAAGGTGCCAAGATGTACCGCCATGGCCGCACCGGCAGTGTCGCGCTCTTTTCCGATCTCTTCCGCTTTCATCTGATGCAGAAAGCCCCCGGCGAGATCTGGATCGATACAGATATCTACTGCTGGAAACCGCTTGATGTCGGCCAGCCCCATGTCTTTGGCTATGAGACGCGGCGCCAGCTGAACGGGGCGGTGCTGGGCCTGCCCCCTGATAGCGAGGCGCTGGGCCTCCTCCTTGAATTCACCAAGGAGGAATATCCGATACCGGATTTCGTCGCGCCCAAGATGAAGGCCGATTATATCGAGCGGGCGGAGGCGGGCGATCCCGTCCACGTCTCGGAGATGCCCTGGGGCGTCTGGGGGCCTCTTGGCGTCACCTGGTATCTGAACCAGACTGGCGAGGCGAAGTATGCCCAGCCGGTGGAGGTGTTTTATCCGATCCATTACCGCGACCGGAACCTCTTCTTCAAGCGGCCCATGCGGGTGGTCAACGCGCTCAGCGACAGCACGCTGACGCTGCATATGTGGGCGCGGATCAAGAAATTCTCGGGCGCGAATTACGGTGGCTATGCGCCACCGGGATCGTTTCTAGAACATAAATTACGTGAGCACGGCATCGACCAGACCCAGGGACGCATCGTCTCGCACGGCAAGATATCGTTCGACCACACCGAATTCGACGCCGCTGCCGCGAACACCGGCTGATCACTAAAGGAAGCGGGGCTGCCATGTCAGACGTGACTGAAAAACGCATGAACCTGAGCGCGCTGGCTGAGAAATACGGCAGCGACAAGGGCCTGCGGGCGCATAAATACACGCAGCTATACGACATGCTGTTCTATCCGTTTCGCGATCAGCCGATCACTTTTCTGGAGATGGGCTTGCAGATCGGCGGGCCGGAGCACAGCAAATCCGCCGACCGTGAGACCACCGATGCACCTTCCGCACGGATGTGGCTGGAGTATTTTCCGAAGGCGGAGATCATTGGCCTCGACGTGTCCGATTTCTCCTGGCTGCAGGCCGACCGGTGGTCCTTCATCCGCTGCGACATGGACAATCGCAATGCCATCCGCGAGGCGTCGGAGGCGGCGGTCAGTTATGACATCATCATCGACGATGCCTCCCATGCCAGCAGCCATCAGCAGGATGCATTTCTGGAGTTTTTTCCGAAACTGAGATCGGGCGGCCTCTACATCATCGAGGATCTGCAATGGCAGCCCGGTGTTTACGAGAAGAAGAAGCCCGGCATCACGAAGACGGCGGCGCTTTTCCAGGACTTCTTGAAATTCGGTGAGTTCCGCCACGCTTTCGAAGATACGAATGCGGAACTGAATGCGCTGGCGGGCGATATCTCGGGCTGTTTCCTGTTTCAGAAGGGCTTTCAAAAGCATCTGAAAGACAAGGTCGTGGTCATCCACAAGGCCTGATCAGCGTCAGCCCGGCGTGCCGACGCGCTTTTCGAAGACCCAAGTGCGCAGGGCAAATGGCCCCTCCGATGTCTCCAGCGCAGCCTCTTCCTCGCCGCGCAGGATCCATCCGTTTTTGCGATAGAACTGCGCGGCGCGTTCGTTGCCGATGGCGCAATCGAGATGCGCGATCTCGTGACCGGCGGCTGCGATGCGCATCTCCCCATCGGTTAGAAGGCGCTGCGCCACGCCGGTGCCTCGGGCCGCAGCCGAGACGAATAGCTGATAAAGCTCATCGTCCTTGATCGCGCAGAACCCGAGGATGTCCTTGCCGCTGACTGCGATGCGGATCGATGGCAGCATGGCCGACAGTCGTTCCGCGAAATTCTCCTTCGTGCGCAGCCGGGCGAGGGCTGCGGGCACTACGGCCGCATGCCCGTCATGCCACCCCCGGTGCCAGAGCGCAGCCAAGGCGCCGACATGGGATTGGTCTGGCTGCGTCAGCGAGACCTCAGATCCCATTGCCGAGCCCGGTATCGATGATCTTTCGCGCTTCGGTCCAATCATGGGGATGGGCCTGTGCGGTGTCAGCCTGTCCGATAATGGGCTTCAACATGGTGGAGCCGACGAGATGCAGCCGCATGACCTGCGGTGCATGCTTGGCTGCGCTGCCGAGCTGCTCCACGCTGTCGTCGACGAAAATGGTGGGTGCTGCGGCGGCCTCGGCCAGCCAGCGCAGCGCGCGTCCCTTCCCGCCCTCGTTCATGATAACCGGGTAGGGAATGCCGTGATCCGCCAGATTGTCGATACGGTCCTGGCGCATCTCGGCGGGCGCGTTGGTCAGCACCACGATCTGCGCGTCGCGTGCAATATCCTCCAGCGCCGTCGCTGCACCTTCGATCATGCGTTGCCAGCGGGTCTGCTCGCGAATGAAGCCCCAGACCAGCGGACCGATCCGGTCGCGCGACAGCGGCTGGCCGGTTTCATCCCGCAACGCGCTGTCGAGGCGATATTCGGTCAGCTGAAAACTCAGTCCCCGGTCTGAGACATATTCGCCGAAATGTTCGGCAAAATGGACCAGAACCTCGTCTGCATCGACGGCAACAAGGGGTTTGCCGCGCTCGATCCCAGCGGCGTGCAGCTCTCCCATCACCCGGTCGGGGATCTGGCCGAGGTCGTTGGCGAACCAGTTCTGCTGATTGCTCATGGGTCAGGTCCAGTTTGGGAGATCGCCGCCGGGCAGGGCGGCGCGGGCGCGCATTGGCTGATCGGGCTTAAGCTGTGCTTCGTCGCAAAAAGCCAGAAGCGCCTGTTCGTCGCCGAGGAGAAAATCGAGCACGAAGCCCAGAAATTCAGGGTCACCGGCCCGCGTTCGCAGGTCATCTGCGCCTGCTCCGGTTGCTGTAAGAAAGGTGCCTGACAGGTCATCCTGCCCTGCGATCCATCCCAGCGCCTGCAAGGCCAGCAGTTCCGCCCTGTCGCGGCCAAGGGGCGCAAATTCAGAAGACTTCATGACCAGAATATTTCCAATTTTCGAAAAGGTTTCCTTAACGGGTCGCCGTGTAGACAGGACTTACAGCACAAGTGGACCCTGTTACAGGCGCAAAAAGAAGGAGGTGCCACATGCCCAAACGAATTCTGATCGTCGAGGATAATGATCTGAACCGTCGGCTTTTCAATGACGTGTTGGAGACGAAAGGATACGAGACTGTTGTTTCGCAAACCGGTGCGGATGCGGTCGGCCTCGCTGTCACGACGATGCCCGATCTGATCCTCATGGACATGTGCCTGCCTGACACCGATGGGCTGACGACGACAGGTCAAATCAAGGCCGATACCCGCACGGGCGATATCCCCGTCATTGCGGTAACGGCATGTGCTATGGCTGGCGACGCACAGCGGATGCTGGCGGGGGGGTGCGTTGATTACCTGTCAAAGCCGATCTCGATTCCGGGGCTTCTGACGTGCGTCGAGAAACATGTTCACTAAACTGAAGGTTGAGTAAAACGTTCGTCGCAATTTGAGCAAAATGCAGGTAAAGGAATTGCCGATGGCTGGCAAAGTTCTGATCGTTGATACCTCCCCGCAACGCCGCGCGCTGCTCGCGCAGGCGCTCGGTGCCGGCTTTCTGTCCACCGACGAGATCTCTTGTTTTGAGACAGCGCGCGCCCGAGCGGAAGCGTCTCATCCCAGTGTGATCTTCATCGACTGCCACGGTAACGCCGAAGCTGGGATTGCATTATGCAAGGCGCTGAAGGCTGATCTCGACGCGCCTTATGTCCCGGTCATATTGATGGTTCACGGTGCTGATCACGACAACCGCATCGCGGGTCTGCAGGCTGGTGCAGATGATCTTCTGATTTCCCCTTACGACCCGCGCGTGTTGCTGTCGCGCGTGCGCAGCCTAATGCGGCTGAAGGCAATGCGTGATGAGCTTGCAATGCGGCAGGCGACGGCACGTGAGCTTGGTTTGCAGGATGACCATGGCACGCCGGGCGGTGCTGCCCCCCTCTTTTCGCACAGTGACAAGGCGCTGGAAGATCACGCACCACCCGCCGACGGCTTTGCCCTGACGGCGCGCGCGGCGCAGATACTCCTGGTCGTCAGGGACAAGGTGGCTGGCGAGTGTCTCGGTACCGAACTGGCGAAGTCCGTGGATGCCGAATTCACCATCGCCACTACCGGTTTCGGGGCCTTGCGAGCCACTGAAACCCTGGCGCTCGATGCGATCATGGTTGCGGAGGACAAGCCTGATGCCCGTGGGTTTGCAGAAGCGGAAGATCCCGTTCAACTGATCGCGGCCATTACCTCCCGGTCTGATGCAAGGCACACGCCCATCCTGTTTCTCGCGCAGGAGGCGTCAGGTACGGATCACATGGCCAGCGCGCTTGATGCCGGCGCTGCTGACTGCGCCCTGCTGGCTGATCCGGGTGAGGAACTTGCGGCGCGGCTCTCGGCGCAATTGCGGCGCAAACACTATTCGGATCACTTGCGCGCCAGCCTCGATGATGGCTTGCGTCTTGCGGTCACTGACGAGCTGACGGGTCTGCCCGGACGCCGTTATCTCAGCCAGCATATGGAACGTCTCTTTGCCCGCGCGCGCCGCGATGGGCAACCACTGTCGGCGCTGATGATTGATCTCGACCGGTTCAAGGCGATCAATGACCGCTATGGCCACGATGCTGGCGATGCGGCGCTGGTTGAGTTTGCACGGCGCTTGAAAGCCGAAGTGCGCGGCGGTGATCTCGTTGCGCGTTATGGCGGCGAGGAGTTTTTGGTGATCACCACCGATGCAACGGGGCAGAGCGCCGAGTTTGTTGCCGAACGCGTCCGCCGCGCGGTTGCTGACATGCCCATCAGCCTCGATGATCAGACGGAGATGATCCTGACGGTGTCTATTGGTGTGGCCAGTCTTGATGACAGCGACCGAACGCCCGCAGACCTGATCACCCGCGCTGACAAGGCACTGGGCGAGGCCAAACGGAACGGGCGCAACCGGATTTACATCGCAGCTGCCTGAACAGACGGCCAGCCCTAGATCGGGTGGTTACTTCTTTTCCCGGCGCTTCTTGCGTTCCGCCAGATGCGTGCGAATGCGCGTCGCCAGGGTGGCCCGTTCGTCATCCGTCATCATTTGCAGTGCCTCAGCCAGCATCCCGTATGACATGGCGCGTGATGCGTCGCGTGATGTGCGCATATCGATGAATATCTGTTCCACCGTGATGGCTTCGAACGGAGACTGTTCGAGGCTTTGCGCCAGTCCGGCCCATTCCTGATCACGCTGAGCTCGGCGCTTGACATAGAATTCCCGTGGTGGTCGCAGCACCGCTTTCACATCGGCCTGCCGGTCCTCTCCCGTAAGTTCGAGTATCTGTTCGGTCAGGAAGTTCCGGGACCCGCCGCGACGTTCCGCGGTTTGTACGCTCGCACCGCTGATCAGCCCTATCGCCAGAAAATTCAGCGCAAGCGAGATGATCAGGGTCGCCCGTGCCCATTTGACAGGCAGACCCAGAATGCGCGGCTCGGCTGTCACGGAGATCCCTCCTCGTAGAATGCCATCAGCTCGCTGTCGATCGCCAAGGGATCTTCGAATTCAAGCATGACGAATTCATCTGCAGGCACCGCAGCAAAGAATGCGGTTGCCGCTTCGGCCACATTGCCCGGTGACGAATAGCCGATCCAGAGGCCTAGAAGCGTGCTTGCGGTGAAAACGGCAGCGGGACGCCAGCTGTCTATGATGATCGAAAGCAGTGATCTGCGTGCGGGTATTTCAGACAGGCCTGGCGCGGCTGCCGTTCTGGGGAAGCCGGGCGCGATCATGGCTGCATCAGCCAGCACACGTTCTTCCAAATCCCGAGGCAGCGGTGCTGCCGCTTCCCGCCGCATCTGCGCAAACCGGGTCTCCAGCACTGCCATCTCGCGCAAGGCTGTCGCCGCCTCAACCGATCGGCCGATCAGGTCCTGCGCTGCTTTGCGATCCATGTCCGGCCAAGTCTGCATATCCGACCCCCACCGCGACAGCAGGGTTTCGAACTGGTCCTGATCCATCATTTGATTGTGCATCATCCTGACATCCTCTTGGCAGGGCTGCTCCTGAGCATCGAAACGGTTTGGTCTTCGCTATCGGCAAGGCCCTGTGTTTCGCTTAACGCACGAGCCAGCGATTTCCGCCCTCTTGAAAGCAAACTTTCCACAGCTTCAACACTAACTTCCAATACTTTGGCAATCTCCGGGTTGCTGTAATCCTCGAAATGACGGAGCGTGATGGCCACCCTCTGACGGTCTGGCAAGGCGTTGATTGCGGCTTTCAGCGCTGACGCCCTGTCCCCGGCGATCAACCTTGTGTCAGCGGATGGTGCCGGGTCGGGTGGCTCAGCAATCTCATCGAGGCCCGGTCCGATACGCTTGCGTTTGCGCAAACGGTCAATGCAGAGGTTGGACGTGATCCGGTGAAGCCATGTCGACACTTTTGCCTCTCCCGCTCGCCAGTCTGGCGCAATGCGCCAAAGGCGCACCATTGCCTCCTGTGCTACGTCCTCGGCCTCGACCGGATCGCGCAACATCCGCGTGGCAAGCGCCAGCACGCGCGGCGTCAACCGCCGGGTCAGCACGCGCGCAGCACTGTGATCGCCTGCGGCGAACCGCGCCAGCAGCGCCTCGTCCGTCTCATCCGGGTCGCCCGTGGCTTCAATCATGCGTCGGGCAGCCGGGCGCTTGTCTTGTTGGGATCCACATCCGGACCTTCGGTTTTCCACGTATGATCAATATTGCCCCGGATTAGCCTGCAGCACCATCTTGATTTGATCACACTCTTTCGCTGTCGATGTCAGTTCAACGCCGAATGGCCATTCCTGGTGCTGCGCCGTTGCGCATCCCATATGACAGGCTCTACGAACAGATTGGCGGTCTCCGGTGGTGGGCGTTAAACAGAATCACCTTCGACGCAACACTCGCGACATGGCGCCGCAAGGCATTTGGCGCAGTCGTCCTTTCGGCGAAGCGGTCCTATACGTTTCATATGACAGAGATGAGCGATATTCATATGGCAGATGATCGTCCGGTT
Organism: Pseudomonadota bacterium; assembly: GCA_039030855.1. Taxonomy (GTDB): domain Bacteria; phylum Pseudomonadota; class Alphaproteobacteria; order Rhodobacterales; family Rhodobacteraceae; genus Pikeienuella. Next base: position 104,476 of record JBCCDJ010000005.1, read on the forward strand.
GGTGCTGCATTGGCAAAGGGCTGGCGGCGTCAGTGCCCTTCGTGCGGCGGTGGTAGCCTCCTAGAAGGCTACCTGAACGTCCGAGATAGCTGTGACATTTGTGGCGAGGAATTTTCCCACCACCGCGCCGATGACGCGCCCAGCTGGCTGACCATGATCATCGTCGGCCATCTTATCGCGCCACTGATGATCGCCGCCTACCAGATGTTCGACTGGCCGACCTGGGCCCATGCGGTCGCCTGGCCTGTCATTGCAATGACTGGCGTCATTGTCCTGTTGCCGCGCGTTAAGGGCCTGATCGTTGCTTTCCAGTGGGCGCATCGCATGCACGGTTTTGACGACAGCGCTAACCGGCCGCACCGCGACGATGCGGCCGATTCTGAACACTCTTCTGCAGTATAAAGGCGGACCAGCGCGGGAAGTGCTGGACAGGGCGGCGGCGCTTGTCCACTTATTCAGCCCATGACAGATGCGCCCGCTCCTCCCCGACACGCTGCAACTATGATCCTTGTTCGCACGGGCGGCACCGCGCCACGCGTCCTGATGGGGCAACGCGGCAAGGGCGCGAGCTTCATGCCCTCGAAATTTGTCTTTCCCGGCGGTGCGCTTGATCCGGGAGACGAAGCGCTCGCCGATCATTTCCATGTGCATAGCGATGATCATGACCGGCTGATGACCAAGTCGGAGGCTGGTCCGGCACCGGCGGCACTTGCGCTCGCGGCCATTCGCGAGACGTGGGAGGAAACCGGCCTGGCCCTTGGTGCTTCCGGCGCGGCATCCGCCGGGATCACATCCCCGCATCCGGATTGGAGCACGTTTTTCGCCGCCGGGCTGCGACCGGTCACTGACCATTTGCGGTTCGTGTTCCGCGCAATCACGCCGCCCACGCGCAGCAAGCGGTTCGATGCGCGTTTCTTCCTCGCTGATGCGACGCTGGTCGCGGGCGACGTGGATGACCTGAGCCGCGCCGATGGAGAGCTGAGCCATCTGAGCTGGCTGACCCTTACCGAGGCGCGCGCTCTCGACCTGCCGTTTATTACAGAGGTGGTCCTGGCGGAGGTGGAGGCGCGGCTGCGCGAGCCTGGCACGGTACGCCCCACGCCGTTCTTTCATCATGACGAAGGCCGGTCCTATCTGGATCACCTCTGATGACCTTCATGGCCGCGATCACGCCGCAGCAGATGCGTGGCATGATCTCAGCCATCGCGGCCATCTCGATCTTTGCCTTCGGCCTTTCGCTGTCATATCCGCTGTTCTCGATCCTGTTGGAGCAGATGGGGACAAGTGCGCTTTTGATCGGCCTGAACGGGGCGTCGGCTGCACTGGCGATCCTGATCGGCGGATTGGTTTTGCCTCACCTCCTTCGAAAAGTGTCGCTGCCGCTGGTGATGGTAATCTCCACGCTTGGCATGGCTGCCCTGCTGCTGGTCTTTCCGCTCTATCCCGATCCGTGGTTCTGGCTCGGCTTGCGGTTCTTTTTCGGACTGACGACTGCTGCCCTCTTCGTTTGTTCGGAGATCTGGATCGTTTCCGCCGCGCCGCCCGGACGGCGCGGGCTGATCATCGGCATCTACGGTTTGTTCCTGTCGCTGGGATTTCTCATCGGGCCACTGGTGCTCAAGCTTCTTGGCACAGAGGGCTGGTTGCCATTCATCGGCGGTGCGCTTGTCTCGCTTTGCGCCATCCCGCCGGTTCTGCTGGCGTGGCGTGACAGTCCCAATCTGGCGGAAGAGTCAGGGTCAGCGGCCTCGCTGAAAGACGTCTTTGCCTTCTTTCGCAACGACCCTTCGATACTCTGGGCCGTAACACTATTCGGTGTGATCGAATTTGGGGCAATGGGTCTGTTTCCCGTCTGGACATTGCGCGCCGGGGGTGACACCGAGTTGGCACTGACGCTGATTGCACTTCTGGCGGCAGGTAATGTGGTCCTGCAGGTGCCGCTCGGCTGGGTCGGTGACAATTTTGACCGCCGCCGTCTTCTCGGCCTCTGCGCAGCGGCAACCATCATCGCGGCGGTGCTTTTCCCGGCTTTTTCGGCGACGCAATGGCCACTTTGGCTGACAGCGCTGATCTGGGGAGGCACGGTTGTCGGGCTTTATACATTTTCGCTGAATGAGCTTGGCTCGCGCTATTCAGGTGCTGCGCTGGCGCGGGGTACAGGGGCCTTCACCACAGCCTATGGCCTCGGTGCGCTGGTTGCGCCACCGGTGCTGGGTGTGGCGATCGATATCCGGCCTCCGCACGGGATGTTCTGGCTTTTGGGCATGGCAGCGGCAGCTTACGTGGCGATGCTGATATGGCGCCCCCGGCGGGTATGAAGTAAAACCCGCAAAACCACCCTTGACTCGTGCGCGTCGGCGGGTATGGAGAGCGCCTGAAATTCTCGCGCCGCGCGGCCTGTTCTGCGCCGCGCGCTCTTGAGGAGATGTAAGATGGCGAAACCGACGACAGTCAAGATCCGGCTCAATTCTACCGCCGGAACGGGTCATTTTTACGTGACCAAGAAGAACTCCCGCACGATGACCGAAAAAATGGCCGTGCGGAAATACGATCCGGTTGTCCGGAAGCATGTCGAGTACAAAGAAGGCAAAATCAAATAAGCCTTCCCGCAGAAACGGGACAGTGACGAGGGGCATCCGAACGGGTGCCCCTTTTTTGTGTGAACGGTATTTCACATCGGAAATTTGGATAAACATATTTATGGCTGAAGAAGTTGGTGAATTAGGTTGCGGCGCGCAACAGGCTGCATAAGTTGCCCCAAGGATGGAAATCGCACTAGAGAGAGGGCCGCGGACATGGCCGAGGACATGATAATGCAGGTAGAGGGGCAGGCGGACACTCAGGCGAATATCCCACCCGGTGTGTTCGCCGAAACGGTGACGTCGGTCACCCATTACACCGAAAGCCTGTTCGCGTTCCGCATGACCCGGCCCGATACGTTCCGCTTTCGCTCGGGCGAGTTTGTGATGATCGGTATGATGAAGGACGGGGAGCCGCTGACGCTGAACGGCAAGCCACTGACCCGTGCCTATTCCATCGCCTCCCCTTCATGGGATGAGGAGATTGAGTTTTTCTCGATCAAGGTGCCGGATGGTCCACTGACGTCGGAGCTGCAAAAGCTGAAGGTTGGCGATACCGTCCTGATGCGCAAGAAACCGACCGGCACGCTGGTCAATGATGCGCTGATCCCGGGCAAGCGGCTTTACATGCTTTCGACCGGCACCGGCATCGCGCCCTTTGCCAGCCTGATCCGCGAGCCTGAGACCTACGAGAAATTCGAACAGGTCATCCTGACCCATACCTGCCGCACTGTGGCGGAGCTGAAATACGGCATCGATCTGGTCGCGGACGTGAAGGCGCATGAGTTTCTCGGTGAGATGGCGACGGAACAACTGGTCCATGTCACTGCGACCACGCGCGAGGACTATCCGACCATGGGCCGGATCACCAATCGGATTGAGGACGGATCGATTTTCGAGGCACTGGGTGTTCCGGCGTTCGACCCGGCTAATGACCGCGTGATGATCTGCGGCTCGATGGAGATGCTTCGCGACTGCAAGGATCTTTGCGAAAAGGCTGGTCTGACCGAGGGCGCGAATAATCGGCCGGCAGAGTTTGTGGTGGAGCGTGCCTTCGTCGATTAGGGCGAAAATACGATCACGACACTGACACAAACCGTAGCAAAACATCAGTGTTTGCTACGGTTTTCGCGTTTCAGGGGCTTTGATGGCCCTGGTGCCCGCCATAATTCGGCACAAACATACCCCAGAACAGTGCAGATTGGCTCACATCCCTGCCATGCTTGGGCGTCATATATCTTCTTGTCAGAGAGAAACACTGACAGGCGGCCAAAGGCCCCAACCAGCGAACAAGCCGTGTTCTTGCGCCGGGAAATGGCGCAGGTGTGTAGGGCGAACACGGTAGGCCCCTTCCCCCAGAATGGCGGGAAGGGGCTTCCTTTTTCTGAGGTCCACGACGCTACCTCAGCGCCAGATCAGTAGGAATATTCTTCGTAGAGCGGTGCGAAGTCGCCATTCCAGTCATCGTGGAACCGGCGAAGCAGCTCATCCGCTGGTGTCTCGCCCGTCTCCAGCGTCTCTTTCAGCGCATTCAGGAAATGGGTCTCATCGGGCAGCATGCCGCCCGCACCTTCGCAGGCGCGCGCCTTCAGGCCCGCCTCGGATACTGCGACGGCCTCTCGCGCCAGATCCTGCATTGACTGGCCACGGACTTCTGCCCGCAGACCGCTGACAGATGCGTCGATGCGCAGCTGCTCTCGTTCCTCCGCCGTCCAGTTTTTGACGATATCCCATGCAGCATCCAGCGATGACTGATCGTACATCAGGCCAACCCAGAACGCCGGCAATGCGCAGATGCGCCGCCATGGCCCACCATCCGCCCCGCGCATTTCGATGAATTTCTTCATCCGTGCCTCGGGGAAAGCCGTTGTCAGATGGTCGGCCCAATCAGAGAGAGTCGGCGTCTCGCCCGGCAGAGCGGGCAGTGTGCCGTTCAGGAAATCCCGAAACGACTGCCCGAGCGCGTCGATATATCTGCCGTCGCGATAGACGAAGTACATCGGCACATCGAGGGCGTAGTCGGCATAGCGCTCAAACCCGAACCCGTCCTCAAACACAAAGGGCAGCATGCCCGTCCGGTCCGCATCAAGATCGCGCCAGACACGCGAGCGCCAGCTGACATGGCCGTTTACCTTGCCCTCGAAAAACGGCGAATTGGCAAAAAGTGCGGTGGCGACGGGCTGAAGGGCCAGTGCGACGCGCATCTTCTGGACGGCGTCTGCCTCGGACGCAAAATCGAGGTTCACCTGCACCGTGCAGGTGCGCCGCATCATCTGCCGACCATGGGTGCCGACCTTGCCCATATAGGCATCCATCAGCTTGTACCGGCCCTTCGGCATCAATGGCATCTCTTCATGGGTCCAGACCGGGGCCGCGCCGAGGCCGATGAAGCCTGCGCCGATCTTGTCGCCGATCTCCTTGACCTCAGCCAGATGCTGGTTCACCTCGTCGCAGGTCTGGTGGATCGTTTCCAGCGGTGCGCCGGACAGCTCCAACTGGCCGCCGGGTTCAAGCGACACGCTGGCACCGTCTTTCAGCAGGCCGATCAGGTTTCCCGCCTCCTCCACCGGGGTCCAGGCGAACCGGTCGCGCAGCCCTTCGAGCATGGCCTTGATGGAACACGTGCCCTCGTAAGGCAGCGGCAACATCTTCGCGAGACAATAGCCGAATTTTTCGTGCTCGGTCCCGATGCGCCAATCGGCCTTGGCCTTGCAGCCGGCTTCGAGATATCCGGCGAGCTGGTCATGGCTCTCGATCGGACCGCCACCCTGCTGTGGTATCGACATTGCGCAGATCCCTTGCCTCTGGTTCCGGGGCCGATCCGCGCCGACCTCATCTATCTGGATTAATCGCGGGGCGGCATATGCGCAAGGGCGGGACCCGTCGTCGTACCCGCACGCTGCCAGATCGTGATGGTCTGGTTCTCAGCGGCGGCAAGGGCTGACAGGGCCCGCGTCGGCGCAAAGCCCGGCAGCGCTGACAAGGCATCGAGCAGGCCGCCCGCCCCCTGCGCTGTCACCGGGATGATCAGCGCGCCCTCCGTCTCTGACCAGCGCAGAATCCACTGGGTATCGTACTGCCAGTAATCTGGCGCAGCGGTCGCGATCTCGATCGTGTGGATGTCGTTGATGGAGATGATGCCACCCTGATGCGGCCCGAAATAGGCGATCTGCCTTTCGTCGATCTGCACCACGCCCGGCGCATCGCCATCAAGGTTGCCAAGCGCGGACAGGACAGCGGACCGCACCACCCAAAGGCTGGCCAGCGCAACAAAAGCGGCAATACCCCACATTAGTGGCCCGGCCATCCCGGACCAGATCACCACATAGAGAAAGAGGAGAAGCGCCATCGCAAACAGGGTTGCGGTTTCCGCCCAGCGTGAGAGGAAGCGCACCGCCTCTGGCCTCAGAAAGCTCATGGCGTACGCCCGCCAAGCCAGGGCGGCTTGGCATCCAGGAGATGAGCCAGCGATGTCATCGTGCCAGCCTCCAGATCGAAAAGGTCGAACCGCCGATATGGCAGACCGCGCCCGATGACGAGTGATGCCAGCATCGTTCCATCCGCCGAAAGTGCGATATCACCGAACAAGCCTTCGGGCGCGACGACCTCGCGCATGCCATAAGGCGCGTTGACGATGATCCGGCATTCGGTTTGCACATGGCCCTCGATCTGCTTGCCCGTGCAGTATTCATCCGCTGTCACGCTGAGGTCGGCAGAAGCAAACCGACGAAGAGGCGTCGCCTCCGCCTGATCATAAAGCGTCCAGTCGCCAGCCTGCCACCTGACGCGAATGTCCTGCCCTTCCGGCCCACAGATCGATTTGCGCCAGTCATCCGGGTGATCGTCGCTGCAAAGGCTGCGCGCTTCTGCCTCGGCGGTGTAGTGATCGTTCTTCGTTGGCCGTGCGCGCAGGGTCGCGATCATCTCGCCGCCTGCGGCTCCGATCATGTCCACGGCTGACCAGCCCCGCGGCAGAAAATCCAGCGCGGTCCGGCGGCCATCGGTTGGATCGATGGCGATGAACGATCCAGGTGCCTGCGCGCAGCCGCCGCCGTACTGGTCCAGATCGTTCAGCCCGGTGGCCAACGGAGCGGAGACACGGGTTTCACGTACAATGATGTCGTCACCGCGCAGACCGCGTGGCCAGAGAATATTGTTCCAGATCCGTCCTTCGGTTGTCAGCACATGGCGAACCGGCTCGCCCGCCGGTTTGGTGAAGAGCGATGCGCGTGTCGCGGCGCATTCAATACTGACCGAGCAATGGGCCGCCAGCGCCATGTCACCCCCCGATGGCGCATAGGCCGCCGAGGTGAAACTGCATGTGACGGTCGGCAGGATCAGATCGGTCGCGCCGGTTGCAAGATCGACCTCGATCCACTCGACATCATAGGTGATGACCGCTTTCGATCCGTCAGGCGACAATGCGTGCAGAGCGATCCGGCTCGCGGCGTCCGCCGTGCTGGCAAACATGATCAGGCAGATGGAAAGCATCCTCATCGCCAGTCCCCCAGCGTTGACTGCCACAGGCTCAGCGCCGCAACTGCTGCCGTATCAGCGCGCAGGATGCGCGGGCCGAGCGAGACCGGGACGCTGAAAGGCAGCGCGCGCAGACGAGATACCTCGCCCGCATCGAAGCCCCCTTCAGGCCCGATCAACACCGCCCATGGCCCATCCTCTGCGGCGCGAAGCGTGTCTGCGGCGGCCCCATGATCACCGGTCTCATCACAGAACATGATCCGCCGTGCCGGGTTCCAGTCATCCAGCAACTTTTCGAGGCGGATCACGGGATCGACCTGTGGCACGGCGAGAAGCCCGCATTGCTCCGCCGCTTCGACGGCGTGGGCGCGCAGGCGATCCTCACGCACGCGATCGGAATTTGTGCGCCTTGTTGTGACAGGCAGGATGCGCCTCACACCCATTTCGGTGGCTTTCTCGGCGATGAAATCGGTGCGGGCCTTCTTGATCGGCGCGAAGGCAAGCCAGATGTCAGGCGGCTTCGACTGCGGGCGTTCCTGGACACGGCAGATCAGGACCGCGCTGCGTTTGCCGATCAGCTCAATCTCCGCCAGCCATTCGCCGTCACGGCCATTGAACAGAAGAACCTCGCCGCCCGGCCCCTGACGCATGACGGCGCTGAGATAGTGAACCTGATCACGCGATGGCGCGACAGATGCGCCCGCTGTCAGCGCATCCTCGACAAAGAGCCTGATTTTCGGATGTCCCCGTGCCATACCTCACATATGACGGATCGCGGCACCAATGCTAGTCACAACCCCATGACCAATGACCCCCCGTCCGATGGCCGGGTGGCTGACGCGACGCGCCTGAACTGGGTCGACCGGTTCTGCCCGCCCTGGTCGCGCCCCTGGTTGCGCCTGTCTCGCGCCGACCGCCCGGCGGGAACCTGGCTGCTGCTGCTGCCGTGCTGGCAGTCACTGGCGCTGGCCATCGCGGCAACGGGTTGGCGCATCGATGATCTGTGGCTGTTTCTTGCGATGGGCATCGGTGCCTTCCTGATGCGCGGGGCGGGATGTACGTGGAACGACATCACCGACCGCGATTTCGATGGCAAGGTGGAGCGGACAAGATCACGCCCAATCCCGTCCGGTCAGGTCACCGCCAGGGGTGCGCTGATCTGGATGATCGCGCAGGCACTGATGGCCTTTTGCATCCTTCTGACGTTCAACATGTTCTCGATCTGGCTCGGCATCCTCGCGCTGCTGCCGGTGGCCATCTATCCGTTCATGAAACGCGTGACCTGGTGGCCGCAGATTTTCCTTGGCGTGGCGTTCAACTGGGGGGCGCTGATGGGCTGGGCGGCCCATTCAGGGTCCCTGTCGCTGGCCCCTGTCGTGCTCTATCTCGCAGGGATCGCATGGACGCTGCATTACGACACGATCTATGCCCATCAGGATAAGGAGGATGATGCCCTCATCGGTGTCAAATCCACCGCGCGCCTGTTTGGTGCAGATACGGGGCGATACCTGGCGGTGTTCGCGACCGTCGCGACACTGGGTGCCGGGGCCGCCGTCCTGCTCGCGCTCAGCGGGACTGCGATGATCGTCGGATTGGCAGGTGTGGCGCTCTATGGTCTTCACATGGTCCGCCAGCTACGCGCGCTGGATATCGACGATGTCGATCTGTGCCTCAGGCTTTTTCGTCAGAACCGCGATACCGGCCTGATTCTGGTGATTGCGTTCCTGATCGCCGGGCTGGTCTGAGGTTCAGGCCGCGCGCTGCATCCGCCAGGTGCGCGCCGCTTCACCGAATGCACCGAAAAGCTTGGTCGAAACCTCGTCCAGCGTCGGTTCATATTCCGCATGCCATTGAACCCCGATGACGAGCCCCTTGGCATCCGGCACGCTGATCGCTTCGATCGTTCCGTCCTCGCAGACACCTTCCACGACCAACCGTTTGCCAAGGTCGACCACCGCCTGCCCGTGCAGCGAATTGGTGTAGATCTCGTCCGTGCCTAATGTGCGCTCGAACCACCCGCCCTTGGTCAGTTTCACCGTATGGCGTTTGCGAAAGATGATCTCGTGGTCGGTCTCGCCCGGTGGCATGCGATGGTTCATCTTGCCAGGCAGATCACGTATTTCGGGGTGCAGCGTGCCGCCGAGGGCGACATTGATTTCCTGGATGCCACGGCAAACGCCGAAGACCGGCATACCGACTTCCACCGCCGCGCGGGTCAGCTCCAACGTGACGCGGTCGCGGTCGCGGTCATAGGGTTCATGACCTTCAGTGGGTTCGTGGCCGTATTCCTCGGGATGCACATTTGCGCGTGCGCCGGTCAGCAGGATGCCATCGATGACCCCCATGAGACCGGCAATATCCGTGGCTGATGGCATGCCAGGGATGATCAGTGGGATCGCGCCCGCAGCATCGGCAATGGCGGAGACGTTACGCTCTCCCGTCGCCTGCACGCGATAGGTGTCGTTGATCATCAATGCACCGCCAGCAATCCCGATCACAGGTCGCGTCATCAAGTGATTCCTCTTTTCCAATGCCTCAAATTGCCTGATCAGCCAAAGCTTAGCAATCTGGCCTTCCCAGCAACGATATAGGCAGATAGTCAGGGCCAGCAAAACCGGATGACCTGCCTGGTCGGAGGATCGCTGCTGTCAGACTTCGATTGCCGATCTGCCCCTTTCTGGTCCAGAGGGTCATCCGGTACGCCTGTGCGGGCGTGGCGAAATGGTAGACGCATGGCACTTAAAATGCCTGGGCCGAAAGGCCGTGCCGGTTCAAGTCCGGCCGCCCGCACCACCCTTTCGACGTTGGCGCGCAGTTTCTTCCTGATCGACCTGCCCTTCCTTTAACACGACACCGAATAACTGCCCGGCCTCCGCCGCCGTGTAGCGTTCGAGTCTGACATCATCCGCAACCTTGGCTGCATCGCGGGTCAGCGGATTGCCATAGCCGCCACCACCGGGTGTTTTCACCCTGACGCTGTCGCCTGCCACCAGCGGGATATCCTGTTCCTTCGACAGGTGGGGCGGCACGTGTACATCGCCGCCGCGCGTCACGGCTACCTCATTGACTGCGCCATCGAGGCCACCCACCGCCCCTTGCGGGCCAAAACGGCCATGATCCATCACGAAACTCGCCCGCGCCGTCCCGCGTCTGAGGACCAGTTCGTAGTCGAGGCCAAACCCTCCACGTGCCTTGCCCGCGCCGCCCGACCCTTCGCGAAGGGCGTAGCGCTGGTAAAGGACGGGGAAGTTCTGTTCCATGATCTCAACTGGCGGGGCCTTCGATATGCCGATGGTGGAACAGCCATTGGTCAGCCCATCCCCTTCCGGCCCGCCGCCATAGCCACCGCCGGACAGTTGGTACATCACGAAATCGCGCCCGCTTTCCGGATCATGACCGCCGAGCGCGAAATTGCCGCTGGTCCCTGCCGGGGCCGCCGTCACGCGGTCCGGTGCCGCCTGTGCCAGTGCGGCGAAGACCGCTTCGGCAATCCGCTGGCTGACCTCTGCCGCGCAGCCCGAAACGGGTCGCGGGTACTTCGCATCGAGGAACGTGCCCTTTGGCCGGATCACTTTTAGCGGCTCGAAAGCCCCGGCGCTGAGCGGTGCCTCCGGGAAAACATGGCGCACGGCGAGATAGACTGACGACAATGTTGTCGCCAGCACCGAATTCATCGGGCCAAGGCAGGGTGGGGAGGAACCTTCGAAATCGAATGTCAGACCATCGCCCGTCTTGGTGACGGCCAGCGCGATCTCCAGCGGCTGATCCACTACGCCATCGCTGTCGATGTAAGCGGTCGAGCGGTATACGCCGTCAGGTAGCGGCGCGATGCAGGCGCGCATCTGCTGCGCAGCGCGAATGTTCAACTCGTCTATGGAGGCGCGCACGACTTCGTCGCCATATCGGTCCATCAGCGCATTCAGCCGGGTCTCCCCCACGGTCAGCGCCGCCGCCTGTGCCTTTACATCGCCAATGCGCTGCTCGGCAACGCGGATATTGGAGCAGATGATGGCGTAAATCTCGCGATCCATTTCTCCCTTCTTGAAGAGTTTCACAGGTGGCAGGCGCAGCCCTTCCTGCTCCACCGCTGTGGCGGAGGCCGAGAAGCCGCCGGGCACAGCGCCGCCGATATCAGGCCAATGGCCGGTGTTGGACAGCCAGCAGAAAATCTTTCCACCCCGATAGAACGGCTTGGCGAAGCGGACATCCATCAGATGGGTGCCGCCGAGATAGGGGTCGTTGACGATGTAGATATCGCCGGGCTCAGGGGCGGCGACATTCCCTGCCGCGATCATCTCGATGAGGACGCGGGTGGAATACTGCATGGTACCGACGAAGACCGGCAACCCGCCCGCCCCCTGTGCGATCAGCGCACCGTCGGTTGCGGCATAGATACCGTCGGAACGGTCATTGGCCTCTGCGATTACCGGAGAGAATGCAGCGCGGGAAAACGCCAGATCCATCTCGTCGCATACCTGTTGCAGACCCGACTGGATGACCGAAAGGGTGATGGCATCAATGCTCACGGCCGACCTCGATGATGATATTGCCTTGCACGTCCCCAGTGGCGGTATCGCCGGGTTCGATCAGTATGGTCGTGTCCATCTGGTTCAGGATCGCCGGGCCGGGGAGTGTGAATGTGATCGGCAGGCGGTCACGCTGAAAAACGGGTGTCTCGGTCCACTCCGTGTCGAAATATACCGCGCGCGTTTCGGTCTGTGCACTGGCAAGAATAGCCTTTCGTCCCGCCGGGTCGATTAGGGTCGACATATCCAGTGGCGCTCGCTCTCCGATCACCGATGTATTCACATTGACCAGATTGGCGCGGATACCTGGCAGAACGATGCCGAACCGGGCCTTGTAGACCGCCTCGAATGCCTCCCGGAGCGCGGCACCATCGGATAAGGGCGCATCCAGCGCGACCCGCAGAATATGGCTCTGCCCGACGAATTGCATGTCGACGGAATGAAGATGGCGCCGTCCGACCATGTCCACGGTCTCGCGGTCCAGCAAAGCGTCGCCGCGTTTGATCTGATCAGCAAAGACGGCGGCCACGAGATCCGCATCCAGATCGTCCACCGGCTTGTTCAGCGTGTTGACGAAATCATGCCGCAGATCCGCGAGCACACAGCCGAGCGCATTGGTCACGCCGGGCCGCACCGGGACCAGCACCTTCGGCACGCCCAATTCCCGCGCCAATGCTGCCGCATGAAGGGGCCCGGCACCGCCAAAGGCGAAGAGGGCGAAGTCGCGCGGATCAGCCCCGAGCGAGACTGACACCATGCGGATCGCACCGGCCATCTTGGCATTGGCAACGCGAATGACGGCGGCGGCCGCCTCCACCGGGTCGAGGCCCAGCTTCTCGCCCAGTTCCCCCGCGAAGATCGCCTTGATATCGTCGAGCGATACGCCGCCTTCAACGGCATTCAGGCGCGCGGTGTCCAGCCGCCCGAGAAGCATATTGGCATCCGAAATCGTGGGCAGCCTGCCGCCGCGCCCATAGCAGATCGGTCCCGGCGTCGCGCCCGCACTTTCAGGCCCGACCTGCAACAGCCCCGCCGCATTGACCGAAGCGATGGAGCCGCCGCCCGCCCCCACTGTGCGCACATCAACCATTGGCACATGAATCGGCAGAGCATAATCCACCTCGATCTCGCTCGACACGGCAGGTTCCGCATCCCGGATCAGCGCCACATCGGTCGATGTGCCGCCCATATCGTAGGTCAGAAGGTTCTCCATCCCCGCCGCGCGCCCCGTCCGCGCCGCCGCGATGACGCCGGAGGCCGGGCCGGACATCACTGTCTTCGCCGCCTCGCGCGTTACATGGCGGGCGGATACCATGCCGCCATTGCCGTTCATCACGAGAACATCACCGTTATATCCGGCACCTGCCAGCTCCTCCACCAGCCGCCCGACATAGCGCTGCAAGAGAGGTTGGACGGAGGCGTTTACGGCCGCTGTCACGCCGCGCTCATATTCCCGGCTCTCGGCCAGTAGTGAGTGGCCGGTGGTGACGAAGCTATTCTCCCACATCTCTGCCACGATGGCTGCGGCGCGCGCCTCATGGACAGGGTTGGCATAGGCATGGAGGAAATGAATGACGATGCTCTCGCAGTCCTTCGCTTTCAGCGCCTCGGCGGCTTCACGCACCGCATCCTCGTTGAGGGGGGTTACGACATCGCCCGCTGCATCCATCCGCTCGGGTACCTCAAGACGCAGATCGCGGGGGATGATCGGGGTGAACTGGCCCGTCATGCCATAGGCGTTGGGCCGGGTGCGCCGCCCAAGCTCCAATACGTCGCGAAACCCTTCGGTGGTGATCAGGCCGGTGCGCGCAAACTTGCGCTCCAATACCGCGTTGGTGGTGGTGGTCGTGCCATGGACGATCAAATCGACGGCGGCCAGATCCGCCCCCGCTTCGCCGAGCGCGTTCAGGACGCCGAATGCCTGATTGTCGAGCGTGCTGGCGACCTTGGCCAGTCGCACACCCTGACCGGGCTCCAACAGCACAAGATCGGTGAAGGTACCGCCGACATCGACGCCGATAATCTGGCCCATCCGGCCCTCCGCTGCAAAATCGTTTGTATGCAAACAAAATGCCCGGCACTTGTCAAAGCCGGAATGGCCTGCGAAGCCTTGCGAAGAGGAGATCAGAGCGATGTCGGAATGGCCACCCGAATTCACTGCGACCGGCACCCATGTTGCCGTGGTGCCGTTGACCATGGCGCATGAGGCTGACCTGACCGAGGCCGCCGCCGATGGCGAACTGCACCGGCTCTGGTACACGACCGTACCTATGCCTGATGATGTGGGTGCGGAGATCGAAAAGCGCCGCGCGCAGCGCAGGGCCGGAACGATGCTGCCATTTGCAATTATCGACCGCACGTCGGGCCGAGCGGTAGGCATGACCACCTACATGAATATCGACGCCATCAACCGCCGGGTGGAGATCGGATCGACCTGGTATCGCAAATCGGTGCAGCGTTCGCCCCTGAATACCGAATGCAAGCTCCTCTTGTTGCGTCACGCTTTTGAGGAGCTGGATTGTATCGCGGTCGAATTCCGCACCCATTTCGTGAACATGCAGAGCCGCCGCGCGATTGAACGGCTGGGAGCGCGGCTTGATGGCGTTCTGCGCGCCCATATGATCATGCCCAATGGCACGATCCGCGACACCGCGTGCTATTCGATCACCGCTGCCGAATGGCCGATGGTGGAGGCAAACTTGCGCTGGCAGTTGGACAAGCCGCGGGACTAACGCGCCGTTACCACGGTCACCGCCGTCACCGGCGCGTCGCCTGCCATGTACATTTGGTGGTCATTGGTGTTGAGCGTGACGCGTATCTTGTGCTCGCCCGGCGGCAGCGCGCCGATCTCAACCTCCTCTGCAGTCACGCGCATGATCTTGATGCCCCCGATGTAAAGATGGCCGTGCCCCTCGCCCGCCACATGGGGGCCGTCCATCGCTTCCGGCGCAAAACGGAAGTTGGTAGCATCTGACCGGATGCGCCAGCCGCTGGCCGTCTCTTCCGCGCTGATCGACAGGGTGGGCGGATTGGTGGCCACCATCATCGCGCCGCCGCCATGGCCGCTGTGGTCCATCTGCATAACATCGCTTTGACTGGTGAGCGTCGCTTTCACTGCCATCTCACCGGCATTTTGGAATTCCAGCGTTATCGGGAACAACCGTCCAGGTGTGAGATCGCCCGAGACGCTCATCAGCATCACATGGGCCCCATCCCCCGCAAGGCTGGCACCTGTACCGGCGGGAATGGGCAAGCCGGTCAGGTCCTCCTCCCCGTGCAACATCGCCAGCTTGGCCTCGTCCGATGTCACGCCCAGCAGCCGGTCCGGCGCACCGTCATTGGCGATCTTCAGGGAAATGGCGATGGATGGGGTGCCATCGAACACGTGGATCGCTGCGGTGGCATCCGACAGGCGCAGCGCAGGCGGTTTGGTCTGCAAGGCGAAAAAGGCCCCGACACCCGCTGCAATCAGGACCAGTGCCGTCGCGATCAGCCGTCGATTTCCCATTTGTCATCCCCGCGTGGCGCTGTCAGCATGGTCAGCATGTGGCTGCCTCCGATCCTCGTCAAGCGCTTGCTTTGGCTTGCCTTCCTGCTCGCCGTGCCGGTAGCGGGCATGGCGCATGTCTCTGAAATGGGCCTCGTGCTCCTGTTGCCGACCGAGATCTACATGAGCGCAGGCGTTTGGGCGGTCGGGCTGACCGTAGCGGCGCTGGCGCTCTTGCCGGGGCAAGTGACGGAGGGTCTTTTCCGATCGTTCTCGCTGATTGCGCTGCGTCTGCGACCGGCGGTTCTGATGAGCACGCTGTCGGCAATTGTCCTGCTGGCGCTGATCTGGGCGGGCATGACCGGCGCGCGCGATCCGTTGTCGAACCCGCTGCCCCTGACGATCTGGACAATCTGGTGGATCGGGCTGGTGCTGGCGCAGGTGGTCTTTGGCAACATCTGGCATTGGCTGAACCCCTGGACAGGCCCGCATCGACTGCTCGCGGGCGATGGGCCACCGCCGCTGGCATTGCCCGCCGCCCTTGGTCAGTGGCCGGGTTCGATCCTTCTGATCCTCTTCACCATGTTTGCGCTGGCAGACCCGGCGCCGGACGATCCGGCGCGTCTGGCGCTGATCACGGCGGCCTATTGGGCGATTTCGCTGGCTGGCGTGATGCTGTTCGGCCCGGCATGGCTGACCCAGTGCGAATTTGTGACCATACTGATGCGGCTTATGGCGTCCCTGGCACCTTTCGGCATATCGGAGGGCCGTCTGCGATGCGGCATGCCGGGCTGGCGGTTGCTGGCGGCACCGATCAGCCTGTCGGCGGGGTCATTCGCACTCATATTCCTTGCGGTCGGCAGTTTCGATGGGTTGAACGAGACCTTCTGGTGGCTTGGTTTCATCGATGTGAACCCGCTGGAGTTTCCCGGACGCTCCGCCATCATCGCTGAAACCGTGGGTGGCCTGATCGGCGTGCTGATCCTGTTGTTCATCGTGTTCGCGGGCTGTGTCGCACTGGGCAGTGCGCTTGCGCGCGGCGGCGTGCGGTTCTCTCGCGCCTTTGCGGCCCTCGCGCCGACCGTGCTGCCCATCGCGGTGGCCTATCATTTTGCCCATTACCTGACTGCGGCGATGGTGAACGGCCAATATGCACTTGTGGCTGTGACTGATCCGTTGGGGACGGGCGCTGACTGGCTGGGGCTTGGAGCTTTCTATGTCTCCACGGGATTTTTGAACACCAGCGACAGTGTCGAGGCAATCTTTCAGGCGCAGGCCGGATCGGTTGTCGCGGGTCACGTCCTGTCGGTCATTCTGGCCCATGCGGTTGCCATGCGGCTCCATCGGGACCGCTGGCGAGCGACGGTAAGCCAGATCCCCCTCGCGCTGTTCATGCTGGCCTATACCTTCATCGGCCTCTGGCTGCTGGCTGCGCCAAAAGGGGCTTGACGATGTGCCATCTGGCGGGGACTGTTTGTATGCAAACAATTATGCGCCGCAGCAAAGCGACGCGCCTGTAATTCTCAACAGGGAGAATGACCATGACCATATATTCCAAAGGCCCTTCGCGCCGTTCAGCGCTGAAAACGCTGGGCGCCGGCGCTGCCGCGGCGGCGATGATCAGCCCGGCGCGGTTCGCTTCCGCGCAATCCGGTGCGCCGATCCGCATCGGGTTTCAGTGCCACAAGACCGGCATCGGTGCTGCCTATGGCCGCTGGTATGAGCGCACGACCAATGCCGCGGTGGCGAAAATCAACGGTGAAGGCGGCATTGGCGGCCGCCCCATCGAGATCGTGCTGGAGGATGACGGGACCGACCCAAAGCGTGGTGCGGAGGTGGTCGAGAAATTCGCAACCCAGTCGAACTGCGACATCGCCTTCGGGACACTGTTCAGCCATGTCGTCTACGGGTCAGCCCCGCGCGCGGGGGAGCTGAAGCTGCCCTATTTTGTGGTGTCGGAGGGGCATCATGTGGCGTCGGGTAAACTCAACCGCTGGACATTGCAGCCCGGCATCACGGATGTGAAAAGCCAGGTGCAGGCGATGGCCCCGTTCGTGTCGGACAATCTCGGCAAAAAGGTCACGATGATCTATCCGGACTTTGCCTTTGGCCACGATCACCGCGATTTCTTTTCCGAAGCGATTGCCGCGCAAGGCGGCGAGGTGGTGGCGAAGATCGCCATCCCGCCGACCGAAAGCTCCTTCTCCAAATACTTCCCTCAGATCCCGCGCGATACCGAAGTGATCTACCATGTCATGGTCGGCCCCGCGGTTCTGACCTTCGTGAAGGAGATGGGCGAGTTTTTCGGCCCCTCAGCCCCCGCGATCTTCGGCTTTCTCGACAGTCTGGAGGCGGTTGATATCGCGTCCCCGGGCCTCGAATTCCTCGAAGGGTCTTATTTCTGGGAAGGCATGCCGCGCTATGCGCAGGCCAACCAGACCGAATATGATAAGGCCTACCGCGCCGCTGTCGGTGTCGATGACAATGGTGCCTCAGTGTCCGACCCGAAGGATGTGTCGACCTATGCCCATATGTTCGGCTGCTGGGAGACATTGCATATCGTCAAGGCGGCGATGGAGGCAGCGGACTACAAGGGTCCCGAAGATCGACAGGCCCTCGTCGAAGCGACCGAAGCCATGTCGATCATGCAGGAAGGCCATGCCCATCCGCAGGGTGCGAAGGTCTTCAACGGCAAGACCCACCAGGTTTTCGGCCATCAGTATATCTCCAAGGTGGAAGATGGCCGCCTGAACCTCGCGCATACCACGTCGATTGCTGATACGTTCTATGCCGATGAGGTCGACTACACGAAGATGTCGTTCTGATATCGCCCCTGCCGGTGGGGATGCGCCCGCCGGCAGGGGCTTGGCGACTTTGGCGGAGCGGAGATCACTCTGCCCTGCAAGCATCGGATCTGCCTGAATGGATTTCGGACCCTATCTCGTCTTCGCCGGTATTGAAGGGGCTGTGACCGCCGCGGTTCTGGCGCTGACCGCCGTTGGCCTCTCTCTCGTTTTCGGGGTGATGCGGGTCGTGAATGTCGCCCATGGCGAATTTTTCATGATCGGCGCGGTGCTGACATGGTGGGTGACGAACCTGATCGCGGGGCATCCGGCGCTGGGTTTCGTTGCTGCGTTGATCGTCGCGCCTCTGCTCGCCGCAGTGATTGCCATGATCGCAGACTGGCTGATCCTTAAGCGCGTGAATTATGACCCAGAGGCGACGATCGTTGCGACGATTGGCATGCTCTACATCATCCAGCAGGTCGCACTGATGACCTACGGCCCCGATGCCCGCCCCATCGAGGCGCCGTTCAACGACCGCATTGCCCTGCCATGGATCGGATCAGGCGAAAACGGGTGGGAGGTCTATTACCCCTGGGGCTTTCAGACGACAAGTTACAAGCTCTTCGTCATCGGTGCCGCCGCGACCCTGCTGTTCGTGCTCTGGATGGTCATCTCGCGCTCGAAAATCGGTCTGATCATGCGGGCAACGCAGCTGGATCGTGATATGGCAACCGCCTTCGGCATTCCGGTCGAGCGCGTGTACTTGTTGGTTTTTGGCCTTGGTGCGGGGCTTGCAGCGCTAGCGGCGGTTCTGATCACGCCGATCCAGCAGGCCCACTACCTGATGGGGGGTGATCCGCTTCTTCTCAGCTTCATCGTGGTCATCATTGGCGGGCTCGGCTCGCTCGGCGGGACGGTGGTGGCAGCGCTCCTGATCGGGTTGAGCGATGGCATCATTTCTGTCTTCTTCTCGCCGACGCTGGCCAAGATCATTGCCACGGTTGCTGTTGCGCTCGTCCTCGTTTTCCGCCCGCAAGGCCTCTTCGGAAAACGCGGCATATGAGCGTTGATGTAAAGTCTGCTCTCCTGCATGGCGGGATCATCGCTGCCCTTTTGGCCGCGTTCTTCGTACTCCCTGAATACCATGTCGGCAACCTCGCGCGGATCATGGTGCTGGCGGTGTTCGCGATGGGATTCAATATCGTTTTTGGCTATACCGGGCTGCTGTCGCTCGGCCATGCGATGTTCTTCGCGGCGGGCATGTATGGGCTGGGCCTCACCATGTACCACCTTGATGTCAGCGCGCTGCCCGGCATGCTGATCGGCGTGATCTGCGGGGGTCTGCTGGCAGCGCTGATTGGCGCGCTGGCGCTGCGCACCGCAGGAGTGGCTTTCATGATCGTCACGCTGATGTTCGCGCAGGCCGGGTTCCTGACCGTTCTTTATTTCGGCGAATGGACCCGCGGCGACGAAGGTTTCGTGATCCAGACCGCCGCCCGCGCTATCGGCGGCATCGACCTTTCGAATGCCGAGAATCGCTATTTTGCAGCGCTGATCCTTTTTGCCATCTGTTTCGTCATCACCGCTTTCACCGTCCGCTCCGGCTTTGGCCGTGCGCTTGTGGCCATTCGGGAGAATGAGGAGCGCGCGATGATGCTCGGCTATGACGTCACGCGCCTCAAATGGTATGCGCTGATCCTTTCGGGCGCGATGTCGGGTGCGGCGGGCGCTGCCTATGCGCTGTTATTCGGCTATGTCGGGGCGACATTTGCGTCGGTGCAGTATTCGATCCTGCCTCTTCTCTGGGTGCTTCTGGGTGGTGCGGGTACGACCATCGGGCCGCTGATCGGGGCGGTGTTCATGTTTTACCTGATCGATCTGACCTCTGGTCTGACTTCCGCCTATCTCCTCTTCGTGGGCATTGCGCTGGTCCTGCTGGTGTTGTTTGCCCCAGCCGGGATCGCTGGGTCATTGCGCAAACGCCTCTGGCGGTGGCTGCCATGAGCCTTCTGACGACGTCGGGCCTCAAACGCAATTTCGGCGGGCTGACAGCGGTGAGCAATGTTGATTTCGCGCTGACCCAAGGCGAGGTGCGCGCGCTGATCGGCCCGAACGGTGCGGGCAAGTCGACCTTCATCGGGCTTCTGTGCGGGCGGTTGCCGCCCAGTGCCGGGCGAGTGGAGTTTGATGGCCGCGACGTGACCGCTTTGCCCGCCCATAAACGGATCGGCCTTGGAATGGCTTATACGTTCCAGATCACTTCGATCTTCGGCGGTCTGTCGGCCCATGAAAATGTCGCCCTCGCGGCGCGTCGTGCGCTCGGTCGGGGTGAGGTTGCCGACAAGGTCGGGGCCGCGCTGGCGCAGGTTGGCCTCTCAGACCGGGCCGGGGATGTGGCGGGTGATCTTTCCTACGGCCATCAGCGGCTTTTGGAGATTGCGATGGGCCTCGTGCAGTCCCCGCGCCTTCTCATTCTCGACGAGCCGACGCAGGGCCTGGCGGAAAGCGAGATTGCCGCGTTTAAGGCCCTGGTACGCAACCTTGCTGGCGGCATGACGATCCTCCTGGTCGAACATAACATGTCCGTGGTGATGGAGACCGCCGACAAGATCACCGTCCTGAATTTCGGTGCTGTTCTGGCTGAGGGGACGCCTGCTGAAATTCAGGCCGACAAGGCAGTGCAGTCAGCCTATCTCGGGGGCGAATAGATGCTGGTGGTGCGCGATCTCGACGTGGCTTATGGCCATCTGCAGATCCTTTTCGGTGTCGGGTTTACGGCTGAAGCAGGAAAGATCACATGCATTCTGGGGCGCAACGGCGCGGGCAAGACGACGACCATGCGGGCCCTGATGGGCCTTCTGCCCGCCCGCGGCGGGACCATCACCCTGAACGATGAGGTCATCAGCGGTCTGCCCGCCCATGAGGTGCCAAAACGGCGCATGGCCTATGTTCCGCAGGGGCGGCGTCTGTTCACTGAACTGACCGTCGCCGAGAATATCGAGGTCGGCCTGATGACCCGCGGCGAGGGCGCAGATACCCGCGATTGGGTGTTGGAGATTTTCCCGCGTTTGCAGGAACGCCTGAAGCAACGCGCAGAGACCCTGTCAGGCGGCGAGCAACAGATGCTTGCCATGGCACGTGCCATGTGTGTGCGCCCGCGCGTTCTGTTGCTGGATGAACCGACGGAGGGGTTGCAACCCTCCATGATCGAAAGCATCCGGCAGGTGGCGCAGAAGATGAGGGATGAGGGCGTCGCCGTCATCCTGGTCGAACAGCGCACCGATGCCATCCTGTCCATGGCGGATCATGCCGTGTTTCTGGAAAACGGGCGCGTGGTGGAGGTCGCCTCCGGCGATGACTTGCGTGCCGCGCCTGAAAGGCTTGCAGCACGGCTGGGTGTTTAGCTCAACGCTGATCGTCCGTTTGCACATTGGTTCGGTTCGGTAGGCACCGATCCGCAAGCCGGTGCAAAAGACCCGCAAAAACAGATGATACCGCGCCCCCGCGCCGACCGATCATGATCCCATCGAATCCGAAGGCGATAATGACAAGGAAAACAGAGATGTGGAACGATGATCTGAATATTCGCGGTGCGGTGCATGACATCAACGGTCTAATGGCCCGGGCCTTGCTGAGCGCCGAGAGTCTACGCAGCCATAAGGACCAGGGCGTCGCAAAACAGGCGGGCCGGATCAGCACGGTGATCGATCAGGTTGCGGCGATCTGTCGTCAGCGCCTGACCGACCTCACAGAGACGCCGAAGATGGAGCTTCTTGACCATGTGGCGGTCGAACGCCTGCTGCGTCAGGTCGCTGACCTCGTCAGTGTCGAGTGCACGCTGGCCGATCGGCCCATCGATTTCTTCGTTCATGTCAGCAAGGACGTGAAGGTCATGACCAATCCGGAGCAGTTGTTTCGCATCCTGTTCAATCTGGCGATCAATGCTGCCAACGCGATCTCCCGCAAGGGCGGATCCTGGATCGAGATTTCCGCCATCGCCATTGGTGAGCGGGTCCTGTTCGATGTCTGCGATGACGGGCCGGGTCTGCCCAAACATATCCTCGGCTACCTCTTCCCGCATCTTGCCGCGGACATGGCGCGCAAGGGCGGGCGCATCGGCTGCGGACTGGTCACCAGCGCCCATCTCGCGGCGGAACTTGGCGGCGAGCTTCGCCTCGTCCGCGCATCGCGCAAGGGTACGAGCTTTTGCGTGTCCCTTCCTTCAAAGCCCTTGCGCGCGACCAACGGGTCGGAGCGCAGGGCCGTCAGCGAAGAGCTCGTCGCCGTGTGATCGCAATCAGAGGCGGCGCGTGTCTCCGCGCGCCGCCGCAACAGCGCCAAGAGTACAGCGCCAAGAGTACGGAGCACGATCCTCACCCCTTTCCCAGCCGGAGCCCGACATGACATTCGCATCCCATGATACCGTTCTGGAAGATGACGGATTGCTGACAGGTCTGCGCTATGCGCTCGGCAATACCTGCCGCTTGTCCCGCGCAACGGCGTTGTTCAGCTGGAATCTCGAAGGGCCATCCGCGCTTGATACCGCTGATGAGTTGGCACGCCAGGTCGATGAACTGCGCGCCGCCTTGCCGCCTTTGGCCGTGCTTATCCGCAATCGAGGCCTCGTGGCATCGCCTTACTATGCCGATGCCATAGACACGCTTCCCGTCGATCATTTGGCGACGACCCTACGGCCGAACACCGCCGCCGCCGTATTGCGGGACGGGCATGGAGAGGCTTGCCTGTCGCTTGAATCTGCATTGGATATGGCAGCCGATCACGCAGCATATGCCGATATCTCGGCACTGACCGCTCGTCTGGTGGCGCATCAGCGGCACATTCATCGTCTCTCATTGATCTGAAGGCGGGTCAGGCGCCGACTTCGGCGCGGTACGCACCCGGTGTTGCGCCCAGCTTTTCCTTGAATGCCCTCGTGAAATGCGACTGGCTCGAAAAGCCGCATGCAAAGGACACTTCCGCGATCGACAATGCGGTATCCGCCAGCATCCGCCGCCCGGCCTCCACCCTGCGCAGGATGATGAAACGATGCGGCGATACGCCCGTCGTGGCCCGAAACCGGCGCGAGAAATGATAGGATGACAGATTGCAGACGGCGGCCATCTCGTCGAGCGATACCGCGCTTTCCAGCCTGGTGTCGATGAACGCCACGACCTCCGCAATCCGGGAAGAGCTGAGCGGCGCTTCCGGTCCCTTCTGCGCAGCGTCGCCCGCTGCATCCGCGACACCTGCGAGATGCGCGAGCAGGGTGATGAGCAGACCTTCCGTCATCATGTCGGCAACCGGGCCGTCCGCATCGCTCGCCCGCCAGATCGATTCCATCAAGCTGGTGGCAGCGGGATCGTGGATCTCTCTCCCGAAAAGGGCGTTGAGCGATGCCATGTCGGGCCCGTTCGTCGACTGAAACAGCGCTTCGACTTTCTTTGCTGGCGCTGACAGCATCAGGAGCTGATGGTCACCTTCGCTGTGCCATTCGGCCTGCGCCCCAGCCGGTGCAAGATAAAGACTGCCTTCACGGCCTGAAAGGACGGTCGGACCTTCGCCAAGATCGACACGTGAATGGGAGATTGAGCTGCGGCGCACCAGCCGGAATACAATCTCCGGCACCGGTGGGATGATTTTTTCATGGGAGTTCTGGTCGACCAGCATGAGCGACACAGCGCTGTTCACACTGTTGCGCGTCTGGCGAGGGAACCAGTTATAGCACTTGTCGAAAACCTCTCTGAACCGCCCTGGCACCCAGTCCTTGCTGGGCGGCGCAAAGCGGGGGCAGTCCAAAGACAAGCTGTTCATGCCTAATCCTTCGCAGTCTGCACTCAGGTCCCGGGTCAATACGCTCCAGGGGTGTGTTCGGTTCCACTGGGTAACCCTAATGCGAATCGCGCCACGCGCCTTGCATAAAATTGCGGTTTCGTCGTGCGATCAGGGCATAAGTCACTTAAACCCCGCGCATGACGATGGGCGACATGGACCCTACCCTGTCAGTCGTCCAAGTAATGCCAGAAACTGCGCCCGCTCCGGCGCTGAAAGCGGGCGTAGGGTTTCTTCGGTGATCGCGCGTGCTGCACCTTCATTGGAAAGATATGCTGCGTGGCCCGCCAGGCTCAGCTCCACCAGGATACGGCGCTGATCGTCCGGGTCGCGTCTTGTGGCCACCAAACCGCGTTTTGCGAGCCGGTCAACGACGCCCTTCATGGTCGCGGAATCCATGGCCGTCTGTCGCCCGAGATCGTTCTGGCTGACTGCACCCAATTCATGCAATTTCGCCAGCGCCGCAAACTGCGTCGGCGTCAGATCCTTGATGAAACTGGAGAAGATCGACAGGTGCCGCTGCGTCGCGCGGCGCATGACAAAGCCGACCTGATCGTCGAGGGCGTAGTCCCCGCTTTCGATGCTCTTCGCCGGGTCCATCATCTGTCCTTCATTGCACAGAAACACTCCTACCAGACCAAGACAGAAATTGACATGGACCGGCAGCTTGGGCAGCATTTCGTTTGTATGCGAATGAATTGCAAGCCCGACAGGAGCCCGCGCTGACCTATCACCGCCCCAAAACGCTGGATGCCGCGCTCGACATTGCAGCGCACGGAGCCCGTGCGGCGGCTGGGTGCACGGATCTTTTTCCGGCGACAACCCGCCCGGCGCTGGAGCTGGCCTATGCGGAGGTGCTGGACCTGACAGCGGTTGCGGGCCTGCGCAGTATTGCTGAGGATGATACGGGCTGGCGCATCGGGGCAACGACGACCTGGACAGACCTCATCCGCGCCGATCTGCCCCCGGCATTCGATTCCCTGAAGCTCGCGGCGCGGGAGGTAGGATCAGTTCAGATCCAGAACTCCGGTACCATCGCGGGTAATCTCTGCAACGCCTCCCCCGCCGCTGACGGCGTCCCGCCGCTTCTGGTTCTGGATGCGTCGGTGGAGGTGCGATCCGTAACCGGCAAACGGGTCCTGCCCCTCGCCGATTTCCTGACGGGCCCGCGCCGCACCGCACTGAACCCGGGCGAGATCGTCACCGCAGTGCTGATCCCGCGCGCAGCGGGTGCGGGCCGCTCGCATTTCCTGAAACTCGGTGCCCGCAAATATCTGGTGATCTCCATCGCCATGGTCGCGGTGCGGCTGGTGATCGAGGATGGAAAGATCACCGATGCAACCCTTGCCATCGGCTCCTGCGGCCCGGTCGCATCGCGCCTTGCTCAGGCCGAGGTTGCCCTGATCGGTGCCGTTGCCCGCGCCGATAGCGCCGCGCTGGTTACCGATGCTCTGGTGGCGGAGGCGCTTTCTCCCATCGATGACATGCGCGCCGATGCTGCCTACCGCGCCCGATCCGCAGCCGTCATCACCCGGCGCGCCATTGCCGGTCTTCTGGGTCCCGCGTCATGAATATCCACCCTCACCTGATTGAGCTGATGGTGAATGGCAGCCCGGCCCCCGTCAGCGCCGCCCCCGGCCGCCGGCTCAGCGATGCCTTGCGCGAGGATGCCGGTGCCCGCGACGTGAAGATTGGTTGTGATGCGGGCGATTGCGGGGCCTGCACGGTCCTTCTGGATGGGGAGCCGGTTTGCGCCTGCCTCACTCCGCTGGCGCAGGTCGATGGCCGCGCGGTCACCACGACCACTGGCCTCAATGACGGCGCGCCATCCCCCCTGCAAGCGGCATTTCTGCGCCACGGGGCGGCGCAATGCGGGATCTGCACGCCGGGTATGCTGACCGCTGCGCAGGCGCTCCTCGACCGAAGCGAGGCACCTACGCGGACGGAGGTGGAGGACGCCATCGGCGGTGTTCTCTGCCGCTGCACCGGCTATCGCAAGATTGTCGACGCCATCATGGATCATGCGGGATCGGCCGCGACGCCCGCCCCTCAATCCGGTCGCGCGGTTGGCCAGCGGATCGAACGTCTCGATGGTCTGCCGAAGGTCATGGGGACAGAAGTGTTCGGTGCCGACCACTGGCCTGACGAGGCCCTGATGGTCCGCGCCCTGCGCTCCCCCCACCACGCCGCTGATTTCGCCTTCGGTGATCTTGCCGGCTGGGCCAGCTCCCATCCCGGTGTGGAGGCTGTCCTCACCGCCGCCGATATCCCCGGCAAGAATTGTTTCGGCGTCATCCCGCCGCTCGCCGATCAGCCCGCACTGGCCGAAACCCATGCGCGGCTGAAGGGCGAGGCCGTGGCGCTGATCGCAGGCGCGCGCGAGGTCGTCGAGGCGCTGGATCTTGCCGATTTCCCGATCACCTGGATCCCCCGACCGCCAAGCCTGACGCCGGAGGCTGCGCTGGCCGATGGTGCGGCCCAGCTGCATGAGCATCGCGTCGGCAACATCCTCGTCCGGGGCCGCGTTGCCTGCGGCGACCCTGATGCGGCGATGAAGGCCGCCGCCCATGTGGTCAGCGGCGGGTTTGAGACCAGCTTTGTCGAACATGCCTATATCGAACCCGAGGCGGGCAACGCGTGGATGGACGGCGATGTACTGGTCATTCAGGCCTGCACGCAGGCCCCGGTGATGGACCGCGACGATGTCGCCCTGATCCTCGATCTGCCACAGGACCGCGTGCGCATCATTCCGGCGGCTGCAGGCGGCGGGTTCGGATCGAAGCTGGACGTCTCGCTGCAACCGCTGATCGGGCTGGTGACGCTGAAGACCGGGCGGCCCTGCCGCATGGTCTACACGCGGGCGGAAAGCATGGCCGCAACCACCAAACGCCACCCGGCGAAGATGGCGGCGACCATCGGCGCGGATACAGGCGGGCGCATCACCGCCATGACCTTCGAGGGCGATTTCAACACCGGCCCCTATGCCAGCTGGGGCCCGACCGTGGCCACGCGCGTGCCGGTGCATGCCTCCGGCCCCTATTTCACACCCAATTATCGGGCGGAGACGCGGGCCGTGCACACCAATGCGGCCATCGGCGGTGCCTTTCGCGGGTTTGGTGTTCCGCAGGCGGCGATCCTGCAGGAAGTTCTCTACGACAGGCTGGCGGAGGCGAGCGGCCTGGACCGGCTCGAATTTCGCCGCCGCAACGCTTTGCTCGACGGCCAGAGAACCGTCTGCGGGCAGGTCCTCCACGGTGTCGGGGCGCGCGAGTGCCTCGATGCACTGGAGCCCCATTGGCAACGGGCGCTGGGCGAAGCTGCCGATTTCAACGCCGGATCGACTGTCATAAAGCGCGGCGTTGGCGTGGCTTCCTGCTGGTATGGTTGCGGGAATACCGCACTGCCGAACCCATCGACGATCCGCGTCGGACTGACCGCGGCCGGGCGTGTGGCGCTTCATCAGGGGGCGACGGATATTGGACAGGGGTCCAATACTGTCATCACCCAGATCTGCGCCGACGCGCTTGGCCTGCTGCTCGATGATTTCGATCTGATCGGGCCGGACACGTTCCTCACGCCCGATTGCGGTAAGACCTCCGCCTCCCGCCAAACCTATGTGACGGGCAAGGCGGCGGAGAAGGCCGGACGCGCCCTCCGCGATGCGATCCTGCGGATGACCAATATGGGCCCGGACGCTGTATTGGCGATTGAAGGCGCGACGCTGACCGCCACTGACGGCAGCGCGCGCCAGCAGATCGCGCTGGCGGAGCTGCCGCCCGATGCCAATGGCTACGCCCTTTCCGCGGAGGAGACTTACGATCCCCCGACCAGCGCCCTCGACAGCGACGGACAGGGCACGCCCTATGCGGTCTATGGCTATGGTGCTCAGATCGCCGAGGTCGAGGTGGACCGGGAACTTGGCACCGTGAAGGTCAGGCATATGACTGCCGCACACGACCTTGGCCGCGTCATCAATCCCCTCTTGGCCGAAGGGCAGATCGAGGGCGGGATCGCGCAGGGCCTGGGCCTCGCGTTGATGGAGGAGTTTATTCCGGGCCGCACGGAGAACCTGCACGATTATCTCATCCCCTCGGTCGGCGACATGCCGCCAGTCACCTCGATCCTGGTTGAGAAACCCGACCCGGAGGGCCCGATGGGCGCAAAGGGTCTTGGCGAGCATGTCCTCATCCCCACCGCCCCGGCCATCTTCAACGCGATCCGCCACGCGACGGGAGCGGAGATCACCAAGGCCCCGGCCCTGCCGCATCGCGTGCTCGCGGCCATCCGCAAGGCGGAGGGCACATGAACAAAGCTGATGCGCCAAAGCCCGAAAAGATCCGCTGCGATGCCTGCCCAGTCATGTGCTACATCGCCGACGGCCAGACCGGGGCCTGCGACCGCTATGCCAATCTCGGTGGCAAGATCATCCGCTCCGACCCTCTGACGCTGATCGACAACCGGATTGCGAAGGGCGACCAGATGCGCCCCTTCCTGACCGGCGAGTGGAACGGGGAGCTGTTTGCCGACAAGGACGTGTTTGTCACCGCCATCGGTGCCGGCACGACCTATCCTGACTACAAACCCGCCCCCTTCATTGTCAGCCGCGATGTGGACGGCGCGGATTTCGTGACCGTGGTGACGGAGGCGATCTTCTCCTATTGCGGGGTGAAGGTGAAGATCGACACTGACCGGCATCTCGGCCATGAGGCTGCGACTGTACGCTGTGAAGGCGAGGCGATCGGCCATGTGATGACCGGCGAATATGGCAGCCAGATGCTGTCGCTTGGCGGTGTCGATCACCTGACTGGTGGCTCCAAAGCCGAGGGCCGGGTGACCTGCGATGCCCTCATGCGCCTCCTGAACAAGGAGGCTGTCGAGCTGACCATCGACGATGGCTCCACCGTCGTGGTTGAGGCCGGAAAGCCGCCCATTGTCGATGGCGAGACGGAATACCGGATGCGCGTTGGCTGCGGCTCGGCCACCATCGGGATGTTCGCCTCGCAATGGAAAGGGCTGGTGGATGAAGTGGTCGTGGTCGACGATCACATCACCGGGGTCGTGTCCGAACATCAGGCGGGCAAGGTCATCGACTGGGCCGATACCGGCATCCGCATCAAGGGCCGCAAATCGACGCCGGGGCGGTATTTTCAGGTTGCCGAACCGGGCCTCGGCTGGGGCGGGACCGATATTGAGGACCCCCTGTCCATCCTTGGTCCCTGGGTCGAAAAGAAGGGTGCGCGCCCTGGCCTGACCATGCTGATGGTCTCCACCACCGGAGAGCATGCGGGGTATTATGTCCTGAACGACGCCCTGGAGCCGCAGGCGGCGAAGATGCCGGCGGCACTGCGCGCCACTGTCGATCTGATCGCCGAGAATTGCGAGCCGGCGCTTTGTACTGTGATGTTCATGGGCGGTGCTGGCGGCTCGCTCCGCTCTGGCGTGACGCGTAACCCGGTGAAGCTGACGCGCTCGGTACAGGGCCGCGCGACGACGGTGACCTGTGGCGGGGCAGAGGCTTATGTCTGGCCCGGTGGCGGCATCACGGTGATGGTCGATGTGATGGATATGCCCGAACAGTCCTTCGGCTATGTCCCGACCCCCGCGATTGTCGCACCGCTCGAATTCAGCATGGCGCGCGACGAATATGCGGCGCTGGGCGGGCATGAGGGTGACATCCGCACCGTGGCCGATGTGATCGAGACAGGCGGCGAATATGGCGCAGCCTCCGTTGGCGTCGCACCGGTCAAGGCGAGCTGATCATGGAGCGTGCCCTCGCCGCCCGTCTGCCTGATGGCCGTCTTCACCTGCAACACGGGCCGATCGATCTGATCATCAGCATCGAAGGCCCCGGCACCGCCATGGCGGAGGTTGCCGTCGTGAACAGGTTCGAACATGTGCTGGAGGACCTGGTGGAGGAACTGCCAATCCTGCGCGCGCCTGCGGGCCAGGAACAAGGTGTCACCGGCATCGTCGCTGGTCGAATGATGGAGGCTGTTCACCCTTTCCTTCCCGCCTTCGTAACCCCGATGGCGGCAGTCGCCGGGTCTGTCGCCGATGAGATGATCGCCACGATCCGCCGCTGCGGTGGCATAACCAAGGCTGTCGTGAATAACGGCGGCGATGTTGCCGTGCATCTTGCGCCAGGTGCGGAGACAACGGCGATCATCGCAGGTACCAATGATCGGCTGACCCTGACAGCAGATCAGCCCTGGCGCGGGGTGGCGACCTCCGGCTGGCGGGGGCGGAGCTGGTCTTTGGGGATTGCGGATGCGGTGACCGTGATTGCCCGCACCGCTGCCACTGCCGATGCAGCCGCGACGATGATCGGCAATCAGGTGGACCTGCCGGGCCATCCCGCCATCAGCCGCGCGCCAGCCGAGAGCCTGGCGAGCGAGAGCGACCTGTGCGGCCTTCATGTGACCACCGACGTCGCGCCGCTTTCGCGCGCTGATATTGATACGGCATTGGGCCGAGGCGCGGTTTACGCTGGCGACCTTCAGGCGCGTGGCGTCATCGGCGGTGCCATTCTGCTTTTGCAAGGCGAGGCGCGCACTGTCGGCGCGTCCGCTCCCGTTCTTCGATGCCCGGAAAAAGAGGCGGTTCATGGCTGACTTCACCCTTCGCAAGACAATGACCTTTGTCGAGGATATTCATCACGACCGGGGTCCCGCCCTGGCCGTCCCGCGCCGCCGCGCCGCCGTGGTCGCACTCGTAAAGAACCCCTTTGCCGGGCGCTACGAGGCTGATCTTCAGTCGGCGATGGACGATCTGAAACCGCTCGGCCTGACAATGACCGACATGCTGATCGATGCGATGGGCGGAATAGAGGGCATCGACGGTTATGGTAAGGCTGGTCTGGCTGGCGAGGCGGGGGAGCTGGAGCATACCGCCCTCTGGCATGTGCCGGGGGGTTACGCCATGCGCGCACGGCTGGGGGAGGCGAAAGCGATTGTGCCGTCTTCGATGAAGATCGGCGGGGTTGGCACGCGGATTGATGTCCCGCTCGGCCATATCAACGCCGCCTATGTGCGCAGCCATTTCGACGGGATGGAGGTGGGCGTCCCCGATGGCCCGCGCGCGGATGAACTGCTCTTCGCGCTTGCCATGGCACGCGGGCCGCGCGCACATCACCGGATGGGTGGGCTGCAGATGCAGGATGTGAAGGGCGAAGACGGGTTGCGTTAGACCCCGACAGCCTCCGCCACGCTTTCGAACCTGTCTTTGCGCAACAAATCCGCCAGACCTTCGCCGATCCGATGGCCGAGGCGTGGGCCCTCATAGACCATCGCTGTGTAAATCTGGATGGCTGAGGCCCCGGCGCGAATACGTTCATAGGCATCTGCGGCTGTGGCGATCCCCCCGACGCCGATCAGGGGCACGCGCCCCTTTGTGGCCCAGCGCAGCCGCTTCAGCGCCGCCAGCGCCAGCGGTTTCACCGGCGCGCCCGACAGCCCGCCCTTTTCAACCGCATAGGGCGATCTCAGCGCCTCGCGCGACAGTGTCGTGTTGGTCGCCACAATGCCGTCGATCCTGGCATTCAGGGCGACGGCGGCGATGTCATCTATCTCCGTCGGGGAAAGATCAGGCGCGATCTTCAGCAGGATCGGCGTGCGTTCCCCGGCCACCGCGATCCGGTCGCGGGTCTTCATTGCGCGGCTCAGCAACGCCTCCAGCGCTGCTGGGCCCTGCAGGTCGCGCAGTTTTTCGGTGTTGGGCGATGAGACGTTCAGCGTCATCGCGCCGACCAGCCCGTGCAGCCCCTCCATTACGGTGACGTAATCGGCGGACCGATCCTCGCTATCCTTGTTCGCGCCTAGATTAGCCCATATGCGCCGGTGGCCGCCGCGCCGGGCGGCGAGCCGGTCAGCGACAAGATCGAGGCCCTGATTGTTGAACCCGAACCGGTTGATCACGGCGCGATCCTCCGTCAGGCGAAACAGGCGCGGCCGCGGGTTGCCATCCTGTGGTCGCGGCGTCACGGCACCGATTTCGGTGAACCCGAACCCCATCGCCAGCATCGCGTCAGGCACTTCGGCATTCTTGTCAAAACCGGCGGCGACGCCGACCGGTGAGGGCAGATCGATGCCCAGCACTGTCGTTTTCAGGATCGGATCGGGCGGCGGTGCCGGTGTCAGAAGTCCTGTTTTCAACCCGCGTAGTGCAAGACCATGGGCGGTTTCGGGATCAAACCCGTGCAGGGCCTTGAGGCCAAGATGCTCCAACATCCTCATGTGAGGTCAGGAAACCGGTGCGACCCGTCGAGGCCAAGCTGCAGTGGTTTTGCCCAGCGCACCGCCGTCCGCATCAGCGGCGCATAGAGATGGGGAAAGAGCGCACCGCCGCGCGAAGGTTCCCATCGGATCGCGTTGCCGAGGTCGCCCGCTTCGATCGCCGCGAGCACCAGATTGTCCTGCCCGGCGAAATGCTTGGCGGCAGTTTCGACTGCCTGCTCAGCGGTGGAGAAATGAATATAACCATCGGAGAGGTCGATGGGCGCGCCCATGGTCTGGCCATCGCGGTCGAGCGCCGCCCATTGGTCAGCGGTGAATATCTTGTAGATCAGCATCCACATGGCTTCGGTCGCGGCGGCGCTGTCGTCAAGGGCTTTGCGCTTGCGGGGTGGCCGAATTCCCTTAGCGTGGCGTGAAAACAGGGAGAAAAGGTCATGGCAGCACGGATCATCGTGGCAGGATGCGGACGGATGGGTCTGCCAATGGCGCGGGCCTTGCGTGCCGCCGGGTTCGATGCGGGTGGTCATGATGTGCGCCCGCGCGATGATTTCGGCGATTTCGCCGCGCATATGGTCGACGTGGCGGGTCTGCGCGCGGCGGATATCCTCATCTCCGTCGTGCGCGATGCGGAGGAGACCCAGGCATTGTTGTTCGGTCGGCAGGCGGCGCTGTCTGGCCGTGTCTCTACCCTCGTCATCTCGTCGACCCTTTCGCCGAAATTTGTCACCTCGCTGGCTGCGCGAGTACCGGATCACATCGTGCTGGTTGACGCACCAATGTCCGGGGCGCAAGTGGCGGCGGAGGAGCGGCGCTTGTCCTTCATGCTCGGCGGGGATGGCGCGGCGCTGGATCGGCTGCAACCGCTCTTCGAAGCGATGGGCACCAAGTTTCACCGCATGGGCGGGTTTGGTGCGGGCATGACCGGGAAGGTGTTGAACAACTATGTCTCCGCTGCCTGCGCTGCTACCACACGGCGCGCGCTGGACTGGGCGGTTGATCTCGGGCTCGACCGGGCGAAGCTGCTGGCGCTGATGCATGACAGCTCCGGCCAGAACTGGTTTGCATCCAATTTTGAGCGGATTGAGTTTGCTCGTGACGGCTATGCCACTGACAACACCATTGGCATTCTGCCGAAGGATGTCGCATCAGCGCTTGACGGTGTTGGGGCACCTAACGATCCGGTAGGGCAGGCTGTCATCGGATATCTCAAGACGCTGAAACCGATGGCATAGCGGCGCGGTCTTTTATGATCCGCAGGAGGGCCTTCAACGCTGCTGCGTCCTCCGGTTTGTAACCGGCCAGCAGGCGCGCCTCGTGGGCCTTTGCCTCGTTGATCAGCCGCTCGGCCCGGCCTTGTCCATAGGGTGTCAACCGCACTTCCACCCGACGTCTGTCCGTGCGGTCCGCGCTGCGTATGGCAAGCTCCTGTGCGACGAGGCGGTCCACCATGCGGGTCATCGTTGGCTGTTTGGTCAGGCAGGATGCGCATAACTCCCCGATTGTCAGGCCGATATCGGGGTAAAGAGAGGCAAGAATGCGCCAGTCAGCAACGCTGACCCCTTCGCTGGCCAGCCAGTCATGAAACTCTGCACTGATGGCGGCGCTGGCCTGCGCCATCAGGGACAGAAGGTAGGTGTCTGTGAAACGCTTGCTCATCAATGTAACATAGGCTCATAAATATGAAATTGCATTATATGATTAATCATGTAGCGTAAAGAAAACAGGGAGCACCGCATGCCAGACCGCATCGACCCAAACTGGATCGCCGCCTTTGCGGAGGTATTTACTCTCTGCAAGATCAGGGTGGAGGAAACGGTCGTTGTCTTGTCGGAGACCGGGTCTCGTCCAGTTAACGTTCATCTGGCGGAGCAGGCATTGGGTCAACTCGGCCTGTCCTATTTTCACATTACCGTACCCACCCCCAAAACTCCGACCGGTCCTGTCATCCGATCCTCGGGTGCATCACGTGCGCTCACCGGACAGATGGGTGCGGTGAAGGCGCTGGCAGAGGCGGATGTGGTCATCGACCTGACCATCGAGGGTCTCATGCATGCTGAGGAAACAGGCGCGATCCTGAAGGGTGGCGCGCGGGTCATGAATGTCTCGAATGAGCATCCGGACACGCTGGCCCGTACTGTCCCGACGGCTGCGCTGAAAGAGCAGGCCAAAGAGGCCGTCGCGCAATGCCGTGCGGCGAAGGTGATGCGGGTAACCAGTGACGCGGGCACAGATTTCACCGTGCAGATGGAGGGTGCCGCGACGGTCGGTGTCTGGGGCTGGACCGACCGGCCAGGCACGCTGGCCCATTGGCCCGGCGGAATCATCGTCAGTTTCCCGAAGGCAGGCAGCGCCAATGGCCGCCTCGCCTATCGCGCAGGTGACATGAACCTGACCTTCAAGCGGTATTTCGAGGGCGATGTCGGGATGACGTTCGAGGATGATTACCTGACAAAGATCGACGGCACCGGCACCGATGCGCGCCTGATGCGCGACTATTACGCCAGCTTTGAGGAGAAGGAGGCCTACGCCGTCTCCCATGTCGGCTGGGGATTTAACCGCGCTGCGCGTTACGAGGCGCTGACTATGTATGACAAGGCCGACACGAACGGGACGGAGCTGCGTGCGGTGGCGGGCAACTTCCTCTTCTCCACTGGCGCAAACGAGTTTGCGGGCCGCTTCACGCGCGGCCATTTCGATCTGCCGATGATGGGCTGCGATATCGCGCTCGACGGTGTGAAGGTCGTCGATGGCGGGAAGTTGGTCTGATGCCATTGCTTTCCGGGATCGACTATGACGAGGGCGGCGCAGGAGAAGCTGTCATTTGCCTTCATGGTATCGGAGGCGATGCGAGCAGCTTCGCGCCGCAGATCGGCGCATTGCCGATGCGGGTGCTTTCATGGTCCATGCCGGGCTATCGGCGCTCGATGCCAGGCAAGCTGAGTTTTGCTGCGTTGTCCGAGACGTTGGCACGCTTCATGGACGCCCTGGGTCTCGATCAGGCGCATATCATGGGCCAGTCCATCGGTGGGATGGTCGCAATGGAATTCGCGGCGCGCGCGCCCGAGCGCGCGAAATCGCTCGCGCTGATCGGCACGACACCATCTTTTGGCGGGCGGGACGAGAGCTTCAAGGAGGAGTTTCTCAAAGCCCGCCTCGCGCCGCTGGCTGCAGGCATGACCATGGCGGAGATGGCGAAGGGCGCGGCAAGGGCTGTTACCGGTCCAGATGCCAGCGCAGAGGTCATCGCGGCGGTGGTAGGGCCAATGGCCGCCGTCCCGCCCGCGACGTGGTGCGCGATCCTCGAATGCCTCGTCACCTTCAACCGCCGCGATGATCTGGCGGTTATGGCGATGCCCGCCTGCCTGATCGCCGGAACCCACGACCAGAACGCCCCGGCGCGCACGATGCAGAAGATGGCCGAAAAGATGCCTGCCGCCGAATACCATCTGATCGCAGGCGCGGGCCACATGATCAACCAGGAAAAGCCCGCTGAGGTGAACGCAATCCTGACCGATTTCTATGGGAGGCTGACATGAACAAGATGCTGCCAACGATCACCGGTGATGCCCCTATTTTTGAACCCAATGCCTGGGCCCTCACCGAGAAGCAGGCCAAGCTATCGAAACTGGCGCGGGAACTGGCGGTGGAGAAATTCGCACCCCGCGCCGCCGATTATGACAAGCGCGCTGCCTTCCCGACGGAGAATTACCGCGACATGGCCGATGCAGGCCTTCTGGGTATCTGCGTGCCGGAGGATCAGGGCGGCTGGGGCGCTGATCTGAAAACCTACATGCTGACTGCCGCCGAGATCGGGCGCTATTGCGGGGCGACGGCGCTGACCTTCAACATGCATGTCTCCTCCTGCCTCTGGACCGGGCCATTGCTAGACGGGCTCAGCCTTCCCGACGATGTGCGGGCCGAGCATGAGGCGAAGCGGCGGCTGCACTACGACCGGATCGTCAATCACGGCAATATTTACTCTCAGCCCTTTTCTGAGGGCGGCGCGGCGGCAGCGGGGTTCAAGGCGTTCGGGACAACTGCGCTCCGCACTGATGGCGGATGGGTGATCAACGGCAAGAAGATCTTCGCTTCGCTGTCCGGGCATGCCGATTATTACGGCGCGCTCTGCACCGCGTTGCAGAAACCCGAGGATGAGCATTCGCGCCGCAACACCATGTATTTCGCGGTGCCCGCGGATGCGGAGGGCGTGAGCGTCGTCGGGGACTGGGACCCGCTCGGCATGCGCGGCACGGTTTCACGAACCCTTCTGTTCAAGGACGTGTTCGTGCCCGACGAGGCGCAACTGATGCCCCAGGGCGTCTATCCGGAGGCCGCGAGCCGTTGGCCCCATATGTTCATGACCCTGACGCCGACCTATATGGGTATCGCCCAAGCCGTATATGATTTTACGGTGAGCTATCTGAGGGGGGAGCTGCCCGGCGGTGGGCCGGTGAAACGGCGTATGTACCCGACCAAGCAGATGGCCGTTGCCCAGATGCGCGTGATGCTGGAGCAAACGAAGGCCATCTGGTTTCAGGCGATATCAGAGGCGCGGCCTGATCCGTCGAAGGACAGCCTGATGCGCGCTTGGGTGGCGCAGCATACGGTCATGGAAAACGCGAACGAGCTGGCGCAGCTGGCAATCCGTACCTGTGGCGGGCAGTCGATGCTGCGGTCGCTGGCGCTGGAGCGGCTCTATCGCGACAGCCGCTGCGGCTCGCTGATGCTGCCCTGGACGGCGGAATTGTGCCTCGACATGCTCGGCAAGGGCGCGCTTTATGAGAAAGGCGAGACGGATGATTGACGCCTGGATCGCGGACCACGCCAAGGCGCGGCCCGATCACCCGGCGTTGATCTTCAAGGACAAGACCTGGTCTTACGCCGACTTCGCCGCGCGGATCGATGCGCGGGCAGCGGCCCTTACCGCCGCTGGTATCGCGCGCGGCGACCGGGTCGCGTGGTACGGGATGAACCATGCGGAGGTTTTCACGATACTTTTCGCCTGCGCCCGCATTGGCGCGGTGCTGGTGCCGCTGAACTGGCGGCTGGCAGCGGCGGAGATTTCGAAGATCGTCGATGATTGCGGGCCAAAACTGATCATCTATGACGATCATTTCGCCCATCCCGCGCAGGCACTGGCGGGGCAGGGGCGATTGATCTGCCATCACGGCGCAGCCGTCCCGGCCCTGCGCCGGGACCCCCCCGACCCCGGCGCATCGGATCAGGACGGGCGGCCTCGGCGCGCGGCCGGGGCGGTTGCGTCCCATGGGGATGATCCGCTTCTGATCGTCTACACCTCCGGCTCCACCGGCCAGCCCAAGGGCGTCGTTCTTGCGCAGGCGGCATTGGCCGCGAATGCGGTGATGAGTGTCGAGTCACATGGACTGACGCCAGATGCGCGGGTGCTGAATGTCCTGCCGCTTTTCCATGTGGGCGGCTTGAATATTCTGCCAACCCCGGCCTTTAGTATCGGAGCGACGGTCGAGTTGCATGAAAAGTTCGACCCCACAGCAGCCCTCGCCGCGCTGGAGCGGGTCAGTCACGCCATCATGGTGCCAACGGTGCTGCAGGCGATCATGGGGCAGAGCGGGTGGGAGACCGCGGACCTCTCCGGCCTCAGGGCGCTATCCATCGGATCGACCGATGTGCCGCGCGACATGATCGATGCGGTGCAGGCGCGCTGTGTGCCGGTGGTGCAGATCTATGGCGCGACGGAGACGTGCCCGCTGGCCATTTATCAACGGGTGGATGATGCGAAGGCGACCACCGGATCCATCGGCCGCGCGGGCTGTGCCTGTGCGGTTCGGCTCGTCGGGGCGGATGGACGGGACGTGCCGGACGGGCAGCCGGGTGAGATCTGGGTGAAGGGAGCCAATGCCCTGAGCCAGTATTGGCGCAACCCGGCGGAGACGGCGCGCAGTCTGACGGATGGATGGTTCCATACCGGCGATGTGGCGGTACGTGACGCGGACGGCCTTTACTGGTTTGCCGACCGGATCAAACATGTGGTGATCTCTGGCGGCGAGAACATCTATCCGGCGGAGCTGGAACGGGTTCTCCGCCCCCACCCGAAAATCGCGGAGGTCGCCGTGGTTGGCCGCCCCGACCCGAAATGGGGCGAGATCCCCGTGGCGGTGGTGGTTGCCAAAACGCCAATGACAGAGGCCGAAGTCCTCTCCGCCTTCAATGGCGTTCTTGCCCGCTACAAACACCCCAAGGCGGTTGCTTTTGTCGATGCTCTGCCGCGCAACGCGATGGGCAAGGTTGTGGCAGCGGATGTGCGGGCGATGATCGCGCCCGCACCTATTGATCAGTAATAGCTGAGCTTCTGCGCCTTCCCCCGGAACACCGTATAGGCGATGATCGTGTAGCCGATGATGGCAGGCAGCACGAACAGGGCACCAAAGAGGATGATGAAGAGGCTCTCAGGCGCGCTCGCCGCTTCGTAGATCGTCATCTTCTCCGGCACGACGTAGGGGTAGAAGGAATAGGCCAGCCCCGCGAAGGCCAGGATGAAAATGCCAGCGGCACAGGAGAACGGTGCCCAAGAAAGCTGATCGCCTTCCAACGGCAGTTTGCGAAGCAAAAGCCAGAGGATCAGCGTCAGCAGCATCGCGCCCAGAGGCAGCGGCGCAAGCAGCAGGATCTCCGGCACCGAAAACCATTTGTCGAAAATCCGCGGGCTAACGAGCGGCGTGACGAGCGAGATGAGGCCGAAGCCTGCAACCACCGCGTAGAGCGTTGTCTTTGCCCAATGCACGGCCTTCAACTGCAATTCGCCTTCTGTTTTGAGGATAAGCCAGCATGCACCGATGAAAGCATAGGCCGCTGTCAGGGCAAAGGCGCAGACAAGCGCGAATCCGATGGTTGCGGGCGTCCGCTCCAACCCCATGATGTAGAGGCCGAGCATATAGCCCTGAGAAGCCGCCGAAGCGGTCGAGCCGACGAAGAATACCCAGTTCCACTGCCGGTGCCGCCGTCCGGTCGTTTTGGCGCGAAACTCGAACGCAACGCCGCGCAGGATAAGGGCGATCATGAGAACAGCAACCGGCAGATAGAGCGCAGTCAAGATCGTCCCATGCGCCGCTGGAAAGGCCACGAGAAGCAGTCCGACAGCCAGCACCAGCCATGTCTCGTTTGCGTCCCAGAATGGACCGATGGAGGCGACCATGCGGTCCTTCTCCTCCGGTCCCGCCCAGGGCAGCAATGCCCCGACGCCAAGGTCAAACCCGTCCAGAACGACGTAGACGAGGATCGAAAACCCCATCAGACCCGCAAAGACGACGGGCAACCAGATGGCCGGATCACCGAAGAGGTTCATTGCCCTACTCCGCCGCCACCATGACCGGTGCTGCGCCCGATCGCGTCATGTCCGGAACCGTCTCACCCTTGGCTGCCTTGCGCGCGAGGACGAAGAGTGTCGAGATATAGGCGAACAGAAGCACCGCGTAGACCGACAGATACATGGTCAGGCTGGTTGCCACCATGGGCGCGGGTACATCAGCGACCGCCTCCTTCGTGGTCATCACGCCCTGTACAAGCCACGGTTGGCGACCGATCTCGGTCGTGTACCACCCGGCGAGCGTTGCGATCCAGCCGGAGAAGCTCATCGCCACAAAGCCGCGCAGAAGCCATGGATTGATCTCACCATCGCGCCATGTGCGCCGGGTCAGCCACAGCGCACCCCATGACAGGACCAGCATCGCCATGCCGGTTGCGACCATGATGCGGAATGACCAGAACACCGGGGCTACGGGCGGATGCAGCGCTGTGCCGTCCTCGGCCACGAAGTCGTTCAGGCCGGGCACGATGCCATCCAGCTTGTGCGTCAGGATTAGGCTGGCACCGCTGGGGATGGAGATTTCCATATCGTTTGACCGGGTCTCCTCATTCGGGATCGCGAACAGGACAAGCGGCACGTTCGGCCCGGTCTCCCAGTTGCCTTCCATGGCGGCGACTTTCTGGGGCTGATGCTCCAGTGTGTTCAGACCATGCAGGTCGCCCATGAAGATCTGCACCGGGATCAGTGCGCCCGCGAGCCAGAGCGCCGCGCGGAAGGTCAGGCGCGCCTCGCCCTTGCGGTCACCCACCAGCATGCGGAAGGCCGACAGACCGGCGATCAGGAACGCGCAGGTCAGACCGCTGGCCAGCAGCATATGAGCCAGACGGTAAGGCATCGATGGGTTGAAGATGATCGCGAACCAGTCGGTCGCATAGGCGACGCCATCGCGCATTTCGAACCCCTGCGGCGTGTGCATCCAGCTGTTGAGCACCAGAATCCAGAACGCGCTCATCGTCGTGCCGAACGCCACAAGGAAGGTGGCGAGCGTATGGAGCCAGCCCGGAACCCGGTTCCAGCCAAAAAGCATGATGCCGAGGAAGACTGCCTCCAGAAAGAACGCCGTCATCACTTCGTAGGCGAGCAGCGGTCCGGCGATGTTGCCGACTTTCTCCATGAAGCCCGGCCAGTTCGTGCCGAACTGGAACGACATCGTTATGCCGGAGACGACGCCAAGCGCGAAGGAGAGCGCAAAGACCTTCACCCAGAACCGATACGCGCCCATCCAGCGATCATCGCCGGTTTGGGTAAAGCGGACCTTGAAGAACAAGAGAACCCAACCGAGCGCGATGGTGATCGTCGGAAACAGGATGTGGAACGAGATGTTCGCGCCAAACTGGATGCGCGACAGGATGAGAGCGTCCATAACGGATCAGTGCCTTTCTCTGGTTTCACAGCAGAGATAGCTTCCAAACCCCAATGTAGAAGTTACAGCCTGTCACATGTGGCGCAATATCGCAATCGGCAGAATCGTGGCGTAAATAGCTAAAATTAAAAGAAAAACGCCCGGCGGCCTGAGGGGGGTCAAAACCGCCGGGCGCGCGCTTACTGCCCAAGAAGCGCTGTAAAACAAACGGATCGTCAGATGGTTTCCGTCGCGCGGGTGCGGGGTGCCGAAGACGCGCGGCGAATATGTGGATTTGGGCGCTCGACAATCGCCCGGCATATGGCGATCCTCAAACGTTCTTGAAGGAGGCTGCCAATGTCGCGAACGTTCATCATCGGTCCAACGCCGGACGATCCGCGTCTGACCCGCGCCGTCACCGGTGTCGATCATGACGGCAATCGGCAGGGAATCCGGGTGGTCGAGGAACGCCCGCTGACCATATTCCTGAATGGGCAGGAGATCGTCACCGCGATGACCATCGGAGATCATCCGGGCTATCTGGCGGTCGGATATCTCCAGAACCAGAACATGTTGCTGGCGGATGATGAGATCACCGGCGTCGATTTCGACGAGGAGCTGGAAACAGTTGTCGTCCGCACGGCACGGGTGACGAACTACGAGGACAAGCTGAAGAAGAAGACCCGCACATCGGGCTGTGCTGTGGGCACTGTCTTCGGCGATGTTATGGAGGCGCTGGAGGGGGTTACATTGCCCGCCGCCCCGTTGCGCACTTCATGGCTCTATGCGCTGGCGCACCAGATCAACACCGCGCCGAGCCTCTATCTGGAAGCAGGCGCAATTCACGGCACGGTCCTCTGCCGTGAGGATCAACCGCTGGTTTATATGGAGGATGTCGGGCGCCATAATGCCGTCGACAAGATCGCGGGTTGGATGCGGATGGAGGGGGAGAGCGCTCGTGACAAGATCCTCTACACCACCGGGCGGTTGACATCCGAGATGGTGATCAAGACCGCGATGATGGGGGTGCCCGCGCTCGCTTCCCGCTCCGGCTTCACCGCATGGGGGGTGGAAATCGCCCGGCAGGTCGGCCTGACGCTGATCGGGCGGATGCGTGGCAAGCGGTTCGTGTGCCTCAGCGGGGAGGAGCGGCTGGTCTGGGACGCTGATCTCAAAACGGTGGCGGAGGAGGATGCAAAGTCGCGCCGAAAAGGGGCGCGTGGATGATGGAACATCACTGCAAGGCAGCCGATCATGACTAAACCCCATGGCATCATCCTCGCCGGTGGTCTGGCGACCCGCATGGGAGGTGGCGACAAGGCGCTGAGGGATATTGGCGGGCGCACGTTGTTCGCCCGTGTCATCGACCGTTTGCGCCCACAGGTCTCTGCCATGGTGATCAATGCCAATGGCGATCCGGCGCGGCTGGCGTCGCTTGGCCTGCCCATCATTCCCGACGACATCGCGGATCATCCCGGCCCGCTCGCTGGGATTCTGGCGGGGATGGAATGGGCGGGGGCAAACGGTGCGACCCACATCATCTCGGTTGCCGCTGACACGCCCTTCTTTCCCGCTGATCTTGCGAAGCGCCTTGAAACCGCGATCAGCCTTGAAACACCCATTGCCCTCGCGGCCACACCGGATGACAGACCGGGGCGGGAGGGGAAGCTGGCGCGGCATCCGACTTTCGGCCTCTGGCCGGTTGCGTTGCGCGATGACCTGCGGGCGGCCCTCAACGACGGCGTGCGCAAGGTCGTCCTCTGGACCGACCGGCACGGGGCGGCCACTGTCAGATTTGATGCGGTGCGCTTCGATCCCTTCTTCAACGTGAACACGCCCGATGATATGGCCGAAGCGGAGCGGATCGCGCGGGAGTACGACTTGTGAAAATTTACGGTGTCGTAGGATGGAAGAATTCCGGCAAGACCACGCTGATGGAGCGGCTGGTGGCAGAGGTTGCCCGGCGTGGCTTCACGGTTTCCACGATCAAGCACGCGCATCATGTTTTCGATGTCGATCAGCCCGGCAAGGACAGCCATCGCCACCGCGAGGCGGGCGCATCCGAAGTGCTGATCTCTTCGCGTAAACGTTTTGCCCTGATGCATGAAGTACGCGAGGGGCCGGAGCCTGAGGTCGATGATCTTGTCGCCCGGCTGGCCCCGGTCGATCTGGTGCTGATCGAGGGTTACAAGCGCGGTCGCCACCCGAAGGTGGAGGCGCACCGCGCCGCGACCGGTCAGGGATTGATCGCGGCGGAGGATGACACGATCCGGTTGGTCGCCTCCAACGACCCTGTTTCGGTCGCGCAACCCGTTATCGCGCTCGATGATCATGGGGCGATCGTGGATTTCATTCTGAAAGACACGGGTCTTGCCTGATGGATGATCGCCGCCCGGTTAATGATTGTTTCGCATTGCCTCCGGGCGTCGAGTGGACACCTGTCGAAGACGCGCTGGCGGCCTTGCGCCGCTCCATCAGCCCTGTTGTGCGGACGGAGGACATGGCGCTGTCCGGTGCTTTGGGGCGGGTTCTGGCCGCCGATGTGATCGCCGCCGTGTCCCACCCGCCCGAAGCCAATGCCGCAGTCGACGGTTATGCCTTTGCGTATAACAGTTACCTTGCCGGTCCGATGCGGATCATCGACGGGCGCGCCGCCGCTGGTATCCCCTTCGGCAGCCGCGTGGAGATGGGTGAGGCTGTTCGCATCCTGACCGGCGGTATCCTGCCGGAGGGGACCGATACCGTCATGCTTGATGAGGACAGCCGCGTCGAGGCAGAGGTTCTGCACGGCCCGACGGGTCTGAAGCCGGGTGCCAACCGCCGCCGCGCGGGCGAGAATGCGCAAGGCGGCGACGTTGCGCTGGCCGCCGGCACGCGACTGACACCGCAGGCTTTGTCACATGCGGCGGTGGCGGGCGTGGTGCGGGCGACGGTGTTCCGCCCCTTGCGCGTCGCAATCCTCTCCACCGGAGATGAATTGCGCGCGGCGGGCCAGCCTCTCGCTTCCGGCCAGTTACATGATGCCAATCGCCCCATGCTGGCCGGGCTGGCGCAGGCATGGGGCTTTCACCCTGTTGATCTCGGTATTGCCGCTGACACGCCCGGAGCGGTGCGCGTGGCACTGGATCGTGGCGCAGCGGAGGCTGATGTGATCCTCGCTTCCGGCGGTGCCTCTGCAGGGGATGAGGATTGGCTGGCGCGGCTTCTCGGGGACGAAGGGACCCGCGCGATCTGGCGCATCGCGATGAAGCCGGGCCGCCCTTTGGCGCTGGGCCGCTGGCAGGGCACGCCGGTTTTCGGCCTTCCTGGCAACCCCGTTGCAGCCTTCGTGTGCAGCCTGATCTTCGCGCGGCCAGCGCTTGGCGCGATGGCGGGTGCGGGCTGGGAAGAGCCTGTACCGGAATGGCGCCGGGCGGGCTTTGCCAAGAAGCGCAAGCAGGGGCGGCGTGAGTATCTGCGCGCGCGCCTCGCCCCCGATGGGAGCGTAGAGACCTTCGCGAATGAGGGATCGGGACTGATACGTGGGTTGGTCTGGGCCGATGGGCTTGTTGAGCTACCCGATGGCGACCCTTCGGTGGAGGAAGGTGATTTCGTCCGCTATCTGCCGTTCCATGCGTTCGGCCTATGATGATCCGACCCGGCTGGACGCATTCTTCGGCCTTCTATTTCTTTTTGTTCCTCGCCCTCGGTGCGCATCTGCCGTTCTGGCCCCTGTGGCTTTCCGATTGGGGGCTGAGCGCGGCTGAGGTGGGGACCTACACAGCGCTGGCCGTCGCAATCCGGGTCCTGATGGGCGTCGCGCTGCCCTGGGCAGCGGATCGCGCCGGTACCCCCCGCCGTGCATTGGCGTTGTTGGGGGGAATCGCGGTGCTGGGCGCGGCGTCCCATGCGCTGGTGGATCATCGCGCCCCGCTGCTGATCGCGACGCTGGTCACAGCGGCGGCGGTAGCCGGGATCGGGCCCATCGCCGATGCGCTGACCCTGCGGGCTGCG
Organism: Pseudomonadota bacterium; assembly: GCA_039030855.1. Classification (GTDB taxonomy): domain Bacteria; phylum Pseudomonadota; class Alphaproteobacteria; order Rhodobacterales; family Rhodobacteraceae; genus Pikeienuella. The sequence goes on from JBCCDJ010000005.1 coordinate 149,067, forward strand.
GATCGGTCCGGATTTGCATTCGCAACGGCCCGAAGCACCGGATCGGCGGCGTTTCTGATCGCGAACATCTTTTGCGGTATCGCTGTGGCGCATTATGGCTCCGATGCTGCGCTCTGGTGGATTGTTGTCAGCTTCGTGCCATTGGCCTGGCTCGGCCTACGCCATCCGGGCGGTGCCGGAATCCCCCTGCCGCAACCCAGATTTAGGGAAGCTGGCGCACTGCTGTGTAAGCCCGCGTTCATCCTGACAATGATCGCGAGTGCATCGCTTCAGGGGGCGCATGCGGTTCTCTACACCTATGGATCGATCCACTGGCGCACGCAGGGGATCGATGATCAGACTATCGGTGGCCTCTGGGCAATCGGGGTCTTGCTTGAGGTCATCTTGATGCTTGTGGCCGGGAAATGGTTGATCGAGCGCCTCAGCCCGGCGGGGGCGATGGCCCTTGCAGGGGGTGTGGGGCTGATCCGCTGGGTCTGCATGACGGGGGACCCGGGGGAAATCTGGCTCTGGCCGCTTCAGGCGCTGCACGCGATCACGTTCACGGCCGCTTTTCTTGGAGCCATCGCACAGGTTGCCCGGATTTCGCCGGTCAGCCTTGGCGCTACGGCGCAGGGGATGGTTGGTGCGATGGCGGGCGGCCTCGTCATGGCCAGCGCCAGTTTTGCCGCGGCCTTTGCGTATCCTCAGTTCGGTGCAGGGGCCTACTGGATCAGCGTGGGGCTTTCGCTGACCGGTCTTCTTGCCGCGCTCGCGCTGAAACGCGTTGGCTCATAGCACGCTGAGCCTGCCAAAGGTTCAGATCAGTCCGAGAGACCGAAAACTGGCATCCAGTTCCTTGCCGATAACCACATGGTCGTGGAGGGTTACGCCAACCGCGCCGATCGCGGCCTCTATCTTGCGGGTCATGTCGATATCGGCCGGTGACGGTGTCGGATCGCCAGACGGGTGGTTGTGGACGAGGATCATGGCGGAGGCATTCAGCTCCAACGCCCGTTTCGCGACCTCCCGCGGATAGACCGGCACATGATCGACTGTGCCGCGCGCCTGCGCCTCGTCGGCAATCAGGACGTTCTTGCGGTCCAGGTAGAGGACCCGAAACTCCTCCGTATCGCGGTGGGCCATGGCGGTCTTGCAATAGGCCATCAGATCGGTCCAGCTTGACAGTGCATCGCGACCCAGAACCCGTGCCTGCGCCAGCCGGTGCGCGGCGGCCTCGATGATCTTCAGCTCCCGCACCGCCGCCCGACCGAGGCCCTGAACCTTGTGCAAACGGGCGGGAGGTGCAGAGATGACGTGATTGAAATCGCCAAATTCGCTCAAGAGCGCCTTGGCCAGCGGTTTCACATCGCGTCGGGGGATGGCGCGAAACAGGATCAGTTCCAGCATTTCATAGTCGGCGATGCTGATCGAGCCAGCCAGATCAAACCGTTCCCGTAGCCGTTCGCGATGATTGTGATAATGCGGCACGACCTGTTGTCGCGCAGCGGGCGATGACGCCTCCGTCGCAGTGCTGAAATGGAGAAGAGGCATCTCCTCCATCCCCTGACGATCGCCCATTCAGAACCTCCTGAAAAATTTCATAATATATGATCGGTCCAAACCATTGCCGGGAGGTTAACGCAGCACCGCTTGAATCCCGTATAACGCGATCATATGGTCAATTTCTGAAAGGGGCGCGCGCCTCGCGGATAACCGCGTGGGCGCGCGCGTTCTTTTTGACGTGAAGAGAAGCAGAAGCGATACGGGGGACACCCGCAATGGTCGACAAAGTGCCGGTAACGGCCGAAGGATACGAAGCGCTGAATGTTGAACTCAAGGACCTCAAACAGGTGCAGCGACCCGACGTGATCCGCGCGATTGCCGAAGCCCGCGAGCATGGCGACCTTTCCGAGAACGCCGAATACCATGCCGCGCGGGAGCGTCAGTCCTTCATCGAGGGTCGGGTGAAAGAGCTTGAGGGCTTGATCTCGCGCGCTGATGTGATCGATCCGTCGAGCATGACCGGGGATACCGTCAAGTTCGGTGCGACCATCACTGTCGCGGACGAGGATACGGACGAGGAAAAGACCTATCAGATCGTCGGCGAGACCGAAGCCGACATCGCCCTCGGCAAACTCAACATAAAATCGCCACTTGCGCGTGCCTTGATCGGCAAGGAGACGGGTGACAGTGTCGAAGTGATGACGCCGGGTGGCGGCAAAAGCTACGAGATCATGTCGGTGGAGTTCAAATAAGGCGCATGGGTGCCAGTAAGGCCGTCCTGATGACGAATGTTCTGAAGGAAAAATTCAAACTGCCGAAGATGGCAGGCACGGCACAACAGGTACGCCGTCTGATGGCGTCCAACAGTGCCTTCGTCGCGGCAAGTATCCTGTCGGTGATCTGGCTTGGCGGGGTGATCGCATATGCGGCCGGGTTCTTCGGGTTCTTCGAGGCGGCATTACTGACGCCGCGACGAGCTTCGGCACTGGAAATCGCGCTCTTCTTCCTGGCGGCGCTGGCACCCATCACGCTCTTTTTCTACGGTGCGCTCCTCGCCTACAAGGCAGAGGAGATACGGGTGGAGACGGCGCGCCTGTCCTCTGCCATCGATGCCTTACGGGTTGCGGTGCTGCCACGCTCCGTCCCGGCGGCGCCGGAGCTGGCCGATGCGCTGACCAAGGCGGCGCGTTCGACCCTGGCAGAAGAAAAGGCTGCGCTGTCAGCGGCGCTGAGCCAGATCGATGGCGCGCTGGCCGAAACGCAATCGATGATGGACAGGATTGAGGGCCGCGAAAGCGAAGCCCGGCGCATTGCCAAGCGCACAGGGCAGGCCCAGCGTGCCGACCGCGAGCAGCCAGCGCTGCCCTTTGGTACGGATACCGACGTGGCCCGCGCGAACCATGCTGGCATCCCCTGGGACAGCGTTGTACAGGCGCTCGATTTCCCGCGCGATGCGTCGGACAAGCAAGGGTTTGAAACCCTGCGCAATGTCGTGACTGACCGCGAATTCGCCGAGCTGCTGCAGGCGGCGGAGGATGCGCTGACGCTGCTGGCCGAAGATGGTCTCTACATGGAGGACCTGGAGCCGGAAATCGCGCCCCTGGAATTATGGATGGAGTACGCGGAGGGCACGCGCGGTCGGCGGATGTCGCCCATTGGCGGGGTGACCGATGAGGTTGCGCTGGCGATCACCCGGGGACGGCTGCGCAATGATTCCGTTTTTCGGGACGCAGCGTTGCACTTCCTGCGCCGGTTCGACCGGCTGCTGGAACGCATGATGCGCGAACTCGGTCGCGATGCGATGATCCTCGACGTGGCCAACACGCGAACGGGCCGCGCCTTCATGGTGATTGCCCGTATCACCGGGGTATTCGATTGACGCGTCCGTTTCAGTTTGCGCGATTGTGAACTCGCCAAATTCTCTGTCGGGCTACCTTATTGTTCATTCATCCGATGGAGAACGACATGACCCGATCCACAATCATCACCCGCCGCACCGCGCTGACCGGCGGTCTTGCGATGGCGTCCAGTCCGTCCTTTGCCGCCGCGCCGATGCTCGGCCCCCTGCGCCCCATGATCAACCGCGTGACCCTCGGTAGTTTTGAGGTCACCACCATAATGGATGGCGCGGTGGTCTTCGATGGCCCCCATCCGATCTTCGGCGAGAATGCCGATGCGGCAGATGTGCAGGCACTCGCGGCGGCCAACGATCTGCCGACGGACAAGATGGAAATCTCCTTCACGCCCGTTCTCGTGAATACCGGCACTCAGCTTGTGCTCTTTGACACCGGCAATGGCGAAGGCGCGCGCCCCGGTCGCGGCAATCTGCGCCCGCAACTGGCTGCGGCCGGTTATGCGCCGGAGGATGTCGATGTGGTCGTCATCACCCATTTCCACCCCGATCATATCGGCGGCTTGATGGAAGGCGGCGCGCCAGCCTTCCCCAATGCGAAGTACGTTACCGCCGCCGAGGAGTATGATTTCTGGTCCGCTGAGGACAAATTGACCGGCGGGACGGAGCGGGTGGCCAAGCTGACCCAATCCAACGTGGTGCCGCTGCGTGACCAGATGTCGTTCATCAAACCGGGTGAGAGCATCGCCTCCGGCATTGATGCGGTTGATGCGTTTGGTCATACGCCAGGCATGCTCGGCTTTCACATCGAAAGCGAGGGTCAGCGCCTGATGCTGATCGCGGATCTGGCGAACCATTTCGTCGTCTCGCTCCAGCGTCCGGACTGGCATGTCCGCTTTGACGGCGACAAGGAAAAGGCTGTCGCATCGCGCAAACGCATTCTCGGCATGATCGCCGCGGACAAGATCCCGTTCACCGGTTATCACATGCCCTTCCCTGCGCTCGGTTATCTGGAGGCGAAGGGCGACGGGTTTCATTACGTGCCGGAAACCTATCAGTTTGAAGTCGGCTGATTGCGCGACTGCGCGTGCTGCGCTACCTTGACGGTGTCGCCCGATGGTCGGGCGACGCGTTCTCGGGGCGGGGTGAAATTCCCCACCGGCGGTAAATGGCAGACGCCATGAGCCCGCGAGCGCCTCGTCCCGCAAGGGACTTGGGTCAGCAGATCCGGTGAGATCCCGGAGCCGACGGTCACAGTCCGGATGAGAGAGAACGGGTGAAGCGTGCGGTGGCCTCACGGCCTTCGCGCGCCTGCTCGTCGCCTTGATTCAACGCTTCTCTAACGGGAGCTGACAATGGATCAGAGCACCGAAACTACAACCACACTTCGCTTTGCCTTCATCCAGGCCCGCTGGCATGATCGGATCGTCGATCAGGCCCGCATCGGATTTCTGGACGAGATCGCACGGCGCACCAATGCCACGGCCATCACCGATGTGTTCGATGTGCCCGGCGCGTTCGAGATCCCGCTGACGGCTCAGCGGCTCGCCCGCTCAGGACAATATGACGGGATCATCGGCGCGGCCTTCGTGGTCGATGGCGGCATCTACCGCCATGACTTTGTTGCTGAAACCGTCGTGGGCGGCCTGATGCAGGCACAATTGGCGACGGAGACGCCGATCTTCTCCGTCGTGCTGACCCCGCATCATTTTCAGGAGACCGAAGCCCATGAAAGCTTCTTTCAGGAGCATTTCGTCCTGAAAGGGCAGGAGGCCGCCCGCGCAGCGCTGGCGACCTGTGCCCTGTCGGCGACCTTGCCAAAAGCGGCCTGAGCTGGTCTTGAAGGGTGGTCTGGCTGCTTGGTCAGACCGCCTGCCCCGCCGCCCAACCCGATGACCAGGCCCATTGGAAGTTGTACCCGCCAAGCCAGCCGGTCACGTCCACGACCTCGCCGATGAAATAGAGGCCGGGTACGGATCTCGCCTCCATCGTCTTGCTGTCCAGTTCATCCGTGCTGATCCCGCCAAGCGTAACCTCGGCGGTACGATAGCCTTCGGTGCCCACAGGTTTGACCTGCCAGTGCGACAGCTCGCCTGCGATGGTCGCCAGCCTCTTGTCAGAGAGATCGGCAATGTTGCGCCCGTCGCTGAGATGCTCGCCAAACATTTGGGCCAGCGCCTTTGGCAGGAAGGTTGCGAGCGCGGTTTGCAGCGCTTGCCGACCATTGGTCTGGCGAGCGGTTTTGAGCGCGGCAATGATGGCATCGCTGCCGCCAAAGGCGATGCGGATCGCCTCCCCCTCCCGCCAATAGGAGGAAACCTGCAACATCGCCGGGCCGGAAAGGCCTCGATGGGTGAACAGCATCGCTTCCTCAAAGCCGCCTGCGCCCGCCATCGCGGTGACGGGGGCTGCGACACCGACCAGCGGCTTGAACCGGTCCAGAAGATCGGGTGAGAGGGTGAAGGGCACCAGCGCGGGCCGCGTCTCCACCAGCTTCAGACCGAACTGCGCGGCGATATCGTAACCAAAGCCCGTGGCCCCCATCTTCGGGATCGACTTGCCCCCGGTCGCGATGACCAGCGCACCTGCGGTTAGCGTGCTCTCGGCCATGCGCAGGTGAAATCCGTCGTCATCGAGGCTGACCGCCTCGACCGTTTGCGAAAGGCGCAGCGTCGCGCCCGCGTCCCGCATTTCGGTGAGGAGCATGTCGATGATGGCGGTGGATTTGCCGTCGCAAAAGAGCTGACCAAGGGTCTTCTCGTGATAGGCGATGCCATGCGCATCGACCAGCGCGGTGAAGTCATGCTGGTCATAGCGGCGAAGCGCAGAGATGCAAAAGCGCGGGTTCTCGGAGAGGAAATTGGTGGGCGAGGTATGCAGATTGGTGAAATTGCAGCGCCCGCCGCCGGAGATGCGGATCTTCTCGCCGGGTTTGCGGGCATGGTCGAGGACCAGCACATCGCGACCGCGTTTGGCGGCCTCAATGGCGGCGAACATGCCGGCGGCACCAGCACCGATGACGATGACATCATGGTTCATGTCGCCGCCATATACTGGCCAGGTATCTTGCGCCATAGGGATGGGCGGTAGGGTGGGCTTAAGCCCACCCTACGGGGCTCGGGATCGGGGGGGCTCGGAATCAGGCGGCGGGCATAAGTTCTTCGACGAGTTTTGCCCAATAGGTGCAACCGACGGGGATGATGTCGTCATTGAAGTCGTATTCGGGGTGGTGGACCGAAGCGGTGTTGCCGTTGCCGATGAAGATGAAGGCACCGGGCCGGGCGTTCAGCATGAAGCTGAAATCCTCGGCACCCATGACAGCGGGGGTGGTGCGGTCAACGCGCCCCTCGCCAACGATCCGCTCAGCCACATCGGCGGCGCGTGCGGTATGGTCGTCCGAATTGACCGTTGCGGGATAGTTGCGGATGTATTTCAGCTTGGCTGTCGCACCAAAGGCAGCAGCGACGTTTTCGGCAATGGCACCCATGCGCGCCTCCGCCATGTCCTGCACCTCTGTCTCGTACGTCCGCACCGTTCCCTTCATCTGAACACTGTCAGGGATCACGTTGTAGGCCTTGGTTTCGGTCTGGAACGAGGTGACGGAGATCACCAGCGAATCGACCGGATCGAGATTGCGCGAGGCAATCGACTGCAGCGCCGTCATGATATGCGCGGCGACCAGCGTGGTATCGACCGCCTTGTGGGGCATTGCGGCATGGCCGCCCTTGCCGACAACCTCGATCTCGAAAAGATCGGCGGCGGCCATCATGGGGCCGGGGCGAATGGCGAAGTCACCTTCGGCAATGCCGGGCATGTTGTGCATGCCATAGACTTCCTGAATGCCGAACCGGTCCATCATACCGTCATTCACCATTTCGCGCCCGCCGCCGCCGCCTTCTTCAGCGGGCTGAAAGATCACGACTGCGGTGCCGTCGAAATTGCGCGTCTCGGCCAGATACTTGGCCGCGCCCAGCAGCATCGCGGTATGGCCGTCATGGCCGCAGGCGTGCATCTTGCCGGGGGTTTTGGAGGCATGGGGCACGCCGGTCTGTTCTTCAATCGGCAGCGCATCCATATCGGCGCGCAGACCGATGACGCGATCGCCGCCCCCCTTGCCCTTGATCACGCCCACGACGCCGGTCTTGCCGATGCCGGGCACGACCTCGTCGCAGCCGAATTCCTTCAGCTTTTGCTCGACCAGTCCGGCGGTGCGGTGGACGTCAAACTGCAATTCAGGGTTTTCGTGAATGTCCCGTCGCCATGCGGTGATCTCTTCATGCAGGTCGGCAAAACGGTTGATCGTGGGCATTGCGTCTACTCCTCAGGTCAGCGGCAGCGCGCGTTCGGTGAGCCGTGCCCAGAAGGAAGCACCGGCGGGGATCGCATCATCTGCAAAATCGTAGGCGGGATGATGGCACTGGGCGGTATCACCATTGCCGATGAATATCATGGCACCGGGCCTGGCTTCCAGCATATAGGCGAAATCCTCGCCCGGCATGATCGGCGGGATGTCGCGCAGGCACCCGCCGGCGACGTCGTCGGCGGCATCGGCGGCGAACATCGCCTGATCATGGGTGTTGATGGTGGGGGGATAGCCGTCCTCCCACTCGATCTCTGCGGTGGCACCGAAGGCGGCGGCGGTGCTCTCGACCAGCGCGAACAGCCGCGCCTTCGCCATGGCGCGATCCTCATGCGACTGGCAGCGTACGGTGCCGAGCAGTTGAACCGTATCGGCGATCACGTTGGCCGCTGTCGTGTCAGTCTCAAACGACGTAACCGAGAGCACCATCGCATGCGCCGGATCGAGATTGCGCGAGGACACCGATTGCAGCGCGATTACGCATTGTGCGGCGGCATGGGTCGGATCGACGGCCAGATGGGGCATGGCGGCATGGCCACCCTTGCCGCGTATGACGATCGTGAACTCGTCCGTGGAGGCGAGGAGCGCGCCAGAGCGGATCGCGAACTCCCCCACCGGATAGCCCGGCATGTTGTGCATGCCGTAGACCTCATCAATGGCAAAGCGGTCCATCAAGCCATCATCCACCATCGCCTTGCCGCCAGCGCCGCCTTCTTCGGCGGGCTGAAAGATCACAACGGCGGTGCCGGAGAAATTGCGCGTCTCCGCCAGATACTTCGCGGCGCCGAGCAGCATCGCCGTATGCCCGTCATGGCCACAGGCATGCATCTTGCCTGGGGTTTTGGAGGCGTATTCGACATCTGTGACCTCCTCAATCGGCAGGGCGTCCATGTCAGCGCGCAGTCCGATGGTGCGGATGGTGCCGCTGCCGCTTGTACCTTTGCCGCGAATGACGCCGACGACACCGGTCTGGCCAATTCCTTCGACAACCTCGTCGCAGCCAAAGGCGCGCAGCTTATCAGCGACGATCCCGGCGGTGCGGTGGACATCGTACATCAACTCCGGATGCTCATGAAAATCCCGCCGCCAGGCGGTGATTTCGTCCTTCATTCCTGCAATGGAGTTGATGATCGGCATGGTCTCAGTCCTCCAGCGGCATCGCGCGTTCGGCCAGCCGGACCCAGAAGGAGGCACCGGCAGGCATTGTTTCGTCCGCGAAATCATAGGCCGGATGATGACATTCGGCGCTGTCGCCATTGCCGACCATGATCATCGCGCCGGGCCGCACCTCCAACATATAGGCGAAATCTTCAGCGCCGAGATTGGACGGGATGTCGCGCAGGCACCCTCCCGCGACTTCATCGGCGATGTCGGCAGCGAATGTCGCCTGATCATGGGCATTGATCATCGCGGGATAGCCGCGGGTCCAGTGCACATCCGCCGTCGCCCCGAACCCGGCGCAGGTGTTGTGGACAATGGCGTCCAGCCGCTCGCGCGCCATAGCGCGGTTTTCTTCCGAATAGCACCGCACCGTGCCGGTCAGCGCCGCCGTGTTCGGTATGACGTTGTGGCTGTCGCCCTCGGTCGAGAGAGAGCAGATTGATACGACCATCATTTGCGCGGGATCGAGATTGCGCGACGTGATGGATTGTGCACCGATGATGATCTGGCTTGCGATCAGCGTGGTGTCGATATTCAGATGCGGTTTCGCCGCGTGGCCGCCCTTGCCGGTGATCGTAATGGTGAACTCGTCGGTCGAAGCCAGTGTCGGTCCGGATCGGATCGCGAAGGCACCCACGGGCAGGGTGGGCATATTGTGCATGCCATAGACTTCGGTGATGCCGAAGCGGTCCATCATCCCGTCCTCGACCATCTTCTCGCCGCCGCCGCCCTCTTCCTCGGCGGGCTGAAAGATCACCGCGACGCTGCCATCGAAATTGCGCGTCTCAGCCAGGTAGCGCGCAGCGCCCAGCAGCATCGCCATATGTCCGTCATGCCCGCAGGCATGCATCTTGCCGGGGATGGTGGAGGCATGGTCCGCGCCCGTTACTTCCGGTATCGGCAGTGCATCCATGTCGGATCGAAGACCGATGACCTTGCCTGATGCGGATGCGCGCCCCCGAATGATGCCGACAACGCCGGTCTGTCCGATCCCTTCGACCACTTCGTCGCAGTCAAAGGCGCGCAGCCTGTCGGCCACGATCCCGGCGGTTCTGTGAACGTCGAATGACAATTCCGGATGGCGATGAAAGTCATGGCGCCATTCGACCATATCGGGCTGCAGATCGGCGATCCGGTTGACGATTGGCATCAGGCGGCGAGCCGCTCAATCAAGCGGCGCATGAACACCTCGCCCGCATCAAGTTGTTCGACGGTGATAAACTCATTCGGCTGATGCGCCTGCTCGATCGACCCTGGCCCGCAGATACAGGTCGAATAACCGCCGTCCTGAAATTGCCCGGCCTCGGTGCCGTAGGATACGACGTTTTCTGAATTGTCGCCGGTCAGGGCACGGGCCAGCATCTCTGCCTCGCCGCCCTCTTCCTTGCGGCAGGGGGGGTTCATCATGCGATCGATGATCTCGATCCGCGCTTCTGGGCGGATGGCCTTGATCTCTGCATCGATTTCGGCGGCAAATGCCCTGTAGCGGTTCGCCCAGTCGGCGGGCTCCTCTGGCGGACAGACCCGGATATCGGTCAGGAACTCGCAATCCTTGGCAGTGATGTTACCGGCAGTGCCGCCCTTGATGGTGCCGCTGTGCAGCGTGGTGAAAGGGGGATGAAACGGTGATGACGGGTCGTGGTTCGCAATATTCTCCTGCGTGCGTTCATGCAGCCAGTTGATGAGCCGGGCGGCGGTCATTACCGCTGATACGCCTTCATGCATCAGCGATGAATGTACCTCGAACCCGTGGACCCGCGTGATAAAGCCGACCGAGCCCTTGTGTTGGGTGACGACCTTCATCATCGAAGGTTCACCGACGATAACGGCACCGGCGGGCGGCATGGTTTCGCGCATTTCCTTGATCATGAACGGCGCACCGATGCAGCCGACTTCCTCGTCATAGGACAGCGCGATCTGCACCGGGCGCTTGATCCCAGCTTCGATCATCTGCGGCACCATTGCGAGTGCCAGAGCGTTGAAACCCTTCATGTCGCAGGTGCCGCGCCCGAACAGTTTTCCATCGCGCTCCGTCAGGGCAAAGGGATCGGTGGACCAGTCCTGCCCGTCGACCGGCACAACATCGGTGTGGCCGGAGAGGACGACGCCGCCTTCGACCTCCGGCCCGATCAGTGCATAGAGATTGGCCTTCTGGCCGGTCGGATCATAGACCCGGCGACAGATCGCACCATGGCTGGTCAGATACTCCTCCACAAAATCGATCAGCGGCAGATTGCTGTCGCGGGACACGGTGGGAAATGCCACCAGCTTCTCCAGCATGTCGCGGGGCGAATATCGCGGTGCCATGTCTACCCTTCCGTATCTGTGTCAGCCGCTAAACTGTGGCCATCAAAGGGTGGCGTCAAGGCTCGTCCGGCACATTGACAAGCTTCCGGAAAGGACGCATGCAATTCCGGTGGAGTGGGCATTTTTGTAAGATGAGGGGTAAATTTTGGCGCGGCTTTTTTCCAACGTATCATTGACATTCATCAATGATTTCATGATCGGAAAGACGCGAAACGAGCGGCTTGTATCGCAATCTCAGAACGAGCTGGTCGCGGGTGTGGACGCAGCGGATTACGGCCCGATCCTCATCGCCTTCAAGGGCGCGGATCTGCTGTCGCAAAGACCGTCTTTCAACGAGTTCCTGTTTACCCGTGATGATGGCTCGTTGCTGTTTCGCCTCGATGATTTCCTGATCGATGGCGACAATGCCCAGCGCTACATCGATAATCCGAATTCGGTGCAGGGCATCCTGTTTGAGGGGAATGATGATCTGACGGGCAGTGCGGATGCGGACCTGCTGTCGGGATTTGGCGGCAATGACATGATACGCGGCCGCCAGGGCGATGATCGCATCGCAGGCGATGGCGGAAACGATACCGTGCTTGGCGGCGGCGGCAATGACACGATCTCCGGCGGTGGTGGTGCGGACCGACTGATCGCGGATGGGGGCGACGACCGCGTTAATGCTGGCGGTGGTTCAGATGTGATCAGGGGCGGTGGCGGCGATGACATGTTGAACGGCGGCGGTGGTCGCGATGATATCAATGCCGGCGGCGGCAGCGACAGCGTCAAAGGCGGCGGCGGCGCGGATGTCATCAACCTCGGTTCGGGCGATGACGTGGGCAAGGGCAAGGGCGGTGCCGATGTCATGAAGGGTCAGCGCGGCGATGATCTGCTGCTTGGTGGCGGCGCGAATGACACAATGAAGGGCGGCGACGGAGATGACATGCTCTTCGGCAGTGTTGGCGACGACAGGCTGGTCGGCAATGCAGGCGCGGACATTCTGGTCGGCGGCATGGGCAATGATGCGCTGATCGGTGGCGGCGGCAACGACGTGTTTGTATTCGCAGATGGCGATGGCGCCGACAGAATAATCGGCTTCAACATCGCCTCGGGCGATGTGATCGACCTCAGCGATGTGACACTTGCGACCGGTTTCGAAGACCTGGCGCACGATCATCTGAACCAGGTTGGCAACGACGTCATCATCGATCTTGGTGACACCGTCATTACGCTGGTCGGCAAGAACGCGGATCGTCTGGATGCTGACGAGTTCATTTTCGGCTGAGGCGGTTTGGGGTCTGGGCTGCACGTGGCGCGCGGGCCCCGCAAGCGCTTCGACGACATGCTCTGCCCGCATTTGACGCGAAGGCGGTTGTCATCCCCCGAAAGACGGTGTTTAAGCGTCGGCGGAGACGTGGCCGAGTGGTCGAAGGCGCTCCCCTGCTAAGGGAGTAACGGGGTAACTCGTTCGAGGGTTCGAATCCCTTCGTCTCCGCCATCAACCAAAAATCCAAATTTAACGCCAGCAACTTGGAGGCGGGCGATCGCGTGTGATCCAGAGACTGTTACAGTAGACTGCTCGATCCGAATTGGCTGTTCAAACCAGTCGACGATAGTCTTTCTCAGAGGGGAGCGATTTTGTGTTTGAAGCCAAATTTTCAAAGAACTTCATAAGAACTTGCGGGTGGAGAAAATCTGAAAATCACTCAAGACGTCTGATCGGGAGATCACCATAACTCGCGCCCTCCATGTCAATGAGGAATACGGGAAAGAGTTCAGTCGCCGCCTTAAACGGAAGCGCGGTCAGGTGAAGCGAAGCTCTGAGTGAGGACCAAAGACCCGATCTCGCGCTGGAGGCTTTCGACCTTCCTCAGAGAACGCCGGAGAGAATTCGCATCATGTCTGACAGCCGCGCCAAAGGGACAGTTTAGTGTACCTTGATCAGAGCAGATTTCGGGCACGTCGCATCGTGCATCGATAGACCCTGCCCTTGTGGGGCAATGGTCTGGGGCTGAGGCGTATGGGGAACCAAGGCCCGGCGGCAGATATAGCCTCGGGCGGGCACCAGGACCGACGTAAATTCTTGATATGCGTGAGAACGAGTGTCTGATCGTTGCTAGCCTGACTGGCGTGGCGACGAAGACAACAACACTCAGCAAACGAAATCGATCTTGTTAGATGAAGCGGATGGCACCCGCTTGACGATCATTCACGGCGGCTTTGCCTGTGCAACTGACATCAGTGATTTCCTCTTTGGTTGGACCTGTTTTTTCGTGGCCATTCGGAAAATTGCGACAGCAGAAAACATCTGAAACCGCGCGCGGACCCAATATGCAAGTAAGTGCACCGCTGCCGGAACATATTCACGATTTCGGTTTCCAGTGCATCCCCATGTAACCGGAGCCCCCTTTCAGTTCGTCAATATAGCTGATGACTGATGGGAACCCCATTGGGTTTCATGCAACACTTGCGTGGCATCAGGCGATGTCACTGATGGACCGGATGCTGCGACAGGCGGGAAACACGTTCATAAAGGCGGTAGCCGAACGTGGAGATATCAGTCGCTGATGCGGGGCGGACGATCCTTGTCGAATGTTGCGCAGGACGGACGGAAATTCTGACGATCCTGATGGACGGGCTGTCTGATGAAGAGGTTATAGCTATGCGGCGGTCAGGAGCGCATACTTGGCTTAAGGCCGGGTTTGTCTCAAAAAGTCTTCGGGCAAACCGGTCGCGCGTGGTGTCAGTTTGGTATGTCGGTGCCGCGCCCGTATAGCAGCTCCTCTTGAAGCGAGGCGAGGACCGTTTCCAGAAACGTCACATTCGTCTTGTAGAACCAGAACTTCCCCTGCTTTTCGACAATGGCTAGTTCTGTTTTCCGCAAGACCTTCAAATGTTCAGAGACCGAGGCCGCGGACATGCCCGCATCTGCCGCAAGATCACCGGCTGAGACTGCAGTGGTTCGACACATTCTGAGCAAGCGGCGGCGTTCCGCGTGCGAGAGTGCCCGCAGGACTTCATCATTCAAAAGGTGGCTCAAAGTTCGATCAGTGTGACCACATTTCCGGACGGGTCTGTAATTTGTGCTTTCTTAACCCATCCGTTGTCGGTCACCGGCATGGTGACCGTGCCGCCCGATTTCTCCGCTTTCGACAGTGTTTCAGCAAGATTTTTTACAGTGATGCCCATCGTGATAGACGATGTTTCCATTTCGACGATGGCGCCGTTTGGCCCATCATCGGGCGTTTCGATCAACGCGTAACCCGGACCTTTGGGGACGATCTTCCAATCGAACAATCCAGCATAAAAATGGCCCATCTGCGCTGCATCGCCCCCCACAATTTCGAAATGTGCCAGGCTACCATGTGCGTGATTTTTCATGTTCCAACTTTCATTTAGGAATAATCCTAAATGTAGATGCCATAAGGTTTGTGTCAAGATGACGTCGCCAATCTGGTCTGTGCCGCCATCATCATCGGAACTGGCGGGGCGCTGATTTCACATCGGCCCTTGCGGTCGCTGTGCGAGGCATCAGGGCAAGGCTGAAAGGCGCCAATCCGATCATGACCGGCACGACGCTGACAATTTCCGCAGTATCTCGGGCTTTGCGCAGGGCACTGACACCGCAGGTCGGAATGCGTGATCGCCGGGAGGCAAAGACCGCATGATCGCCCGCGCGCTTGCTCTGGGCCTAGCGAGACTGGGAGCGATGATTAACCGGATCGTGCCCTTCCGGGCGATGAACTCATCAATGGTTCGATCATCAACTGTCGAGGAAGGACTGGCCAGTTTTCAGCGCAAACCAGTCAGTAGCGCTAATCCGTACGCGAACCTGCCAAGCATTTTTCCGCGATTGCGCCAGACTTCCTTCGAAGGCGGAGGCGGACGAAATTGCGCGAGCCGAAAGCTGGGTCGAAACGGGCCGTAGCGCATCGCCACGATGTGGGGGTCGCAAAAGTCGACTTATCGGGTTCACCCCAGCACCGATTTCGGAAAGTAGAAGCTCACAACCCAATTGGGCATGTCCACGATTTCTGAAATCCGCAGGTCACCTGAGACACTGCACAGCATATAAGCCTCGACCGGTGAAATCTTTGCGGTTGCGCAAATCCAGTCGATCATCTGGCGTACGGCATCGCGCGCCGATTGCATCAGGTCGGGGCCGATGCCGGTCGTGACGCGGTAGCCTTGCTTGTCGATGTGGTTGGTGACCGGGCCGCTGGTTTCCAGGCGGGGAAACTGGAGTTCTGCGTTTTTGATCAGATCGACTTTGATCTCGACCTCCATCGGGCTTTCGATGGCGGTGCCGCAAATCTCTCCGTCGCCTTGGGCGGCGTGGGTGTCGCCCAGCGACAGCAGGCCGCCCGCCACTTCGACCGGCAGATAGAGCGTTGAACCTTGGCAGTTGTCGCGGATGTCGAGGTTGCCGCCCACCCGGCGGGGCGGCACGACACTGTGTTGTCCGGCTTCGGCGGGTGCCAATCCGACCGTACCGACGAAGGGTTTCAGCGCCACTTGACCAAAGGGCGAAAAAACGGCGGGTTTCGCAAGGCCGATGTCATACGCCCAGACATGCAGGGCGGGATCGGGGAAGTCATCTGCCAAAAGCCCGAAGCCCGGGATGTTGGCCGTCCATCCCCAACCCGAGGCATGGAGTTCATTGAAGGTGATTGCAACCGCGTCTCCTGGCTCTGCCCCCTCAATAAAGATTGGCCCGGTAACAGGGTTCACTTTGTCGAAATCGAGGGCTTGCAGGTCACTAAGGGTAGCTTCCGCGTGCAATTGTCCGCCCGAAGAATCAATCGTTTCGACTGCGATGGTCTGGCCCGGTGTAACACTGAGGACAGGTTCGATCGTATTGTCCCATCCCAAATGGTGATGGTGTTTGTGGATCGTGTGATTGCAGCTCATGATGATCCTCCGTTGATGCGACGAGTGTTCCAAAAGCGTGTCGAACGTTAATCACCCAGCCGGATTGGTCCATGCCGTGCGTAGGCGTCGACCGGTGATGGATTGTCCAGCGCGGCGCTGCCGCCGAAATGCGTGATGATGCCTGCAACAGCATTCAACGCGGTTTGAACCGCCCCCTCGACCCAAGCCGGTGTCCAGCTTACCCCATCGCCGGCGATGAAGATGCCACGCTCGGCGGGTGGCATCGAACGTTGGATGAAGTGACCGAACATGCGGTGGTTGTAGCGGTAATGCCCCGGCAACGCGCCTTTGAAGGCACCGAGGAAATTGCGGTCCGCTTCCCAGCTGACCGTGATCGGATCGCCCATGATATGGTCGCGGATATCGACATCGGGGTAAATCTTCGCAAGCGCGGACAGCGCCAGGTGCACGCGCTGCTCCACGGGCAGGGGGAGAACCTTAAGCGCGTCGGTCATCCAGGCATAGCTAAGGCAGATGACCGAAGGCTTGTCCGGGCCATTGTCGAAGAGATACGTTCCGCGTGTCATCCGGTCCGTGAGGGTCATTGACATCATGTCGCGCCCGGTCGCCGGATCCTTGTCAAGCCAGAATGGGCGATCGACCATCACGAAGGTCTTGGCCGATTGCATGTAGCGGGTGCGGTCCAGCGCCATCCAGAGGTCTTGTGAAAAGAGGGATTCCTCTGTTTCGATCTGGGTGGTCAGCAGATGTGTCTGGCAGGTGATGAGCACGGCGTCGAATGCTTCGGTACGACCCCAGCTATCCGTGACCTCAATTTGGGTATCATCCAACCGCCGGATACGTTTGGCCCCGGCGCGGGTGGCGCCGCCATTCAGGCTGCAGAGGGTCGTGCCGGTGGGCCAGTGTGCAAGCTGGTCGGGCAGGTGTTGCCAAAGGCGGCGCGGCACCTGTTCGACCCCGCCGACAATGTATCGCTGGTGGTCATCGCATTCCGTGACATTGACGCGTAGAATCTCAAGCATGGAATTGGGAAAGTCGCTGTCCCATCCGCCGGTACCAAACCCCACCTGCCCGAAGACCTCGCGGTGGTGGAAGGAGAGTTGCTGGAAAGCATCCGACGAAACGACAAAGTCGTAGAATGTGCGTTCATCCCAGGTCGAGACGAGGGGGTTCCAGATTTCCTTGATCCGCGGAGCATCGCGGTCGCGGATTGCTTGTTTGAGCGCAGCGAAGCTCGCGCCCTCTTCGAGTGCCGCGTCATAGGCTTTGGCGACGTCTTGAAAGAGCGGGGGGAGATCCTGCAACGTCTCAGCATAGTAGGTCTTGCCCAGCAAATCGATCACGGTCGATCCAGCAGCCGGGGTCAGCGGATTGGGAAATGGTTTGCTCTGAAGACCCAGCAGATCGACATAGTGGTAGAACCCGGTGCCGGAGACAGGAAAACGCATGCCGCCCAGCTCAGCAATCACGTCGTCGGTCCCTTCGAAAGCCTGCGAGCGTAGACGCCCCCCGAATTGACCGGCTTCAAACAGGATCGGGCGCAGGCCCAGCTTCATCAACTCATAGCCGGCGATAACGCCAGCGGCCCCCGCTCCGACGATGGCAACCTTCGCCCCATGGGCTTTCCGGGGCAACGATCCCAACCCGCCGGGATGTTTGATCCAGTCGTCATAGGCAAAAGGGAAGTCGGGACCAAAGACCGTGACAGGTTTCATGGAAGGCCTCCGCAGAAATCAGCACGATGGTCGGTCAGATGGGGCTGTGCTTCGCCTGCGTTGTTCAGTGCCCCTCGGTCCAGTATTGCCAACAGGGTTTCACAAATATCCGCCCCCCGCGCGAGGTCGGTGCCATCGGGCCTCGTGACGCAGAACGGGCCATTATAGGCAAATTGCCCCTCTGCGCCGATATTGTAGCCACCCAGATGCATCTCCGGCGTTACCAACAGATCGGCACCCTCAGACGCGGCGGTTCGGGCACCATGGGCCAATGCGTCCAACGCGGCATCGATGCCTGAACGCGGCTGCATCTGCCAAAGCGCCAGTTTCATCTGCCCGCCCTAATAGGTTTCGGCATATGCGGCGCATTTGGTGGGCGTATCCATGTCGGCGACATGCGCAATCTCGGCTTCCTTGTGGGCGCGGTAGATGTCCGCGAATTGCGCGGGGAACCAGCCGGTGACCGTGGCATTGCCCGCAAAGGCGTCCAGGGCCGCTTCCAGCGTTTCGGGCAGGCGCGTGAACCCGCGCGCCGCCAGATCGTCAGGTGACAAGAGCGACAGGTCATCTGCCGTGGCGGCGGGCGCGCGCAGCCCCTCTTCGATCCCCTGACATCCCGCATGGACCAGCGCCGCCAATGCCATATGCGGGCAGGCTGCGGCATCTGCGGCGCGGTATTCGATATTGAATTGCCTGGCGATCGAGGCCGGATCTTTTGCCGTCACGGGACATATCCGCAGCGAGGCTTCCCGGTCGCGGAAGCCGAGATTGTTGTAAGCCGCAGACCAGCGATGCGGCGTCAGCCGCTCATATGACACCACCGAAGGTGCAGTGAGCGCCAAAATACCCGGCATGTATTTCAACACACCCGCGGCAAATGCGTCCGTGAGGTCCGACATGCCACAAGCACCATTTTCGTCGTAGGTGAGCGGTTTGCCATCGTCGTCCTGAAAGCTCAGATGGATGTGGACACCATTCCCGACCGAGGCGGTATCAAGGATTGGAGCAAAGGTGGCTTCCTCGCCCATCTGCCGGGCGGTGGAGCGGGTCACCTCACGCAGGATCACGGCAATATCGGCGGCTTTGATGCCGATCTCTGGGGCGACGACAACCTCAAATTGGTTGGGCCCATACTCCTTCATGATGCTGTCTGGGGTCGGGCCCGCCGCCTTCAGCGCGCCCATCAGGGTTTCGAGCAATGCGCGTTGGTTTTCAAATGCGTTCCGACCGAAGCCCTCGTTGGGTATGCCTGTGCCTTTCAGTTGAAATTCATGCTCAAAGGCGGAAAGCAGACGCGCGCCGCTCAAGCGGTGCAAACGGTCCAGCGCATCGCGCAAGACCTGCCTCGTGCAGAACGCCCACGGGTCACCGTCAAGCGTCATGATATCGCCCAACATGAAATGTTCGGGCCTTTTGTCACCAAAACCGATCTTCACTTCGCAGGCCGGATCGGGGACCAGCAACAGATCCCCCAAGGACCCGAAGGGGCTTTCCCCGATGCCGTCAAAACAGGTGATCTGCACATTCGTCGGCACCCAGCCCACGCCGCGACTGAGACGCTTTTCAAGCTGATCAGCGGGAAAGGCCTTGCCGCGCACCTTGCCCGCAATGTCGCAGGTGGCGGCGAAAATCAGGGGCATCGGAGTCATTCCGTAGTATCCTTCGTAGTGACGCGCAGGGTGTCCCAGCTCTCAATCCGGGTTCGAGTGTGTTCCCAATTGTCTTCGGCGATGCGGGTGACGATGGCTTCGGTGATGGCGAGGGCGGAGGAGTACGTATCCCATAACGTACCGGATTCGATCGGAACGGGCAGAATGTCAGTGGCATGGCGTGCAACGGGTGAAATCCATTTGTCGGTCATGACGATGACGCGGGCACCGCGTTCATCACGTGCCAATCCCGCAAGAGACGCGAGCGAGGTCTGGTAACGGCGGAAATCAACGATGAAAAAGAGATCACCCACCCTCATCCGCAACAGGTATTCGGGCCAGGTCTCTGGGTCCGACGGCAGGTGAAACACGCCCCGCCGAACTTGGCGCAGATGAAAGGACAGATGCGCCGCGATCGTGTCACTGATCCGGCCGCCGATCACGTAAACGCTGTGCTTGGGGCTGGCGAGCAGATTGCAGACGCGGTTGAACTGCTCTTCGGTTATGGCGTCCCCTGCAATCGCCATCTGCGTGCTTGCCTTGGCGAGGAAATCGGACAGATAAGCCCCTTCGATATGGCGGCCGCGTTCATGCACCTCCACGGGGCTACGATCCCCGTCCTTTAACTCTGCAATCAGGGAGCGCTGAAATTCCTGATACCCCGATAACCCGATCTTGGCCATGAAACGCGAGATTGATGGTGCTGACACCTCCGACCGTTCGGCGAGATCCTGAATGGAGGACAGGCCCGCATAGGGATAGTCCGACAGGATCGCAGCCGCCAGCTTGCGTTCGCCCGCGGTGAAGGCATCGGATGCTTGCTCAATCTTCTGTCTGATCCGCACGCTTGTCACGCAGTTGCTCCGGTTGCCACATAAGCGTTTATGAAAATTTTCTTTCAGTCAACTTGAAATGCTTGACTTTGGAATTTCTCATTCGTCTAATTCCAGCATCATTGGGGAGTGGCCGTGAGTCGATCAAACGTCATTGACGCCCCTATATCCGGGCATGCCGGACAGGGAAGCCTGCTGAGTGCGAGTGACCCGCCACCGGTGGAAATTTGTCATGCGCAGGCCGCGTCGCCTTTCCTGCTGTTGTGCGAGCATGCAGGCCAGGCGGTGCCTCAGGCGCTGAACGGGCTTGGCTTGCCCGATGGCGCGATTGATCGACACATTGGCTGGGATATCGGGGCGGAGGCCCTGGCCCGCGCGATTTCGGACCATCTGAGCTGTCCGCTGATCATCCAGCGTTACAGTCGGCTCGTAATCGATTGCAACCGACCACCGGGTTCGGAAAGCTCCGTGCCTGAGATCAGCGATGGCGTCCGCGTTCCCGGCAATGCCGGGCTCAGTGCACGAGAACATACCCAGCGCAGACAAGCGATTTTTGATCCCATGAACGACGCGATCACCACCATATTGGACGCGCATCGGCGTCAGGCTGTGTTCGCAATCCATTCGTATACGAAACACTTCCAGGGGCAGGAGCGCCCGTGGGATGCAGGTTTTCTGGCGCGGCGTGACACAGAGACGGCCGAGGTTTTGATGGCCTCGATCTCCTCCAGCGCACCCGAACTGAAGCTGGCCCTGAACCAACCCTACCAGATCGAGGATGCCAGCGATTGGTTCATCCCGCACCATGCGGAAACCCGCGGGGTTCGGCACACCCTGATCGAGGTGCGCAACGATCATCTGACGGACCAAGCCGGTGTCACACGCTGGGCTGACCTGTTGGCTGATGCGATCCGGTCCGTATTGGAGAATGGGCAATGACCCCGACCCGCGATCTGCCTCTGGTGCCAGCGGACGCTGCTCTGTTGTTCGTCGACGTCCAAAACTTTGCCGCGCATCGCGACGGTGGAGAATTCAAGGACATGCCGAAGGACGCTTTCATTGCAAAATACGGCTGGTTCTTCGAAGAACTCGACGCCCGCGTCATCGGGAACATGCAGGCCATTCAAACCGCCTGCCGCGCGGCACAGGTCGAGGTGATGTACACGACCATAGAAAGCCTCACTCTGGACGGACGCGACCGGTCGCTGGATTACAAGATCACCGGGTTCAACGTGCCCAAAGGGTCATGGGACGGCAAGGTCATCGACCAAATCGCACCGAAAGGAGACGAGATCGTCCTGCCCAAATCCTCTTCCTCGGTCTTCATCTCCACACATATCGACTACGTTCTGCGCAATCTTGGCGTGAAACAGCTGGTGATCTCGGGATTGATCACGGATCAATGCGTGGAAAGTGCGATCCGCGACGCCTGTGATCTGGGATATCTGGTCACACAGGTGACTGATGCCTGCCTCACCTACACGCCGGAGCGTCACGACAATTCACTCCAGGCAATCAGCGGGTATTGCCGGCAAGTGACCACCGCTGAGCTTATTTCAGAACTGGGAAGCGGGTGAGGTTCGCGACCACCCACGGCGGTCAGGGGGGGCCATGCTGGAGCTGAACGGCGTCAGTAAGTCCTTTGGCGGCGTCCATGCCGTCCGCGATGTCTCCTTCGTGCTTGAGACCGGCGAGGTGCGCGGGCTGATTGGCCCAAACGGGGCCGGCAAATCCACTCTGGTCAATCTGATCTCAGGGCTTTTGGTGCCCACGGCGGGGACCATTATGCTGGACGGCAGATCCCTGGCGGGCCAAAACGCCCATCAACGTGCCCGGCTGGGCATCGCGCGAACCTTCCAGAATCTGCGTGTCTTTCCGAGCCTGAGCGTGGAGCAGAACATTGATGTTGCCCGCTACGCTGGCGGTGGTGCCGCCTTGCCCGAAGCCGCAATTGAGGAATTTGGCCTGTGCGACAAACTCACCCTGCCCGCCGACGCCTTGTCCTACGGCGATCAGCGCCGGCTGGAGATCGTGCGGGGACTGGCGCTCAGCCCCAAAGTACTGATGCTGGACGAACCCGCTGCTGGCATGAACGAAGAAGAAACGGGAGCGCTGGGTCATGCCCTCAGATGGGTGCAGCGCGAGGCGAATTGCGCGCTCTTTGTCATCGATCATGACCTGAAATTCATCATGACCCTCTGCGACCGGATCACTGTGCTCGATATGGGTGCGATCATCGCAGAGGGCAGCCCGCAAGACGTGACCAAAGACCCCAAAGTCATCAGCGCCTACCTTGGGGAAGAGGTTGGGGCCGAGGCGTGAATTCGTAAGACCACCAAGAAGGAGACGAACATGAAGAAGAGTATCCTCGCAGCGCTGGCATGTACCGCATTGGCGACACCGGCTCTTGCACAAGACACAATCAAGATTGGCCTCGGCGTCCCGATGACAGGCGATTACGCGCCCTATGCCGAATGGCAGGGCGCGCGTTGCATGGCGGAAATGATCAATGCCGATGGTGGTGTCGACGGCAAGATGATTGAGATCCTGGTTCAAGACGCCGGGGCCGACACACAAACGGCGATTTCTCTGGCGCAAAAGTTTCTGGACGAAGGCGCGGTCATGCTGGGCACCATTCCGTTCTCCGACACGATGATCCCGGTGGCCCAGGTCGCGCAGGGCTATGGTGTGTCGATCTTTCAGCCACAATCGACCCAGGTTGAGATGCACGCAGGCATCGTCGATAACTTCTTTACTGGTGTGTCACCTGATCCTTTCACCGCAACGGCAGCGGCGAACTACGCACTGGAAAACGGAGCCAGGAACGTCGTTCTGCTGACCTCTGACGAAGGTGGCAGTTGGTCTGCGCGAACACCGCTCTGGTTTGGTGAGGTGATCGAAGCCGGCGGTGGCAAGGTGTTGAGCACGCTGAACTTCAGCTTCGGCACATCTGACTGGTCACCTCAGATCGCCGAGATGCGCGCCCTCGGCGAAGAGATCGATGCGGTATACATTTCCTCCATCATGCCGGATGTAGGTGTTCTGGTACGCCAGTTGCGCAGCGCAGGCATCGATGCCTGGGTCGTGGGCTCCGACGGGTTTGACGACCCATCCTTGGATGCCATCGGCACCGATGACCCCTCGATCCTCGACAAGGTCTTCTTTGCAACATTGGCACCAAGCCATGCCGATAGCGCTGTGGTAAACTTCATGACCGACTGCAAAGAAATGGGTTTGGACGTGCCGGGCCTGTTCCCCGCCACCGGCGCGGACACGGTCAAGGCCGTTGCATGGGCGGTTGAGCAATCGGGCAGCACCGATCCTGCAACCATTGCGCAAACCATCCGGGAGGCGGACAGCATTCCGGTGCTGACGGTCGACAGCATCTCGTTCAAGGACACCAAGACCTACGCGCAGCGCACCATCCCCGTGATCGGGTTCAAGGACGGCAAGCGCGTTCTTGTCTCCAACGTGGTACCCGATAACGTGCCATCTGACTGGTAATCGACCCGGGGCGCGACCCGCGGGTAGCGCCCCCATGACCCCATGCTGGACATCCGAAACCTGCGCGTCTTTCACGGCCCCATAGAGGCGGTCCACGGCATTTCCCTGAGCGTTGGCAAAGGGCAGTGCGTGGCGCTGCTTGGGCCGAATGGCGCTGGCAAAACCTCAACGATCTCTGCAATCTGCGGTATTGCAAAGGCAAGCGGCAGCATTGTCCTTGAAGGGTTCGATCTGGCCAGAGTTTCCGTTGAGGATCGCATCGGGCGAGGTATTGCCGTTTCGCCCGAAGGGCGGCGGATATTCAGCAATCTCAGTGTCGAGGCAAACCTGCGCATTGGCGGCGGCATCCGGGTGGACCGTGAAAATGTGCAGGCTGACATCGAGCGATGGTTTGATACTTTTCCCATCCTTGGCGAGCGCCGTACCCAACCCGGTGGCACCCTGTCTGGCGGCGAACAGCAAATGCTCGCCATCGCACGGGCGCTGATGTCGAAGCCGAAGATCCTGCTGCTCGACGAACCCAGTCTTGGGCTGGCTCCGCGCATCGTCGCGCAGGTTTTCCAGATGATCGCGAAGCTGCGCTCCGAAGGCATGACGATCTTGCTGGTGGAGCAGAATGCGCGGCAGGCGCTACAGATCTCGGACCATGGCTACTTGCTGAACAACGGCGAGATCAGTGCCGAAGGCACGGCGGCGGAACTGGGTGGGGGTAAGGACATGATGGCGAAGCTGACGGGGCTGGGCTGAGATGGAGTATGTCGCACAACAGGTCATCAACGCCCTGTCATTTGGTGCTGAATATGCCCTTCTGGCGCTTGGCCTGGCGATCGTCTTCTCAGTCATGGGGCTGGTGAATTTCGCGCATGGCGAAGTGATCGCGGTGGGCGGGTATACAATGGTGGCCTTTGCGGCGCTCGTGACGGCCAATCCTTTGATCATCATTGTCGGCGCTGTCGTGGCCACAGCGCTGACCTCACTCGCCTTGGAAAGGGTCGCATTCAGGCCGGTACGGTATGCCGATCCGACGACGGGGCTGTTGACCGCCTTCGGCGTCTCCATCGTTTTGCAGAACCTGTTTCTTCTGTTCATCTCGCCGCGCCCTATTGCGGTGACATCACTCTATTTCCTTGATGCGCCGGTAATGCTGTTCGGCGTGCAGATCTCTTCGTTGCAAGTCTTCGAATCCGTTACGACCGTTGTGGTGATTATCGGCCTCGTTCTCTTCCTGCAACGAACGACGCTGGGGCTTGCCATGCGGGCCGCATCGCTGGATTTCGAGATGGTGCGCCTGACGGGCATCCGCGCCAACCGGGTTTTCGCGCTGGCCTTCCTTATCTCGGGGCTGCTTGCCGGTTTGGCCTGCATCTTCATCATGGCGCGGCGCGGCTCGGTTGATCCGCATTTCGGCTTCAATCCGGTCCTAAAGGCTTTCGTCGCCTGTGTCGTTGGCGGCTTTGGCAGTTTGCCGGGGGCGGTTCTGGGCGGCTTTCTGCTGGGGGCGGTCGAGGTCGCAATGCTGGTCCTGCTGCCGCAGGATTACGGCGGCCTGAAGGATGCCTTTGTCTTTGGGATCATTGCCCTTGTGCTGGTCTGGCGACCAGACGGGATCCTGAGCCCGGCTAAGGAGAAGGGGGACAAGCATTGACCCTGACCCGTAGCCAGAAACGTGGTGTTGTCGGCGCATGCATGTTGGCCGCAATCCTGATCGCGATCGGCGTGCTGGCGACATTCTTTGCGTCGAACTATCAACTCCGGCTGGTTTACAGCGCTTTCGTGAACCTCATCGTCGTGCTGGGTCTGCAAGTGTTTATGGGTAATTCCCGGCTGACCAATCTCAGTCACAGCGCGTTCATGGGGATTGGGGCCTATGTTGCGGCAATCTGTGTGACCCCGGTTGCCATGAAGCAGATTGCCTTGCCCGACGCGCCGTGGGGCCTTAACACATTTGCGCTTGACCCGTTCACATCAGTAATCGTTGCCCTGCTCATCACCGGAAGTATCTTGTTTGTGGTCGGCATCTTCATTGTGCGCATGACCGGCACCGGAGCCACGATCGCGACCCTGGCGATCCTGGTAATCGTGCATTCGATCTTCCTTTACCGGACCGACATTTTCAAAGGTAATCAGGCGTTCTTCGGCATTCCGCAGGTGTTCTCTCTCACGTCAATCATGGTCCTCGCGGTTGCAGTGGTCTTCATCGCGCGCGGATTTCGCGAAAGCCGTTGGGGCGTCATGCTGCGCGCGTCGGCGGATGATGAGACAGGGGCGGCGGCGATGGGCGTAAACGTGATGCGCCTGCGGCTGATCGCCTGGGTCCTTTCCGGTCTGATCCTGGCTGCCGCAGGCATTGCCTATGCCTATTTTCTTGGGACGATCTCGGCACGGCCGTTCTATTTCAACCATGTCTTCCTGACCCTCGCGATGTTGATCTTCGGTGGGATGCGCACTGTGACGGGGGCGGTTTTGGGCACCTTTGCGATCTCCTTCGGGCTGGAGGTTGTCCGATGGTTGGAGACAGGCCCCATGGTTCTCGGCATTGATCTGCCAGAGGTGCTGGGCCTTTCAGGTGTTATGTTGGGATTGGTCATCGTTCTAACGATGGCCGTGCGCCCGGTCGGCGTAATGGGAGACCGAGAAATTGAAGAGCTGTTCGTCAGGCACAAGCAGCGTGCATCCTGAAAGATCGTTTATTTCAAGCCATAGGGATGAGATGAACGAAGCAGACGGGGAATGGCGCAAGAGGCGGTCGAGGCCTGCCTGCCGACCAGGGGAGCCAAGGCGAAGAAAGACCTCATGTTTCTGGAGACGATCCATCATTTCGCCGTTCACGAAGTCATCTGGCGCGCATTACCTGTGAGGCTTGGGGATTGGAGCTGCGTCCGGAAAGGGTTTGACGGCTCAGCAATGCGGGCTTTGCACTGCGTGCTGGCCCCCGATGGTGAAATGATGACGCGGACCAGTACATGCCGCACGAGAAAACCGCTTGACCTTCCCCTTACTGGAAAGTCTATCATATCTTTATGTTTCGTTTCATTGCTTCCATATTGATCGCCTTTGTCGCGATCTCCAGCAGCCTCGCCCATGCTCAGGGCGCAGGTGGCGATGCGGTTTCGATGGCGAACGGGCACCACGGCCACCAGATGCCGCATGCTGATGGGCTGATGATACCGGGCGATGAAGGCAGCCAATCGAATCCGCACGATGCTCACGATGGTGCGTGCGTCCTTGGACATTGCGCGACGGCTTGTGGTGTAATCCTGCCATCGTTCTCGTCCTCCATGTCTTTCACGTTTGTTGATGCCAGGCGGGAGTGTGCTGAGCGAACTCTCGTCGGTCTGATGGTGTCGTCGGACCCGCCACCTCCGAAGGCCTGAACGCAGACTCAACCAGCCCGCCGATCTTTATAGGTCAGGCGGCGTGATCTGTTTTTCAGGAAATCGGAGACGATAATGTCCACCTTCATCATTCGCGCGGCGGTCGTCGCGTTTGTCACATCCGTTGCAGCCGCAGGCGCATCGGAAACGTCCTCGCACGGCTTGGGCCATGGTTCCGGCCACGGTTCCGGCCATGGCGAGGCGCACAACGCGTTCGGCATGCCCGCAAAAGCCTCCCAGGCGTCGCGCACCGTCGAAATCACGATGTTCGACAATTACTATGAGCCGGAAAACCTCGATATCGCCCATGGCGAGACAGTCCGCTTCGTCATCAAGAACGCCGGCGATCTCGTCCATGAGTTCAATATCGGCGACGCTGACTATCATGCGGAGCATGCTCCGATGATGCAGATGATGGTCGATCACGGCGTGCTCGAAGCCGACAAGATCAACCATGACGTCGCTGAAGAGATGCAGGCGTCGATGGGTCACGGGATGCATGACGAGCCGAACTCCGTTCTGCTGGAGCCGGGCGAGACCGGCGAGATCGTCTGGACCTTCCCGGACGGCGGAGAGATCGAGATCGCCTGCAACGTGCCGGGCCACTACGACGGCGGCATGGTAATCGAGGCGGCCTTCGAGGGCACGCACTGAACCGACCCGACGGGCGGACGCCGCGTCCGCCCGGTTTTCATTCTTCTTGAAAGGACCTGACCCATGTTGTCAGCGATTTCCATCCGGTCGGCTCTCGTGGGCGCGACCGTGGCCCTTGCGCTCGGCGGCATCGCCAGCGCGGGCGAATACAACATCACGGTGGACCGCGTGACCATCGACACCGGCGATTTCACACGCGCGGGCGTGGGCTACAACGGCTCGCCGATACCGCCCACCCTTCGGTTCCGGGAAGGCGAGGACGTGGTGATCAACGTCACCAACAACCTTGACGAGCCGACCTCGATCCACTGGCACGGGTTGATCCTGCCCTATGATCAGGACGGCGTTCCGGGCATCTCCTATCCCGGCATCGCGCCGGGGGAGACGTTCACCTATCGCTTTCCGATCGTCCAGAACGGCACCTACTGGTTCCATTCCCACACCGGATTTCAGGAGCCGGACGGGGCTTATGGCGCGTTGATCATCGACAACAAGGATCGCGAACCCTACCGCTATGACCGGGAATACGTAATCCAGCTGGCGGATACGCACCCCCATTCCGGCGACCGCATCATGCGCAATCTCAAACTCATGCCGGACTACTACAACCGCAAGCAGCGCACCCTGCTCGACTTCTTCTCCGACGCGCGGGAAAGCGGTCTCGACGCTGCGCTCGCCGACCGCTCCGACTGGGGCGAGATGCGGATGATGCCGACGGATATCGAGGATGTTCAGGGATACGCGCCCCTGATCAATGGCCGTCCGGCGGACGCGCCGTTCCTCGCCGAGTTCAAGCCGAAGGAGCGGATCAGATTGCGCTTCATCAACTCCTCCGCCATGACCTATTTCGATATCCGCATACCGGGTCTCGACATGACGGTCGTGCAGGCGGACGGCAACAACGTGACGCCGGTGAAGGTTGACGAGTTCCGCATCGCGGTGGCCGAGACCTACGACGTCATCGTCCGCCCGCGCGAGGCGGGTGCGTTCAACATCATCGCCGAAAGCATGGGCCGCACCGCGATGGCGCGGGCCGCGCTGGTCACCGACGCCGCGCTTGATCTGCCGGAGCTGCCGGAAATGCGGGATGATCCGCTTTTGACCATGGCCGACATGTCGCTCGATCCGGCGATGGCGGGCATGCATGGCGATATGGAGATGGCTGATGGCGGCCACAACTCGGCTCACGGCGCGGGCCATGACGGGCATGGCGCGATGGCGGAGGATGATGAACTGCCGCCGGGCGCGCACCGGATGCCGGACGGCACGATCATGGGCGGGCCTTCGGAAGATCCGTTCTACGCCAATGGCAGCGGTCTGAAACCGACGGCTGCGGAGGGCGGCAAGTTCCTCTCTTACGCCGATCTGAAGGCGCAGACGCCGCTCTACCCCGACCGGGAAGCGACGCGCGAGATCGAAATCCGCCTGACCGGCAACATGGAGCGGTATTCCTGGTCCCTGAACGGGATCAAGTATGAGGACGCCGATCCGATCGTCCTGCAATATGGCGAACGGGTGCGCTTCAAGTTCGTCAACGAGACGATGATGACCCACCCGATGCACCTGCACGGCATGTGGTCGATCATCGACAACGGGTCGGGTCAGCGCGATCCGATCAAGCATGTCGTCAGCGTGAACCCCGGCACCGTCGTCTACATGGAGACCGAGGTGGACGCCCCGGGTCAGTGGGCGTTCCACTGCCATCTGTCCTACCATGCCGACAGCGGCATGTTCCGCAAGGTGATCGTCGAAGGCGGGCCTGAGGAAGCGGCGCTGACATCGCCGTCGGACGGGTGACGCCATGAAACGTTATTTCTGGCTCGTCGGGGCGCTTGCCCCAGCCTTCACCCTCAGCCTCACCCTCGCCAACGCTGCGGAGCCAGTCTCATCGGTGTTCTATGGATTTCAGGCCGAGCAGGCTGAGGTCCGATTTACTGATGGCACGGAAGTCCTGGCATGGGATTTCGACGCCATAATCGGCACGGATGAAGTGAAGTTCGTATGGCGATCGGAGGCGGAATACGATCTGCGGGAGGACGAGTTCGAGACGCTGGAGAACCAGTTCCGCGTCGCCGTTCCGATCTCGCCCTTCTTCGACGCCATCGCAGGCGTGCGGCTGGACACGCCCGAAGGAAACGACAGGGTGGACGGCGTTATCGGCGTTCACGGTCTTGCCCAGCAGTGGGTGGAGGTGGACGCGGACCTCTTCGTCTCCGACGACCCGTCGATCCGTCTGGAGGCGGAATACGAAGGGCTGATCACCCAGCGGATCACGCTCACGCCGTCCATCGAGGTTGAGATACCGCTCACCGACGATCCCGGCCGGGACTTCGGCGATTTCGCACCGATCATCGAGGTCGGCGCGCGTCTCAGCTACGACCTGATCGATCGAGCGCTCTCGCCCTATATCGGCGTCCACTACGAACTCGCCATCGGCGAAAGCGGGCGACTGGCGCAGGCGGGCGGCGGCAAGAAGGACGAGCTGTTCTTCGTCGCCGGGGCGCGAATGATGTTCTGACCGTACCGGCGCCCCGGCGCGTCCGGGGCGTCGCCTTTATCAAAGGAGCAAGACATGAGATCCCTTCTGAAGACAGTGCTGACCGCCCTCGCCATTCTTGGCGCGACGCAGGTTCAAGCCGACCTTTCGACCGATACCGTGCGCGACCTCTCGATCGAGGATGCGTCCGCGACGATCCTCGCGAACGGCGATGTCCGCCTTCGCTTCATCCTCGCCAACGACAGCCCGGAACCGATCACCGTCACCGGCGTATCGTCGCCCTCGGCCAGATCTGGCGAAATCATCGGGGACTCGCATCACGGGACGACATTCCCGGTGTCGGGTCTGATCCTCCGACCCGATGAAGAAATGGATTTCACAACCTCTCACCTGAAGGCCCGCCTGACCGGCGTCGCCGATTTCAAGGGCGTTCTCGTCTTTCAGCTGTTGCTGGATGACGGCACCGTCAGCGGGGAGGCGCATGTTCATTAGTCGGACCGTCTTCGTCGCTGCTATCATCATGGCTCCCGCGACCGTTCTCGCCGCCGACGGGGCCGCGCTCTACGCTGAGCATTGCGCCGCCTGCCATGGCGCGAACCTCGAAGGAGAGGCCGACTGGCGCGTCCAGAACGAGGACGGATCACTGCCCGCCCCGCCCCATGACGACAGCGGGCATACCTGGCACCACGCGGATGAGATGCTGCGCGACTACACGCGCCTTGGCGGGGCGGAGACGCTGCGCCGGATGGGCGTCACCGGGGTCGTCAGCGCCATGCCCGCATTCGGCGACGTGATGTCCGACGAAGAGATCGACGCAGTGCTCGACTTCATCAAATCCAACTGGTCGCCCCAGATGCGCGACCACCAACGCAAGATCACGGAGGCTTCCCAATGAGGCAGCTCAAAGACTTCACGCCGTCCCGCCGGGCGATCCTCGCCGGGCTGGCGGCGGCGGTGCTCCCCTCTTTCGCCATCGCCAAAAGCCGAAACGTTCAGGTTTGGAAAACGCCCACCTGCGGATGTTGCAGCGCCTGGATCGAACATTTGCGGGCGGCTGGCTTCGACGTCGTCGCCACCGATGTCGCTCAGGACGCGCTCGACCGGGTCAAGGACCGGCTGGGCGTCCCGCCCGCGCTCCGCTCCTGCCACACCGCCCGGATCGGCGATTACGTGGTCGAAGGCCACGTCCCCGCCGCTGATATCGAGCGTCTCCTGAATTTCGCGCCGGAGATCGTCGGGATCGCCGTGCCGGGAATGCCCATCGGATCGCCGGGGATGGAGATGGGCGACGAGATCGAACCCTACGCCACCTACGCCTTCGACGAGACCGGCCCCACGGCGATCTTCGCCCGGCATGGCCGCCTTCACCCATAGCGGCGCGACCGGCGTCCTGAAGGAGCGGATGGACCAGATCGGCGTGATCACCAAGTCGGTGAAGACGATCGGCACCATGATGAAAGACGAGACAGCCTATGACGCCGCCATAGTTCAGGCGGGAGCAGCAAGGATCATCAGCCATGGCAGAAAGACGCTGACCAAATTTTTCCCCGAAAGTTCCACCAAGCACCCGTCAGAGGCGCTGTCGGCGATCTGGCGCGCCTTATCGATCTTGCGGGGGAAGATGTCACATCCTGGCTTTGGCCCCGTGTCGTTACCCGCCGCGCGGTATCTTGAGCTTGAAACGGGCAGGGCTGCACTCAACTCGACTACGATGGATGTGATTTCTCTGCCTCTTGGCGGTTCAGCGCCGTTCTTGTCCATCCTCATGGGCAATCTCGGTCGAGCAACGCTCTTTTCTGGACCTTCCCATTCGCATTCCGGGGCAGAGGTCCAGTCTGGAAATCGAAAAATTCGGGCCGCTTGTAGTCGGATAAGAACCGAGCGCAGTGCGCCCGGAGCGCTGTTTCGTCGATTGTGGCACCTCTCTCAAGACATACCACGGCGCGCACGCGTTCCCCGAGGATCGGGTCCGGGACCGGAACGACGGCGGCTTCGGCGATATCTGCA
This sequence comes from Pseudomonadota bacterium, assembly GCA_039030855.1. Classification (GTDB taxonomy): domain Bacteria; phylum Pseudomonadota; class Alphaproteobacteria; order Rhodobacterales; family Rhodobacteraceae; genus Pikeienuella. The sequence continues at coordinate 181,340 of JBCCDJ010000005.1, forward strand.
TGGGCGGCAAGAACGTTCTCAACCTCAGCCGAGTATATCTTGTAACCGCCGCGGTTGATCATCTCTTTCAAGCGATCGAGAATACGATAGTACCCATCAGCGTCGACCGAGCCCACGTCGCCCGACCGCCAATGACCGTGGATGAAGCTCTCAGTCGTTTTCTGTTCGTTGCGCCAGTAGCCGGGGACAACCATCGGCCCGGCGATCCAGATCTCGCCGGTCTCGCCGGGTGGAACCTCGCGCCCGTCCTCGTCCATTATCAGCATATCGGCACAAGGCAGCGCACGACCGACGCTGTCGGGCCGATTGGTGATGCCCAGCGGTATCATTGTGGCGGGTGAGCAGGTCTCCGTCGCGCCGTAGGCGTTAAGAAGGCTGAGATCGGGCAACGCCTCGGCAAGCCGGGCAATGGTGCGCTCCGGCATCGGGCCGCCGCCGAACCCACCGAGCCGCCAGCGCCCAAGCGACCAGTCGGCAAGCGTCGCGCGCATAAGGATCAGGTTGTACATCGCGGGCACCATTATGGTGTGGGTCATGCCCTCCGCCTGGGCGAGACGCAAAAACCCGTCCACTTCGAAGTTCGGCAAGATCAGAACCGCGCCGCCGACCGACAGAATAGTCAGGATATTCGCGACGAGGCCGGTTACATGGCTCGCCGGAACGGCGAGGAGGCTCCTGTCTTCTCTGGTCAGTTTCATTCCATCCGAAAAGTGACGGCAGGAGTGGACGACATTGAGATGGGTGAGGGTCGCGCCCTTCGGCGATCCGGTCGTGCCGGACGTGTAGAGGATCACCGCGATGTCGTCCTCCGCCCCCGGACTGGGCGGCTGGGAGAGCCCGTTGCGGAGATGTTCATAGGGGTCGCTGTCCACGCTGATCGAATGGGGAGGAAGTGCGCCTTCTTCGGGAAGAACGTCCGACAGCGCCTCGTCATAGAACAGCGCCGCCGCCCCGGAATCTTTGATCAGATACTCGATCTCAGGTGCCTGGGACCGGGTGCTGATCGGCACAGCGATCAGTCCGGAGCGGAAGCAGGCGAGCAGCATTTCGATGAACGCCGCGCGGTTTGAGATCATCATGGCGACGCGATCGCCCGCCCGAAGGCCAAGGTCGGCGAGGCCGCCGGCGAGCCGGGCGGCGTTATCGTGAAGTTCACGGTGGGACAGACGCGTCGCGCCATCGACAAGCGCGAGGCTGTCCGGCGCAATCTGACAGCCCGATGCGAGCATCGCAAATCCGTCGGGCTGACGATCTGCATAGCATCGCATCACACGGCCAAAATGGGTCTCCGTCCGGAATGTTCTGTTCGTTTCAGTCATGCCGTTTTCCGCTGTCCGGACATGGGCTTCCAGGCTCCGCTTGCAATCTCGCGGTCACAGCCGACGCCCCTCTCAGTCGATCTCGCCGCGTTCGATTGTCAATTCCCGCTCAAGCAAGTTCGAGGAGTGGCTGAGTTCTGACTGGGCGATCAGGACCGAAATCTTCGTGTCCTTGAGCGAAATGATCACGTCCGAGATCCGCTTTGCCAAAGCGGGTGCAACACCCTCGAAGGGTTCGTCCAGCAACAGGAGGGAGGAACCGCGGATCAACGCGCGGCCCAGCGCGGCCATTTTCTGCTGGCCCCCGGAGAGGAGGAGCGCCTTGCGGTCCTTCATCTCCGTTAGCTCGGGCATCAGGTCATATACAAATGCAAGGCCCTTCGCGCCGTCGACCTTGTCATCGACCCAGGCCGGCAAGGTCATATTCTCCTCGACTGTCAGCGCGGGAACGAGCCGGCGGTCTTCGGGCATCCAGCCGAACCCGAGCGCGGCCCGGTCGCGCGGATCGAGTGACGAGATGTCCTCGCCATTATACCTGATGCTGCCACCGCCCAGGTCTGCAAGTCCCATGATCGCGCTGATGCATGTCGTCTTGCCAGCACCGTTGCGGCCGATCAGGCCCACCCTTTCGCCGTCGCCCACGGTGAAAGAGACGTTCCGCAGGATCGGGGCGGCCTGGATCGCCACGTCGATGCCATCAAGTTCAAGCGTCATCGGGCACCTCCCGTCACGTAGCGCTGCACGTCGGGATCGGACAGCACTTCGTCCGGCGCATCATCTGCGATCACCCGACCGGCGTAGAAGGCGAGAACGCGGTCCGAATAGCGCGTTACCACGTCCATATCGTGTTCGACAAAAATGACTGTGGTTCTGGTTTCTCTTAGCGCGCCAATCACCAGGTCCATGATCGGGAACTTCTCATCCGCCGCCACGCCTGAGGTCGGCTCATCCAAAAGCATAATCGCCGTATCGCGCGAAAGCGCCATTGCGATGTCGAGCAACTTTTTGACACCGCCGGAAAGCTCGGGGATCAAACGCTCCTTGTGGTCGGCGATGCCGAACCGTTCCAGCGTCTCGGTGGCGCGGCCACGGGCTTCGGCGGCGCGACCGGGCCGGAGGAAAGACGGACGACGCGTCCCGTGGATCGCCTGCGCAACCAGAATGTTCTCCTCGACAGTGAGTTCGTTGTAGAGCTGCGGTATCTGGAAAGACCGGTGTACGCCCAGATGGGTAATCTCCCGCGGCCCCAGTCCCTTGATGGACCGGTCGCGCAAACGAATGTCGCCGCTGTCCGGGGTAATATAGCCGGTGACCATGTTCACAAAGGTGGTTTTGCCTGCGCCATTCGTGCCGATCAGTGAAAAAACCGCGCCTTCCGGCACCTCCACGTTGACGTTCTCCGCCGCCGTGACGGCACCGAAGGATTTGGAGACGCCGGTCGCCGAAAGAATGCTCATGACCCGCCTCCTTTCCAGCGCTTCAGCAGCGAGCCAAGGCCATTCGGCAGCAGGAAGATCACGACCAGAAGAAACGTTCCGAGAAAGATCTGCCATGTGTTTGGAAAGTAGAGGTTGGAGAAGGATCGCACGAGCTCCAGGATCAACGAGGCGACGAAGACCGCCGGAACGGAAAGCCAACCGGCCAGGATCGCGACGAAGACGAATTCGCCCGAGGTCGTCCAGAAGGCGAACTCCGGGTCGACATGGCCGAGCGCAAGCGCAGCAACTGAACCGCCGAAGCCACCCAGCATCGCGCCGAACACATAGCTCCAGGCCATCGTGGTTCGCGTTGACGCGCCGAGATACTCGACCCGCAGCTCATTCTCGCGCACGGCCTGGGTAATGAGGCCGCGTTCTGAATCGAAATAGATCCGCATGGCCGCGCCGACGATAATGGCGGCACCACCCACATAGAGGAACAGCGCCATTTGCAGCGCCGGGCCCTCGGGTGCCCAGCCGAGAAAGGTCGGTGTGGCGACATTCAGTCCATCGGTGCCGCCCACGACCGTCAGCTTTGCGAGCGAGCCGTAGAGCACCATGGAGAGTGCAAGCGACAGCATCGCAAAAAAGATGCCGCGATAGGTCGCGAGAAGCGGGCCGAACAAAGCGCCAACCGCGCCGGTGCCGAGCACCGCGACAAGTGTCACGATCACCACGTCGTTGACGCCAACCGCGTTCGTCATGCCCGCCGCAGCATAGGCACCGAGGCAGTAGTAAAGACCTTGGCCGAAGCTCACCAGACCGCCGCGCATCATGCCTACGATCCCAAGGCTGACGAGGCCCTTGGCAAGCGCCATGGTCGCGAGGAACATCGCCCAATCGGGTATCAGAAAGGCGCAGAGAGCGAGAACAGCGGCGGCTGCGGCGGCACCTCCAAGAACGTTCATCGGTTTCATATCTTCCTCGCCTGTGCTTTGGCGAAGAGCCCCTCAGGTCGCCAGAGAAGTACCGCTGCCATCACCAGATAGATGATGAACAGCTCCGCCTCGGGGAACAGGTGAACCGATGCCGCGCGGGCCAGACCGACCATCAACGCCCCAATCGCGGCCCCTTCGATGGAGCCGAGACCGCCGATGATGACCACTGCGAAAGCCACGATGATGACGTTTACGCCGAGCCCCGGTGTGACCGAAATCATCGGTGCCGTCAGCGCGCCGCCGAGAGCGGCGAGGAAAACACCGACGACGAAAGCGCCTAGATAGATGCGCGGGACATTGACGCCCATCGCGCGGCTCATATCCGGATCATGAATGACGGCCAGTACGACCTTGCCGGTGCGGCTCCGATTCAGCGTGAGCCAGACGGCGAGCCCGGTGAGGATCGCCGCTGCGATGACGGCGAAATCATAACCCACATAGAAAAGCGGCCCGAATTCAACGTCCCCAAGCAGGGTGTAAGGCTCGTAAACAAAATAAGGGTTCACACCCCAAATCAGTTTCATCACGTCTTCGAGGATAAGAAAGACGGCGTAGGTCACGAGGACGTTGAGCACCTCATCCCGACCGTAGAAATAACGCAGAAGACCGCGCTCTAGGATTGGCCCGACGATCAGCGCGACCAATGCGGCAGCGAGGATAAGCGCTGCGTAACTGCCCCAGGGAAACGCCTCTCCGCCCGCGCCATAATACGCCCCGACAAGCGTCGCGCCGGTATAGGCACCGATCGCGTAGAGGCTGCCATGGGCGATGTTGAGAATGTTCAAGACCCCGAAGACCAGCGTCAGGCCCACTGAGACGATGAAAAGCCAGCCTGCGTAGATCAGGCCGTCGACGAAGATCGTGAGCGCGAGCTCCATGGGTGGGCTCCGGAGGTGCGAGGATTGTTGGAAAGGAAGGTCCGGGCACCGAAACGCCCGAACCAAAGTCGATCAGACGACGATTACTCGCACTCGGCGCCTGGGAATCCGGCTGCAATCCACTCAGCGGCCTTCATATTCTCGGGCGGATTCACACACCGAGACGCGTAGTATTCCACGTCAACGAGGCGCATCTGGCCAGCGTCTTCATCCCAATCGGTCCGCCCGATGGCATTTGGCTGGATCGCCTGATGACCGCCAGCCAGCGCCATTTCGATAACCCCCGAAGGAGCGGGCCAGCTGAGCCCTTTCATCGCTGTCGCAAGCTCTTCGTCCGTCGGCTTCGTCCCGCCATTGCTCTCCATGGATTTCTCGACAGCCGATTTCAGCCCGAGAATGGCCTGCCACATCCGAAACGGTGCCTGCACCGGGAAGACGCCGTGCTCTTCCGTGTAGGCGTTCCAGAGCGTCATGGTGAGCTCCTCAAGCTCGCCGCCCCGCGCAAAGGCTGCCAGCCCGTTGACGCCGCGGGCACCGAGGATGATCCCTTCCGGCATCTTGTCCTGAAGCTGCGGAATAACGTGGTCGCCGGCGGCGAGTGCGATCTGGCTCCGGTCATGCAGGCCGCGCGCGCTCATCTGAAGAACGAAACCCTGCAGGTCACCGCCCCAGAGCGAGGAATGAACGACATCCGCCCGCTCGCGCAGAAGTGCAGAGACCTCGGCACCGTACTGGCCCGCGCCGAATTTCGGGAAGAGCGATGTCTTCACTTCCGCATCCGGAAAGAGCTGTTTCATCGACCCGTCAAAATCCGCCCAGCTGTCCTGACCCCAGGCGTAATCCTGGTTTATCCCTGCATAACTGCCGACCTCGGTGCCGCGGCTCGCCATGTATTTTGCGAGGCTCACGTTATCCATCGCCGCATGTGCGGCGGTGCGGAACACGTACTCGTAAGTGCCGTCCTCGAAGACGCGCGGCGTGCCGCAATCGTAGAGGATCGTGAACGCTTTCAGTTCGTCCGCGACGGGCGGGATTGCCAGGCAGTCGCCGGACGAGACGTAGCCGACGACCGCGTCGACCTCCTCGCGCTGAACGAGATTGCGGAACTCCTGCACCTGTTTGGTGGCCCCGCCAGCCTCGTCAACCAGCACGACTTCGACAGTCATGCCGCCAAAACCGCGCTGTTTGTAGGGCGCCGGCATCTTGCCGCCCTCGTTGAGCATGTCGATCAGTACTTTGCCGCCGTTCCACGCCGGTACGCCGAAGCTTTCGGCCGCCTGGCCGGACAGGAAGGTGATGACGCCAATCTTGAATACGTCATCCTGCGCCGCGCTTGGCTGACCGCCGATTGCAGCGGCAGACGCCGCCAGCGCCGCGCCGACGATTTGTCCTTTGAAAGTCATCGTATTCCTCCCTTAGATTCGCCCGCCGTTTTTCAGCAGTCCGTATCACAAGTGTTTCATACGAAGACACAGACGGCTAGTCTCTCGTCGATAGTGCTGGGGAAGACCGCTGCGCAGCGGTGGACCGGGAATACCGAAAGTGTTCCGGTTTTCGGTGCGGATAGTTGTCGTCGGCTGCCCGATCGTCACCAGGCAAATTGGCTATCGGATAGCATTCAGAAGGCTCATGGCAATCCGGTGGGTATCGAGCGCGAACAATGTAATCTCCAGAGAGACAGAGCCATAGGCCCCGGCCAGGGATATGAGATCGCCTGAGGCAATCTCGTCGCGGCACATCGTGTACGGGAGCCATGCGACGCCCGCGCCGCGGCCAACCAGTTCCAGCAAGACGACCGAAAAGGCTGACTCGACCTCCCGTCCCGGGATGGTGCGTCGCGGCAGCGCATCGGAAAGGCCTGTTCGCATCAGCAACGTGCCGAAATGACTGTCTTCGGGATAGGTGAGCACGGGAACCTCGCCGCTCAGCATCATATCTTCATCTACACAGTGACGCAGCGAGCCGCCGATGACGGGGATCAGTGTGTCTTCACCGATGACATGGCGGTGGATTGTCGTATCGAATGGTAGCGGGGGAAATCCTGGTGCCTCATAGCACAGGAGAAGATCGGCATCGCCGCGCAAGAACAGGGAGACGCAATCCTCTCTGTTGAGGGTGCGAACGCGCCAGGATACTTCGGGACGTCTGTCCATCAGTCCGCCGAAAACCCGCGGGAACACATCTGCGCCGAGCGCATGTTGCGTCGCGATCACCACCGATAGCTGCCGTCGCCCGCCCGAAGCCAGGGAGATGCGCAGTTTTTCAGCCCGTGTGACGATTGCCCGAATTTCCGGCTCGGCATCCAGCAGGGCGCCGGAGACCTCGATCCGGTTCTTGCTGCGTTTCAGGAGTGGCCCGCCGACCCAATCCTCAAGGGCGCGAATGCGACGCGAAAACGCTGGCTGGGTTACGTTTCTGCGCAGCGCGGCCTTGCTGAGCGACCCGGTTTCGATAAGGGCCAGGGCGTCTTTGAAGAGTTTCAGATTCATTATCGCTCATACCAAACGGCATGGCAAATTGCAAAATCGGCATTTGCAAACGTTCAATAAGCGGCCGACGCTCTGCCAAAGTGTACTGCCGGGGGCTTGCCACATGAGCGAAACCACGACCACGAAGATGTTGCGGATGGACGCGGTCGCAGCCGCGCTGGTGCACCATCCCAAATTGCGTCTGGCGCATCTGCCGACGCCTCTGGAGCCAATGGATCGGCTGTCTGAGGCGCTGGGCGGGCCGCGCTTCTGGATCAAGCGGGACGATTGTACGGGGCTGGCAACGGGTGGCAACAAGGCGCGCAAGCTGGATTATCTGATGGCGGATGCGCGTGCCGCTGGTGCCACTGCGATCGTGACACAGGGGGCAACCCAATCCAATCACACGCGGCAATCCGCGGCTGCGGCTGCCAAGCTTGGCATGGCGTGCCACATTTTACTTGAGGACCGCACCGGATCAAAAGATCCCGCCTATAATGCCAATGGGAATGTCCTTCTCAGCCGTTTGACAGGGGCGACCCTGACGAAGTTCCCCGGTGGCACGGACATGGCGGCTGAGATGGAACACCGCGCGACGGAGCTGCGCGCGCAGGGCGAAACCGTTTATGTGATCCCGGGCGGCGGCTCTAACGAGATCGGCGCGCTCGGCTATGTCGAATGCGCGCATGAGCTTCTGGCGCAGGCCCATGAAATCGGCCTGAACATCGACATGATCGTGCAGCCCACCGGCAGTTCGGGCACACATGCTGGCATGGTTGCGGGCCTACACATCGCCGAGAGCGAGATCCCGCTTTTGGGCATTGGAACACGTGCCCCGCAGGAGAAGCAGGAAAAAATGGTGCACGACCTCGCCGTGCGGACACTGGAGAAGCTTGGACATCATGTGCCTCTTCCAGCGGATCGCGTGAAAGCCAATTGCGACTATGTGGGCGAGGGGTACGGCATTCCGACGGTGGGGATGGTCGACGCCGTCACCATGCTCGCCCGTCTCGAAGGTCTTCTGTTTGACCCGGTGTATTCCGGAAAGGCGCTCAACGGGCTCGTCGAGCTTGCCCGAAAGAATTTCTTTGCCGGCATGAAAAACGTCGTCTTCCTGCACACCGGGGGCAGTTCGGCAATTTTCGCATATCCCGGCACTTTTGACGCAGCGTCGGTCTGACACCGCTCCCGACGCACCATGGCAGACGCGGCCGAACTCTATGCAGATGAAAGGAAAATCCAAATGATGACCCAAAAACTAACCTTCAAGACGGCACTGGCAGGTGCGGCACTGGCGCTGGCTGCTGTGGTTCCGCTCTCGGCCTCTGCGCAGGAGGTGACGATCAAGCTCGCTCACCCCAACGTGCCCGACCATCCGATGGGACAAGGCTTTGAATACTTCAAGGAACTGGTCGAGCAACGCTCCGGCGGTGCCATCGAGGTCACGGTCTTCGACAGCTCCAAGTTCGGTAATTTTGACAGCGTCGTACAGGGCCTGCAGAGCGGGCTCTTGCAGATGGGTTCGGCCTCAACGCCGAACCTCGCTCCGTTCTCGAAGGACTTTCTCATTTTCGACATGCCGTTCCTGATCCCGAGCTATGAGGCAGCGGATCTGATCGCGGATGGCGAGATCGGCCAGGCCGCGGCCCGTGCCCTGGAGCCGACCGGCATTCGTGGCATGGGTTACATCGACATTGGGTTTCGTCACAATTTCAACAGTACGCGCCCGGTTGAGGCTCTGGCGGATATGGAGGGGATGAAAATCCGCTCAACACCCTCCAAGGCCCATATTGCGACACTGCAATCGCTGGGCGCGAACCCGACGCCGATCGCGTGGAGCGAGGTCTATACCGCGCTTCAGCAGCAGACCGTGGACGGCATCGACATCGATCTCAACCTCGCCTGGGCCAACAACTTTCACGAGGTGACGGAGAACCTGACACTTGTGGGCTCGCTCTACAGCCCGCACCTCGTAATGGCCTCGCAGATCTGGTGGAGCGGCCTGTCGGCGGAGCATCAAGAACTGATCGAAACGGCTTTTGCCGAGATGCAACAGTTCCAGCGCACCAAGATTCGTGAGAATGAGGCCGATATCCTTGCCAAACTCGACGAGGTTGGCATGAACGTCGTTGAACTGAGCCCGGAGGAGCGCACCGCGTTCCAAGAGGCGACGCAATCCGTCATCGCGGATTTCGAGGATGAGATTGGCGCTGATCTGATCGAGAAGGCGCGCACCATGATCTCCGAGGCCGGGCTGTAATCCAGGCTGTCTGAAACATGCGGGCCGGTTGGTGGCGTTTCCACCCGACCCGCGGATCAACATCTATGCAATCGGAGTGAATGGGATGCTGACACGGCTCGAGGAAGTGATTTCCTGCCTCTGCATGGGCGTGATGGTCGTCGTCATCGGCATGCAGGTTTTCAACCGATACATTTTGGGCTCGTCCCTTGTCTGGTCCGAAGAGCTCGGCCGGTTCCTTTTCATTTGGTCGGTCTGGGTGGGCTGTAGTCTTGCAATGCGCGCAGACAGGCACTTGCGGGTCACCGCTCTATCAGCCTTTTCGGGCCCGCGCGTGCGCTTCGGGCTGGAAGTCTTCGCTCAACTCGCAACCCTGGTCTTCTGCGGCATTGCGGTCGTCTGGGGCACGCAGATGATTCTGTTCCTCATGAACACCGGGCAGCAAGCGCCAGCGCTCGAGATCCCGATCTACTGGGTCTACATTGCCCTGCCGATCGGCATGACGCTTATGGCCATTCGCTGCCTGCAGAACCTCTACAACCTCTTCACGGGGCGGTCCGCCAATATGGCGGGTTCATCGCCGTCTTGATCCGCAACATCCAGATAGGACGCGCCTCGTGACCATTGCACTCATATTCATCTCGCTTTTCCTGCTGCTGATCCTGGGAGCGCCGATTGGCGTCGCCATCGGCCTCAGCGTGATCGTAGGCATGCTGCTGGACAACATCCCGTCGATCTTTCTGATGCAGAAGCTGTTCACGTCGCTTGACAGCTTTGCGCTGCTTGCCGTGCCGTTCTTTGTGATGGCAGGAGAAATCATGCAGAAGGGCAGCATGGCGGAGCGTCTCCTGGCGCTCTCGCGAAGCCTTGTTGGCCATATTACAGGCGGCACCGCGCATATCTCTGTTCTGACCAGCCTGTTTTTCGGTGCATTATCGGGCTCCTCGCCGGCGACAGTGGCGGCGGTGGGCGGCATCATGGTGCCAAAGATGAAAGAAGAAGGCTACGACACCGGCTATGCAACGGCCGTCAATACTTCGGCTGGCTGTCTTGGCGTTATGATCCCGCCGAGTGTGCCGCTCATCATCTATGGGACAACGGCGGGTATCTCGGTGGGTGATCTGTTCATTGCCGGCATTCTGCCTGGTATCTTTGTTGGTCTCTCTTTGATGATCTGTGCCTATGTCATCGCAAAACGACGTGGATATACAACGACGCGCGAGCGGGCGTCGGCGGGCGAGGTGGGCCAGTCCTTCGTTGGGTCGATCCATGCGCTAATGGTCCCGATCATCGTTCTTGGCGGCATCTATGGCGGTATCATGACGCCGACCGAGGCGGGGGTGAGCGCGGTTGCCTATGCGCTCTTCGTTGAGACGGTGATCCTGCGCGCCATTGGCTTCCGTGAGATCTGGGAGATTCTGAGATCTACCGTCCTGACCACCGCCTCGATCTTCTTTCTCGTGGCAACGGCCACGGCGCTGGGTCAGATCCTCCTGTTCAACTCCGTGCCGGATATGATGGTCGATCTGATGACCTCGATCTCCGACAACCGTTATGTGCTCCTCGTCCTGATCATCGTGTTGCTCCTCGTCGTCGGCACGTTCATGGACGCGCTCGCCAACATCTTGATCCTGACGCCGCTCCTCCTGCCGGTGGTGCGCGAGGTGGGCATTGACCCGATCCATTTCGGGATCGTGATGATCGTGGCCATCGCGATCGGTTTCCTGACCCCGCCCGTGGGCGTGAACCTTTTCGTCGGTTGCTCGATTGGCGACATTTCGATCGAGCGTCTTTCCATCGCTGTTCTGCCGTTCCTCGCTTCCATGATCCTGGCACTTCTTGTGCTGGCCTTTGTGCCGCAGATCAGCCTATTCCTCCTGTGACGCCGCATTGGCGCGAGACCGAGTGGGCCGACGGGATCGAGACGTTTGCCGAACGGCTTCGAAGCGGCGCGACCACAGCACATGCCGCGACCAGCCGGGCGCTGGATCGGATCGCGGCCCATGATGAACAGATGCAGGCCTTCGTTCATGTCGGAGCCGAGATGGCGCTTGAACAGGCGTCGCGCTGTGACGCGTTGCTGGCAGAAGGTCGCGATCTCGGACCTCTGATGGGCGTGCCCGTGGGCATCAAGGATCTCTTCGCTGTCGAGGGCATGCCAACCCGCGCTGGCACGCGGCTGGATGTCTCGCATGCCATCGGGCCGGAGGGCCCGTTTATCGCCCGATTGCGCAAAGCAGGCGTCGTTATCCTCGGCAAATGCCGGACTATCGAGTTCGCGGCCGGTGCGCAGAATGTCAGTCATCCGACACCGTGGAATCCGGCAGACCCAGTTGTTCATCGCAGTCCCGGCGGCTCCAGCAACGGTTCTGCGACAGCGGTCGCAGCGGGGTATTGCCCATTGGCCATCGGATCAGACACCGGGGGATCCGTGCGCGCGCCGGCGGCGCTTTGCGGCCTTGCCGGGCACAAGTTCACTTCGGGCAGTGTTGCTCTGGATGGTGTCTTCCCGCTTTGCGCAAGCTTCGACAGTGTCGGGACGTTTACGGTCCACCCCCAGGATGCCCGTCTTGCATATGATGCTCTCATGCGCCCGTCCGGCGCTGCCCGTGCCGCTGTTGCCCCACTTTCCCGATGTCGCATCGGCGTCCCCCATGACGATATGCTCGTGGGCTTGGAGGCCGAGGTGGCGGTGGCATTCGATGACGCGCTCTCCCGGCTCCGCTCTGCGGGGGTGGAGCTGGTTGCGCTCGATTGGCCGCGGGCCGCCGAGATCGCGGTGATCGCCGACATCTTTGCCCACCTGATACCTGCCGATTTGACCGATACACTTGGTCCAGACCTGATCGACAGGGATGCGGACAAGATTGACCCGGTGGCGATGCACCGCCTGGGTCCCCGTCGCTCCACTGCGGATCAGAACATCCGGTCTCTGCGCGAGGAAAGCGCCCGCATGGCCCGGGAAGCTGGCATACGTATGCAGGATCTGGCGGGTCTCGTTTATCCGACCGCCCCGCTCACGGCTCCGCCTCTCGAGAGCGTCCTGACGCCCCCGGCGGCGGTGGCATTTACGGGCCGGGTTCTGAGTTTGACCCGCGTGGCCAATGCCTACGAGCTGACGGCCTGCTCGCTTCCCCTGTCACGTCTGCCGGGCATGCTGCCGGTCGGGATCGATGTCGCATCATCAGCCGGAGAAGACCGTTGGTGCCTGGGCCTTGCCTGCGCCATCGAAGATGCGCTTGTGCGGTAATCTCGCGATGCGACGATCTGCGTGGGGCAGATACCTTGGCCGACGCACGTTCGTCCAGATGTCGGCAGGGCCGGTCGACCGGCGGACGAAAGCAGATGCGGCGTCACCGCCGTGGCTTTGCGGAAAGCATAGCCGCCGACCAGCAGCTTTCAATAATCGTAGACAGCACGAACATCGCGTTGATTTCAAACGACCGCCGCATCTGGTTGCGCATAGGCTCCTGTATCTGAGCCGAGGCTGCCTTGCTGGCCGCGAAAAGCTGACGCCGGGCGAATGTATTTTCGCACAGCTTGGATATCAAAACTGGCATTAACTTTAGCTTATTCTGGCAAACCTCCGAATGCTACGGTAGTAATGTTTCAGGAGAGTGGGGACTTTCCAGAAAAATCGTTGTAGCGGCTCAGCCTATTTGCCTGGTCGCGGTAGTGTTCGCATGTGTTCGATGTCATCTCGTGTGGGAGAGACCGACATGCCTGCTGGCCGATATGAACCGCTATGCACAGCGCAGCGCAAATCTGCGCTTGGCGTCTTCCAATCATTTGTAGAATTCATTCATCTGGAGCGTCATCATGCTGCCAACCACTGATCCCGACCCGTCCGCTGCCGCAAGTGCTGCCGTCACCTCCGACGATTTCAGCGATGGGGCCCTGTCGCCCATCTGGTCGCTTGAAGGGCCGGACGGCACGGCTGACGTGCGAATCGAAGGCGATGAAGCGTTTCTGGAACTGACCCTGCCGCAGGGCAATTTCGACCTGTTCAATAATCAGTACGATGCGGCCCGTTTGATCCAGGACGCCGCCAATGATGATCTGAGCGTCGAGGCCAAGTTTCTGACCCAACCCGTCAATGCGATCGAGGTTCAGGGCATCATCGTCGAAGAGGACAATGCGAACTGGATCCGTTTTGACGTCCGCTCCGTCGGCGGGGAGCAACGGCTGTTCGGCGCAGCGACAACCAATGGAAGCACAGATGTCGAGTTCGATTTCGCCGTGCCCGATGGTGCAGCGCAATTCCTGCGTGTCTCGCGCACTGGCGATCAGTGGCTGATGGAGTATTCGGCGGATGGTGCTGTCTTTACCACCGCTGGAACGTTCACCCACAACATGGTCGTAACCGGTGTCGGGCCCTTTATTGCGGCGACGCCATCTGCACCGGGGCGCACGGCGCAGATTGATTACTTCTTCAACACCGACAGCCCGATTGTGCCCGAAGACAATCTCGTCCCCAACGATCCGCCGGTTGCGGTGGACGATACGCTGGTGATTGACGAGGACACATCCGGGACCTTCTCTCCCGGCGCGAATGACACCGATCCCGATGGTGATACGGTCGTCGCATCAGGCATCGAGAGCGGCCCGGAGAACGGCACCGCGATGGTCGCGACGGACGGTACCGTGACCTATACACCGGACGCGGATTTCAATGGCAGCGACAGCTTTACGGTCAGGGTGATCGACGGGAATGGCGGGACGGACATCTCCACCGTGACAGTCACCGTCAACCCGGTTGCGGACGCGCCTGAGGCGGAAGATGACGGTTATACGATCAGCACTGGCGCGACATCCCTGACAATTGATGCAGCCGCAGGCGTGCTGGTCAATGATACGGATGGCGATGGCGATGCGCTTCAGGCAATCATCCTGACCGGGCCGACCGAAGGCACAGTGGTCCTGAACGCGGACGGCTCATTTGACTATATGCCCGGCTCATCCTTCGCGGGCGAGGACAGTTTCACCTATATCGTCGACGATGGTAATGGCGGCAGCGCGACCGCAACCGTCACGATCAGCGAGGCGGACACATCCCCCCAGATCGTGACCGGCCGCAGCGTGTTTGAGCGGCGCATCATCACCGATCAGGTACCCGTGACCCATGTGGCGGTCGCGGCCGATTTCGACGGTGATGGTGATATCGATATCGTCTCTACATCAGAGACGACGGATACCGTCGCGTGGTTCGAAAATGATGGCAACCTGAACTTCACTCGCCGTGTGATCGACACCGATTTCGATCAGGCCTATCCTGCTTCGGTCGCAGATATCGATGATGATGGCGATATCGACATCCTCGCCGGGGGGTATGGTGAGGATCTGTTTGCGGTCTACCTGAATGATGGTCTCGGTAACTTCACCCGCTCGATCGAGCTGGTTCAGAATGGGGCCCATTCGATCTTTGCTGCCGATATCGACAATGACGGTGACCAGGACATCGTCACATCGGCTCAGGATGGCAACCGGGTGTCATGGTATGAGAATGACGGCAATCTGAACTTTACCGAGATTGTCATCGACCCGGCGTTGCGGGCCGCCAAGACGGCAATCCCCTTCGATATCGACGGCGATGGCGATTTCGATATCGTCGGGACTTCGAATTTCAATGACCAGGTTGTCATCTATTTGAACGATGGCACCGGTGCCTTTTCGCGCGATGTGATCGATGATGATGCCGATGGGGCCTATTTCGCGATTGCGGCGGATCTGGACGGAGATGGCGATCAGGATGTCATCTCGGTCAGTCAGACCGACGATACCCTTGCCTGGTATGTCAACGACGGGGAAGAGAACTTCGCCAAGATCGTCATCGACAACACCGTTGACGGTGGAAGGTCGGTCACCGCACGCGACATGGATGGTGATGGCGATATCGACCTCTTCGCTGCCGGGCGGGACGCCGATGATGTCCTCTATTATGAAAATGACGGGGCGGGAAACTTTACCCGCATCCTGATCGACGAGAATTTCCCCGGCATCTACGGCGTCGACACCTTCGACGTGAATGAGGATGGCCTTCCAGATCTCGTCGCCGCGGCCCGTGACAGCGGCGAAGTCGCGATTTACATCCAGTCGAAACTCCACAGTGCCGATGTGGATGCCAGTGGCACCTTCGCCATAGGTGCGGATGAGCTGCGTGCAGTTGATGGCGAGAATACGCCGGAAGAACTTGTCTTCACAGTGCTGACCCCGCCCGGTGCGGGCGAGCTGCTGCTGGATGGAGCAGCGCTTGTCGTTGGCGATACCTTCACGCAGGCTGATATCAACGCCAACCTTCTCAGCTATCGCCACATCACTCTGGGGGTGGCTGAGGACGGGTTCAGCTTCTCGCTCTCGGATGGTGGCGAGGCGAGCAGGGTTCCGCAGGAAGGTGCGTTCGCCTTCAACATCATCGCACCGACCCCTGATGCTGTTGCGGACAGCGCTTTTGTTACAGAGGATCAGTCGGTTTTGATCGACGTGTTGTCCAATGACAGTGATCCGGACGGCACGCCGATCACGATTGTCGATGTCAGCGCCCCGGCAAACGGGACTGTCCTTGTCGATGATGGCGGCACCGCCAGCGATCCGTCAGATGATCGAATTCTCTACACGCCGGATGCTGACTTCTTTGGCACCGACAGCTTCACCTACACGCTGCAAAACGGCCCTGGTGGGCGCAGTACGGCGACGGTGACGGTGATCGTTGCCGGTGTCGATGACGACGCGCCGGTTGCGGTCGATGACATATCGACCACCCGCCCTGGCCAACCGGTCCAAATCGCTGTTTTGGCCAATGACAGCGACCCGGATGGCGACGAGATCACCATCGCCGGTATCGAGCAGCCTGCCAATGGCACCGTGACGGATGATGGCACCGGACTGCTGACCTACCTGTCTGATGCAGAATTTGAAGGCACCGACAGCTTTACCTACACGATCACGGACGGCGCGCTGAGCACAACGGCGACGGTCGAGATTGTGGTCACGAACACCATGCTGCCCGATCCGATTGTCGAATTTGCGGGCGAGACAGTGTTCGACGGAACCAATGCGACGGTCGACGAGATCGCCCATAGCAGCCTTTACGAGATCGCCGAGGGGACGGTTGCGTTCACCTTCACTGCGGCTGACCTCAATGGTGCGCAGGGGCTGTTTTCCAAGGATGCCAGCGGGTTCGTTGGCGGCGGTAACCATCTCCTTCTCTATCTTGATGACGCCACCCTCTTGGCACGGTTCCAGGATGGCACCAACAGTGTCACCCTGACGGTTGGCGAGTTTGCTGCTGGTCAAAGCTATGACATCGCAGCCGTCTTTGGCCCCAATGGCTCGGAAGTCTTTGTCGATGGCGTGCTTGCCGTCAGTGATCCCCTGGTGATGGACTGGCGCGAGAATATCGAGGTCATCCAATGGGGCGGGCGCGGTTGGGCCAGCGCGGCGGGTGCAACCGGCTTCGATGCACCGTTCAATGGCATCATCGCGGATCGGCAGATCTATGACGTTGCTCTGGACATCGATCAGCTGGCTGAACTGTACGCAGACGGCCCGGTCAACATCCCGCCAACCGCGGCAGGTGACGCCATTACGGTCGATGAGGATGGCAGCGTCACCTTCGATCCAACCCTCAACGACATCGATGCAGATGGCGATACGATCAGCGTCGTTGCGATCGCGATGGAGCCATCGAATGGTGTCGCGGTGATCGAGCCTGACGGGCAGGTCACTTACACGCCGGCTGCGAATTTCAATGGCGATGACAGTTTCGAAGTGCAGATCGGTGACGGGAATGGCGGTTTCGCCACCTCGCTGGTGACGGTCACCATTGTGGCGGTCAATGACGATCCGGATGCTGCGGATGACGGTGCGACGACGGTTCTTGATACACCGATCATCATCGATGTGCTGGCCAATGACATTGATGCGGATGGCGACACGCTGACAATCATTTCCGCTGGTGACGGCGCAAATGGCAGTGTCAGTCTCGACGATGGTATTCTGACCTACACGCCGGATACCGGCTTTGTCGGCTCAGACAGTTTCACCTACCAGATAAGCGATCAGGCCGGGGGTGCTCCGGCAGCAGCCACCGTTTCTGTCGAGGTGCTCGCCGCGCCCAACACACCTCCACAAGCTGTCGCAGATGCTCTCGTCGTGGCCGAGGATGGCTTGGTCACCTTCAATCCGACGGATAATGATATTGACGATGATGGCGATACACTGGTTGTCGATAGCATCCCCTCCGGCCCATCCAACGGTGTCGCGGTGATTGAGCCTGATGGGCGGGTCACCTATACCCCGAACGCGGATTTCAACGGTGCCGACGCGTTTGACGTGATGATCGCAGACGGCAATGGCGGCTTCGACTTGGCGACGGTCAGCGTTTCTGTCACCCCGGTGAATGATGATCCGGTCGCACGGGATGACGCGGCATCCACCGGCGAGGCGCAGGCTGTTGTCATCGATCTGCTCGCAAATGATAGTGATGTGGACGGTGACACGCTGAGCATTCAATCTATTGGTCCAGCGGCGCTCGGCAGCATCGTGGACAACGGCAACGGCACGCTGACCTACACCCCTGACGCGGGGGCGACGGGCGAAGACAGCTTCACCTACACGGTCACCGACGGCGCAGCAACGGACACGGCGACGGTGACCATCGACATCATGTCCATCCCCGAGCCGATCTACGAGGTTCTTGGAAGTACCAGCTTCAACGGCACGCGGGGTGCGGTGCTGGAGCTGGCCCATGATCCGATCTACGAGATCAGCGAAGGCACCATCGCCTTCAGCTTCAATACCGATAGTGTGACCCGTGCGCAGGGGCTGTTCACAAAGGACGCGTCCGGCTTTGTCGGCGGTGGCAATCACTTCGCCCTTTATCTTGACGACGACATTTTGACGGCGCGGTTCCAGAACGGCACCGCCAGCACATTTGTCACGGTGTCGGGGATCGTTGCTGGCCGTGATTACGACGTTGCCGCCACCTTCGGACCGGAGGGTGGCGCGATCCTTCTCGACAGTGTCGAGGTCGGCACGACCGATCTGGTCATGGACTGGACCCAGAATGTGGAAGTCATCCAGTGGGGCGGACGCGGCTGGGGCAGCCAGAGCGGTGCCGCTGGTTTCGATGCACCCTTCGGCGGAACGATCACCGATCAGCGCATCTTCGACGCTTCACTTAACGAGAACCAGATCGTCGATCTGTTCACCGACGGGCCGATCAATGGCGCGCCGGTTGCGGCAGATGATGTCTTGGTGCTCGACGAGGATCAGGCCGCTATCCTTTCACCGCTCCTGAATGATACCGACCCTGAGGGCGATCCCCTGACAATCGCGTCGGTTGAGGCGGCAGCCACGAATGGCACGGTTCAGATCGGCGCGAATGGGGAGGTGACCTATACGCCCGACGCCGACTTCTTCGGCACAGACGGCTTTACGCTGAGGATCGAGGACAGCGCTGGCGGTTTCGATCTTTCGGAGGTGGTTGTCACAGTGAACGGTGTCGATGACAATCCGGTTGCTGTGAATGACGTGGCGGCTACGCAGATCAATGCAGCGATCACCATCGATGTTCTGGCAAATGACATCGACGCCGATGGCGACGTGCTTTCGGTCGCCTCTGTCGCCGACCCGGCGAATGGGTCCGTGCTGATCAATGCAGATGGAACGCTGACCTACACCCCCGATACTGGTTTCGAGGGTACCGACAGCTTTATCTACACATCATCCGATGGATCATCCCCCGATGATCAGGGCCTGGTTACAATCGACGTATCTGCGGCACCCGTTATCCCGAACCCGGTGTTCGAACAGACGGGCGTTCAGACCTATTCCGGTGCTTCCGCTGATGTCGGCAACTTCGCCCCGACCGCCGATCTGCAAGTTGCCGAAGGCACGATTGCCTTCTCGTTCACGGACGATAATCCGAACCAACGTCAAGGGCTCGTGGTGAAGGACGCATCGGGCTTCGTTGGCGGCGGCAATCACTTTGCGGCTTATATCGATGGCGGCGACCTGATCTTCCGGTTTCAGTATGCGGGCGAAAGCCGTATTTTCACCTTCGACGGATTGGAGGCCAACCGCGAATACGAGATTGCAGCCGTGTTCGAGCCTGGTCGCGTCGCCGCTTATGTCGATGGCGGTCTTCTGGGAGAGGCGCTGGGCTTCACGATGGACTGGCAGCAGAATAGCGAATTTCTACAGATCGGCGGCCTCGGCTGGGGCAGTCAGGCCGGGGCGCCTACATTCAGCAATCCCTTCTCCGGCCAGATCGCGGATGTGGAGATCTTCGATCAGGCACTTGATCAGACGCAGATAGAACAGCTTGCGGATCAATCATCTTTCGACTTCGTCTGAGGCGGCCCCGAATGCTTGTTTAGGTCACCTCTCGCTTGAAGGCACCCGGGCTTTGACCAGCATGCTGAATGGCGGCGACGTGATGTGTAGAAGCCGTTGATGTATTCGGCGATCGCAATCTCCGCTCGTCGCATCGTTTTCCATGAGCGCCACCAGATCAGTTCTGCCTTTGTGGTTTTGAAAAACTTGTCGATAGCGGCGTGACTGCAAGCATCGCTGTCCTTTGCCAGACGCTCGATCTCTACGACCACGGCTTTGGGGGCTGACCCTATGATTTGATGTTTTTCTCAACTATTCATCTCTTCATGAACGAGAGTGATGCAATTCCAGACGGGTCAAAACTTGCGGATCGTACCGTGTTTGCCTCCAACGAAACGCCGGGGCTGCGTTCCAATAATGGCGGGGCGCTCATCGGCTATGAGGTCCGTTTTTGGCGCAAGGAAAGGGGCCTCACTGGGGCCAAGCTGGCCAAGCTGGCCAGCATCACCCCCGGCATGCTGACGAAGATCGAGTTGGGAAAGGTCAACCCGTCGATCCAGACCCTCATTGCGATCGCGGATGCGCTCGACGTGCCGATTTCGATGCTGTTTCACCGTATCGAAAAAAGCCGCTATGTCTCCTTCGTACCAGCCGAACAGCGCATGACGGTTGATCGCCGTGGGTCGCGCGCCGGGCATATCTACGAGATGCTTGGACATAACACCGGTCAGTCCATCGCGGTTGAGCCGTTTTTGGTGACTTATGACGACGACGCCGAACCCTATCCGAATTTTCAGGAAGAAGGCTTCAAGTTCGTGTTCCTACTGAGCGGGAGTGTCGTCTACCGTCACGGGGATCGATATTTTCCGATGCGGGAAGGCGACAGTCTTATTTTCGATGCGATGTCGCCGCATGGCCCTGCGGAAATCGTCGAGAGACCTTCAAGCCTGCTTTCCATCGCGGTTTCATCTCGCTACGCCGAAGGTGAGAGATAGCACTGCCTCATCGTAAAGAGATGCATCCGACCTTCCCTCGGAAGATCAACTCAAGCAATCACCAGAACCTCGCCCATCGCCGTATCTGCGCACGCCATTAGGCAGTGTCGTGACAAGCGGAATGCGTGTCGCAGTGCCGGGGATTGAAGGTCACGACACCGCGTCCGCAACCAGCTGTGCCAGGTGCAATGTTCCCTTGTCCCAGTAGGGAGCGAAACGCCCGCCGTCATATCCGGCCGCGCGCCGGCCCTGCTGCAACAGGCGGCAGACCTCGTCGTCCTCGGGGTTGAGGCTCGTGTAATACTGCGCCCTGGCATCCAGACGGGTCTGGTAATCGGGGTTTGTCGCGGCGTCGCCGGCTGCTTAGATGTGCAGCCTGACTTGCGTCTTGTCATGGGTGAGCGGCTTATAGCCCCACAGCAAAAACGCCGCTGGATGGAAGCTGATGCAAAGCGCCGGAAAGAGATGCCCCATGAAGGACGTATCGCGCGCGTGTCCCGTCAGGTTCTCCGCGATGGGCAGCACTTCGTTCTTCAATGTCTCGGCATCATAGCCCCAGCGGCAGTAGATCAGATTGCGGTCCGTGGACATGTCCGTGCGCGCGGCGGCATCCATGATCCGGTTCAATGTCGGATGCACGGCGAATACATGATAGACGTCCGACCAGTTCTCAACCGTCAGTTTCCAGTTTGAATCGAACACCCCCTCGACGGTTTGGACGTAGCTGAACTGGCTGATATCGAACCCGTCTGCCTGGCCGATGACCGGATCGAGATGTGCTATCAAAGGTCCGGCATTGCCGTCCAGATTGACAAAGATGGCGTCATGCCATGTGCCCGCGGTGACCGGGTACAGGCTGGGGCAGTTGGGGTCGCTGTGATCCGCCTTTGCGTGTTTGTCGGGGCCGTTGAAATGCGCCCCGGGCACGTAGCGGGCCGTTCAGTTCGAACGTCCAGGCGTGGTATTTGCAGGCGATGACCCGCGCGCCTTTCCGGTCTTCGGTCACGATCATCGCTCCCCGATGCGGGCAGACATTATAGAACGCATGTATGGCACCATCCGCGCCGCGTACCAGCAGCAGCGGCTGGTCCGCTATATCGACCATCTCGATGTCGCCCGGCTCGGGTATCTCGCTCTGCCGGCCCGCAAAGACCCAGTTCCGCCGAAACAGCATTCTGTTTTCATGCGCCAGGAAGTCCGGAGAGGTGAATGCATCATTGGGCAAGCCACGTGCTTCACCGATGGGCTTCCGGAGGTTTTCAGGACGTCCTGCGAGAGCTGTTGTGTCATTGGAACCCTTGGCCTTGCGGTTACAAGGGGTCAGGGCGTTCAGCGCAAAACGTTATTTCGACAAGCAGCATTCCCTGAAGCGCAGCACCGATGCAGCACCGCGCCGGAGAATGGCAGGTAAAGATCTCGCCCCAGACAGCGTTGAACCCGTCAACATCGCGGGTGACGTCTTGCAGGTCGATTGTGATGAAGCTGACATGCGCGCGGGTCGGTTTGGCACATTCGAGACCTTCGTCCATTCGCCCAAATGCGGCGCGCGCCTGAAATGCGACATCGTCAATAAGTGGCGGGTCATTGACGGCCTGTGCCGCCGCGACACCGAATACCAAACTGCCCTGCATGGCGTAGCCCCTGCTTTGCGCACGGTCCGGAAGGGAAAGAACCGGGCCCATCAGCCAGTTTTACCAGAGGCGAGGCGCGCCAGAGCGTCCAGTGTCCACCTGTTGATATGTCCCGGTACCGGTTCGCGTGCGGTCATGTAGCGGTTGGCGGTAAATGTCTGTACCGAGACGTTGGCCTGCACCGCCTCGATGGCTTCCTTGTCCTCGACTACCGTGTCTTCCCAGATCTTGCACCACGCTTCGACGCGGGCCTCGTCCGCCCCCTGTTCGGCAAGAATCTCCCAGAACACCGTTGTCGTTCGCTCATCGATCACCCGCATCTGGTGGACCAGCATGATGTCATCCTGCTGGGTCACGAAAAAGCCGGGGAACAGGTGCAGGTGCTTGTTCCAGGTGACCTGCAACCGATTGGCCTTACGCTGCGGCTTGGGCGGGAAATAATAACTGACGACGCGATCAGCGATCCGGCATTCATAGTCGGCAGCATCCACCGCATAGGCGTCGTTGAAGGATGCGCCGTGCACATGGGGGTAGTGAAAGCACTCCAACGTGCTGTCGTACCACAGCTTCCAATTGGCCTGCGCAGTGCCGAAATAGCGGCGGTGATAAACATACCTGTCGGGGTCGAGGTCAACCCACGGCTTTGCGCGATCCGGGCGAAATCGGGGAAATGATGCGTCAGTGGCAGGGCATGCGGATCGGCTGAGACGAAGATCATCGGGCCCCGTGTATCAAGGCTGAGCGTCGTGAGGCCGAACCGGTATTTGTCGAAATCGGCCTCGCTTTCAGACCCGGGCGCGCCACGCAACTGACCGTCCAGCCCATAGGTCCAACCGTGATAGGGGCAACTGAGCGTCCGGTGATTGCCTGCCTCGCGGCACACTGGATGGCCCCGGTGACGGCAGACATTCGCCATGGCGCGCAGCGTCCCATCCGGGCCGCGTGCGATAATGACGCGCACCAGCCCCGCATGGCCAAGGATTACGTCGCCCGGCTTTGGCAGGGTCTGGATCATGCCGACGAAATACCAGGACCTGTCAAAGATCGCGGCCCGTTCAAGAGCATACCAGTCAGGATCCGAATAGCTTTGCACCGGCAGACCCCATCCGGCGTCGACCGAAGCCGCAAGTGCGTCGAGATCCGTCAGGCTGTGATCAAGCATCGCAATCTCCTTTCAAGGTGTGGCCCCGGATTCCAACCCTTCCAGAACCGCTTCTTCGGCGGTGCGGGCAGCAAGCACATCGCCGATCACATGTATCGTACCGCCCCAGTCTTTCAGGCTCTCTTCCAATTCCGTCAGGGGCTCGTGTCCCTGCGCAAGAATGACGGTATCGACCTCGCTGCAGATGATCGGCTCGGCGCTGGCAATATGCTGGAAATAGACCGTGTCCTCATCCACCCCGAACAAGCGGCCCATCGGGATCATCTCAACCCCCAGCTTGTGCAATTCGCCCACCCAGAGGTCGCGCATGTAACGCGGGATCATTTCGCCCGCGACATGGCTGGTCGATACAAGCCGTACGGCGCAGCCGTCCTTGGCCAGTTTCTCGGCGAGGCCCAAACCGATCCAGTCGCATCGCCAGTCGGCAATGACCACGCGGCCGCCGATATTCGCACCGCCTTCCAGCGCTGCCCAGGCGTCGATCACATGCGCCTCGTCGATCCCTTCGATCTCGGGGCGAAAGACACGGGCACCGGTGGCGACGATCACGCTGTCGGGCGCTTCGGCCTCGACCAGAGCGCGCGTTACCCGGGTATCGGTGACAATCCTGGCACCGGCATCCAGTGCTTCCTTCTCCAGATTGCCGATGATACCACCGAATTCCGCATGGCGGGGCAAAAGCTGGGCGATCTGGGCTTGTCCGCCCAGACGGTTCGATGCCTCGTAGAGCGTCACGTCATGACCGCGCGTCGCTGCTGCCGCCGCTGCCTTCAGCCCACCAGGGCCGCCACCGGCGATCAGTACTTTCTTGGCCGTGGTTGCCTGCTCGACGGTACCGTAGGTCAACTCCCAGCCCGTTTCGGGATGCTGGATGCTGGATGCAGGATACGCTGTAGCCCCGGTGCATCCGGTCAATACAGGCCTGATTGTATCCGATGCAAACGCGCACATCATCGGCGCGTCCCTCCATCAGCTTATTGGGAAACTGCGGATCGGTGATCAGCGCACGTGTCATCCCGCAAAAATCGGCCTGACCGGATGACAACACCTGTTCGGCGGCGGCTGCATGATTGATACGGCCTGCAGACATGACGCGCATCGACACCCGTACCTTGATCGCGGCTGCGTAGCCGGCAGTCAGCGCCATGTCCGTGCTCATCGGTGGCACGATATGGACAGCGGCACCGGCCTGCCGCGATGAACCGGACGTGATGTTGAGATAGGCGACGTCGCCCGTCTCTTCCAGCCGGTCGCAGACCTCCAGAACCTCTTGGGGGGTCAGCCCGTCACTGGCCAGCTCATCGCCGGATATGCCTACACCGATGGGCATGTCCGACCCGACCCTGGCCCGGATTTCGGTCAGGATGTCCAAAAGGGACCGCATCCTGTTCTCGAAGGATCCGCCATAATCGTCGGTACGCCGATTGATCTGTGGCGACAGGAACTGGGCAATAAGATAGCCGTGACTGGCGGCGACTTCGATCCCGTCCAGCCCGCCAGCCTTCATCCGTGCAGCGGCCATGCCGAACTTTTCAATGAGCTGCCTAATCTTGCCGACCGATAACATGCGCCCCGACACGTGGTAGCGTTCCGATATCCCGCCCGATGGTCCGAGCGTGGCGGCGCGGCGCCCGTCCAGCCCGCTCATCTGTTCGAGGCCAAGGTGAAACACCTGCCCGAACAGCTTGCAGCCATGCGCATGAAGGGCATCGGAAAGCCGGATCAGGGACGGGATGATGCGGTCGTTGTCCACCACAAGGTGGTTTTCGGAGTAAACTCCTTCCTCATCAATCATCGCGGCTTAGGTGATGATCAGACCGGCCCCGCCTCTGGCGCGCGCCTCGTGATAGGCGATCAGCTTGTCGCTCGCGACACGATTAGCGGCCATGCGCGTGCCGTGGCCTGCTCGCGATGATCGGCGATCAGGGTCAGGGACGGGCCCGATAAGGTCATCCGCCAGACTGGCAGCACAGCGCAGCCTATTGTCGATCGCTCGCATGCCCGGACATCCTCTGCCGTCGATCTAGAATCTTGACAGTTTCATGGGCACCTGCCGCTTACCTTGTATTGAATAATAAGAAACATCATTGAGTAATGATCAAGAAGTGAAGTAACCCCACAGCGTCTTTGCCGTCATTGAGGCGGCGAGAGTGGGCATGGCGGGCGGAAAATCTATTTGACATTGATTTCAAATCAACGAACTTTCCTGTTAGTCAATTCCGGAGAGGTGCAGTGAGAGACGCCCGATATGACTTACTGTTCGAGCCGGTTCAGATCGGGCCGGTCAGATCCCGCAACCGTTTCTATCAGACACCGCAGTGCAACGGCATGGGTCGGACCTACCCCACCTCGATGGCGGCGATGCGCGGCGTCAAGGCCGAAGGGGGCTGGGGCGTCGTGTTCGCTGAGCAATGCGATTTCCATTTTACATCTGACAATCCGCGGAATGTGCGGCTGTGGGACGAACAGGACATCCCCATACTGGGACGCATGACCGACATGGTGCACGAACACGGCAGTCTGGCCGGGTTGATGCTGGCCCATAACGGGTTCATCACGCCCAATATCATCAGCCGCGAGCTGCCCTATTTGCCGTCTGGCGGCCCTGCCTTTGGCAACTTTCCGACCCATGCACGGGCCATTGACAAGGCAGATATCAGGGCGCTTCACCGCTGGACGCGGGCAGCGGCGATAAATGCGGTAAGGGCCGGGTTCGACATCGTCAACATCTATGCGGCCCATGATCTGGCTCTGCCGTTCCACTTCATCTCGCGTCGCCATAACCAGCGCAGCGACGAATATGGCGGCTCGCTCGAAAACCGGGTCCGGCTGTTGCGCGAACTGATCGAAGTCACCAAGGATGCGATCGGCAACACCTGCGCCGTGGGTGTGCGCCTGTCGGTGGACGAACTGGTCGGCCCAAGCGGCATCTGCGCAGATGGCGAAGGCCGCGACGTGGTCGAACTGCTGGCGGACCTACCGGATATCTGGGACGTGAATGTCGGGTCATGGCCGGAGGACTCCATCACCTCCCGGTTTGGCGAAGAGGGGCGACAGGAGCAATACGTCAGTTTCGTCAAGAAGGTCACAACCAAACCCGTGGTCGGCGTCGGCCGCTTTACGTCGCCCGACACGATGGTCGGCCAGATCAAACGGGGCGTGCTGGACCTGATCGGCGCCGCACGCCCGTCTATTGCCGATCCGTTCCTGCCCGAGAAAATACGCGCAGGGCGGCCCGAGGACATCCGCGAATGCATCGGTTGCAATATCTGTGTGACGAACAATTATCTGATGGCACCGATCCGCTGCACGCAGAACCCGACCATGGGCGAGGAATGGCGACGTGGTTGGCACCCTGAACGCATTCCGCCCAGGCGCACCGATGACACGGTGCTGATCGTCGGCTCGGGCCCTGCGGGCCTTGAGGCGGCGCGCGCGATGGGCCAGCGCGGCTATCAGGTATTGCTGGCAGAGGCGCGTACTGAACTGGGCGGGCGCGTGACACGCGAAAGCCGCCTGCCGGGTTTGTCCGCCTGGGCCCGTGTGCGCGATTACCGCGTGCAGCAGATCCAAAAGATGACCAATGTTGAGGTCTTTCTCGATAGTGAGATGGGTTTGGAACAAGTGGCCGAGACCGAGTGCTCGCTTGTCGCCATCGCCACAGGCTCGCGCTGGCGGAGCGACGGCACAGGCCGGCATGTGACCCGGCCGATCCCGGTGGCGGATGGCGCACGGATACTCACACCCGATGACATTATGGCTGGGGCGGAGGCATCGGGCCGTGTCGTGATCTATGACGACGATCACTTCTACATGGGGTCCGTGATCGCAGAGGTGCTGGTCAAACAGGGATGTAAGGTCACGATTATCACCCCCGCCTCGCAATTTGCCAGCTTCACCCAGATGTCGCTTGAAATCCGGCATGTGCAACGCCGGATGGCCGAGATCGGCGCAAAAATCATCCCCCTCACTGCATTGGACGAAATGCTGGAAGGGGGCGCGCGCATTAGCGGCGTTTATGGCACCGATGCGCGCGAGATCGATTGCGACGCGGTCGTGATCGTGGCGGGGCAGGAGCCCAATGACACGCTCTACCGCAATCTGGTGGCCCGTGGCCGCGACACGCAGCGTGTCATCGCGATAGGCGATTGTCAGGCCCCCGCGACCATCGCATCCGCCGTCTTTGCCGGGCACAAATTCGCCCGCGACCTGGGTCTTGCAAACCCTGACGAGGTGCCTTTCCTGCGCGAGGATGCCGAACTGTCACCGAACATTGCGGGATGGGGTGCCGAACTGCCGTTGCAGGGTGCTGCAGAATGACAGACATCTCAAAGCCTTTGACGGGTGTTACCGTTGTCGAGATCGGGACCAGCGTCGCTGCCCCGTTCGGGACGTGGATTCTGGGCTGCCTTGGGGCACGGGTGATCAAGATCGAAGATGCCAGGGGGGACGACGCGCGCCAGTGGGGACGGATGTTTCCTGATGGGCGATCGTCGTTTTTCGAAGCGCTTAACGCCAATAAGGAAAGTGTGACGCTCGAATTGCGCAGCGACGAAGACCGCGGATGGCTGCACCAGTTCTGCACTGAAAAGGCGGATGTGGTCCTGCAGAACATGCGCCCCGGCAAGATCGCCGAACTGGGTCTGGACGGGCCGACGCTGGCGCTGGCGAACCCGCGGCTGATCTATTTCAATCTGGGCGCGTTCGGCGCGACGGGGCCCAAGTCGATGGCACCGGGCTATGACCCGCTGATGCAGGCGGCGGGTGGCATCATGTCGGTGACAGGGGAGCCTGACCGCCCGCCCGTACGCGTAGGCGTGTCGATCGTCGATATGGGATCCGGCATGTGGACCGCGACCGGAGTGTTAGCCGCGCTCTACAGCCGCACTGAAACAGGGCGCGGCTGCATCATCGACGGCTCGCTTTACGAGACCGCGATCACATGGGTCGCAAATCAGGCGGCGATGGTTCAGGTGGACGGCGTGAACCCCGAAAAGGTCGGCTCGGGCGCACGCGGCATGGCACCTTACCAGGCCTATGAATATGCTGACGGGTACTTGGTGATCTCTGCTCCGAACGATCGTTTGTTTGAACGGCTGTGCGGCGCGATGGGGTGCCGCGATCTGTTGCAGGATGCACGTTTCGCCACCAACCAGCTGCGCTATGCCAATCTCGAAGCGCTGAACGCGATTCTGATGCCTTTGCTTGGCACGCAGTCGCGCGGGCATTGGACCATGCTGTTGGAAAAGGTCGGCGTGCCTTGCGCACCGGCGCGCACGATCACCGAGATGCTGGCCGATGATCAGACGCAGGCGCTTGGCATCGTGCAATCTCAGCAGGGGCAATCGCCAAACCTGATCGACCTGCCGCTCAGCTTCGATGGCACACGCCCGGCCTTGCGCAGCATGCCGCCGGGTCTGGGCCAGCATACCGACAACCTGAGGGAAGCCTGATGTCCATTCGCATGGAATACCAAACCCTGCATGTCGAGCGGATCGATGACCATATTCTGGTGGTGATGTTCGACCGCCCCGAAGTGCGCAACGCGCGCAACACGCAGATGGCGCTCGACCAGATGGACGTGATGCGCCAGCTTTATGTCGACAGTAGCGGCATCCGCGCCGTTATCCTGACTGCACGCGGCGACAAGGCTTTCAGCGCCGGTGGCGACCTGAAAGAGCGTAAGACCATGAGCGAGACCGACTGGCATCGCCAGCACGCGATCTTCGAGCAGAACGTCATGGCCCTGCGCGATTGTCCGGTGCCCGTGATCGCCGCTGTAAACGGCGTGGCCTATGCGGGCGGGCTGGAAACGGCCTTGAACTGCGATTTCATCTATGCGGCTGATCACGCACGGTTTGCACTGACCGAGGTCAAGCTGGGCATCATGCCGGGATGCACGGGCACGCAGATGCTGCCTGCCGCCATCGGGGAACGCCGCGCGAAGGAACTGATCCTGACCGCCGAACCCTTCACCGCGCAGCAGGCGCTGGACTGGGGGCTGGTCAACAAGGTGGTGCTCTATGCCGACCTGATGGACGAAACGCTGGCCACCGCCCGTACGATCGCGGCCAACGCGCCCCTGTCTGTCCTGCGCGCCAAGCGGGCGGTCAGCGCGGCAGGCCAGATGGACAAACACACCGGCTTTCAGTTCGAGCTTGAGGCCTATAATCGCCTGATCGGCACCGAAGACCGCATCGAAGCCATCAACGCCTTCAACGAAAAGCGCACGCCTGTGTTCAAGGGAAAGTGACATGAAGATCAGCCGTTTAACCTGCCGGGCGGTCCCGATCCCATTGCGCGCTCCGTATGTCCCCAGCGGTGGGCGGCTTACGGTAGCAGCTATCGACAGCACATCGATCAGGATTGACCTTGATAAAGGCGGCAGAGATTGGGGCCAGGCCCGTTCTTATGGGGCCAATTGCCCGTCCGCACATGGTCCAGGCGTGCGTGAAGGACTGGAAACGATTGCACCCGCATCGATTGGGAAAGACCAGCCTGAGCTTGAGCGTATCAGCCGCGAAACGGATGCAGCTTTGCCGGGTCATCCTTTTGTGAAATCTGGGATCCACATCGCCTGCCGGGGCATTCCGGGCAAGGTTTCCGATCTGCCTCTTTGGTGGCTGGTCGGCCGTAAGGCAGCTGAGCGCGCCCATATGAACGGGAATGTTCCATCGCGCGACTTAGGCGGAATGGTCGCTCAAACAGGGTCGTGCCCTGCGCGGGGCACGCGCACCCGCCCGGTCGAACCGGGCGATCCAGCAGCGGTCTGTCAGGCGAAAGCAGTATGACAACGAATACGGACATCATCGTGCAGGAGGTCGGCCTGCGTGACGGATTGCAGGCCGTCAAGGGCATCATGCCCACGCCAGGCAAGATCGCATGGCTGCGCGCGCTCAGGGCGGCAGGGTTCCGGCAGATACAGGTGGGCAGTTTCGTGCCGCCCCAACTGTTGCCGCAAATGGCCGATACGGTCGAGATGGTGGCAGTGGCCAAAAAAATGGGCGGTTTTGCCAATACCGTTCTGGTGCCCAATCTGCGTGGCGCGCAGAACGCGATTGCGGCGGGCGTGGATCAGATCAATTTCGTGATGTCGGTGTCCGAGCCGCATAACGTCAATAACGTGCGCAAGACACGCGAAGGCTCCCTCGATGAATTCGCCCGCATCGTCCAGGCACGTGATGATACGCCAGGAGCCGAGAACATCATTGTGTCCGGCGGTCTTGCGACCTGCTTTGGCTGCACGATTCAGGGCCCGGTCCCGCCTGCGGACGTCTACCACTATACAGCCCGTCTCAAGGAATTGGGCGCCGACAAGATCGGGCTGGCCGATACGGTTGGTTATGGCAATCCCGCACAAGTCAAGACGGTCTATGCCGAGGTTCTGGACATTGTTGGGGAGGTACCGGTGGGTGCCCATTTTCATGACACAAGGGGCATGGGTATCGCTAATTGCTTTGCAGCTTTCGAGGCCGGTGCTACCACCATCGACGGCGCGCAAGGTGGCCTTGGGGGCTGTCCCCATGCACCGGGTGCCACCGGCAATGTCGTGACCGAAGATCTGGTTTTCATGCTTGAATCCATGGGTGTGCGGACGGGCATCGACCTCGATCTGATGCTTGAGGCCCGCGCCGTGATGATCGCCCATCTGGGGGAAGAGCCGACATATGGTGTTTTTGTCGCCGCAGGTCGTCCCAAGGGATTTGTACCTGCAACCGCTACCTGAGGAAAAACGTAATGTCCGCCGCTGCTGCCAGTGAATTCAATGTCGACCTGGGTCATGACTATGCCGACATCCGCGAACAGGTCGCCAAGCTGTGCGAAGGGTTCCCAGGCGAATACTGGCAAAGTCTGGAAGACCAGCCGGTTGAGGGAAGCTACCCGACCGCGTTTATCAGGGCCCTGACCGAAGCGGGCTATCTTGCGGCACTGATCCCCGAGGAATACGGCGGTGCCGGCCTGCCGTTGCGCGGCGGTGCGGTGATACTTGAAACCATCAACGCCGCAGGGGGCGTTGCGTCTGCGGGACATGCGCAGATGTACACGATGGGTACGATCCTGCGCCACGGAACGGCGGAGCAAAAGCAGAAATACCTGCCAAAGATCGCCAGCGGCGAATTGCGACTTCAGGCTTTTGGGGTGACCGAGCCGACCTCGGGGTCCGACACGACACACATCAAGACCCGCGCCGAACGCACCGATGACGGCTATGTTATCAACGGCCAGAAGGTCTGGACCAGTCGTGCGCTGCATTCCGATCTGATGCTGCTGATCGCGCGGACGACGCCGCTGGACCAGGTCGAAAAACGCCATCACGGCATCTCGACCTTTCTGATCGACCTACAGGCGGCCAGAAATAGCGGCTGCACGATCAAACCGATCGAAGCGATGATCAACCATAACACCTGTGAAGTGTTCTTCGACAATGTCGAGATACCGGCAGAGGCGCTGATCGGCGAAGAGGGCAAGGGCTTTCGATATATTCTTGATGGTATGAACGCCGAACGCTGCCTGACCGCAAGCGAGGGCATAGGCAACGGACGTTACTTTCTGCGCCGCGCGAGCGAATATGCGCGCGAACGGGTCGTGTTCAACCGGCCCATCGGGCAGAATCAGGGTATCCAGTTCCCGCTTGCCCAGGCCCATGCCGAACTTGAAGCGGCGGATCTGATGGTGCGCAAGGCCACGGCCATGTTCGAAGCCGGTCTGCCTTGCGGCGCAGAGGCCAACATGGCCCGCCTGCTGTCCGCCGAGGCGGCATGGAAAGCAGCGGAGGCCTGTTTCACCACTTTCGGAGGCTACGCCTTTGCGCGCGAATATGACATCGAACGAAAATGGCGCGATGCGCGTCTGGGCCGCATCGCCCCGATCTCGCCCAACCTGATCCTCAGCTTCATCGCCCAGCATGTGCTGGGTCTGCCGAAATCGTATTGATGGGCGGGGTCACTGCATATCTGGCGCATTGGATTGCGTCACGCAGTGATCCGGCAACGCCCCGCGCGCGGCGCGCGGCTACCCATGCGGTGCTCGATTGGACGGGGGTGACGCTGGCCGGTGCCGGGGACCCGCTTGTATCCCTCTTGGCGACAGATGCGCTAGCAGATGGCGGCCCAGGCGTACACGTAGCCATAGGAACAGATACGAGATTGACTGCGCGGGATGCAGCGCGGGTCAACGGAGCGGCATCTCATGCGCTGGATTTCGACGACATCAACACGCGCATGCGGGGGCACCCGACGGTTGCAATCCTGCCCGCGGTTCTGGCCGCGGGTGAGGCACATACTGGCGCGGAAGTCATCGAAGCACTGATCGTCGGCACCGAAGTGGCCTGCATTCTGGGCGAGATGATGGGCGAGGCGCATTACATGCGCGGGTTCCACATGACTGCGACAGTCGGCGCGGTAGCCGCGGCAGCCGGCGTCTGCCGAATACTGAACGCGGATGCCGATCAGACGGCGCGTGCGCTGTCTCTGGCCGCGACGCAGGCCTCGGGATTGCGGGCAATGTTCGGGACCATGGCAAAACCGTTGCACGCCGGTCTTGCTGCCGAGCGTGGCTTGCTCGCCGCCCGCTGGGCAGTTGCGGGCATGACCGCGCCGACAGACGGGATCGAAAGCCCCCAGGGGTTCGGACCGGTCCTGTCCGGCACCTTCAAGCCCTTGCAAATCCGCCCTGATCCCGGTGCATCCTTTGGCATCGAAGAGAACACCTTCAAGCGCCATGCGGCCTGTTATTATACCCATTCGGCTATCGATGCCGCGCGCGGAATGCGCGGGGCGGGCCACGGCCCCGACCGGATCAGCGAAATCACCATCGGGCTGCAGGCCGGGCTGCACAGCGTGTGCGATATCGTCCGGCCGGTGTCAGGGCTCGAGGTGAAATTCTCGATCCGGCACCTTGTCGCGATGGCCCTTCTGGGTCGCGATACCACAGATCCGAACGTCTATACCGACACTCTGGCGGCCGACCCTGATGTCATTGCCTTGCGGGACAGGACGACGGTTGTACCGCTGGAGACCGCCAACCGGATGAAGACACGGGTGCACATCGCACTGGCCAGTGGTGAAACGCTGGAAAAAACGCTCGATGTCAGCGCCCCCGCCCAAGATCTCGATCTGCAGGAGCAGGCCCTGACGACGAAGTTCATCCAGCTGGCGACACCTGTACTGGGCGGGCGTGTGCGGATGATGGCCTCAGCCATTCTGTCCATGGACACTTCCACATCCATGGCCCCGCTGCTGGCCGGTCTGATCCCGGAGCCTTGAACAAATGACAGATATACAAGACTTCCTCATGCTGATCGGTGGATCGCAACACATCGCCGAGGGCGGCTGGATCGACAGCGACTATCCCTTCACGCGCGAAACATGGTGTCGCATTCCACGCGGTCAGGCCAAGGATGCCGACGCAGCGGTCACGGCTGCTGAAAACGCCTTTCACAGCCCCACTTGGGCCAGGCTGACGCCTACTGCACGCGGCAAACTGTTGTACCGCCTGGCCGACCTGTTCGAAGCCCGTGCCGAAGAATTTGCCCGGCTCGAAGTGATGGACAACGGCAAACGTATCACCGAAATGCTGGGCCAGATGCGGCGCATCCCCGATTGGTATCGCTATTTTGCCGGATTGGCGGACAAGGTCGAGGGTGCTGTACTGCCGAATGAAAATCAGGCGGTGTTGAACATCACCCGGCCCGGTCCGATGGGCGTGGTGGTCTGCATCACCCCCTGGAATTCACCTCTCTTGCTGGCGGCCTACAAACTCGCACCGGCCCTGGCGGCGGGCAATACCATCATCCTCAAACCGTCGGAGTTCACATCCGCCTCATCGCTCGTCTTTGCGGAACTGTTCGAGCAGGCGGGGTTCCCCCCCGGTGTTGTCAATGTGGTCACGGGATACGGCCATGAGGTCGGCGAGGCCCTCGTCACGGACCCGCGTATCGCCAAGGTCTCCTTCACCGGCGGCGGTGCCGGAGGCCGCGCGGTCTACAAGCTCGCCGCCGAGCATTTTCACGAAGTCGCGCTGGAACTGGGGGGCAAGTCGCCCAACATCGTCTTTCACGATGCGGATATCGAAAATGCGGCAAATGGTGTGCTTGCAGGTATCTTTGCGGCAACCGGCCAGACCTGCATCGCCGGCTCCCGGTTGTTGGTCCACCGCACTATTCACGACGATCTGGTGGCGCGCATTATCGCAAAGTCCGAGGGCATCCGCATGGGAGACCCGCTTGATCCCGCTACGCAGATGGGACCGGTTGCGACCAGCGCGCAGCATGCCAAGATCCTTGAATATATCGAGATTGCCAAGACCGAGGGCGCGACCTGCGTTCTGGGTGGCAAAGCGGGTACCGGCCCCGGTTGCGGGGCGGGCCTGTTCGTTGAGCCGACGATCTTTACCGGTGTGACCAACGACATGCGCATCGCGCGGGAGGAGGTGTTTGGTCCGGTCCTGTCGGTGATCCCGTTCGAGGACGAAGATGAGGCCATCGCGATCGCTAATGACAGCGATTTCGGGCTGGCTGCCGGGTTGTGGACGCAGGATCTGTCGCGCGCGGTCCGCCTTTCGGACCGGCTGCGGGCGGGCACGGTATGGGTCAATATATACCGCGCTGTCAGCTATACTTCGCCCTTCGGCGGCATCAAGCAAAGCGGGATCGGGCGCGAAAACGGCATGAGGGCGATCGAGGAATTCATGGCGACCAAGAGCATCTGGTTCAACACCGCGCCCGCTGTCGCCAACCCATTTGACCTGAAGTAGGAGGTGCCCGTGACAGTGACGCTCCCGTATGTCGAAGACACGACCGATGTGATCCGCGTGCCGGCCCCGGTAACGGTCAGGTCATGCGACCGCAGATCAACACTGTGGAACGGCGTCGATCTGAACGGTGGCATGTTGGTGTGTGGCCAATGGATCAGCCAATCGGGCGAGCTGAAGATGCGCCTGCATGCCCATCGCGAGATGTTCACGTTCGTCTCTGGTCTGATCGACCTGGTTGAGGCGGACGGTGCGGTCAGCCGCATGGGTCCGGCGCAGGTGGGGTTCACCCCGAAAGACTGGACCCGTATTCGGCGCACTGTCGGGGAGGCACCCAAGACCGATACGCTGCTTAAGGCGCTGTCGGGCGACGCGGGATGATCACCGTCCTGTCAGAAGCGGACATTGCGGCGATTGCACTGCCGCAAGATATCATCCGTACCGCCGTCGAGGCCGGATTGCAGGCCCAGTCTGAAGGACGCGCACTGGCTGAACCCACAAGTGTTTTCAATCCCGTTCCGGGGCGCGACGATCTGATTGCGGTGATCAGAGGCGCTTTACCGGATCAGCGGCTTGCCCTGGTCAAGACGGTCGGTGGGTTTCCCGGCAATGCGGCGAAGGGACGTGTGACAAACCCCGGCTGTCTGACCCTCATCGAAACCGAAACGGGGCAGATCACGGGTCTCCTGGCCGCTGCGAGGATCACCACTGAACGCACCGCGATGGTAACGGCGATCGGTGCGCACTGCTTGGCGCGACATGGCGCGCGCGTGTTGGGTGTGATGGGCACGGGCGGGATCGCTGTCGCGGCCGCGCGGTACATCGCTCAGGCCATGCCGATGTCCGAGATTCGGCTTCACGGACGCGATCCGGCGCGTAGCGCTGATGTGGCGAGCACCTTGTCGGCAGAACTTGGCGTGCCGGTGATCACGTCTCCGGATTGGGCGACATGCATTGGCGGCGCGGACATCGTCATTGATGGCACAGCGCTGCCCCGCGATATCCCGCTGTTTCCGGCAGAAGCGATCTCGGCCGGTGCCCTGGTCATCGTCTTTGGTGCCTATAGCTCGCTGCCCGTCGACATCATGGACCATACGGACCGTGTGGTCATGGACCGTTGGGTGGCGGATGGGCGCGGTGCTTTGGGGCCACAGATATCGACCGGCGAGGTGACCGAGGCGCGACTGGATGCGCTGATCGGCGATGTGATCGGCGGTCGCGCCGCGCCGCGTGCCACGGACATGGACCGTATCATCTTCTGTCATCGCGGCGTTGCGGCCTGCGATC
Source organism: Pseudomonadota bacterium (assembly GCA_039030855.1). Lineage (GTDB taxonomy): Bacteria > Pseudomonadota > Alphaproteobacteria > Rhodobacterales > Rhodobacteraceae > Pikeienuella. The sequence goes on from JBCCDJ010000005.1 coordinate 217,821, forward strand.
TTGCGCTTGCAAACGCGTATCTCGATGTGGCGCGCGAACGGAACCTTGGGACCCAAATCCTGTTCTAACCGAAGGAGACGACCATGCCTCATGTCCAGATCACCCTTTTCGAGGGACGCACCCAGGCTCAGAAGAAAGCCGTCGCCGTTGGCATCATGCGCGTGTTGGAGCAGGAATTGGGTGCGTTGCCCGCGCATAACTGGATCGTATTCACGGACAAATCGCTCGACGACTGGTTCGTCGGCTACGATAGCCAGTCCGAGATTGACGCCCGCCGCGAGCCAGGGCCCGAAGATGACTGACGCGCCTTTGATCGGCATCGTCACGCCGCCGGGTTGGTACGACCCAACGGCGGCAGAATTCGAACGCCTGTGCGTGGCACCAGTGCGTACCCAGCAGTGTATCGTGGCTGTTCCGGATCTGGATTATGATGATCTGAACGCCATCGCAGCGGCCTTGCCCGAGGTGGAGCGGGCTGCGCAGATGATGGGGCTGACTGGTGCGGCGGCGGTGGCCATGACGGGCACGCCTTTCGTCTGGGCGGGGCTGGCGGCCGAGCCAGATATCAGGTTGCGTCTTGCGGGTGTAACAGCCGCAGCCGCCTGTCCGACCGTGATGGCGGGGACAGCGATCATGGACGCCTTGCGGGCACTGGGTGCGGAACGTATTGCTGTCGCCACACCCTATTACACCAAAAGCTGGCGCAACCAGACTGAGGTTGCCCTGCGCGCCGCCGGCTTTGACGTTCTCGCCGTGCAGTCCGCGGATGACCTTGAGCTGATAGAAGCCATCGCCAGCATCGACGATCATGCAAGGCTGTCGAGCGCGGATCAGTTACGCGAAATCATGCGCCGTCTGATTGGCGCGAACCCTGGTGCTGATGCTCTGGTCGTTGCGGGTGCCGGGGCGCGTCTGCTTGAAATGACACCCGCGATGGAGGCGGAGCTGGGCTTGCCGGTGGTTGCGTCTGACACGGCACTCTACTGGGCGCTTGCTGGCGCGCTGGGCCTTGAATTGCGACCCGGTGCGCTGGGAAAAATGGGGGCGTTGCTTTAGGCTTGCGCCCCTATACCAAAGGCACTGCGGCTCATGATCGCAGAGGGCGCGTTGCCGTAAATCCATGGCTGGGGCACGCCAAGCAATTGATGGAGGTCGAATGAGTGGATTACTGGCTCTGCTGGACGATGTCGCAGCAATCACAAAGCTGGCCGCGGCGCAGTTCGATGACATCGCCGCACAGGCCAGCAAGGCTGGTGCGAAGGCTGCTGGAGTGGTCATTGATGATGCGGCTGTGACGCCGAAATACGTGACCGGGCTGCCCGCCGCCCGCGAGTTGCCCATCGTCTGGAAAATCGCGCGCGCCTCTTTCTTCAATAAGCTGGTTATCCTGCTTCCTGCGGCTTTGCTGATCGATGCTTTTCTTCCGTGGCTGCTCACACCGCTGCTAATGTTGGGCGGAGCATATCTGTGCTTCGAGGGGGCGGAGAAAGTCTGGCATCTTTTCTCTCCCCACAAGGACCACGGCCCTCAGCAGGCGACCACCCTGGACGCGGCCCATTTGGAAGAACAGCGCGTTAAGGGTGCCATCAAGACCGACTTCATCCTGTCCGCGGAGATCATGACGATTTCGCTGTCTCAGATCGATATCGACGCGATCTGGGTTCAGGCCGTGGCTTTGGCGATTGTGGCCATCGCGATAACGGCGCTGGTATATGGTGCCGTTGCCCTGCTTGTGAAGGCCGATGATTTTGGCGTCTTGCTCAGCAAGAAGGGTCAGCTTGCCGCCACCCGCGCCTTCGGACGGAGCATCGTCAAATCGATGCCGTCGGTCATGTCGCTGATAGCGGCCATTGGCACCGTTGCGATGCTATGGGTCGGAGGCAGCATTATCGTGCATGGCCTGCACGATCTCGGTTGGCATCTGCCTTATGAACAGATCAAGGCTATCGCCAAAGCCGCATCCGAAGCGGGCGGTTCCGCCTCGGGTTTTACCGGATGGCTGATTACGGCCGCGCTGGACGGGATCATCGGGGTGGTGCTCGGGCTTGTGCTGATCCCCATCTTCAACCGCGCAATCGTGCCAGCCACCGGTTGGCTGTTTCCAGAGAAGGCTTGAAAATTTCAGTCAGGCTGAGGTGCATGCAAATGACAAACGCTTTGCGTCACCAGCAACTGAAATCCGGTCGTCCGGGAACCGCTGCTGCGACGCCACGGGCTGGACATCATTGAACGGAGTAGACGAACCCTGCACCACCCATATCGGTTGACGGTGTGCGCCGTCTTCCAAAATCCGGAACGTCATGTCCGGACCGTTGGAATGGCTGTCGGCAAGGCACTCAGGTTCCTGTCGGCTTCATCATCTCTGACACCCCCGAATGCCGCGAAGAACCGGCCGCTTTTGACTGCATGGAGGCGCGTCTCCAGCCGTATGGCGCAACCCGCTCAGAAGTGAGGAGAGCGCAACCAGATCAGCAGAAAAAAACAGGAACGGCTTCGACACCTGAACGGCCCGGACCAGGGGGTTGGGTCAGCACCCTTGGTGTCACGCCCAAAACCGCTGGGTTCATGTCGCATCGTATCCGTGCACCGGCACATTCAATGCTCCTGTGGGAGAAGATTGACACACAGTTCAGCTACCACTGCGCTTTCGCAGTCTTGAACGCGGAGCAGATCTGCGGGTTGGCCTTCACAACCGAAACACTTGACTAAAATAGTCGGAATAGACTACTCATTCATGGATATATGAGCCAGCTGATCCTTCGCAGATCCCGCCAGCATTTCGAGTAAATGGGCGGGGGGACAACATGGCTCACGATCGCGTGCACGCAGCGCTGTCTGTGTCTATCGGCGCACTGATGGCAACCGGTGCTTTGGCGCAGGATAATGGGCCGATAATTCTCGATGAAGTGATCGTAGAGGGGGAACGGAGCGGGCGACCACTTGACGAAACGCCTGCGAGTATCGCGGTTGTCACAGGTGACGAGGCTGATCGACCTTCGAACACCAATCTCGTGGACGCTCTGAGCACGATCCCAAATGTCTACGCGGATCCGTCAAATTTCAGGCTGCCGACCATTCGCGGCATCGAACCCACAGCCGGGGCAGTTGGCGGCGGTGCGATCACAGCCGGCGCTCAGGCCCGCGTCAATGTGGTGGTCGATGGCGTTACACGACCACAACTCACCAGCGGTGCCGTCACTTCAGCGTTCGGGTTGTGGGATACCGAGCAGATCGAGGTTGCGCGTGGCCCGCAATCGACGCTTGGGGGACGCAATTCGCTGGCCGGGAATGTCCGCATTCAAACCGCTGACCCGGTCTACTTTTTCGAGGCCGCCGCGCGCGGCGTCGCGTTCGATCAGGACGGCACTTTTGGCGGCGCGGGAATGCTGAACGTTCCGCTCGTCGCAGATCAGGTCGCGCTGCGGCTGACGGCGGAAGTCACGGATGGCGAAAGCTTCATCGACTATACAAACCCAGCGATTTCCAACATTTCGGAAGACTACGAGACGAATGACTTCGAACGCTACCGTTCCAAAATTCTGATCACGCCCGCGGCCATACCCGAACTCGAATTATCGTTCCTGGCGGAAGTCAACAAAACGCAAGGACCAGTTGACAGTATCGTCGATACTGGAACGTTCGAGAATAGCAGCGACGGCTCGGACTTGGTCGTTTTCTTCGATAACAGACAGACCGTGCTCAGCCCCGAACTGTCTTATGCTTTATCCGACAGTGTCGAGCTGGAAGCCAGATACGCCTATGTGGATAACGAGAATGAGGTTCCCGAAGGGATCTCCGAAGTCACTGGTTTCCCGTTCAAACAGAGCCTGGTCACACATTCCACAGAAGTGCTGATCCGCGCTGTGGATGTTGGTTTCCTGAATAGGGGTGTTGTCGGGGTTACTTTCGACAACTCCGATGATGACATCGACGGTGCCTTTACCGGCTTCGGCGCATTCTCGGCCGATGGCGAGATTGAGAACTATGGCATATACGCGGAGATGGACTTCGCTTTGAGCGATCAACTCGCCTTGATCGTCGGCGGTCGTCTTGAGATTCAGACGGAATCGCGGCTTTTCCAGTTCGGGACAGCCAGTGGCGAACTCGACAACAATGAAACGGTATTCATTCCAAAACTGGGCCTGAGATATGACCTGACCGAGAATGTCACGCTCGGATACCAGTATTCAGAGGGCTTCAGGGCCGGAGGGCTGGATTTTGACTTCCTGGACCCCGCCAACGGGTTCGCTGAATTTGAGTCAGAAACGCTGCGCCAGCATGAGGTCTACGCAAGGACATCCTTCCTGGAAGAGCGTTTGACATTCAACGCAAGCGCGTTTTTCTACCAGCTCGACGACGCACAGACACCCGGTGCCAGCGGTGCTGGTGCCGGAGACGGGTTCAGTCTGCGCGGTAACATTCCGGAGGTGCGTGGCTTTGGTCTCGAATTGGACGGCGGTTTCGATTTCGGGAACGGTTTCTCAATCGCCGCCGGGCTTGGCCTCCTCGATACGGAAATCGAGGACGCAGGTCCCGTCGTGCCTCAATTTGAAGGTGACGAGGCACCATTGGCTCCGAATGTGACCGCTAGTCTTGGTATCCAATATGTCTCGGACAACGGCTTCAACGCCTTCGCAACCGTGAAACATGTGGGCAGCTTCACGGACTCCCTCGGCGGTGCAGAGGTGCCCAGCTTCACAACGGTCGATCTGGGCGTGGGGTACGAGTTTGAGTTCGACGACAACCGCTCCTTTCGCATCGATGCTTTCGTGAACAATGTTGCGGATGAGCGGGTGGTGACCGGTAGCTTCTCCGGGCAGGAGCTTGTGGGCCGCCCCCGCACTTTTGGCATCAGCGGGACTATTCGTTTCTGACGTCGATGACGCCCCGGCCCAGATCGGGGGCGGCGAACGAGACGCCAGGAACGGCCGCAGCGCACTCGGTAGTCCTGCAAAGGAAGACGGCTTCGCCTCCCCCCTTTTCGGGACCGGTGATCTGAACCATGATCGGCCCCGCCTGAGCGACCCAGTTCGATTTTTTGTGCAGCATCAGCCTTCGGTCCATCAAAGCGATGGTCTAAGGGGCCGCCATTCGTCAAGGCCCCTCATAGCGCCACCGGGCGGGCCGCAGGACATGAACTGTCCCGTGAGAACTACGTGAATCATTCCATTGTCGATCATTTTTGAAGTATCCAACCTGGGTGTTGGTGAAACTGATCAATCATTCTTATGCAGGAAGACCTCATGACCAAAAACAGGACAGCGGTGCTTTCGATTTTTTGTGCGGTATTGGCTTTTGTATCGACCGGGACTTCGAACGCTGGCGAGAGTGAATGGCAGGTCTACTCTCAAGAGGCGAATGGCGACACGTATTTTTTCAATATGTCACGAGTACAAAGCACGGGTAATTCACATGCGGTTTGGAAGCGTGTTCGATACGGGCGATCAGTCATGGGAGCGTCAAGTTACCAAAGTCATTTGGAAATCGACTGTTCGGAGCAAACGGAAAGAGTGTTGCAGCAGACCTTCTTTTCAGACGAGCACTGGGAAAGGCCTGCAATGAGCACCGATCATACGAAAAAACCGAAACGCCTTATCGCGAAAGGTTCGGCTTCGGCGCGTCTGGCTGAAATCCTGTGCGGCAAGTGACCACTCGTGTGCATCTCTGCGGCGGAGATTTTACGCAAAGACACAAAAAAACGCCCGCGCGACGTCTTTGGCGCGGGCGCTTATCTTGGGAAGTTACCTCGCGCTTTCCGCGGTAACTTTGTAGATTTCACCCGCATCAACCGCCACGTAAAGCGCGTTATCCGGGCCCATCACCAGACCACGAAACCTCTTTGAAAAACCAAGAGGCATGCGCGTGATGCCGTTGATCCCCAGGCCATCTGGCGTGATGCTGATCAGGTCGATCCTTGAACCTTCCGGGGTGTCACCAAATGCGATACCCATAATGCCGACCGCCAAGCGGCCCTCATAGATGCCCCAGTTGTCGCCTTTGAGGAAGGCGGCGGAGCCAGTGCCTTGCGAGAACCCGTTATTGTTCCACGTGGCCGGCATCAGATCTTCGAAACGCGTATCGCTCATCGGGGTGTATGCGGCACGCAGTGCAGGGTCCATGGCGTCGAGCTGATTTGGCTCGTATCCGCAGTATTCATCAGGGCATTCCCCCCGACCACCTGTGTTTTGCGCCGGATCCCAACCTGCGTTTCCGCCATTCACCAGAGCGGTGATTTCGTCGTTGTGCCATGGGCCATGTTCAGCGGTGAACGCCTTGCCATCGCTTGGACGAAAATCGATGCCCTGAATGTTTCGGTGCCCGTAAGTGTAGATGCGCTTGTCGAAACCTTCCGGCGGATCATTGTCGGGATGCGCATTGCCGTCCGCATCGATACGCAGCACTTTGCCGCATAGCAGCGATCCATCCTGAGGGCAGACCCCTCTGTGCCGATCGCCGCCAGCCACCCAGAGATATCCGCCCGGGCCGACACGGAGCCGGCCGCCATTATGAGCGCCGGGGCCGCCAAAAGGCTGAGCCGAGTCAAACGGCTTATACTGAATGTCCGTGACGATATCGGTCCGCTCAGAAACGCTCTTTAGATCTTCGCTGACCGTGAACCGCATCACGATGTTGCCGTCGCACTGGTCGAAGTTGGTCTTGCAACCGTCGCCGTGATACTTGTTCGAGGTTGAATAGACGAACAGGAAGCGGTTCTTGGCGAACTGCCTGTCAGGAACCACGCCGAGCATTCCGGCTTGCCCTTCGCAAAAAAGGTCATCACCGCTATCGGCATAGCCCGTCGTCTCTGTCATCCCATAAAGAGCATTAACGGTTCCATCGTTAGTTCTGACAGAAAGGCCACCGCATTTTTCAGTGAAGAACATCGTGCCGTCCGGCAGGAATGCCATGTCCCACGGTTCTTCCAGTCCTTCCAAAATGACAGATGAAGTGATCTGCGGCACGTCCATACCTTGATTGTCGTTGGCGTGAACGATCGAAGGCATCCCAAGGGTCAGGGCGGTCGCCATGACTCCCGAAGTCAGGCCAGCGAATATTTTTTTCATTTTTTCCTCCCGATTTGTCATCGTCTTTCGTGTCTAATTGAATAGCACCCGTTTCGGTTGAAGGGCAAACTATGCATTCTCAAATGACGCGTGATGCTGATTTCATGAAAGCAGCCCTACAGCAGCTATCCTCCCGAATTCGGACACGACGGTAGCTGCGAATAGTCTTTCGCTGATCTTCAATACGAGGGACATCAGAAGTATCGAAACGAAAACAACGGTACTCAGCTTTCAAAGCGTAAGCCGTCTTGGAGGCATTGAAGGGTGAAAAGACGCTGCGCAAGCTCGCCAGCCGGTTCGGAGTTTACCCGGCGAAGATCCGCCACGGGGAGCAAGCCTGGTAAAAGGGGCATCAGGCGCTTGATACGGCTGATGGGCCTCATGCCGATTTACAAGAAGTCGAACACCGGCAGGCCTGCGACACGTCACAGGATTGCCCGCGGTTTGCAATGCCGGTGCTATGGACTGGCTTCGCGCAAGGTTCTGGTGTGGCCTACCCCACGCCGGGGCGACCGGGTCAGAGCCGAAGGACCGTGCCGCGAAGTGGATCGGGCCCCGCAACCGTAACCGCGAACGCCCCGATTCTGCCTTTAGCGACAGATCCCCAGCCGCTGTCCATTGGCTGAGAAACGCAGACGCGCCCCCCGATCATCAGGAGCAGATCGCAGCCTGGTCTGCGGTAAACCCCGGCCAGACATCGGGGCGTGGCTCAGTTCTCCGAGGCGTCCCACAGACGTTTTGGCAATCCGCCGGGACTGTGGCACCTCGGCGGCCGGGCCGCCCTATTGATCCCGGCTTTGCGGCGTGACCTCAAGTTCGACGCGCGCGCCTTCACGCATCACGATCATGGGAACGGTTTCACCGGGTCGAAGGCCGTTCAGCGATCGGACGAAGTCGTAGATATTGGCGAGCTCCTGACCGTTGATGCCGACCAGAACATCGCCGTCTTGCACACCAGCCTCTTGTGCGGGTCCGCCTTTCACCACCCCCGAAAGCGCAACGCCTGTCACGCCTTCCTGCGCGTAGTCGGGGATCGTGCCGAGGAAGACCCCGCTCATGACGCGGCCGCCGGAGCCGCGAGGGCGGTCGCGCTCCAGAAAGGGCGGTTCTTCGTCGTCCAGAGCCCGCGATCGCGCGACAAGCGCAACAAAGCGGGCGATATCGCGTGTCCCGTCGTAGTTCAGTTTATCCGGAGTATCGAGGGGCGTGTGATAGTCCGTATGGGCACCGGTGAAGAGCGACAGGATCGGCACTTTCTTCAGGTAGAAGGCGGTGGAATCTGTCGGAAGGTACGTGTCGGCGTTGGTGACGATCGGCAGTCCGATAACGGCGTTGCGCCGCTCGATCTCCCGCTCCCAGATCGGGGACGATCCGACGCCGCCAACTATGACCTTGTCTTCCATGCGTCCGACCATATCGAGGTTGATATACGCGCTGACAAGATCGGCGAGGTCGCTGGCCGCAGCCTTCTCGACCACCTTATCCACAAAGTGTTCGGTGCCGAGAAGACCCAGCTCCTCCCCTGACCACGCTGCGAAGATCACGTCCCGCTTGCCATCGAGCTTGCCTTCGGCCCGCCAGGACGCAAGCCGTTCGGCGACTTCAAGGATCGCGGCGACGCCGGAGGCGTTGTCATCCGCGCCGAAATGGATTTGCCCGTAATCGTCGCTGGACGCCAACGAGCCTGACGTCTCTCCACGGCCGAGATGGTCGACATGGGCACCGATGATGATGGGCGGCGCATCGCCGCCGCCAAGATCAAGACGCCCGAGTACATTCCGTCCCGTTCGCGTCTCGAAAGTGAGGCCGACGGCGGCTTTCACGGACACGCCGATCAGGTCGCTGCCGTCGGCTTTGCCCGCCTCGACCGTATGCGCCATGTCGTCAAGATCGTCACCGAGGATGGACAGCATCGACATCATCTCTGCACGCCTGACGGCGACCACAGGCAAGCTCGCCGCGCCGGACGTTGCCTCATAGGACAGCCGTGGCACGCCATCGGGAAAGTCGTCGCGGATGGGCGGTGCGAAGATGACGCCTGCAGCGCCTCGCGATTTGGCGACGGACGCCTTGTAACGCATGTCCGCAAAGCGCGAGAGCCATGTGCGTCGTTCCGCTGACAAACCGCCGGGCATGCCGCGCCAGATCAGAACCCATTTGCCGGTCGCATCGAGATCGCCATAGCTGTCGATGGTGGCTTGATCGCCTTCTTCGGGGGCAACCAGGCCATAGCCTGCGAAAATCACCGGTGCCTCGGCCGCTTCGCCAGTCAGTGAAAAGGCCAGCGGCGTCCACGCCGTCTTTATCGACTTGTCCTCGGAATCGCCGTCGATGGAGATCGTCAACGCATTTCCGTCGCCAAGGTCGACGCCTGCGGTGAAATCGAAAGGCTGGAACCAGCCGTCATCGCCCGCGGGTGCGAGACCCATCGCAGCGAAGGCGTCTGCGACATAGGCAGTGGCGAGCTTTTCGCCCTCCGTGCCCGTTAAGCGGCCGGCCATCTCTTCCGAAGCCAGCACTTCGACATGGGTCTTTAGGTCCGCGACTTCGATCTCGGGCGAGGTCTGGGCCCCTGCGGCGGCGCGAACCGGTACTGCGGCCAGCAGCGCCTGCGCAGCTTCATGATCCCAGTCGGCAACGAAGATCTGGCTGTTTCGCCTTGATGTCGCGTTCGAAGTCCAGCTCACCGTCTCGCCGTCTGGCGCAAAGGTTGCGAGCCCGTCGAAACCGTCACGGTCAGAGACGCGTACGGGTTGTTTCTCACCCTTGGCGTCGACGATATAGAGCTCGAAATTTGCGAAGCCCTGAAGGTTCGTGTTGAAGATCAGATACTCCCCGGATGGGTGAAAGAAAGGTGCCCAGGACATCACGCCAAGATCGGTGATCTCACGCTGATCGCCGCCATCTGCATTCGCGACGTAGATCTCCGCCCGTGCGCCGTCCTGCGAAAACCGCCGCCAGGTGAATTGCGTGCCGTCAGCGCTCCAGAACGGTCCGCCATCGTAGCCGGGCGCGTCCGTCAGGCGGCGGACGTTCCCGCCATCCGCGTCCATCACGTAAAGCTCCATGAAGAAAGAGGGATCACGCGCCAACAGTGCAGCGTCCTCTGCGCTCAGCTCTTCAGAATAGGCGTGCCGGTTCGAAGCGAAGAGGATTTTCGATCCGTCAGGTGAATATGACCCTTCGGCGTCATAGCCGAGAGCGTCTGTCAGCTGTCTGAACTCGCCGGTCTCAAGATCGCGCTCGACAATCTCATAGGCCGGGTCGTAGTCCCACTGGTACCGACGTGTTTGGCCGGAGGCGCGAAAGTCCAGCTCTGCCTGCATTTTCGCCTGCGCCTCCGCGTCGAACTGGGTGGATGAAAACATGACCCGTTTCCCATCCGGCGAAATCCAGCCGCAGGTTGTCTTGCCGATACCCGGAGACACGCGTTCGACATCGCCGGTCGCCAGATCCATTACGTACATCTGGTAAAATGGATTACCCGGCTCCCGCTCGCTCTGGAAGATCATCTTGCTGCCGTCGGCCGAGTAGTATCCCTCGCCTGCGCGTACGCCTTCGAAAGTCAGCTGACGTGCACCGCTGATCGGAGACCCTTCGGCGTCGGGTGCCGCGGCGAACAGGGCGGCGATGGCTAGGATCGTTAGTCGCATTGAGGAACTCCAGCGAAGCAGGGGCGGTTTCGGGTCGCCCTTCAGATTAGGTCTTGCGATCACGTCTTCAACTTAAAGTGGCAAAACGAAAGCCCAGTAGTGAGGCCTTCTGTTGCTTTGGCCATCATCTTACACGACAAAAAAACTCGGTTAATTCAACGCTGCGGTCAACCTGCATTCGTCAGTCTGATGGTCTGTGGATGGGGGTAAGCAATGGTCCGCCGCTCATGACCGCCGCAGGATTGAGGGTGTGTGTATGTCAGATCATTGGCTGCCCTGCGTCCTGTACGCTGTCTGGCTGTGTCAGTTTGCCGCCCTGCGATCTGCGGCGAACTCTTCTTGGCGGCTGGAACTGACCGGAAACCTGAGGTCTTATTGATGCCAATCGAACCGGGAGTTTTCCGCGCGAGATGCGAGCCGCCATCGCCCTTCTTTTGAGCATTGTCATGCTCTGCGACTCCGTTGCCGTGGCGGCTTATACGATCGGCACGTCCTCTGACGACGGACGGTTCCTGACCCCCATCTGCAGGGATGGGAAGCTGGTCTTCGTATATCTGGACTTGTCGGAAGACAGTGAAGACGAGCCGCAAGAAGAACTTAGTTTTGATTGTCCTCTTTTGGTCGTCGCAACCAGGCCATCGGTACCGGCGAGCCAGGCCATAGCGAACGCTTCGGTGGCGCGTTTTGCCTATTCAGTGTCCATTCGCAAAACCGACCGGCTTCGCCCACCCTCCCAAGCGCCCCCTGTCAGAGGTCCTCCTGCGTCAGTCTAACTCCCACAACTGACCGGAAGATTTGGGGACGTGGATCATGACGACTTTTGCCCGGACGGCGGCGCGCACTGCGCTCGCCACTGCCGTTATCTCAGCGTGCCTCGATGAGGCCGCCACCGCTCAGTCTTCTGTTGAGCCGATCCTTTTGGATGAGGTCATCCTGGAAGGGGAAGCAGGTGATCGCGCTGGCCCGGTCGACGGCTGGCGCGCGACGACGACCGACGGCGCGACGCGCACGCGAACACCGCTCAACCAGGTACCTCAATCGGTGCAGGTACTGCCCCGTCAGCTGATCGAGGAGCAGAACGCGCAGAGCGTGGCCGACGCGCTGCGCAATGTTCCCGGTGTCGTCGTCAGCCGCGATGATGAGATATTCCTGAGCGCGCCCATCGTGCGCGGTTTCGAGGCGCGCACCTTCTTCGATGGCCAGCCGGCCTTCACCTTCACGAACTCGGCTGATCCCCTTTCGACCATTCAGGTTGAGCGCGTCGAGGTCATCAAAGGCCCCTCGGGGGCCCTGTTCGGCGGTGGCATTGGCGCGCCGCTTGGCGGGATCATCAACATCGTGCGAAAGCGGCCTGATCCGAGCGGGCTTTTCGGTTCGGTCATCGCCGATGGCGGCAGTTTCGGAGAGTTCGGCATCGGGGCCGACGTAAACGCCCCGCTTACCGAGAATGGGAATATCCGATTTCGGATGCAGGGTGAATATCGCACTGAAAACGGATTTATTGACGATACAAACGCCGAGCAGTTCAACCTCTTCCCTGCATTGGAGATTGATCTGAGCGAAGACACGACGTTTAGCCTTCTCGGTTTTTACGGAGAGCGGGAGTTTGTGGAGTATCCGGGCTTGCCTCCAGTCGCGGTCACCTTCGGTGATCTCGATGAGCGCCAGTTCCCCGGCGCGCTCAACACACCCGAAAGTCGCAACGAGACCTATTCGGTTCAGGCGTTCCTTGACCACCGGTTCAACGACGCCTGGTCGGCGCATGGATCGTTTCAATATCTAGTTAACGATTTCGCGGAGAACGGCAGTTTCGCCGATGGCGCTTTCTTCGACCTTGATCCGACAGACATGTCCTTTCCGATCATCACGGGCCAGCTTACCAATGATGTGGAACAAATCACCGCGAATCTGTGGACTACGGGGGAGTTCACTACAGGTGTCGCACGCCATCGTCTGCTTGTTGGAGTGGAGTATGACCGGACGGATTATGAAGGCACGTCGACATTCTTTCCCACGGGAGACGCACTCGATCTCCTGAACCCCGTCCGACCGGATTTCACGCCCTTCCCGGTCGGCTTCGGACCCGGCACGACAGCGGATATTCTCAATACCTCGTTCAGCATCTATGCGCAGGATCAGATCACGCTCTGGGATGACCTGCATCTCACGGCGTCTCTGCGCTATACCCGGCTTGAGACTGATGACGCCAGCGCCGCTTTGGCGGGCGTCATTGAAACGGTGGCTAACGAATTCACGCCGCGGGTTGGGATCGCTTACGACATCACCGATGAGGTGACGCTGTTCGCAGGCTATGGCGAAGGGTTTCAGCAGGTTCTGTTCTTCACACCAGCCACGCCCGGTGCCACGCCTGTTCCTGAGACCTCGAAACAGTACGAAGCGGGCGTGAAGTTCAGTTTCGCCTCGGGCTTTTCGGGTTCCGTCGCCGCGTTCCAGGTCGAACGGCGCAACGTGCCGGTGATCGTCTCGGTACCGGGCAACCCGTTCGCGCAGATCCAGTCCGGCGAGCAGCGCGCGAGAGGTGTAGAAGCCGAATTGCTCTGGCAGCCGATGCCAGAGTTGTCGGTGCTTGCAAACTTCACCTATCAGGAGGCGGAAGTGACGGAGGACACCACGCTTCCGGTGGGCGACGATCTCTTCCGGGTGCCAAGCGCGTTCGGGCGCCTCGCAGCGCAATACCGTTTTCTTGATGGTGAGCTCGATGGATTGTCGCTTGGTGCCGGGGTTACGGTATCTGCCGGGGCGGAAGCGAGCCTTCCCAATACGTTCAAGACTGACAGTTTTGCCATCGTGGACGCGCGCATCGCTTATGATTTTGGTCCCGCGGTTCTGTCCGCGTCGATCGAGAACCTGTTCGACGAGGACTACTTCACGCCGCACGGTTTCTTCAATGCCACCGTATCGCCTGGCCGCCCGCGAACGTTCCTCGCTCAACTACGAGTGAAATTCTGATTTACGAAACCGGACGGAGCCTTGCGATTGGCTGCGTCTCTGATCAACGGAGAACAATAGATGCTTTCACGACGCGCTTTCAGTCTTTCCGCGCTTGGCGGCCTTCTTGCAATGCCCCGCGCGGGCTCTGCGGAAACACAGGAACAGTCAAGCCCGTCCGGTGGCCATTCGAGCAGCGCCGACGGCCATGACATGTCCGCATTCCCGGAGAAATGGAAAGGAAACGAGAAGATTGTATTCCTTGGATATCCGGGCATGACGGCGCTCGATCTCGTCGGCCCGCAATACATGCTCGCCAGCCTTTGGGGTGCAGAGGTGAAGGTCGCGGCGAAAACGCTCGATCCACTCCCTACCGATACCGGGTTGACGATCGTTCCCGACGTCACATTCGACGAAGCGGCCGCGGCACCGGATATCATCTGCGTTCCGGGTGCGGTCAGCGGCGCCCTCGACGCGATGGAGGATAAGGAGACAATCGAGTTTCTGCGCGATCGTGGACAGAAGGCGCGCTACGTGACCTCGGTCTGCACCGGGACACTGTTGCTCGGCAAAGCGGGGTTGGTTGATGGGTATGAGGTCACATCCCATTGGTTCACCCGCCCCTTGATGACGGAGTTCGGCGCAATCCCCGTCGACAGGCGTGTGGTGCGAGATCGAAACCGGATCACCGGTGCCGGGGTCACAGCCGGAATAGACTTCGGCCTCATGCTGGTAGGAGAACTGCGGGACGAGACCTATGCTCAGTCTGTGCAGCTTCTCGCGGAATATGCACCAGAGCCCCCATTTGACGCCGGAACCGAGGCAACCGCGCCGCCAGTTGTGGTGAAGATGATGCGCGACATGTTCGTTGGGTTGCCCGAACGCATCAAGGCGTTGGCCGCCAACTGACGGCACATGGCCCCGCAACCCGTTCAAGGATCGCCATTTTCCGCAAGAGGTGATCCTTCTGGCTGTTCGGTCGTATTGCCGCCACGCGCGGTCGCATCGTAACTTGACGGCCGATCGCGGGCTCTCAGGCGTCAGGCCGGTGCGACGGTTCGTGGTTTTGTCCACTGACTGTCGTTACCGACAAAGCATGACCGGGTTGAGGGTGCTCACGGTGCGTTGAAATGTATCCTCAGACCGCAAGGCGGTTTTCGAAGTCATGACCAGTCTGGATGGTGTTGAAACACGCAGAGCAATCAGACAGGTTCGCTCCGCGAACAAGCCAACCGGTGTTCTGAACGAAATTGCCGTCGCGACAGAATTATTGGGCGAGACTGCGTCGCGCAAAAGCTGTCAGGCCGCAAGGCGGGCCACCGCAACGTGAGCGTTGCGTCCCCCTGCCCAACGATCTAGGACTGGACCGATGATGCTCGTCGCTGATGACAGATACTGCGAACTGCCATTTGAACCGCCGCGAGGGTCGGTGTTTCTGGCAACGCTCGGAGAGTGAGCATTCAAGACGAGAAAACCCTGGTGCTAGCCACCAACAGAAATGTTCCTTGTAATCAACACTGCTGCGAACGGACTTTGGTATAGCGTTGGAAAGATACTCGATTACAGGTCTCGTCTGCTTCGTTGCGGCCATCTGCATCCTGCCGTTGATCGGCGTGGTCGCAGCGGCCGTATTCGGCGATTTGTCGACCCTGAGCCAGCTCGCCGACACGGTCCTCTGGCGATATACTTGGACCACGACCGTACTGGTCCTGCTGGTTTCGCTTGGGTGCATCCTGGTAGGCGTCGCTGCGGCGTGGCTGGTCGTTGCCACTGAATTTCCCGGCCGCCGCTTTTTCGAGATTGCCCTCGTCATGCCATTGGCGTTTCCGGCCTACGTCCTAGCATATGCCTATACCGATATCCTTGATCACCCGGGTATTGTCCAATCGACTTTGCGCGACTTAACGGGATGGGGTCCCCGCGATTACTGGTTTCCTGAGATCAGGTCGCTCGGCGGTGCTGCTTTGATGCTGACATTTGTTCTGTACCCTTATGTTTACCTGCTTGCGCGGGCTGCGTTTCGAAATCAGGCGGCAACCCCTTTTCACGCCGCGCGGTCTTTGGGCGTTTCCGCTTTCGAAGCTTTTGCGCGTGTCTCTCTTCCGATGGCACGCCCTGCCATCGCTGCCGGAACGCTTTTGGTCATGATGGAGACAATCGCTGATTTCGGCACGGTGGCACATTTCAGCGTTCAGACCTTCGCAACCGGTATCTACACCAGCTGGTTCGGTCTTGCCGACCGGGGCGCTGCTGCACAATTGGCGCTCGCCTTGCTGACCTTCGCTCTTCTCGTTGCTGCGTTGGAGCAAGCCAACCGCGGTGCCGCGACATTCGCCATGGGCGGGCGTCAGGAGCCGTTTCCGCGCTTCAGGCTGACCGGACAAAAGGCCTTCGCGGCCCAAGCGGCGTGCGCAGCGCCGATCCTGTTGGGGGCAGTCATCCCCGCGTTCACACTGCTTTCGATGGGCCTCGGCTCCGGACAGGACATTTTCAGTCAGCGCTATGTGTCCTTCATTCAGAATTCGCTTCTGCTCGCCAGCGTCGCCGCCGTCGTCACCGTGACTGCTGCGGTTCTGCTGGGCACTTTCAACCGTCTGACGAAAACACGCGCTGCCCTTGCAGCCCTCTTCGTGGGGCGCCTCGGATATGCGGTCCCCGGCGGCGTGATTGCGGTGGGGCTTCTGGTGCCGATTGCCACGTTCGACAATTGGATCGATGCACGGATGGAGACATGGTTCGGAATATCAACGGGGTTGCTGATTTCAGGATCAATCTGGCTACTGGTCGTTGCCTATATGATCAGGTTTCTGGCGGCGGCAATCGGGGCATATGACAGCGGCCTGTCCTCGGTCACGGCGAACACCGATGCTGCGGCGCGCGTTTTGGGGCGGACGGCATGGGGCACTGTCCGCGATGTGCATCTGGCGGTGTTGCGACCGAGCATTCTGACGGCTGCGCTGATTGTCTTCGTGGACACGATCAAGGAACTACCGGCGACATTGATCCTGCGACCGTTCAACTATGACACATTGGCCGTGCAGGCATTTCGACTGGCCTCGGATGAGCGCCTTGACGGCGCGGCTGTTCCCAGTCTGATTATTGCCGGTATCGGACTTGCGCCGGTGATACTGCTGTGCCTGCAGATCGGCGATCAACGAAAGCGCTGAAACGCAAAGAGGCGCACGACCAGCGTGCGCCTCTCAATTGGTTGTCTGGTCAGATTACTTCCAGCCTGCCTCATTCAGAACTTTCTGCGCCTCATCGATGCTTCCTGCGATTTTCGAGAGCTCGATCGTATCGGGGCGGAAAATACCCAGTTCGGCAACAGAGGATGACAGGCCAACGCCCGGTACAGCAGGGTATTCGTCATTGCCCGCAGAGAAATATTCCTGCGCCTGTTCAGAGGCGAGGTATTCGAGGAACTTGACGGCGTTTTCCTTATTGGGCGCGTTCTTCGCCACGCCGCCACCCGAAATGTTCATGTGCGCGCCGATGGAGTTCTGGTTCGGGAACACCCAGCCGATATTGGCCAGATCATCAGCCGTCATCGTCTTGTCACCCTTACGCAGGGCGCGGGCGTAGTAATAGGTATTGGACATCGCGATGTCGCACTCGCCGGAGGCAATGCCGCGCAATTGATCGGTGTCGCCGCCCTGCGGGTCGCGAGCGAAGTTGCCTACGACTGCCTTGGCCCAGTCGCCGATCGCTTCTTCACCAAGATGCGCGATAAGGGCGGCGGTTATGTTCTGCGTATACACGTTGGAGGACGAACGAATGCAGACCTGACCGGCATATTCCGGTTTGGCGAGATCCTGATAGGTCTGCGGCGGGTTCGCCACATCGGTCTTGTCATAGAAAAGGATGCGCGCCCGCTGCGAGAACGAGAACCATTCATTATCCGCATCCTGCAGATAGCCCGGAATCTTTGCCTCAAGGATTTCGCTGTCGACAGGCTGCAGCAGGCCAAGTTCTTTCGCGCGCGTGATGCGGACAGTATCGACTGTCAGAAAAACGTCGACGGGCGAATTGGCCCCTTCGGCTTCCATGCGGGCGATCAGCTCATCAGCTTTGCCCTCGATGCGATTGACCTTGATGCCGGTAGCGGCCGTAAAGTCGGAGTAAAGCCGTTCGTCGGTGTCGTAATGGCGCGACGAATAAAGGTTGAGTTCGCCAGCATCGGCATGCGCGGTGGATGCTGTTGCTACGATGGCTAACGCAACGAGTGTTGACTTGGCATTCATGGTGCTCTCCGCAGATTGAGGCAGTTGGAGAGTCGCAAGTTACCCTGTGCTCAGATCAAATCAATAGAACCTGACAAAAAAACTCGGAAATATAGGATGATAGCTACTAACCTGTTGTTTTTCATTAATTGTTCCTCTCAACAAAAGTGACAGGCTACAGAGATCAGTTTGTGTTTTCATCGGAAAGGGCCAAATCGACCACCCGATTTTGGGCAGCGTCCGTGGTCTTGCCGTAGCTGCTGACGTCGCGATCAGCATTCCCGTCAGCCTGGTTCAATGAACCACCAGAGCGGCTGGGAACCGCTTGCTTGCCAGCCCTTTCGGGATTTGATCTGATGAAGAGATAAGAGCCGTCATTCGGTTCTCGATGGGCCGACGCCATCGTTGGGGCATAATCCGGCAGGCCATCCTTCCGGCCGGCAATCTTGCGTTTCAACTGGATCTATTTGGAATCATTCTAAACCGGTGAATGCAGGGTTAAGCGTTCGTCGTGAAAAAAAATCATGACGCAGACCGCCACCACCTTGAGCGAAAGCGCACAAGAAGCCATCGCAGAAGCATTGAATCAGTCCGTTGCCGAAACCGCGGTGACGACGATGCTTGCGCAGAATTTCCACTGGAACGTGACCGGCATGGCCTTCGG
>JBCCDJ010000006.1:0-215362 GCA_039030855.1 Pseudomonadota bacterium
CCGCCCCGCCGCGCCCGATCAGCCGGTCATCATCGGGGGTCCCCCTCAGACTGTCAGCCGCGCCGTCGCCGACCTTCTTCGCCTCGGAACGACGGGCGGGGAGGGGGGAGAACGGGGCAGACGCGACGTCAGCGCCAGTCGTCGCGGTCAGCGATCCGGTCAGAAGGCTGCTACCATAGAGCATGGTCGTCAGGTCGGTCTTCATAGTCGGGCCCCGGTGTCCTGTAACATGTCCAGATGAAAGCACCCAATGCAAGCAGGTCAGCGAAAACGAATTAACTCGGTGGACGGTATCCTACGCTGTGATGCCTCTCAAATGTAAATCCTCACAAGAGAGGCGGGCCGAAATGCCGGTTTGGTCCGGTCGAGGGTGCCGGGTTGCGTTGTTGCGCGCCTTGACCAGTGGCCATCCACCTTTCTAAGGTAAAACTCTTATTTTGCGCGCGTCATGTTTGAGCCTGCGGCTGTCTCTGGCTGTTAACATGCAGGACCATGACGCGCAGATGACGAAGCGGGGTCCGGGTATGGGCAGGGAAAAGATCAGGAATATGGAGGAATTTGCCGCCAAAAGCGGCGTGTCGCGCCCGACAGCCTCCAAATACTTCAATGACCCGAACAGCGTACGACTTTCGACACGGCGGCGCATAGAAGAGGCGCTGACGCGCTATGACTATCGCCCCAATGTCTACGCCATCAATCAGAACCGCCGCCTGATCAAGACGGTTGGGATCGTTGTTCCCTACGTGGCCGATCCCTTCTTTGCCGAAATCGCCCGCAACATCGAGCGGCGCTGCATTGATGCGGGGTTTTCCCCCTCCACCTTCAGCTGCCATGGCAGCTCGGCGCGGGAGGTGGAGATCCTCGATCATCTGCGCTCCATGCGCCCGGCGGGTGTGCTGATCGCGCCGCTTGGCCGGTCATCGGATCGCGAGGCGGTGGAGGCATTCTGCCGTGATGTTCCAACGGTTCTGTTTGACAGCAATATCGAAGACATCGGGGCCACTTTTGTCGGGTCCAATAATTTTCAGTCAATCCCGCTGATGGTGGACTACCTTTGTCGAACCGGGCAGCCGCCCTGCTTTTTCGAGATGCCGCCGGTGAACCCGAACGCCAACAAGCGACGCGAGGCATATATCGGCGCGATGACGCAGTTCGGGCATGAGCCGAGTGTCCTGCGCATCGACGGGCAGGGGTGGGATTTTGAGCAGGCTGGCCATGCGGAGGGTCTGCGTATGCTGCGCGAGGACAGGTTCACCAGCAACACCGTTCTCTGCAGTAATGACCGTCTTGCCATTGGACTGCTGGCCGCCGCCTACGAAAGCGATATCCGCGTCGGTATCAATAAAGGCTGTTCCTTGCGCATCGCGGGCCATGACGACCACCCCTTCTCGCGCTTCACCTGCCCGCCCCTGACCACCGTCGCACAGAACTATGAGGCGATTTCGGATCGGAGTGTTGAGACCCTGCTGCATCTGGTCGAGGGGGATGATGGCGGCGATTCGAAACAGGAGACGTTGTTCGAGGGTAAGCTGGTGATGCGGGCATCCGCCTGAATCCTCTTAATTTTACGCGCGTAAAATATTAATTGACGTCGCGTTATCTGTTCCTTACGGTTGTATTCATCAAAAAAACCCAAGGGAGGAACAGGGATGAAACCGACGACGTCATTTGCCATGGCGAGCGCATTTGCATTGGTGGCCGCAGGTGCCATTCACGCCGAAACGACCCTCACCATCGCAACCGTGAACAATGGCGACATGATCCGCATGCAGGGTCTGACCGACGATTTCACAGCAAAACATCCCGACATCACCCTGGAATGGGTCACGCTGGAGGAAAACGTTCTGCGCCAGCGCGTCACCCAGGATATCGCTGCCAGGGGCGGCCAGTTCGACGTAATGACCATTGGCACCTATGAGGTTCCGATCTGGGGCGCGCAGCAGTGGCTGGTGCCGCTGAACGACCTGCCCGCCGAATGGGACGCCGATGACATTCTGCCTGCGATCAGGGGCGGCCTGACGGTGGACGGGAACCTCTATGCGGCCCCGTTCTATGGCGAAAGTTCCATGGTGATGTACCGCACCGACCTGATGGAGGCCGCGGGGCTGGAAATGCCCGACGCGCCGACATGGGACTTCATCGGCACGGCCGCCGCCGCCGTGACGGACAAGGATGCCGAGGTCTATGGCATCTGCATGCGCGGCAAGGCCGGTTGGGGCGAGAACATGGCCTTTCTAACGGCCATGTCGAATTCCTTCGGTGCCCGCTGGTTTGATGAGGACTGGACGCCCCAGTTTGACAGTCCCGAATGGGCCGCCACGCTGGATACGTATATGAACCTGATGACGAATTACGGCCCTCCCGGTGCGTCGACCAACGGGTTCAATGAAAACCTCTCGCTGTTCCAGCAGGGCAAATGCGGCATGTGGATCGATGCGACCGTGGCCGCGTCCTTCGTGACCAATCCGGCTGACAGCACGGTCGCCGACAAGGTTGGCTTCGCGCTGGCACCCGACAATGATCTTGGAAAACGGGGCAACTGGCTCTGGGCGTGGTCGCTGGCCATTCCAGCAGGGTCTGACGCGACGGACGCGGCCAAGAAGTTCGTCGCTTGGGCCACCAGCAAGGAATACACCGCGCTGGTCGCCGCCAATGAAGGCTGGGCCAATGTCCCTCCGGGCACGCGGACCTCGCTTTACGAGAATCCGGCCTATCTGGAGGCCGCGCCCTTTGCCGAAATGACGCTGAACTCCATCAACTCAGCCGACCCGACCGAGCCTTCGGTCCAGCCTGTGCCCTATACCGGTGTCCAGTTCGTTGCGATCCCAGAATTTGCAGGCATCGCCACCCAGGTCGGCCAGGAAATGTCGGCTGCGCTGGCAGGGCAGCAGAGCGTTGAAGAGGCCCTGGCCAAGGCGCAGGCGCTGACCGCCGACGAGATGGAAGCAGCAGGCTACTGACCTTGCCTCCAGACTGTTGCGGGGCGGATCGCCCGCCCCGCACCCCCACGACCGCCTAACCACATTCTATCCTCTGACGACGACAGCAACCGCGGCCTCCGTGCCCGTGAGGAGATAGTCATGGCGACGCAACATTCCCGATCCGCAGCCCGTCTGATGATGGCACCCGCTGTCATCCTGCTACTGGGCTGGATGCTCGTCCCGCTGACGATGACCTTGTATTTCTCGTTCAAAAAGTATCTGCCCCTGCGCGGCGGCGATCTGGGCTGGGTGGGGTTCGACAACTACGTCCGTTTCGTCACCTCAAATGCATTCTGGCCCAGTGTTCAGGCCACGCTGATCATCGTGGGCGGCGTCCTGATCATCACTGTCGTTCTTGGCGTTCTGCTGGCGATGTTGCTCGATCAGCCGATGTGGGGGCAGGGGATCGTGCGCATTCTTGTCATCGCGCCGTTCTTCGTGATGCCGACGGTAACCGCGCTGGTGTGGAAGAACATGTTCATGGATCCGGTGAACGGCCTTTTTGCGCATCTGTGGCAGGCCTTCGGACTGACGCCGGTCGAATGGCTGAGCCAGGCCTCGCTGCCCTCCATCGTGATCATCGTATCCTGGCAATGGCTGCCTTTCGCGGCGTTGATCCTGCTGACCGCGATCCAGTCGCTCGACAGCGAACAGCTCGAAGCGGCTGAGATGGACGGCGCGCCAGCGCTGTCGCGTTTTCGCCATATCATCCTGCCGCATCTGGCGCGGGCGATCACGATTGTCGTCCTGATCCAGACGATTTTCCTCCTGTCGATCTTTGCCGAGATTTTCGTGACCACGCAGGGCAGCTTCGGCACCCGGACGCTGACCTATCTGATCTATCAGCGGGTGCTGGAGAGCCAGAATATCGGCCTAGGCTCCGCTGGTGGCATCTACGCCGTGATCCTTGCCAACCTCATTGCGATCTTCCTGATGCGCATTGTCGGCAAGAATCTGGACGTGTGAGGGAGACGAGATCATGGCACGCTCAGTTACGACCAACCGCAAGATCATCAACACCGCCGCCGCATGGGCAATCGGTCTCCTGATCTTTTTTCCCATCCTCTGGACGATCCTGACCAGCTTCAAGACGGAGGCAACCGCGATCGCCGATCCGCCGGTCTTCCTGATGTTCGACTGGACGCTGGAGAACTACGGCGTGGTGATGGAGCGCTCCGACTATGGCCGCTTCCTCTGGAATTCGATCATCATCGCGGGCGGATCAACCATCCTTGGCGTCATGATTGCCATTCCGGCAGCGTGGTCGATGGCTTTCGTGCCCTCGAACCGCACCAAGGATATTCTCCTGTGGATGCTGTCAACCAAGATGCTGCCTGCGGTCGGTGTCCTCTATCCGATCTACCTCATTTTCATCGAGCTGGGGCTGCTGGACAGCCGGGTCGGGTTGCTGATCGTGATCATGCTGATCAACCTGCCGATCATCGTCTGGATGCTGTTCACCTATTTTCGCGAGATACCGGGCGAGATCCTCGAAGCGGCGCGCATGGACGGTGCGGATCTGCGGTCTGAGATCCTCTATGTCCTCACGCCGATGGCGGTGCCGGGGATCGCGTCCACGCTGCTCCTGAATTTCATTCTGGCGTGGAATGAGGCGTTCTGGACGCTGAACCTGACCGCGGCCAAGGCGGCCCCCCTGACCGCGTTCATCGCGAGTTATTCGAGCCCTGAGGGCCTCTTCTACGCCAAGCTGTCGGCGGCCTCCACCATGGCCATCGCACCGATCCTGATCCTTGGCTGGTTCAGCCAGAAACAACTCGTCCGGGGCCTGACCTTCGGCGCTGTGAAGTAAGGGAGACCGGTTATGGGAGAGATCACACTCAGCAAGGTGACCAAGACTTTCGGCTCCGTCGAGGTCATTCCGCCGCTCGACCTGACGATCAAGGATGGCGAGTTCACGGTTTTCGTCGGGCCTTCGGGATGCGGGAAATCAACGCTCCTGCGTCTCATCGCGGGGCTGGAGGATATGACCTCCGGTGCGATGCAGATCGACGGGGTGGATGCGACCGGACTGCCACCGGCTAAACGCGGTCTTGCGATGGTGTTCCAGTCCTATGCGCTCTACCCCCATATGACGGTGCGCAAGAATATCGCCTTTCCGATGCGCATGGCGGGTATCGATCAGGCGGAACAGGACAGGCGGATCGAACAGGCCGCTGCCTCGCTGAACCTGACCGATTATCTGGACCGCAGGCCGGGGCAATTGTCGGGCGGCCAGCGCCAGCGCGTTGCCATCGGCCGTGCCATCGTGCGCGAGCCATCGGCGTTCCTTTTTGATGAGCCGCTCTCCAATCTCGACGCAGCGCTGCGCGTTGGCATGCGGCTGGAAATCAGCGAACTGCACAAGCGGCTTGCGACCACCATGATCTACGTGACCCATGATCAGGTCGAGGCGATGACGATGGCAGACAAGATCGTTGTTTTACGCGCGGGCCATATCGAACAGGTCGGCTCGCCGCTCGATCTTTATCGCACGCCGCGCAACAAGTTCGTCGCGGGCTTCATCGGCTCACCGAAGATGAACCTGATCGAGGGGGCGGAGGCGCAAAGGCATCATGCCCACACGATCGGCATCAGACCCGAACATATCGATGTCGCCGACGGGGGAGCGATGTGGCAGGGCCGTGTGGGCGTGGCCGAACATCTCGGCTCCGATACGTTTTTTCATGTCCACGATACGGGGCTGGCGGAGACGATCACCGTGCGTGCGCCAGGCGAGATGTCGTTCAGCCATGGCGATCCCATCCATCTGGCCCCCCGCGCCGACCAGTTTCACAAATTTGACGCGGCGGGGTTGCGGATCGAATGATGCGACTGGCAGGCAAGACGGCGCTGATCACCGGTGCGGCGCGCGGCATCGGGCGCGCCTTTGCCGAGGCTTACGCGGCCGAGGGCGCGCAGGTTGCCATCGCCGATATCGATTATGATCGGGCGCAGGATGCCGCGGCGGCCCTTGGCGATGCAGCCTTTGCCGTAGCGATGGATGTCACGTCCACCGACAGCATAGATCGCGCAGTTTCGGTAACTGTCGGCGCGCTCGGCCGGATCGACATCCTGATCAATAATGCCGCCATTTTCACGGCTGCGCCGATTGTTGAGATTGATCGAGCAGACTATGCACGCGCCTTCGACATCAATGTCGCCGGCACGCTTTTTACCATGCAGGCGGTGGCGCGGCACATGATCGACCGGGGTGGGGGCGGCAAGATCATCAACATGGCCAGCCAGGCGGGGCGCCGGGGGGAGCCTTTGGTCGCCGTCTATTGCGCGACAAAGGCCGCGGTCATCTCACTGACGCAATCGGCGGGGCTGGACCTCATCCGCCACGGCATCAATGTGAACGCGATCTCGCCCGGTGTTGTTGATGGTGAACACTGGGACGGGGTCGATGCGTTCTTTGCAAAACACGAAGGCAAACAGCCGGGCCAGAAAAAGCGGGAGGTTGGTGCCGCCGTTCCCTTCGGGCGCATAGGCAAGGCGGATGATCTGACGGGCATGGCCATTTTTCTGGCGACCGCTGAGGCCGACTATATCGTGGCCCAGACATTCAACGTGGATGGCGGCCAATGGATGAGCTGACGCCGCTCTCCAATGCCACGCTCAGGCAGATCAGCACGGCGCGCAAGCCGCGTTATGACCGCGCGGCGCTCCGCCCCGGCATCGTCCATATTGGTCTTGGCAATTTTCACCGTGCGCATCAGGCGTGGTATCTGCACCGGCTGTTCGACGAAGGGCTCTGCCATGACTGGGCGATCATCGGGGCAGGGGTGCGCCCCGCCGATGCAGCGCAGCGCGAAAGGCTGCTGGCGCAGGATTGCCTGACCACCTTGATCGAGCTCGACCCGTCCGGCAAATCGGCGGAGATATGCGGATCAATGATCGACTTTTTGCCGGTGGAGGACGGCCATCCCTCTCTCATCGCGACGATGGCCGATCCTGCGATCCGGATCGTGTCGCTGACCGTGACCGAAGGGGGATACTACATCGACCGCGTGACCGGCGGTTTCGACGCGATACATGAAGACATCCGCCACGATGCCACCCATCCCGATCAGCCGCGCACCGCATTCGGTGCGATGATTGCTGCCCTGCGGCTCAGGCGCGAACGGGGCATCGGTCCTTTC
Source organism: Pseudomonadota bacterium (assembly GCA_039030855.1). GTDB lineage: Bacteria > Pseudomonadota > Alphaproteobacteria > Rhodobacterales > Rhodobacteraceae > Pikeienuella. The sequence goes on from JBCCDJ010000006.1 coordinate 7,124, forward strand.
ACGTGCCAGAGTTGCGACAATCTTCGGGGCAATGGCGCTATTCTGCGCCAGACCCTTGTTGGGCTTGCACGCCTGACGGACGCAGCGCTGGCTGCCTGGATTCAGGACCATGTCAGTTTCCCAAACTCGATGGTCGACTGCATCGTGCCTGCGACAGGCACGCGTGAGATTGCGCTGGCCAATGGGTTTGGGATCAAGGATGCCACACCCGTCACCCACGAAAATTTCCGGCACTGGGTGATGGAGGACGAGTTTTGCGCCGGAAGGCCCGATTGGGACAGGGTCGGGGCGACGTTCACGACAAAGGTCCACGAATTCGAGGCGATGAAGATCCGCATTCTGAACGGTGGACATCAGGTCGTCGCCAGTCCCGGCGCGCTGCTCGGCCTCGCCACGATTGCAGAGGCCATGGCGCATCCGCTGATCTGCGCGTTCCTGCGCAAGGTCGTGGCTGAGGAGATCGCGCCCGATGTCGCGCCGGTTGAGGGATACACGGCGTTTGATTATCTCGACCTGGTCGAGCGCCGTTTCGCCAATCCTGAAATCGCCGACACGACCCGGCGCGTGGCCTTCGATGGCTCCAGCCGCCAGCCTGTCTTCATAACGCCCACGATCCGCGCGGGGCTCGCGGCGGGCAGGGCGGTGTCCGGCCTCGCGCTCGTCTCGGCCTTCTGGGCGCGCTACTGCACTGGGACCACGGAACATGGCTGCCCGATTGAGCCGAACGACCCCCAGTGGCCCTTGCTGCATCAGACCGCTCTGGCGGCGCGCGAGACACCTGAACGCTGGCTGGCGATGACCGAGTTTTACGGCGAACTGGCTGGCGAGCCACGGTTTGCCGATGCGTTTTGCGGCTGGCTACGCCAGATCCACACCGAGGGCGTGGAGGCCACGATGCAGACTTATCTTGCGACATGATCCTCTGTTGCGGCGAAGCCCTGATCGACATGATCCCGACACCGACTGCCGAAGGGCGGAACGGTTTCGTTCCTCACTCGGGTGGCGCGGTGTTCAACACCGCCATCGCACTCGGGCGGCTTGGCAGGCGGGCAGGGATGCTGACAGGGCTGTCCGAAGATTTCTTCGGGCAGCAATTGCGCGCCGCCCTCATGGCCAGCCATGTCGACATATCGCTGGCGATCACCACCTCGCGGCCGACCACGCTGGCCTTTGTGAAGCTGGTCGAAGGCCACGCGTCCTACAGCTTCTTCGATGAGAATTCGGCGGGGCGGATGCTGGTGCCCGGTGACATGCCACCACTACCACCCGATGTCTGCGCGCTGTTCTTCGGTGGCATCAGTCTGGCGTGCGAGCCATGCGCCGACGCCTATGCCGCGCTGCTGGCGCGCGAAGGGGATGGCCGCGCGATCATGCTGGACCCGAACATCCGCCCCGATTTCATCAGCGATCCCGCCCGCTATCGTGATCGCCTGAAGACGATGCTGGCTGCCGCTGACATAGTGAAAGTGTCGGATGAGGATCTGAACTGGATCGTCCCTGAACCCCTGCCGCTGACAGAAAAGGCGCGGCTGTTGCTGAGCAGAGGCTCTGCACTTGTCGTGATAACTAAAGGCGGTGACGGCGCATCCGGCTTTCATGCCAATGGCATATCGGTCGACGTCTCTGCCCAAGCGGCGGAGATTGTCGATACGGTCGGCGCAGGCGATACATTCAATGCCGGTCTACTGGCGCGCCTGTCGGAGGAGGGCACGCTGACGAAAGGCGGTATTCGCGATCTGTCTGCGGATACCCTCGAAGACGCCCTGCGCCATGGTGCCCGCGTCGCTGCGATCACCGTCGGGCGGGCCGGGCCAAACCCGCCTTGGGCGGCGGAGTTATGATAAAGGATGGCGGATGACGCGGATTACGGCGCGCTGGCCATCGACCATTGCGGGCGATCCATGAAAGGGCGGTACTGGGATGGCTTTGAACCCGGTCGTTGCGCGTGTAACCGACAAGATCATCGAGCGGAGCCAGCCGACCCGCGCCGCCTGTATGAACCGGATTGAGGCTGCATACTCCCAAGGTGCCAGCCGCGCGCATCTTTCCTGCAGCGGCCAGGCCCATGCCTATGCCGCCTCCGGCTCCGACAAGGACAGGCTGGCGGAGGGCGAGGCGGGAAATCTGGCCATCGTGACGACTTATAACGACATGCTGTCAGCTCACCAGCCGTTCGAGCGTTTCCCCGATCTGATACGCGAGGCCGCGCGCAGCGTTGGCGGCACCGCTCAGGTCGCGGGCGGTGTCCCTGCCATGTGCGACGGCGTCACCCAGGGCGAGGCGGGGATGGAGCTGAGCCTCTTCTCGCGCGATGTGATCGCACTGGCCGCGTCCGTCGCGCTCAGCCACAACACGTTCGATGCTGCCGTCTTTCTCGGGGTCTGTGACAAGATCGTGCCGGGCCTTGTCATCGCGGCGCAGGCCTTCGGCCACCTGCCCGCCGTCTTTCTGCCCGCCGGGCCGATGACCAGCGGCCTTGCCAATGATGAGAAGGCCATGGTGCGCCAGAAATTCGCTGCCGGAGAGGTCGGGCGCGACGCGCTGATGGCTGCGGAGATGGCCGCTTATCACGGGCCGGGCACCTGCACGTTCTACGGCACCGCGAACACCAATCAGATGTTGATGGAGTTCATGGGACTGCACCTGCCCGGCGCCAGCTTTGTGAATCCCAACACTCCGCTGCGCGATGCGCTGACATGCGAAGGCGCGCGCCGTGCACTTTCGCTGTCGGCACTCGGCAACCATCCTGTTGGGGTGGCTGACATTCTTGATGAAAGGGCATTTGTAAACGGTATCGTCGGACTGAATGCGACGGGTGGGTCGACCAACCTCCTGATCCATCTGGTGGCGATGGCGCGGGCCGGGGGGATCATTCTCGACTGGCAGGATTTCTCGGATATCTCCTCCGTCACGCCGCTGACGGCGCGGGTCTATCCGAACGGGCTTGCCGATGTGAACCACTTCCATGCGGGGGGTGGCCTCGGCTGCATGATCGGTGATCTGTTGGCGAATGATCTTCTGCATCCCGACACCGTCACCGTGGCGGGCGGGGGGCTGGAGCATCATACGCAGGAGCCTGTGCTGAAGGACGGAGAACTGGTCTGGCTGACCGGCGCGGCGCGTGGTCTTGACGACAGGGCCCTGCGCGCCGCCGCTGATCCGTTTCAGCGCACTGGCGGTCCCGTGCGCCTGTCAGGCTCGCTCGGCACCGGGGTGATGAAGGTCTCCGCCGTCGCGCTGGAACACCGCGTGGTCGAAGCCCCGGCGCGCATCTTCGACAATCAGGATGATGTGAAAGCCGTCTTCAAGGCGGGCACCCTGACCGGCGATCTGGTTGTCGTTGTCCGGTTTCAGGGGCCGAAAGCCAACGGCATGCCCGAACTTCACAGCCTTACGCCGCTCCTGTTGATCCTGCAGGGGCGGGGGCAGAAGATGGCTCTGCTTACCGATGGGCGCATGTCGGGGGCGTCTGGCAAGGTGCCCGCCGCGATCCCTGTCTGCCCGGAGGCGCTGGATGGCGGCCCGATCGCACGCCTGCATGATGGCGACATCCTGCGCGTTGATGGCAAGACCGGCGCGCTGGACATTCTGCCCCCGGGCTGGGAAGAGCGTGACCCGGCAAAAAGCGATCTGAGCGCCAGCCAATTCGGTGTCGGGCGGGAGCTTTTCGCCGCTTTTCGCGGGACTGTCGGTGCCGCCACAGATGGCGCGAGTATATTCGGAGGCTGACCCAATGACCCTGTCCCCACAAGAGATGAGCCGGATCACGCGGGAAATATGCGCAATCGCGCCCATCGTTCCTGTCCTCGTGATGGATGATATCGCCGCCGCCCGGCCTCTGGCCGAGGCGCTGGTCGCAGGTGGTTTACCCGCGCTGGAGGTCACGCTGCGCACATCTGCTGCGCTCGATGTCATTCGCGCCATGGCTGATGTGCGGGGCGGCCATGTCGGTGCGGGGACGCTGGTGAGCCCAGATGACGTGCGCGCGGCAAAGGCCGCCGGTGCCACGTTCGGTGTCTCGCCCGGTGCCACTGATGAATTGCTCGCCGCGTGCGAGCAGGAGGGGCTCCCCCTCCTCCCCGGTGCGGCCACGGCAAGCGAGGCAATGGCGCTGCTGGCGCGGGGCTATGATCTGATGAAGTTCTTCCCCGCGGAAGCGTCCGGTGGCGCGCCAGCCCTGAAAGCCATCGGCGCCCCGTTGCCGCAGATCACATTTTGCCCCACGGGCGGCGTCAGCCCGACAAATGCTGCAAATTACCTGTCCCTCGACAATGTGCTTTGCGCCGGCGGCAGCTGGGTCGCACCCAAGGATCTGGTCGCCGCAGGGCGCTGGGACGAGATTCAGGCGCTCGCCCATCAGGCCAGCGCATTGGGGCAATAGGGACGCAACCATCAAGCGCTACCTCTTTGATTTCTCAAGCTAAGCAGGGGCTGGTATTCGATCCTGCTATGCGCGTTCCGGTCGTAGCCGGCGTCGTTTGTCTCGGCGCTGGCTACGATATCTCTTGACTATTCTCCATGTGATCTCATTATGAATGAATATTCATTCAGTATCTCGCCGCGGGCACAGACCCTCACATGACAAGCGAGAACCGGGGATGTCGTTGCGTCGGCCCCCGCCGACGCGCCAACAGCGGAGGTTTTACGATGGATGTCGTCGATCAACTCAATGCGGTGAAAACCGGCGAACTCAGCCGGCGTGCGTTCAACAGGTCTTTGCTCGCGCTTGGCGTCGGCATGGCGACCACGCCCCTCGTGTCACGGCGCGCAATGGCGTCGGAAGGGGATCAGGCGGTGTTTTTCACATGGGGCGGCTACGACGTCCCCGAACTTTTCCCCGTTTACGAGACGAAGAATGCTGCCCTTCCCGAGTTTGCAATCTTTGGTGGCACCGAAGAGGCACTGACCAAGATGCGCGGCGGCTTCGTCGTGGATGTGGCACATCCCTGCAATGCTGGGCTGACGCGCTGGATTGAAAGCGGTCTGTTCCAGCCCATCGACCCGTCGCGTTTGTCCAATTGGGGCGACGTCATGCCGGAACTGGTGGCGATGGAAGGCAATGATGCCGGTGGCGGCAAGCCCTGGCTCGTCCCCTTCGACTGGGGCCAGACCTCCGTCACCTATCGCACTGACCTCTTTGAGCTTGAGGGCGAGGAAAGCTGGGACATGCTCTGGGATCCGCGCTATGGGGGTCAGCTTGGCTCTCTCGCCTCGGGCGGCGATGCGTGGTGGTGCGGTGCGATCAAGGCCGGCGTGCCGTTCGAGGAGATTGCAACCGATGGCGCCTTCGAAAAGATCGCTGCTGTCATGCGTGAACAGCGCCCGCTGATCCGGACCTATACCGACGATACGACGACGCTCGAACAGGCCCTGTCCTCGGGCGAGATGGTCGCGGCGATGACCTGGAACAGCTCAGCCGTTCTTCTGCAATCGGAGGATATCCCGGTGCGCTTCGCACAGCCCAAGGAGGGCGCGTTGACATGGGTTTGCGGGCTGATGATCCACAAGGACGCGCCCAATCTCGACAAGGCCTATGATCTGATCGACGCGCTGCTGAGCGTCGAGGCGGGCAGGTTCATGATCAACGATTACGGCTATGGTCATTCGAACACGCGCGCCTTCGACGAATTCGACGAAGCGACCCTGACCGGCCTCGGGCTGTCCAAGGAACCTGCGGACATCCTCAATTCCGGCCACTTCATGATCCCGCAGTCCCAGGAATGGGAGACGCGCATGAACGAGACATTCGAGATGGTCAAAGCCGGCTTCTGAGCAGCGACGAGGCCCGCTATGGCGGGCCTTACCCCTCCTTTGCGGAGCATAGGGACGCACATCATGTCTGATGCAGTGGTAGAAGGCGGCCTGCCGCGCGCGCCCGCCAGGACCGGTGGCCTTGCACGGCTTTTGCACCGGTCGGAGAGGCTGAGAGGTTATCTGCTCCTCTCTCCGACCATGCTGATCATGACGGTCGGCATCGTCGCCCCCGTCGTGATCCTTGCGATCATCAGCTTCTGGACCCGCGACGGCTTCGACTTCAATACGGAGATGAGCCTGACAAACTATCAGGACGCGGCCGAGAAGCCGATCTATGGCGCGTTCCTCTTGCGATCCTTCCAGATGTCGGGCCTCGCGACGATTGCAACGGTCCTTCTGTGCTATCCCATGGCCTATTACGTCGCCTTCCATGTGCATCGCTACAAGATGCTCTGGATCATCCTCATGACGCTGCCGTTCTGGACGAGTTATCTGCTGCGCGTCTTCTCCTGGAAGGTCATACTCGGCTATGAAGGCGTCATTAACTCCGCGCTGATGAGTGCGGGCCTGGTCGAACAACCACTGGAATTTCTGCTCTACAGCCAGACCGCGGTGATCATCACCTTGGCGCATGCATGGGCCGCTTTCGCGATCCTCCCGCTTTATGTGTCGCTGGAAAAAATCGACCGGTCCCTGCTGGAGGCGGCGACCGATCTGGGCGACGGGCCGGTAAGCCGGTTCCTGCGCGTGACATTGCCGCTGTCGCTGCCCGGCGTCATCTCCGCGACCTTCCTGATCTTTATCCCGACGACCGGCGATTTCATCACGCCGGCACTGCTGGGCGGTCCGGATGGACAAATGATCGGCAACCTCATTCAGCTTCAGTTCGGTGCGGTAAACAACTGGCCGATGGGCGCGGCGCTGTCGATTACCCTGATGGTGTGGATTGCCCTTCTTGCGATCGTGTTCCTGCTGACAACCAAGGCCGTGAAGGCGAGAGCGGCATGAGCGCGGTCAGCTATATCCAGCGCCCGAACCGGCCCTTGCAGGTTTACGCCTGCATCTTCCTGATCGTGCTTTATCTGCCGGTGCTGTTCATCCCGATGTTCAGCTTTAACGACTCGATCTATGTGCGCTTTCCGCTCCAGGGTTTCACATTGCAATGGTACGGACAGCTATGGGCACGGGACAGTCTTTTGGATGCGCTTTACGCGTCGATCAGGCTCGGGGTCTGCGTGGCGATCATCACCACCGTTCTGGGCGTCATCGCGGCCCGTGCCATCACCCGCTACCGCCTGCCGGGGTCGAGTGCGGTTGTCACCTTCATCATGTTGCCGCTGGTCATCCCCGGCATCATCTTCGGTGTCGCGCTCCTCGTCCTGATGAGCCGTATGGGCGTGCCGCTATCGCTCTACACAGTCGGGATCGGGCATCTGATCGTTTGTCTGCCCTTCGCCATCGCTGTCCTTCTGCCGCGCTTCGAAGGTTTTGACAAATCGATGGAGGAAGCCTCCGCCGATCTGGGTGAAAACGGATGGTGGACCTTCTGGCGCGTCACCTTTCCCATTGTGTGGCCGGGTGTGGTTGCCAGCCTGCTGCTGACCTTCACCATCTCCTTCGATGAGGTAATCATGGCCTTCTTCCTGACCGGCACGGAGCCGACACTGCCGATGTATATCTGGTCGCAGCTTCGCTTTCCGCGGGAATTTCCGTCGGTGCTGGCACTGTCGTCCATCATCCTCTTCGTCTCCTTCGCCCTCGTCTTCCTCGCGCTGTGGATCGGCCGCTTCGGCTCGATCTCGGCCACAAAAGAACTGGAGTGATCCATGGCCCCTGATGACGCCATCATCTCTATCCAGGACGTCGACAAGCATTTCGGTGCATTTCAGGCGATCCACAGCGTCAGCATGGACATCCAGCATGGCGAATTCTTTTCCCTGCTTGGCCCGTCCGGCTGCGGAAAGACAACGCTTTTGCGGATGCTTGCGGGGTTTGAACCGACAACGGGTGGAGAAATCTACATCGACGGCGCGCCCTCGGCCGATATCCCGCCGCATCAACGGCCTGTTAACATGGTTTTCCAGAACTACGCGATCTTCCCGCATCTCAATGTGCGCGACAATATCGGCTACGGTCTGCGCAAGCTGCGGTTGCCGAAAGCAAAGCGGCTGGAGATGATCGACGAGATGCTGGAACTTGTGGCCATGCCCGATTTTGGTGACCGTAAGGCGCATGAACTGTCGGGTGGCCAGCGCCAGCGCATCGCTCTTGCGCGCGCGCTCGTCGTGCGCCCGAAAGTGCTCTTGCTGGATGAACCGCTTGGCGCACTCGACAAGCAGTTGCGCGAACAGATGCAGATGGAACTTCGCAACCTTCAGCGCGAGGTCGGCATTACCTTCGTCTTCGTCACCCATGACCAGGAGGAGGCGTTGACCCTGTCCGACCGCATTGCGGTCATGTCGGGCGGACGTGTCCTGCAGGTCGACAGCCCGAGCGGGCTTTACGAGACACCGAAGAGCCGTGATGTGGCGAGCTTCATCGGCACCATGAATTTTTTCGACGCTCAGGTGAAAAACCGTGCAAACGGTCACGCGGAACTGGACGTTCAGGCGCTTGGCCGGATCGAATTGCCGGTCAACGGGGCGCAGATCAGCGTTGGCGACAAGGTTTGCGTTGCGATCCGGCCCGAGAAACTGTCGATCCATGACGACGCCCCCGCATGTGGCGCGCCCGCTGTCGCCGGAACGCTGGAAGCGACTGCATATCTTGGCGAGCGCAGCCATTTCCACATCCGTGCCGACGGTTGTGACAAACCCATCGCCGTGGCCGCACAAAACCGCGTGGTGCAGACCGGTGGGGAGAAGGCCGAAGGCAAGCCGGTCTGGCTCAAGGCCCCCAAAGAAGCGTTGATCTTGTTGGAGGATGTATAACGCCATGGAAACGACAATCGAAGAACGTCCACGCCGCAAGGCATCGAAGGAGGTCCGCCGCCAGCAATTGATCGATGCGGCGATGGCGACGATCGCCGAGAAGGGCATCACCGGTGCCACGGCGGCAAACGTCACCTCGCGCGCGGGCCTGTCGCTTGGCATTGTCAGTCTGCATTTCGGGGGCATGAAGGGCCTATTGTCGGAAACGCTGCGCTATCTCGCGGTGGAGAAACGCGACCTCTGGGTCGACGCCTATTCGGATACGGCCGCCGCCCCGGCTGACAGGCTGCGCGCGATCATCAACGCGATGTTCGCAGAAACCGTCTGCTCGCCCGTAAAAATCGCGGTCTGGTTCGCGTTTTTCGGCGAGGCCCAGTACCGCGAGATCTATCGCGACTTCATCGATGAATTCGATACGGAGCGTGAGGATGCGCTGGTTGAGCTTTGCGATCTGATCAAGGGCGAGGGCGGTTATGACACCGTCGATCCGGACGCACTCGCGACCAATATCGAAAGCCTTACAGATGGCCTCTGGCTCAGCCTGCTGCTCTATCCCGACTGGATCGGACCCGATGAAGCCCGGGGAAAGCTGATCCACATGGTCGCCGCGCATTTCCCCGATCATTTCGAGGCACCCGCTTCGGCGTGTGAACTATCATGAACAGGAGAACCGTTTTGGCCGGATTGATTGGAACCGCGGCTTTTCCGCTGAACCTCGCGGCATTGCCATCAGACCCTGATGTGGTCGTTGTCGGCGCGGGTGCTGCAGGGATCGCGGCCGCGAAGCGCCTGATGGCGTCCGGCCTGTCCGTCGTCGTCGTCGAAGCTGCGGCTCATATCGGTGGGCGCGCCCATACCGAAAGCGAGACTTTCGGCGTGCCCTATGATCACGGCTGCGCCTGGCTTCAGGGTCCGGATGATCTCCCGTGGCTCGGGATCGCGGAGGACAAGGGGTTCAAGCTGGTCAATCACGACTATGCCGGTTTTCCGATCTACATCGATGGTAAGCGGGCCTCTGGCACCGAGATGCGCAAGTTCGACCGCACGTGGTCGCGGTTTCAGGCCGGTATGGGCAATGCGGAGGAGGACGTCGCCGCATCATCCGTCGTGCCGATGGACGCGCCCTATGCCGCCGTTGCAGCCTCATGGATCGGCCCGCTCGACCATGGCGTCGACATGACGGAATTGTCGACTGGCGATTTCAATGCCTATGGCGATTATGACGTGAATTACCTTGTGCGCGAAGGGTTTGGCACGCTGGTCGTGCTGCATGGTCAGGGCCTGCCGGTCAAGCTGAGCACGGCTGTCACCGCCATCGACTATAGCGGCGACGGCGTGCGGGTGGAAACTGCCGATGGCACCATCGCCGCCCGTGCCTGTATTGTGACGGTCTCGGTCGGTGTGCTCGCATCCGGTGGCGTGAAGTTCACGCCCGAGTTGCCCGCCGAAAAGCAGAGTGCGCTTGATGATGTGCCCATGGGCCTTCTGACCAAGATCGCACTGCAATTCGACGGGACGCGTTTCGGGCTGAAAAAGAACGATTTCCTGACCCATGCGATCCCGAACGAACTGCCCGCCGAGGTGTGCTATTTCCTGACCTTCCCGACTGGATCACCGCTGGCGGTCGGTTTTGTCGGCGGGTCCTTCGGGTGGGAATTGTCGCGGGAGGGCGAGACCGCCGCCGTGGACTTTGCGCTCTCCGAATTCGAAAAATCCATGGGCTCCGACGTGCGAAAGCACTTCGTCAAAGGTCACATGAGTGACTGGGCGACAAACCCGCTGACCATGGGGGCCTACTCGGCCGCGAAGCCGGGCAAGCATGCCTCTCGCGCGATCCTGCGGGAGCCATTGGCGGAAAAAGTGTTCTTCGCCGGCGAGGCGACGTCCGACGGCTATATCGCGCTCTGTTCCGGTGCCCATATCAACGGCGACAAGGTCGGCATCCAGGTCGCGGCGACGCTGAATGATGGCTGTACGTCATGCGATGCGCGCGGGTCGCAGAAACGGCGGCTGACGGAGCCGACGGAATGAACAAGATTGATGCCTCGATATCGTCGAGGCGCGACCCGCGTTATGATATTCTGTTCGAGCCGGTGAAGATCGGCCCAGTGATGGCCAAGAACCGCTTCTATCAGGTGCCCCATTGCAACGGCATGGGCCACCAGTTCCCATCCTCGATGGCTGAGATGCGCGGCGTGAAGGCGGAGGGCGGCTGGGCGGTCGTCTGCACCGAGCAGGTGGAGATTCACCACACATCCGAGCTGACACCGGTGGTTGAGGGCCGCTTCTGGGACGATGCGGATATCCCGGTCATGGCGAGGATGTGCGACAAGATCCATGAGCATGGGGGTCTCGCCGGAATAGAGCCTTGTTATGATGGCTATTCCTCCCCCAACCGGTTCAGCCGGGAGGCTCCGATGGGTCCATCGGCGCGGCCCGTCACCTATCTTGAGCCCGTTCAATCGCGCGCCATGGACAAGACGGATATCCGTAATGTGCGCCGCTATTATGTCGATGCGGCGAAGCGGGCGCGGACGGCTGGCTTCGATATCATCTACGTCTACGCCGCCCACGATCTGAGCGTGCTCAGTCAGTTCTTCTCTCGCCGCTGGAACGACCGGGGCGATGAATATGGCGGATCATTCGAGAACCGCGCGCGCCTCTTTCGCGAAGTCCTTCAGGACACCAAAGACGCCGTCGGCGATACATGCGGCATCGCCGTGCGCTTTGGTGTTGACGAGATGATGGGCGAGGAGGGCATCGAGAAGGATGGAGAGGGGCGTGATTTCATCGAGCTGATGGCGGAGGAGCCGGACCTCTGGGATGTGAACGTCTCCGACTGGGACAATGACAGCCTGACCTCGCGCTTTGGCGCGTCGGGCTTTCAGGATGATTACGTGTCCTTCGTAAAATCGGTGACCACCAAACCGGTGGTCGGCGTCGGGCGCTACACCTCGCCCGATGCGATGGTGTCCTTGATCAAGGGTGGCAAGCTGGACCTGATCGGCGCGGCGCGCCCTTCCATCGCCGATCCGTTCTTGCCCAAGAAGATCGAAGAGGGGCGGATCGAGGATATCCGCGAATGTATCGGCTGCAATATTTGCGTCTCCGCGGATTTCCACATGGTCCCGCTCCGCTGCACCCAGAACCCGACAATGGGGGAGGAATGGCGCAAGGGCTGGCATCCGGAGCGGATCGCCCCGAAGGCGGCGGATGAGAGCGTCCTGATCATCGGCGGCGGCCCATCGGGACTGGAGGCAGCCCGCGCTCTCGGCCAGCGCGGCTACGCGGTGACGCTGGCGGAGGCGGGCGACGTGATCGGCGGGCGCGTGGCGCGGGAGGCGAAGTTGCCCGGCCTCACCGAATGGAAACGGGTCGCGGACTACCGCGAATACCAGATCAGCCAGATGGCAAATGTGGAGACCTATCTCCAAAGCCCGCTGACGGCAGCGCAGGCGCTCGAGTTCGGCGCCGACCACATCTTCGTCGCCACCGGCGCCAAATGGCGGCGCGACGGCGTCGGGCGGGCGAATGTCCATCCGATCGAGATCGCCGATGGCGCGAACGTGCTGACCCCGGATGACGTGATGGACGGAGCCATTCAGGACGGCCCGGTCGCGATCTTCGACGACGATCACTACTATATGGGCGGGATCATGGCGGAGCTGCTGCGCGCCAAGGGTCTGGAGGTGACGCTCGTCACCCCCGCCGCTGACGTTTCCAACTGGACACATAACACGCTGGAGCAGCACCGCATCCAGTCGCGCCTGATGACGGCTGGCGTGAAGATCATGACCAATCATTCGGTCACGGCGGTCGGCGTGAGCCATGCGGTCGCGACCTGCGGCTACACGGATGTGGAGACGAGGCTGGAGGCCGCCGCCACGATCATGGTCACGATGCGCCTGCCGGTGGACGATCTCTTCGCTGCGCTTGTGGGCGCGGAGGGGCCGAAATCCGTCACCCGCATCGGCGACTGCCTCGCCCCCGGCACTATTGCCGCCGCCGTTTACGCTGGGCACAAATACGCCCGCGAGCTGGGGGAGGTGGTGCCAGCGGGCACCCCTTTCCGGCGCGAATTGATCCGCCTGTCCGCAGACTAGAGAGCGTTCATGACCAGCGACCCTCGTTACGATATTCTGTTTGAGCCGGTGAAGATCGGCCCCGTTACGACGAAGAACCGCTTCTATCAGGTGCCTCACTGCACTGGTATGGGCTGGATGCGCCCGCAGATGCTGGCGGAGATGCGCGGCGTCAAGGCGGAAGGGGGCTGGGGTGTTGTCTGCACGGAATACAACTCGATCCACCCGACATCGGACGACCTGCCGCATGTGTCTGCCTCGCTCTGGGATGACAGCGACGTGCGCGCCAATCGGCTGATGACGGACAAGGTGCACCAGCATGGCGGGCTGGCGGGGGCGGAGCTTTGGTATTCGGGTGCGCGCAGCCCCAACAACTTCACGCGCGAAATTCCCATGGACGTCGCCTCGCTGCCGATCCTCGCGGGCCATCCGAGCCAGACGCGCGCGATGGACAAGGCCGACATTCGCACCCTCCGCCGCTGGCACCGCAAGGCCGCCCTGCGCGCGAAAGAAGCAGGGTTCGACATTGTCTATGTCTACGCGACGCATGGTTATCTGCTCGCCAATTTCATCGACCCGTGCACGAACACGCGCGGCGACGAATACGGCGGGTCGCTCGAGAACCGCTTGCGGCTCACGCGCGAGTTGATCGAGGAGACGAAGGACGCCGTCGGCGACAGCCTCGGCGTCGCCGTGCGCTTCAAGGCGGATGAAAAGGTTGTCGCCGACGGCCAGCCGGAGCAGGGCGAGCGGCGCGAGATGCTGGAGATGCTGGCGGAGCTGCCCGACCTCTGGGACATCAATATCTCGGATTATACGTGGGAGATGGGCGCGAGCCGCTTCACCAAGGAAGGCGCGCTGGAGCCTTATATGAACTGGGTGAAATCGGTTACCACGAAACCAGTTGTCACGGTCGGGCGCTATACCTCGCCCGATACAATGGCGTCCCTGGTCAGGCGCGGGGTTGTCGATCTGATCGGTGCTGCCCGCCCTTCCATCGCCGACCCTTTCCTGCCCAACAAGATCAAGGACGGGCGGCTTGAGGACATACGCGAGTGCATCGGCTGTAACATCTGTTATTCCGGCGATAGCCTCGGCGTGCCGATCCGCTGCACCCAGAACCCGACGATGGGCGAGGAATGGCGCAAGGGCTGGCATCCCGAACGCGCGCCCGCGAAGATGAGCGCTGCCAGAGTGCTGGTCGTCGGGGCTGGTCCTGCGGGCCTGGAGGCGGCGCGAACGCTCGGCCTGCGCGGCTATGACGTGATGCTGGCCGAGGCCACGCGGGAGCTTGGCGGGCGCGTTGCACGCGAAGCGACGCTGCCGGGGATGAGCGAGTATATTCGCGTCCGCGACTATCGTGAGCAACAGCTTCTGAAGATGGCGAATGTGGAAGTTTTCCGCGAGAGCGTACTGACCGCGGATGACGTCAACGCGGTGGGGGCGGATCATGTCTGCATCGCCACCGGTGCCGCATGGCGGGCGGAACGGTTCGACGGCAAGACCTATGCCACTATCGGCGAGGGCGTTCTGACGGCCGATGACGTCATTGATGGAGATTTGCCCGACGGCCCGACGGTGATCTTTGATCAGGACAACTACTACCTTGCCGGGGTCATCGCGGAGCGTGTTCGCCAGACAGGCGTACCGGTGACCTACGTGACCGAAAGCGACAGCGTCTCCTCCTGGGCGGGCAACACGTCCGAACGCTGGCGGGTGCGGACCCATCTGATGGAGATGGGCGTCGAAATCGTCACCGCCCATGCGCTGACGGCGTTCGATGGGGCAACGGGGACGCTGGTCTGCGAATATACGGGTGCGCAGAGGACGATAGAGGTGACCGCTGCCGTCATGGTCGGCCAGCGGGTGCCGCGCGACGGCCTCTATCACGATATCCTTGCCACTGTGGGCGGCGACGCTGCCAAACTCCCCTTTACGCTGAACCGTATTGGCGACTGCGAGGCGCCCGGAATTATCGCGCAAAACATCTATGCCGGGCACCGCTACGCGACGGAACTGGAGGTGGCGATTGATGTCGATCAGCCGCTGAAACATGACCGCATCGATGTGGGTGCCACCCCGGTTCCGCCCCGGATGAGGACGCCGGAGGGTGCGGCGGAGGCGTATCTGCCAACCCTCCTTCGGTATTGGGAGGAGGAGGTCGCGGGCGAAGCCTTCTTTCGTGAGCTGGCCGCGAGAGCGGCAGAGCCGCGCCAGAAGGAAAAGATGCTCCTGCTGGCGGAGGTGGAACAACGAACCGCGGAAAGTACGGCTCCGCTTCTTTCCCGCTACGGACTGACGCCAAAGGATAGCAAAACGTTGCGCGAGGACGGAAAGCGCGATGCCAATGATGTGCCCCAGGAATGGGATGCGCTGATCGAGTATATGGCGAGTAAGTTCCCCGAATATATCGATGATTTCAAACGGTTGGAGGCGATGGCACCGGTGGATGACCTTCCTCTCTTGGAGCTGATGACAAATCATGAGGTGGTTGCCGTCGAATTTCTGGAGAGAGAGCGCCGGGGCGACCCAGATGCGACGGCACCCCTTGTGCGCTTCATCAGCGCGCCGTATCGGGCCGCCTGATATGGGCACGACGATCGTCAATGAAAGCCCGGCGCTTGCCGACAGCCTCTGGACAGCGACCGCGAATGCTGCGCCCGCGAGGCCGGCCCTCAGCGGTCGGGCTGAGGCGGATACGGTAATCATCGGTGGTGGTTTCACCGGCCTTTGCGCCGCCCTGCATCTGGCGGAGGCCGGGCAGTCGGTGATCCTCCTCGAAGCCCAGACGCTTGGCTGGGGCGCCTCGGGGCGCAATGGCGGGCAGGTGAATCCGGCGCTGAAACCCAACCCGGACGATCTGATCGCAAAATTCGGCGATGATCTTGGGCGGCGTATGGTGACACGCTGGGGCAATGGGGGCCCGCTGGTCTTTGACCTGATCGCCCGCCATGGGATCGATGCGGATGCGCTGCCCGTCGGTTTCCTGCGGGTTGCGACCACCGACAAGACGCTGGCGGGGCTTCGCGAGATTGCCCGCCAATGGCGCGGTCACGGGGCTGACTATGATGATGTCAGCGCCGAAGAAACGGCGCGTCTTGTCGGCGCGGATGCTTATGTCGGCGGGGTCATCGACAGGCGCGGCGGCAATATCCATCCGTTGAATTATGCGCTTGGCCTCGCCGACGCAGCGGAGCAGGCAGGCGCGACGCTTTACGCGCACAGTGCCGCGACCGGATATGCCTCAGACGACGCCGAGGTAACCGTCATAACGGCGCGGGGGGAGGTGAAGGCCCGCCGGGCGCTGATCTGCACCAACGCCTATACCGGTGATCTGGCGCAGCCGCTGGGCAAGACGGTCGTGCCCGTGACCTCAGTTCAGGTCGCCACTGCGCCGCTCTCGGACAATATTGCCCGCTCGATCCTGCCCGAAGGCCATGCACCGACGGACACGCGGCGGTTGATCTTCTATTTCCGCAAGACGGTGGACGGGCGCTTCGTCATGGGCGGGCGCGGCGCGATGGGCGACGGATCCACCCGCGCGCGCCAGCAGGCTCTGCGCGACGCGGCTGTCCGCCTCTACCCGCAGCTTGGCGATGCAAGCTGGGATCACGCCTGGGGCGGAAATGTCGCGATGACGCGCGACAGCCTGCCCGGTCTTCACCAGCTTGCACCGAACGTGATGGCCGGTCTCGGCTTCAACGGGCGGGGCGTTGCCAATGCGACCGTGATGGGCACGATCCTCGCCGATTGGGCGCTCGGCACACCGGCCGAGGCGCTCGACTTTCCCGTGACCGATGCACGCCCGATCCTGTTCCATGCTTTTCGCAATATCGGCCTCGGTGCCACCATGGCGACGCTGAGGATCCTCGACCGTTTTCGCCTCTGACCCCTTCCTGAAAGGAGCCAAGACATGAACGCACCGACCAAAATCACCGCCGATCTGAAACTGCCCTCGGGTGTCCTCATCGATGGCGTGTTCCGGCCCGCCGTATCGGGCGCGACCTTTGAGACATGCAACCCCTATGACGGCGCGCTGATCGTGGCGCTCCCGTCTTGCGGGGCCGCTGATGTCGACGCCGCCGTAGCCTCCGCGCGTGCAGCGTTCACCGGCGGTGCCTGGTCCGACCTGCACCCGACGGAGCGCAAGGCGGTGCTGGCCAAACTCGCCGACCTCATCATAGAGAATGCTGAGGAACTGGCGGTGATGGAGGCGCTCGACGCCGGCAAGCCGATCACCGATTGCCGGGAGATCGACATCCCGGAGACCGCCAACTGCATCCGCTGGCACGGGGAGGCGCAGGACAAGCTCTACGACCAGATCGCACCGTCCTCGCCCGATGCTGTCGGGCTGATCGTCCGCGAGCCTATCGGTGTCGTTGCTGCTGTTCTGCCGTGGAATTTCCCTCTGCTGATGATGGCTTGGAAAATCGGCCCCGCGCTGGCCGTTGGTTGCTCCGTCGTGGTCAAACCGGCAGAGCAGACGAGCCTAACCGCGCTTCGCCTTGGTGAACTGGCGCTGGAGGCGGGCGTGCCGCCGGGCGTTCTGAACGTGATCACCGGTTTCGGGCCGGAGGTCGGCGAGCCACTTGGCCGCCACATGGATGTCGATGCGCTGACCTTTACCGGCTCGACCGAGGTCGGGCGCAGGTTTCTCGAATACGCCGCGCAGTCGAACATGAAGGAAGTCTGTTTGGAGATGGGCGGCAAGAGCGCCGCCGTGGTCCTGTCCGACGCCACCGATATCGAGCGGATCGCGAAGGTGCAGGCCGAAGCGATTTTCTGGAATATGGGAGAAAACTGCACCGCAAACAGCCGGATCATCGCCCATAAGGACGCCTATGATGACCTCGTCGCGGCGCTGGCCAAACAGGCGGAGGCTTGGTCGCTTGGCGATCAGATGGACCCTGACACCCGAAACGGCCCACTGGTCAGTGCAGAGCATTATGCCAAAGTCTCCGG
This sequence comes from Pseudomonadota bacterium, assembly GCA_039030855.1. Lineage (GTDB taxonomy): Bacteria > Pseudomonadota > Alphaproteobacteria > Rhodobacterales > Rhodobacteraceae > Pikeienuella. The sequence goes on from JBCCDJ010000006.1 coordinate 24,852, forward strand.
CCTCGTCGAGACCGGTAAGGCGCAGGGCGCACGGGTCGCCACCGGTGGCGATGGTGCAGGCGGCCAGATCTTCAGGCCCACGGTTTTCGCCGAGGTCACACCCAAGATGGACATCTTTCAGGAGGAGATCTTCGGTCCGGTCGTCGGCGTCACGAGGGCGGAGACGGATGAGGAAGCAATCGAACTTGCCAATGCAACACGATACGGCCTTGCCGCGACGCTTTATACCTCGAACATCTCCAAGGCGCATCGTTATGCGCGAAAGCTGAAGGCAGGAACCGTTGGAGTGAACGCCTATTCCGAGGGCGAGATTTCCACGCCCTTCGGCGGGTTCAAGGCCTCCGGTTTTGGTGGGCGGGACAATGGGATTCACGCCCATGAGCAATACACCGAATTGAAGACGATCTGGATCGATCTGACAGCCTGATTGGAACGAAGCGCGAAGGAGAAGACGCCATGCCGGTGATCCGCCTTATGCCTGAGGGGCCACCAGGTGCCGGTCTCGAAAAGATGGAAATTGATCCAGCAGATTTTCAGGCGGTGCCGGAGGAGCAGCGCATCCATGTCGCCTACGAGGACAAGGCGAAGGGTTTCGCCGTCGGGATCTGGACGACAACCGACATGCAAGAAGCGTTCGGCCCCTATCCGGGCGATGAGTTCATGGTGGTTCTGGAAGGCCGTGTGGAGATGCTGGACCAAGACGGCAGCGTCACACCAGTGGAGACCGGCGAGGCCTTCGCCATTCGAAACGGCGCGCCCCTCAGCTGGCGTCAGAGAGGGTTCCTGCGAAAGGCGTTCATCCTGATGTCTTATGGGGACAACCCGGTGGCGGTCCCGGGGCAGGGGGTTTTCAAGGCCTGTCCGGCCGGTGGGGCCCATCCGATGACAGCGGCAGCCGAGATGATCGGCGGCGGCAGCCAGTACGAAGCGATGCTATACCGCAACGATGCCGGTGATATGGAGGCCGGGTTATGGGAAAGCACGGCATTTGCCACCGACATGGCACCCTTCGCGGTCCATGAATTCGCGCATATCCTGTCTGGTGAAGTGACCATCACCGAGGCTGGTGGCGAGGTGCAGAGCTTCACCGCGGGCCAGTCCTTCTTCATTTCCGCTGGAACGGTATGTGGCTGGAAGTCCGAAGGCGATCTGCGGAAGTATTTCGCGACCGTGACACCATGAGCCGCGCAGGTCACCTGTATTTCGAAAGCGAGCGGCTGACCTATCGACCGCTGGAGCAGTACGATCTCGACCTTATGGTGGAGCAGTGGTCGGATCCCGAGGTCATCAAATATATCGACTGCCAGACATATGACGAAGACGAGCTTCGCGAGGAAATGCCCCTCGTCACGCGGCGCGCGGGCGGTGGTTGTATCGGGATCTGGATCCTTGCCGACAAGGAAAGCGGGGAGAAACTCGGCACCGCAATCCTCCTGCCGCTGCCGGTCGAAGCGGATGACACTGAATGGGACCTTGTCAGGGAAGGCGAAATTCCCGACCGGGAAATCGAAGTCGGCTATATCCTGAAGCAGGCCGCCTGGGGCAGGGGCTTCGCCACCGAAGCCTGCCGCCGAATGATCAGGTTCGGTTTTGAATGCACGCCGCTGGATGAAATCGTCGCAGCGATAGACCCCGAAAACCACGTTTCCCGAAAGGTGCTCCAGAAGTCAGGGATGCGGGAGGAGGGGCTGATCAGGGCCTATGCCGAGACGATACCCGGCTTTCGGATTACCCGTGCGGAATGGCTCCGCGCGAACCCCTGAATTCGCACGTCTTCGGCTGATGTGCGGGGCGTCCTCCTGCATTCTTGCCATGATCTGCCGCGCTTCGTCCTATGTCATCGAAATCACCTCTGTCCCAAAGCCGGGGCTCCATGGCGGTGGCGCGCGTCGTGGCCATGGCCGTGAGGAAGCATCATGGCCTTGCGCGCCGATGGGTGCAGGCACAACGATCAACAGCAGATTTGCGGCGTTCAAACGGAACCCGGCGATCCACTCCTCGCAGTATGCTCCATTTGTTTTCGCTCAATAATTAGGCCCAACGGTCCTTCCGGGTAATCCGAAGCGCCCGAGCACTCACTTATGCAAAGGCTCACCTCCGGGAAGCACGACCAGCCTCTGTGCAATCATGTTGCAAGGGCGATCTCGACACATCATCGACCTCATGGGTCGAAATCCGCATCGCCCAAGATCCGCGCGCGCTATTGCGTCATGCGTCGAACATTGGAACATTCGGAAGATGGTTGAGCAAAACTCGAACAAATCAGTCGAAGATCGCAATGCCGCTTATCGAATTCTGGTGATGACGGTTTCTGCCGTGGTCATCGGGTTGGTCGTGTCGCTCGCCGCGATTGCCTTTGTTGATTTGGTCATTGCGTTGAACCACGCGCTGCTCGTGTCGCCCCGTGCACGTGTTCAATTTGACGGTGCGGACTGGTTGCTGACCTTGGCCACGTTGATGGTGCCGGCGGCTGGCGGGCTTGTCGTTGGTGTCTTGCTGCGCCTCTCACCGGAAAAAAGGCCGCTGGGGCCGTTGGACGTCGTGAAAAGCGTTCAACTGGCGCTGCCGCCGCCAACGGCCAAGGCTGGCATTCTGTCCACCATCGCCTCCGTCATATCCCTGGGCTTTGGTGCCTCGGTCGGCCAATACGGCCCGCTGGTCTATCTTGGTGCCATGGCGGGCAGTGCCCTTCAACGGCTGAGCATACGGGTCCCCAACTTCGCGGCCATCGCAATGGCCTGCGGTGTCGCCGCCGCCATCTCAACCGCGTTCAACGCGCCCATCGCCGGTCTGGTATTCGCCCATGAAGTCATTCTGAGACATTATTCCATGCAGGCCTTCGCGCCGACGACCGTGGCTGCAGCGACCGGTTACATCGTCGCCAATGTCATGTTCGAACGCGACCCGCTATTTCTGGTGGAGTTCGCCGGTGTTAAACATGGCCATGAATTCGTGCTGTTTGCCATTCTTGGCATACTGGCATCACTGGTCGCGATTGGCTTCATGCGATTGATCCTGAAAATCGCTGCCCTTGCCGCGGTGTCGTCCATCCAGCGGATGTACCAACCAGCATTTGCGGGCTTCGCCGTCGGCCTCACGGCGTTGTGGCTGCCGGACGTCCTTGGTTTTGGTAACGAGGCTTTGCGCTTTGCCACCATCGAGGGGGCATTTTTCGCATGGGAGCTGGCCCTTCTTGTTCTGGCGAAGATTGCCCTGACCGCACTGTGCATCGGTTTCGGCTTTGCGGGTGGTGTTTTCAGCCCGGCATTGTTGATCGGCATCCTGTTTGGCGCGCTTTGCTGGATGATGGTCGACGCGACCGGTCTTATCGCCTCCTCGGGCATCGTCCCCTATGCCATCTGCGGCATGATGGCGGTCACCAGCGCAGTTATCGGTGCGCCGTTGACGACGATCCTGATCGTGTTCGAACTGACGCGCAATTACGATCTGACCATCGCAGCCATGGTGTCGGTCGTTTTCTCGAACGCGATCACCTATCGGGTCTTTGGCCGATCCCTGTTCGACGTGCAATTGGCCACCCGTGGCATCGACCTGTCGCAGGGGCGCGATCGCGCTTGGCTTTCCCGTCAGTTGGTGTCGACCCTTCTGGTCCGCGATTATTCAAGCTGCGCGCCGGACGATACCATCGGTGATGTCGCTGACAGATTGAGGGGCATGCGTCGGACCGATGTTCTGGTCTTGAACGATGATCATCAATTGGTGGGCATGTGCGATCCCCATCGACATGACAGATATACCGAAGATCCGGTCTCCGATTGGATGGAACCGCCGGCATTGACCTTTGACAACACAACGACATTGTCTCAGGCGGTACGGAAACTGGAAGGCTTCGTCGACGGGGCCATTCCGATAGTTGAAAGGGACACCAAAATACTGCTGGGCGTGGTGACGCAGGCGGACATCATCAAGTCATATCTAAGCGCGGTGCGAAGCTTGCGGCGAGAAGAACATGCGACGGCTTAAGCGTCTTGCGCCGCTCGTTCTGTTGGTCGCCACGACGGCTGCTGCCGCGGCGGAGACCACGCTCACGGTCGTGTCCTGGGGTGGTGTTTATGAGGCGGCTCAACGACAGGCTTTGTTTGACCCTTTCACCGAAGCCACTGGCATCAGGATCGACAGCGTCGTGTATTCGGGAGGCATCGACAGCCTGCGCGACGCCAATGCTGACTGGGACCTCGTCGATATGATCGAGGATCAGGCAATTGCCGCCTGTGACGAAGGGCTCTTGTCCAAAATCAGCATTGAGCAGGTCGCAGAGCCTTATCAGGGCGTGCCGGTTGAGGACGACTTTCTGCCGGGCACCTTTCGAAAATGCTCTGTCGCTCAGAACGTATATTCGACGGTATTTGCCTATAATGACAAGGCTTTCTTGGGTGAGAAACCGGCAACGATCGCCGACTTCTTTGATCCAGAGAGATTTCCCGGCAAGCGCGCGGTGCTGCGCGATCCGGATGTCATTCTTGAGTGGGCGTTGATGGCCGAAGGCGTGCCCATCGATCAGGTTTATGATCTGCTGAGCACTGAGCGGGGCATCCGCCTCGCCTTTCGCAAGCTGGACGAACTGCGCGGCTCGATCATCTGGTGGGAAAACGTCGGCACCCCGGTGGAAATGCTCAAGGACGGGCGCGCCGTCATGGCCAGTGGTTACAACGGTCGTTTCTTTTCGGCGGCGCAGGATGACGGCCTGCCGATCACCATCGTCTGGGACGGTCAGGTTGTCAGCTTTGAGACCTGGGCCATACCGGCAAGCTCCGAACAGCAAAGTGAGGCACAACTATTCATCAGGTTCGCCACCGCACCCGAACAGCTTGCTGCCTTGGCTGAGCTGATACCCTATGGACCGACGCGTATCTCCGCATTGTCCCATGTCGGTCTGCATGAAAAATCGGGCGTTCCCATGCGCGATCATCTGCCAAATTCTCCGCAACACCGCGATCGGGCACTATTTGGCGACAGCCTTTGGTACGCCCGGACGAAAGACCTGCGCGAAAGACGGTTTCAGGCGTGGTTGAACGAATAATCACACCCGGATCCTCTCTGATCAGGCGATCTGCAAGAAACCTGGCGGATTGTAGCCGCGGTAAATCCCTTTTCCGGTCACACCGGATCGACCGATTTGAACGCCGTCTCGGCTTGAAGTGGCGAATGCCTGACGTTCGCGCTTACGGAGCCGGCTTAAGCGATCCAGTTTAATTGTCAGTGCATCACCCGGCCTTCGCTCCATCCAGACCGTGTTTCCGGGCACCATGGGCGATCGAAGCCGTCTTGGCTCGGACCGCTTTGGTTTGGCCCTGAACAACCTGGGCCCGCCCACACCGATCTGTCGGATCGCATCCTGACGCGCCATGCCTTGGGCCGCCAGACCTTCAACCGTCGGCAACTTCGCGACAATCTCTTGCGGCTTCGATTGCGTCTTTGTCATTTCCCATCCAGCAACTTCCCAAATGCAGAGGACGACTTCACTGGGGGAGGATCGCCCGCACGGCGCATACCGGGCCGGCCCCGCTGATAATGGATCACGGGTCCGACGCGGTCGCCTTGCAGAGCAAAACGACAGCTTTCCATAAGGAATTTTATGATTACTGGTCAACACTCTTAATTGTTGCGTCAAGTTGAGCAACGTAAACGGGTTCCGTAACGGCAGTCGGAGGACCCTAGCCATGAGCGGACAACGCGCCCTTTTCGTTTTGACATCCATCGGGGAAATGCCCGGCATCGGACGGCCGACAGGCTGGTATGCGGATGAATTCGCGACACCCTATTTCGCGCTGCGCGATGCGGGCGTCGATATCGATGTCGTCTCGATCAGCGGCGGCGCGGCACCGGTTGATCCCACATCCCTCGGCACGGACGAAGATCGCAAACCCAGTGTCGCGCGTATGCTCGCTGACGAAGATGCCGTGGCGGCCATTCGTGCGACACGCCCGATCGGCGAGGTCGACGCGACGGACTATGATGTCGTGTTTATGCCCGGCGGGCATGGCGTGATGTGGGATTTTGCGCAGTCGGAAACGCTCGCCGCCCTCGTGAGCAAGGCATTCACGCGCGGCGCGGTCGTCGGCGCGGTCTGCCACGGTCCCGCAGGTCTGCTGGGTGCGAAGGATGACGCAGGCGTGTCGATCCTGAACGGCCGCCGCGTGAATGGCTTCACCGATGCCGAGGAGCGCGCGGTGGAGCTGGAGGATGCCATGCCCTATCTGCTCGAGACCCGCATGCGCGAAGCGGGCGGCATTTTTGAGAATGCGGGTAATTTCGAACCCCATGCCGTGCGCGACGGCACTCTCGTCACCGGACAGAACCCGGCATCGGTTCAGAAGGTTGCGGATCTTCTGCTGGAGGCACTGGCCGACCGCGCGAAAGCCGTGGCCTGAGCGATGATCTATGAGCTTCGCAGTTATGACCTCGGCATCGGCAAGCTGCCGGGGTATCTTCGTCTCTTCGAAACCGTCGGCTATGACATCCTCTGCCGCTATGCCCGCCCGGTCGGGTACTGGTTTACAGAAACCGGTACGCTGAACCGCATCCATCACATGTGGGCCTATGATGATCGTGCCGAGCGTGCGAAAAAGCGTGCCGCGCTTTACGCAGATGCCGACTGGCTGAAGGACTTTATTCCCTATGCCCTGCCGCATTTGGCGCGGCAGACCAATGCGATCTACATCGCCGAGGCGGGCGATCCGCTGGCGCATGGTCGCGCCGGGGCGGGCGACGGAAAATGGCTTTACGAGTTCGCGGAAATCCGCGGTGCGGCACCGCCGTCGGATGCCGCGACCGTCGTGCATCTGAAGCCGGTATCCGGTGATCTCAGCCATCGCCTCGCGATCCGCGCCTTTGCGGATGAGGTGGCCTTTGCGGATGCCTCCCCTTGGCCCGACACCGCGCGGGTGGTGAGCGAGACCTGTCATCCCGCATCCTTCTCGTATCTCCGATGACCCGGGAAGCGACAGAGCGCGACGTTGCCGGGGCCGTCGCGGCGGCGGAAGCGGCCTTTGGCGTCGCACCATTTCGGCCCGGCGACGACGCCGCCCGCGCCGATCTTCTGGATGCGCTGGCCGATGCGCTCGCGGCGGAGCGTCATAGGCTCGTCCCGCTGGCCGATGGTGAGACGCAGCTTGGTGCTGACCGGCTATACGGCGAATTGCTGCGCACCGTGCGGCAGATGGAAATGTGCGCTGATCTCGCGCGGCAGGGTGCGTTCCTCGCCCCCGTCATCGATACGGCAATCGACGCGCCGCCACCCTATGGCCGCCCGGATATCCGCCGGATAAATGAACCGCTGGGTCCGGTTGCGGTTTTCGCGGCATCGAATTTTCCGTTCGCTTTCAGTGTTCTCGGCAATGATGTTGCCTCGGCACTGGCCGTTGGGTGCCCGGTCGTGCTGAAGGCACATCCCGGTCATCCCGAAACCTCCGCTGCCGTCGCAAGGATCGCTGATGCGATCTTGCCGGAAGGCGCGCTGAGCGTGCTCTATGGGTCCGGCTACGAGGCGAACCTGCAACTGGTGCAGGCACCGGCGGTCCGCGCCGCCGGGTTTACCGGCTCGCTCGGCGGGGGACGGGCGCTGTTGGATGCAATCGGCCAGCGGCCAGATCCGATCCCGTTCTTTGGAGAGCTTGGTGCCGTCAACCCGGTCATCATCTGTCCTGCTGCCGCAAAGGCACGCGGCGCTGCACTGGGCGAGACGCTCGCCATGGGTGCGACCATGAGCATGGGGCAGTTCTGCACCAACCCGGGTGTTATATTGCGGCCAAAGGAGGCTGCGGCACTCGACGAAACCTTTGAGGCAGGCGTTGGCAAAGCCCCGCGTCATGCGCTTCTGAACGGGCGGATCGAAGCCGGCTTTGCGAAGGGTGCCGAGGCGCTGAAGGCTGTTTCGGGCGTGACGTCGCGCGATGTCGGTGGACATATGGTCTTCACCATGTCCGCCGCTGATTTCGTTGCGAACGGGATCGCGCGGGAGGAGGTGTTCGGCCCCGCAACGCTGCTGGTCTCCTATGACGGGGAAGCAGATCTTCTGGCGGCGGTCGGGAAACTGGAGGGGAGCCTGACCGCATCGCTTCACGCCGATCCCGAGGATGACGCGCTTGCCGACCTCGTGGAGCCTGGGTTGCGCCGTATCGCGGGGCGCATCCTTTATGCCGAGATCTCACCCGGCGTCGCGCTCACCGACGCGATGGTTCATGGTGGTCCTTGGCCTGCATCGACCCGCGCTGACAGCAGCTCGGTCGGCGCGCTCAGCCTTGGCCGCTGGACCCGCCCCGTTGCCTATCAGTCCTGTCCGGCGAGCCGCTTGCCGGCGGGCCTTGACGATGACAATGCGCGGGGCCTCCTGCGCCTTGTGAATGGCGAGATGACGCGCGCAGCGGTGTCCGACAAGCCCGCAAAACCAGCAGATGACAAAGGGAGAATGAAGACATGGCGAAACGACTGATCGCGGGCGGTGTCCTGGCGCTGATGCTGGCAGGCCCGGCCCTGAGCGCGGAGGTTGTCCGCTCCTTCACGCAATTCGACTGGACCGGCGGCGTGGCTGACGAGGTTGCCCAAGTCGCACCGGTCGCCGCCGTTCAGGTGGCCGAGGATGGAACCATGTTCCTGTCTACGCCGCGCTGGATGAACGCTGCGGTCCCCGCGACCCTGTCGCGCGTGACAGCGGACGGGACCCTCGCTCCGTATCCGAGCGCCGCGGATCACGACATCAATGATCCGGCAGCGATGCAGAACGTGCTTGGCTTCTCCATCGTCGGAAACCGGATCTATGCCATCGACAAGGGCGACGTGGCGGGTCGGGCCGAAACCCCGGCGGAGGCGCAAAAAATTGTCGTTATCGACATGGATGAGGGCGCGGTCGTCAACCGGATCGTCATCCCCCACGACGTCTCGAACCCGGCGGAGAATTTCCTCAATGACCTTACCGTGGATGAGGCGCGCGGCTTTGCCTATGTCACCGACAGCGGCAATGCCTCGGCCCCCGATAATCAGACGGCCATCATCGTCGTGAACCTTGAGACAAAGGAAACCCAACGGGTGCTGAGCGCCCATGATAGCACCGACAACGATACCGATGTGTTGTTGCGCGTATCGGGCGAGCTGGTCTTCCCCGGTCAGCCGCTTCAGGTCGGGATTAACGGGATCGCCCTCTCGCCAGATGGCGAGACGCTTTACTGGTCGCAGACGACCGGGCTGGATTTCTATCGCATGCCGACCGCCGTTTTGCGTGATCCGGCCTCGACGGATGCCGATATCGAGGCGGCGGTGGAACATCTCGGCACGCCCGGTGGCTCCTCCGACGGGATCGCGGCCGCGCCGGACGGGACGGTCTATGTCACGGACCTGACCAACGGGGCGATCAAGGCGCTGGACCCCGAAACGCTGATCTGGTCGACGCTGGTGCAGGACCCGCGCATCGTCTGGCCGGATACGATCGACGTCTCCGCTGATGGATCGACCCTTCACTTCACCTCGAACCAGCTGCACCGCGCGTTTGGAGGGGTTCTGTCATTTGAGGAAGGCGCGCAGAATTTTGAGGTCTGGCGCGTCGATCTGGACTGATCACGCTTCGCATTGCGAGGCAGTTGTAATGCCGAGATATCCGGCCGGCGCAGACGCCCGGCCGGATACCGCGCATGGGTCAGAGCTGCTATCTGCTCCGCCTTCCAATTGATGCGGTTTTCGCCAGAGATCGTCATCCAAGACCTATAGCTCTCCACCGCATGCCATAAATTTTGTGATTTGAAACAATAAGTTACAAAGCGGCAAATCTGGCTGAATCCCGTTGCCGCCACATTCTGGCCCGAATTCCTCTGTAGCGAAAATTCACTCAGGCGGCGAATTCTGCCGATGATCCACGTGCGCCAAGATGTGGTCCTGACCCATGGCACGACGCGTGATCGGCACCCGCAGCCGCAGGTCAGTTTTGCTTTCGTATCGTCCTTCCCTTTTGCTTTGGAGCCTGCCGTGAACCAGAATGACCAGACCGATGACGAGGGTGAAACCACCGGCATGATGGGCAGCGGCATGTCGATGCCGGTGATCGAGGATAACAACGCCTTCCTGATGGCGATGGGCGAGGGGAGCCGCATCGAAATTCACGCTGCCGATGCTGCCAAGGACAGTTGGACACAGATCAATGCCACGGCCGGTGCGGGCGACGTTACGCTGACCCTGGCCGAGGATACGGGCTGGCAGGTTGGCGACAGGATCGCCATCGCGGCCAGCGGCTTCGACATGGATGAAGCCGAAGAGCGCACCATCGTGGCGGTCAGCCCCGATGGACGCACCATCACGTTGGATGAGCCGCTCGCAAATGATCACTATGGCGCGGTTGACAGCTACGATAACGGTATGACCGGCGCAGACAGTAACGCGTGGCAGCTCGACATGCGGGCGGAGGTTGCGCTTCTCAGCCGCAACGTGACCATCCAGGGCGACGAAGATTCGCCCGATGACGGCTATGGCGGCCACACCATGATCATGATGGGCGCGGACATGCACATCGATGGTGCTGAATTCACCAATATGGGGCAGGCGGGCATTCTTGGCCGGTACCCGCTGCACTGGCACATGCTGGGCGATGCCGCCGGCCAATACGTCACCAACAGCTCCATCCACCATACCTACAACAAGGGCATGACCATCCACGGCACCCAAAACACCTGGGTGGAGAACAACGCGATCTTTGAGACCGTCGGCCACAGCTATTATTTCGAGGATGGCTCCGAATTCGGCAATGTGCTGATGAACAATCTGGGCATGAACACCCGCGAGACGGAGAGCGTTGAGGCAGGCCCAATCGGGTCGGATCACACCGCCACATCGACCTACTGGGTCACCAATCCCAATAATCACCTGATCGACAATCACGCGGGGGGTTCGGATCACGCGGGTTTCTGGATTCTATCGCAGGAAAATGTCGAAGGGATTTCGGCCACAGTTGCGCGTTACGATGACTATGTCCCGCTGGAGCAGGCACCGGGCCAGTGGGTGGGCAATGCTTCGCACACAAACGGACGCGACGGGATCTTCATTGGCGGTCAGTTCATCGAGGCGACCGGTGAGCGCACGAGTTTCGACGAGGCGCTGACCGAACTGTTCGAGATCACCGATTTCACCACCTACAAGAATCAGGATTTCGGTCTCTGGGTTCGTAATGGCGATGGGGTCTGGAGCGATATCAAGGTTGCGGATTCGAAGAAGGGCGCACGGTTCTGGGGGTCCAATGAACTGAGCGACAGTCTGATTGTAGGGCGCTCCGACAACTACGAGGAGTTCGGCTTTGACGCCTATCACGGCTGGGAACTCTACGACATGGCCAGCCTCTTCGAGGATGTGCATTTCGCCGGTTTCAGCGGTGATCTGGACGCGGCCATCGCCAATCACAGCGGCTTTGGCCGAAGTACGAACAACAGTGTCGTAAACCTGACATTCGAGGACGATGTCGCGCAAATCTTCGGTACCAAGATCTACAGCCCTGTCCGCGATGGTGAGCGGGATGATGGCGGCTCCCTCATGGGTGGTTTGCACGATCTTGACGGCAGCCTGACGGGCATGCCGGGCGCGGTCATCACACCCGGCATCATCGACGTTCTGCCGAATGAGAACCTTGATATCGTCTCCTACGCTTTCGAAGGGATTGCGGCGTCCGGTTTTAACTGGACAGCGGGCGCGGTCTGGAATGCCGATGGGAATTACTGGCTGCATCCGGCGACCAGCGTGATTGGCAAGGCCCAATTGGCCACCTCGGGCGATGCGGACGAGCGGGTGGATTTCACCATTACCCGGACCGACAATGGCGCGCGCCTGCTCTATGACAACGAAACTCAGGGGAGGAACGGCTCGGCGCAGTTGGTGGTCGATGGCAGCGGCGGATTTGAATATGTCGTGGCATATCCCGATGGGCCGCCGCCAACACCGTTGACACTTGTTGTGCAGGATCTGCCGCAGGGCACGACGGTTCAATACCGGTTCAGGGACCTGCCGGACAATGCGGTAATTCAGGGTGCCGATGAGGTTGGTGGCCAGGCTGGGCTTGATGCGGCCGACGGCTCCGCCTGGTTCAGGGCTGCGAATGGCGATGTTGTGATCCGGATGTATGCTGATCGGTTCCTGTCGCGCTGGTCAGATTCCATCGACGATCAGCCTTTCGTAAGCGATGAGGTCTATCTCGACCGCGTCAAGATCATCTTTGAGCCGGACCCCTCGGATCAGCCAAGCGGCAACGCCGCTCCGGTTGCGGCACCCGCCGATTATCGCGCCGATCCGGACCCCGCCCCCCTGCCGGAGCGGGGTGAGAGCACGTCGGAAACCGTGGAAGACAGTTCAGGGCTGCCCTTGTGGTCTGACCCCTCGGTCTGGGGCGGCGGCGTGCCCGGACAAGGGGACGTCGTGGTGATCGGCCCCGGTCAGAAGGTCGTGCTCGACCGGACCGTGGTCGTTGCCGGGATCATCATCCATGGCGAAGATGCTGCGCTGGTGGTCGAGGATGAGACGGGTAAGGAGATCGACCTGACTGCCGATTGGGTGCTGGTCAATGGCGGTGCGCTGTTCCAGGCGGGGACGGAAGCGGACCCGCTCGACACCGATTTCACGCTGACACTGACCGGCGATGACCAGGATTTCGATCTCGATGTCGGTGCCTATCTGTCCGGTGCGATGCCGAACACTGTCTTTGCAGCAGCGACCGCAGACCCATCACCCGCGGCACCGGTGGAGGAGACGCCGGTAGAGGATGACAGCGGGGACGAGCCCGTGCCTGACGACGATGATGAGATCGACACCGCCCCCGATGGTGAGGTGATCTATGGCAGTGGCGCTGATGACGACCTGATCGCAGGTGCAGGCAATGACACCGCCTATGGCGGGGACGGGGCGGACAAGCTTCGCGGGGGCGACGGCCATGACAAGCTGATCGGCAATGACGGTGCCGACCTTCTGAAGGGCAATTTTGGCAATGATCTCCTGAAGGGCGGGGACGGTAATGACCGGCTGACCGGCAATCAGGGCGACGACACCCTGCGTGGCAATTTTGGTGAGGACACGCTGAAAGGCGGGCAGGGTGATGATGTGCTGGCCGGGGGGCGCTCCGACGACGTGCTACGCGGCAATTCTGGCGATGACACGCTGAAGGGCAATCAGGGTGATGATGTTCTCAAGGGCGGACCCGGCGATGACGTGCTCAAGGGTGGCGGCGGCGATGACCGGCTGCTCGGCGGCGCGGGTGACGATGTCATGACCGGCGGGCGCGGCGCGAACACATTCGTTTTTGATGTGAATGGCGGCACTGACCGGATCTCCGATTTTCGCGACGGTTTGGACCTGATCAGGATCAAGGGTACGGGGTTCGACGATCTTGATATCGCGCAGGATGGCACCGATGCCCTGATCAGCGTTGGTGATCTCTCCATCAGCCTCGACAACACCGAAAGCAGCGCGATCACGGGTGCTGACTTTATCTTCTAGGTGTCGGCGGTCCCGCCTCAGGAGGAACGCCCGGCGCGCCAGATCCTGTACCGTTTGGTGCGCCGCGCGGTACGCAGGCGTTCCTCGATCAGCGCCCGGACTGGCCAGATCGACGGCTTCGGGTCTTGCCCGACAGCCAGTCGTTCAAGCTGGGCTTTGGCGACGGCCATGACGGCCAGCCCTGACAGGGGCTTGCTCCTCCATCTGACCTCGGGCACGAAAACCGCTGGCACCTCGCCCTTGCGCCAATGGTTCGGCAAATCAGGCTCAAAGGCCAGTGCACGGGCGATGCCGAGCACTGAGACACCGAACCCGGCTGTGTCCCGGGCCAAGGCATCGCGCGCCACGTCCAGTTTGCGAATGCCCCCCGTGACCATGATCGGCATGGAAGCGATCTGTGCGATTTCGCGCGCGAAATCGACGAAGTAGGCTTCGCGTCGCGCTGTGCTGTCGATCTGGCCGTCGCCTTGCATCGCGGGGCTTTCATAGCTACCACCTGACAGCTCCACCAAATCGACGGCCTGATCATTCAGCCGCCGCACGACCTCTTTGGCGTCGGCGAGGTCAAAACCGCCCCGCTGGAAATCGGCGGAGTTCAGCTTGACCGCCACGCAGAAATCCGGGCGCACGCGGTCACGCACGGCCCTGACCGTCTCGATCAGAAAGCCGGCGCGGTTTTCCAGCGAACCGCCCCATTCATCGCTCCGTCTGTTGGTCAGCGGCGACAGGAATTGTGAGATCAGATAGCCATGCGCGGCGTGAATTTCGACGCCGGTGAACCCCGCTTCCTCCGCCAGGGCTGCGGTAGCCGCGAACCGGGCGATCATTTGCACGATCTCTGCGCCGGTCAGGGCGCGGGGCCGTGAGAAGAGCTTTGAGAAGCCGGGGATCGCGACAGCGATGTCGGAGGCGGAGACCGCCTCCTCCCCCATATTCGCATAGACCTGCCGTCCCGGATGGTTGATCTGCATCCAGAACTGGCCGCCGCCGGACCTGCCTGCCTCTGCCCATCGCCGGAAGGGGGCAAGATCGGTCCCGTCCTCCAGTACCACGCCGCCGGGCCCGGTCAGGGCGTCCGGCGCGATCATGACATTTCCGGTGATCAGCAGCCCCGCACCGCCCAGCGCCCAGCGCCGGTAAAGTGTCTCCAATCGCCGGCCCGGTATCTGGCCCCCATCGGCGAGGTTTTCTTCCATCGCCGCCTTGGCCAGCCGGTTCGGCAGCGTGGTGCCGTTGGGCAGGGTCAGTTTGTCGTAGAGCGTATCCTCGGCACCAGGCAATGGCGTCGCCTCCTTCATGCGGTCGTTGGCGGAGCGGTCGTCGAACTTGGACCATGGTTGGGACGCCAGAGAAATGAAAATCCGGGATTTGCTGGATCAAATTCTCGTTTCATGCCCACAAAACAGAACCGGTTGCCAAAGCAACAACTTGCGTTAGTGTTCCGTAAGGAAACATAAAATTCGGGAGGAACGAATGATTAGGAAATCCCTGATCGCGGCGGCGTGCATGTCCCTGCTTGGCACCACCGCTCTTGCAGAAGAAAAGATGCGGATCTCGCTGCAGCTTCCGCTGACCAGCCATCTCGGTGAGAACCTCGTGCTCTTTGAGAAGGAAGTGGAGGCGCGGACCGGCGGCGCGATTGACGTCGAAATTTACGACAGCGCGACGCTTTACAAGGACAAGGAAGTGCCCGCCGCCGTCGGGTCTGGAGCGATTGAGGCTGGCGTGGCATCGCTGACCCGCTATGTAGGCGATGCGCCGGTGGTGGACGTCTTCTACATGCCGTTCCTCTTCAACACCGAGGAAAAGGTGCGCGCCGCGGTTGCCGAAGGCTCCCCCGTGCGCGAGATCCTTGAGACGGAGATCGCCAAGACCGGCGGTGAGGTGCTCTACTGGCAGGCCTATGGCGGTGCGATCCTTCTGTCGAAGGACGATCCGCTCCGCACGCCCGAGGACATGAAGGGCAAGAAGGCCCGTGTCTTCGGCAAGACCCTGGGTGATTTCGTCACCGCCGCCGGCGGTGCGCCGACGCTCATCTCCGGCTCGGAGCAATATCTAGCCTATCAGCGCGGGACGGTCGATGTCGGCATGACCGGTGTATCCGGCGTGAAATCGCGCAAGCTTTGGGAGGTGATGGACACCATCACCAAGACCAACCACGCGAATATTGAGTTTGTCGTGGTGGTGAACAGCGATTGGTGGGCCGGGCTTGATGCCCAAACGCAGGGCCATATCCGTGATGCCGCCAAGGTCGCACAGGACGATGTGCGCGATCGGATGAGCCAGATCGAAGCCGACGCCTATGCGGCGGCGGAAGAGAATGGCATGACCGTGGTGGAACTGACCGATGAAGAGCTGGCCGCGTGGGAGGCTGTCGCACAACCGGTTTATGACAGCTATCTCGAAGCGACGGGCGAGGCCGGGCAGAAAATTCTCGATGCGCTTGGCGTGAAGTCCGGCTCCTGACCCGTGGGGGCAATCACATGAAACCGGGCGACCCCAACGGTCGTCCGGCCCTTGTCGCATGATGGCGCTGATCAGCACCGTCTCGCGGCTGGCCTGCATTATCGGTGCCGTGCTGATGGCCGCAACCGGTGCCATGCTCACCTATGAGGTGATCGCGCGGTATTTCTTCATCCGACCGACCATCTGGGCGGCGGAGCTGAGCCAGCTTTGCCTGATCTGGGGCTGCCTTCTGGCGATGGCGCATCTTCTGACGATCCGGCGACATATCACGGTCAATGCCATCACATCGCAAATGCCGCCCGCCGCACAAAAGGCGAGCGCGGCCATTGCCCTGATCGTCGTAATCGTCTTTTCCGCGATCGTTGCGTTCTGGGGATACGACATCTTCCATGACAGTTTCGTGCGCGGGCGAACGACAGGGTCGCTCCTCAACCTGCCGGTCTGGATCGCCGAGGCCTCGGTGCCTGTGGGGTTCAGCCTCCTTGCCCTGCAGGCCGTGGTCGAACTGATCCGCCTGCGCGGCGCAGACGGTGCCAGCCTCGGAGCGAGCCACGAATGACGATCATCCTGATCCTCGCGGTCCTCTTTCTTCTCTTGCTGATCGGGGTGCCGGTGGCCTTCGCGCTGGGGGGGATGGGACTGGGCATGTTGTTCCTTGGCGGCTTCTCGCCGCTGATGGCACCGCAATCGATCCTCTCGACGCTGGACGGCTTCATCCTGCTGGCGGTGCCGCTGTTCCTCTTGATGTCGAACCTGCTTCTGAAAGGCGGCGTCGGACGCGATCTCTTTGCCGCTGTGCAGGCCTGGGTCGGGCACTGGCCTGGCGGGCTGGCTGTCGCGACGATCCTCAGTTGTGCGCTGTTTGCAGCGATCTCCGGCTCGTCCGTTGCGACAGCCGCGACCATCGGCACGGTGGCAATACCGGAAATGATCAATCGCGGTTATGAAAAGCGTTTCGTCTATGGCCTTCTGGCGGCGGGCGGCACCCTCGGCATCCTGATCCCGCCTTCGATCCCGATGATCGTCTATGGTTTCGTAACCGAGCAATCGGTCATCGCCCTTTTCCTTGCGGGCATCGGGCCGGGGCTGTTGCTTGTCACGCTATTCGTCCTTTTCGCCATGCTTCACGCCCGTCTTTCAGGGGCCTACACGCCGGTGCCGAAGGCGAGCATGACCGAGCGTATCGAGGCATCGAAGCGGGCATTGCCGTCGGTGGCGCTGGCCGCACTGGTGATCGTGGGGCTCTACTCCGGCGCGTTTACCCCGACCGAAGCGGCCGCCGTGGGCTTTGCCGCGTCGCTTTTGATCACCGCCTTCTGGCTGCGCACCCTGACACTGGCGAATTTCTGGGAAGCGGTGCGCGAATCCGCGGTCACCACAACCGCGATCCTGTTGATCGTCGCGGGGGCCAAGGTGTTCGGCAAGGCCATCGCGCTGTACCGCATCCCGCAGGACATCTCGGCATTTCTGGCGCAGGCCATCGACGGGCCGATCATGTTCATCCTCGTTGTCTCGATCGTCCTCCTCCTGATGGGGCTGGTGTTTGAGGCGCTTTCGATGATCCTGATCATGACCCCCGTCCTGTTGCCTGCGGCGCTGGGGCAGGGGTTCGATCCGATCTGGTTCGGCATCTACATGGTGATCATGGTGGAATGTGCCCTGATCACGCCGCCCGTCGGCCTGAACCTCTACGTGATCCAGTCGGTAGCGCGCACGACCCTCGGCGATGTAGCGCGCGGCGTCTGGCCTTTCCTCGTGATGATGCTGATGACGGTCGCGATCCTCTACATCTTCCCGGACCTCGTCCTCTATATCCCATTCAAGTGGTAGTGTGATGACCCAAGCCAATACCCTGCGCGCCCTCCTGGCGGAGGATGAATGCCACATCATGCCCTGCTGTTTCGATGCGCTTTCCGCCAAACTGATCCAGCAGGAAGGGTATGCCCTGACCTTCATGTCGGGCTTTGCCGCCTCCGCCAGCCGGATCGGCGCGCCTGATCTGGGGCTGATGAGTTATGGTGAAGTCGTCGATCAGGCACGTAACATTGCCGATGCCGTCACCATCCCGCTGATTGGGGATGGCGACACCGGCTATGGCAACGCAATGAATGTTCGCCGCACCGTCGCGGGCTTTGCCAAGGCAGGTTGTGCCGCCGTCATGATCGAGGATCAATTGGCCCCGAAACGCTGCGGCCACACGCCCGGCAAGGCTGTGGTCTCGCGGGCCGAAGCGACCGACCGCATTCGCGCCGCCGTGGATGAGCGCGAGGCATTGCGCGAACAGGGCGGCGATATTCTGATCCTCGCGCGCACCGATGCCCGCCATGAGCATGGCCTTGGCGAGGCGATCGACCGCGCCGCGCTCTTTGCCGATCTTGGTGCCGATATCCTCTTCGTCGAAGCCCCGCAGTCAGAGACGGAGATGCGTGAGCTTTGCTCCGCGCTGCCCGGCCCGAAGATGGCCAATATCGTTGAAGGCGGCGCGACGCCCGATCTTCCCGTCGCTGCGCTGCACGACATCGGCTACGCCCTGGCCGCCTATCCCCTGTCACTGATGGCCGCTGCAATGCAGGCGATGGTCACGACCCTGCGCGCCATGCGCGACGGAGCCCGCCCCGGCCAGATGGATTTCACGCAACTGCGCCAGCGCATCGGGTTTGATAGCTACTATGAAATGTCGGAGCGCTATCTCTCCGCCACGCGCGACAGGTGAGGCCCGGAAACCCGAACTGAGGGGGGATGACGCTGCACCGGCGCGCGGGACCATCCGCCATTAACGCGCAAATGTATTTGAAAGTTCAGGTATGGTCTGGCTGGGGAACCTGGATTCGAACCAGGACTAACAGAGTCAGAGTCTGCGGGTCTACCGTTAACCTATTCCCCATCGCGTGATCAGATCACCCGTTTTGGATGCGCGTTGGATAGTCAGCGCCCCGGCACAAGTCAACAGGCTTGTCGCTGCGGAAAAAGCCCCGCCGACAGCGGCAGGGCGTTGAAGGATCAGCCGTTGGTTTCGCGGATCTTCTCGGCGGCTTCGGCATTGAAAGCCACGCCCTTCTCGTTCAGCGTGGTGTCCAGCTCGCCCGAGATCACCATTTCGGTGATGATATCGCAGCCGCCCACGAATTCGCCCTTCACGTAAAGCTGGGGGATTGTTGGCCAGTCGGAGAATTCCTTGATGCCGTTGCGCAGGCCCTCATCGGCCAGCACGTTCACATCCTTGAACGGCACTTCCATGTAATTCAGGATCGCTGCGACACGGCTGGAGAACCCGCATTGCGGCATCGTGGCGGTCCCCTTCATGAACAGGACCACGTCGTTGTTGTTGATATCGGCCTTGATTGCGTCATGGGCTGGGTTGGACATGGATTGATCCTTACTCGGGTGATTTGGTGGTGAGGGCGAGGGCGTGCAGCTCCCCTCCCATTTTGCCCTTGAGGGCGGCATAGACCAGTTGATGCTGCTGCACCCGGTTCTTCCCGCGAAAGGCTTCGGCGATGACGGTTGCCGCGTAGTGATCGCCATCACCGGCAAGATCGGTAATCTCGACGGTCGCGTCAGGAAACGCCTCCTTTATCAGGCGTTCGATTTCCGTCTGTTCCATCGCCATCGGGCGTGACCCCTCAACTTAACTTTCTCGTCTTTCGATGTAGTCCGCCGGTGCAGCCTGTGCAAGCGAAGGAATGCGCGCGGGGCCTCAGCAGGTGCCAGCCCTCGGTTTCTGATGAAAATGTGAATGATCAGCCTGTTGCTGTTTTGGGCTGAGCGTCGATCGACCGGACTTGGGCAGCACAACCTGAACCGCCGTGCCATAAATTGACCGAGGTTGAGGCCTCGCCCGCTTGCAATCGGAGGCTGTGCGCGGTCTTACTCTTCGCATTGCATATCGAGAGGGCGATCATGACGGCACCCGCAGACATCATCCTGCACAATTACCCCCAATCACCCGTCGCGGAAAAGGTGCGCGTCGCACTCGGGATCAAGGACGCGGATTGGCTTTCCGTCGAAATCCCGCGCATCCCGCCCAAACCTGATCTGATCAAGCTGACCGGTGGCTACCGGCGCACGCCGGTCATGCAGATCGGCGCGGATATCTATTGCGACAGCCAGTGCATCCTGCGGGAGCTGGACAGACGCCGTCCCACACCCCCCTTTCAGGGGCCGGAGGCCGGGCTGATGTGGGCGCTCAGCCGGTGGACGGATGGCGCGCTGTTCGATCTGGCGGTAAAGCTGGTTCTGGGCGGGGCAGGCGATGCCCTGCCAGCCGATTTCGCCGAGGATCGAGGACGGCTCTATCTCGGCCCGGACTGGGCGGAGGGGCTGAGGACCGCCAGTGCCGATCTGCCTCACCTCGCCGCGCAGATGCGCGTGCTGCTTTCCTGGCTCGACGATCTGCTGCTGAGCCGCAGCTACATCGCCGGCAGCCTGCCCGGTGCCATTGATGCGCAGGTTTATCACGTCGTCTGGTTCATCCGCGGGCGCTGGGACAAGGGGGCCGTACTCCTGTCGGAATTTGAGGCGTTGGCCCGGTGGGAGGCGCGGATCGCCGCCATCGGCCATGGCCGGGTGCAGGCGCTCAGCGCCGCTGATGCGATAGAGGTCGCCGCAAATGCAATACCCGGTCATCCGAAGGGTGTTGCCTCAGGTGATCCTCAGGGCCTTGCGGTGGGGCAGTCGATGGTCGTCACCCCCGACGTGAATGGCGGTGAACAGGGGGTGGAGGGCACGATCTGGTCGGCCACCACCGACACGGTGACGATCCTGCGCCATGACCCCGATTGCGGCGACATCTGCGTGCATTTTCCCCGGTCGGGATATCGCATCGCTGATATCTGAGGCATGCAGGCTGGCCTTGCTGCACCGCTAGGTCATCATCGCGCCGAAACCGCCCCGATGCGCGGCCAGCGCTTCTGCCAATGAGACCGTCTTGTCGGAGAGGACGATCTGATCGCCTTCGACCTTGCCAAGATGGCACGCGGGCACGCCCGCCGCCTCGGCCAGCGCCAATAGCGCATCCATGTCGCGCCGCGCACATGTCAGCAGGTAGCGCCCCTGATCCTCTCCAAAGAACCACTGAACCGCGGTCTGGTCGATATCCGAGGCGAGCTTGACGCCGGTGCCGCAGGCAAGCGCCATTTCCGCCGCCGCAACGGCCATGCCGCCGTCTGAGATATCATGGGCGGCGGTGATCAGGCCCCTTGCCTTTGCCGCACGCACGAACTCGCCCGCTTTGCGCTCCGCCGCCAGATCGACGGGTGGTGCATCGCCTTCGGTCCGCCCATGGAGGTCGGCGAGATACGCCGACTGGCCGAGCCAGCCCGTCGTCTCGCCGATGATCACAATGGCATCACCCGGATCGGGCGCGATACCGATCATCTGGTCGAGACTGTCCATAAGGCCGACGGCCCCGATGGTCGGGGTCGGCAGAACGCCAGCACCGTCAGTTTCATTATAAAGCGAGACATTGCCCGACACGATGGGCATGTCGAGCGCGCTGCACGCCTCGCCAATGCCCTGAATACAGCCGACGAACTGGCCCATGATCTCCGGCTTTTCGGGATTGCCAAAGTTCATGTTGTCAGTGGTCGCCAAGGGCCGCGCACCGGTGGCCGAGAGGTTGCGATAGGCTTCCGCCACCGCCTGCCTGCCGCCCTGAACCGGATTGGCAAAGCAATAGCGCGGCGTGACATCCGAGGTGAAGGCGAGCGCCTTTCGGGTCCCATGCACGCGCACGACAGCGGCGTCTGACCGTGTGGTGCCGACCGTATCCGCCATGACCTGCCTGTCATACTGTTCGTAGACCCAGGCGCGCGAGCAGTGATTGGGATGGGCCAAAAGCCGGAGTAGAGCCTGCGCGCAATCCTCATCTTCCGCCACCGGGGGCAGCGGCGCAGGCGTCGGCGTTGCCACCCACGGCCGGTCATATTCGGGGGCGGAGCCGGAAAGCGTCGCAAGTGGCAGGTCGGCCTTCACCTCGCCGTCCAGCATCACGAGGAACCGGTCCTCGGCAATCGTCTCGCCGACAATGGCGAAATCGAGATCCCATTTGTCGAAGACGGCCTTGGCTTCGGCCTCCAGCTCCGGCTTCAGAACCATGAGCATCCGCTCCTGGCTTTCCGACAGCATCATCTCATAGGCGGTCATGCGTTCTTCACGGACCGGCACTTTTTCGAGGTCGAGCCGCACGCCAAGGCCACCTTTGTCGCCCATTTCCACCGCCGAACAGGTCAGCCCCGCCGCGCCCATATCCTGAATGGAGATGACGGCACCAGTGCCCATCAGCTCCAGCGTCGCCTCCATCAGGCGCTTTTCGGTGAAGGGGTCGCCCACCTGCACGGTTGGGCGTTTTTCCTCGATGGTGTCATCGAACTCGGCGGAGGCCATGGTCGCGCCGCCAACCCCATCGCGGCCCGTTTTTGCGCCGAGATAGACGACGGGCATGCCGACGCCCGAGGCGGCGGAGTAGAAAATCCTGTCGGCATCTGCCAGCCCGGCGGCGAATGCGTTTACAAGACAATTGCCGTTATAAGCGTCGTGAAAGCGGACCTCGCCACCAACGGTCGGAACACCGAAGCAGTTTCCATAGCCGCCGATCCCGGCGACGACGCCTGCGACCAGCGACTTGGTTTTCGGGTGCGATGGCTCGCCAAAGCTGAGCGCATTCATCGCCGCAATCGGGCGCGCGCCCATGGTGAAGACATCGCGCAGGATGCCGCCCACGCCGGTCGCCGCGCCCTGATAGGGCTCGATATAGGAAGGGTGGTTGTGGCTCTCCATCTTGAACACCACTGCTTGCCCGTCGCCAATATCGACGACGCCCGCATTCTCGCCCGGCCCGCAGATGACCTGCGGCCCTTCCGTCGGCAGGGTGCGCAGCCATTTCTTCGATGATTTGTACGAGCAATGCTCATTCCACATGGCCGAAAAGATGCCCAGCTCGGTGAAGCTCGGCACCCGGCCGCAAATCTCCAGTATCCGCTCATATTCGTCAGGCTTCAGCCCATGCTCGGCGGCAAGTTCGGGGGTGACGTCTGGCTCGCGGAAGGGTTCGGCTGACATGGCAGGCTCCGGCACGGGATTCTTGCCTGCCTTCTAGCGCTTTCATCGCATGGGGGAAAGCGGGCGAGGACCTGCGTGTCAAAAGCGGGTGGTCGCGGACCGCGTCAACTGCGGCTGGTCAGCAGACGCAGACCCGCGATCGCGAAGAATACGCCAAGCATCGCCTGAATGGCCCGCCGCGCCATGCCATAGATGCGCACCATAACCGGCGTGGAAAAGGCCAGCGCGTACAGGAGGTGAATGATGAGCGAGAGCGCGAATGTACCGAGCACGATGACCGCCCCGACCCAGACCGGCGCGCCGTCTTTCAGGCCCAGCGAAATGATGGCAATCCACGCCAACGCCGCCTTCGGGTTGGTCATCTGGATGATATAGCCTCGCGAAAGATAGCCGAGCGGCGTCCGGCGGCCACCGGCAAGCTCGCGCGCCTCGATCTCATGGCGCGACAGGGCTGACTTGAAGGACTTGTAAGCCAGCCAGATCAGGTAGAGACCGCCAAAGATCTTGATCACGATCAGGGCGGAGGCATAGGCCGCAAGGATTGCCGATAGGCCGAACACCGTCAGCACGGCCCACGTAAACGACCCCGTCGCGACACCTGCTGCCAGCGCCATGCCTGACGATCTGCCGACGCTCATGGAGGTTCCGATCACGGCGAGGATGTTTGGCCCCGGGCTGGCAATGGCCAGCAGAAATGCTGAATAGGCAAGAAGAATTCCGGGCAGGTAAGTGCTGAAGTCATCCATGGGGCGGCCTTTCAAGCTGATCAATGTTCGCATAATGTTCATGTTTGGCCGAGTTGGCAACCATCTTGACGAAACCATGGTCTGACAGCCTGTCCGGAAGGCGGGTCAGCGGCGGCGCATTGTCCGGCCAACAGCTGCCTCTTGCGTCCGCGCGTAATCCGCCGTCTTCTCGCGCCACCCGCTTCACCGTCGAAAGCCGCAGATGACCGATACGACCGACCGCCCGCTTTCGCTCTTCTGGGGCTATGTCGGGATCATGACGGCGGTCATCATCTGGGCGGGGTGGATCATCGCAACGCGTGAGGCGATGCTGTCAAAGCATCAGCCGCTCGACGTGGCGCTGCTGCGCTACGTGACGCCGGCGCTTCTGCTCGCGCCGATCTGGTGGCGCAAGGGCGTGTTTCCCAAAGGGGAGAATATCTGGCTCCTCCTGATCATGACGGCGGGCTGGGGCGGGCCGTTTGTCCTCCTGATCTCGCAAGGCATGAAAACGGTTGAAGCATCGCTGTTTGGCCCGCTGGTGCCGGGTTTGCTGCCCATGGTCGTCGCGCTTTGGGAAAAACTGGTGGAGGGGCGGCGCATCAGGCCGGGGCGGCTGGTCGGCCTAGCGTTTATCACCGCTGCTGTTGCGCTGATCCTCGGTCCGGCGGCGCTGGCTGGGGATAGCGATTTCCTCTGGGGGGCCCCGTGGCTTCTGGCGGCCTGTGCGGGGTGGTCGGCATTTACCATCGCCTATCGGCGCACAGGCCTGACCGGGATTGAGGCCGCGGCCTATGTCTGCCTGTATTCGACGCCCTTCCTGTTGCTTGCCGCGCTGACATTCGGCACCACGCTGGATGAGTTCACGGTCAGCGAGGTGGTTTGGCAGGTGATCATCCAGGGTGTTCTGTCTGGCACGGTTGCCTTCGGGGCCTATGGTTTCGCGATCAAGGGGCTGGGTCTGGCGCGCGCTTCCGCCTTTACCTCGCTGGTGCCGGTGATGGCGGCGATCGGCGGGTTCCTGATCCTCGGCGAAGTGGTGGGGATTGCCGGTTGGGCGGCATCAGCCTGCGCCTGCATCGGCGTTCTTCTGGTCAATCGCTACGCCGCGCCGAAAGGGGCCTGAACTGCGCGACCGCAACGCCGGAGAGGATGAGGATAAATCCGGCAGCGTCTTCCGCTGTCAGCGTCTCGTCCAGAAACAGCCAGCCAAGAAACACGGCCCAGATCGGCAAAAGATAGCTGGCCTGCGAGGCAAAAACCGCACCTGAACGTTTGATCAGAAGATAGCGCGTGATCTGCGCGACCCCTGTCTGTGCAATGCCAAGAACGGCCAGTGCGCCAAGCGCGGTCCAGACGGGCGTGGCGCTGGGCACCTCCGCCACCGTGAGGGGCGCATAAAGGCAGGCGGAGATGATCAGCGCCCCGGCTGTCGCGTGCAGCGGATTGTAGCGCGGCATCAGGCGCACGGTGATTGCCCCCATCGCAAAGGCGCAGGCCGCGCCAAAGGCCGCAAGTTCCCGCCAGAACGTTACGCCGCCGCCAAGCTGGCGCAGATTGTCCATACCGATCAGCAGGATCACGCCTGCGAAACCGACCACGAAACCCACCGCGCCGCGCCGGGTCAGGCGTTCATCCGTGATGAAATGCGAGAGTACCAGAACCAGCAAGGGCGATGCGGCGATGTAGATCGCGACAACGCCCGAAGGCACCTCAACCTGTGCCCATGTGTAAAGCGTGAAGGGCGCGATGAGCCCGAACATGCCCACCGGCGTGCACCAGAGCCAGAAGCGTATCTGCCGCGGGAACGGCCCGGCAAGGATCCGGGCGATGACCCCGACGAAGAGCGCCGCCATCAGAAGCCGTGCGCCGGTGACGAAAAATGGCGAGAAACTTTCCAGCGTGAAACTGATAAAAAGAAATGAGGAGCCCCAGAACACTACGAGAATCGCGAGGCTCGCCCAGCTTTTCCAGTCGATAGTCTTCGCAATGGGGGTCATCGGCTGAGATGTACGGGCATTGGCCGCGCGGAGCAATTCGCGATCGCGCGCTATCCATCGCTCACATGTTTCGCGTGGTCCCCAGCCGGCCAGCGAATTGTGCGATCGCAAGGCCGAGGAGGATGAGGCCAAGCGCGATCCAGAAAGTCTCCGGCAGGATCTCGCCAAGGAATACCACACCAAACACCGTCGCCCAGAGCGGCACCTGGAAATTGACGGTGGCGAGGAACGGTGGCCCGGCAAGATCGATGATCTTCATGAGAATGATCTGCGCCAATGCCGTTGCGCCGAGGCCGAGCGCACCGACAGTGATCCAGGCGCTGGCAGAATAGTCGGCCAGAACCGGGGCCTCGACGATCAGGGCGAGCGGCACGGCGATCAGCGCAGCGAGGGTCAGAATAGCGAAACTGATGCCAAGCGGATCGGGCGCGGCAGCGCGTTTCAGCGCAATACCATTCAGCGCATAGCACAGCATCGCAACAAGGCTGGCGATCTGGCCGAGAAGCGCGAGGCCGCTGCCCTCCACCCCGCTGAGAGCATCGCCGCCGATCAGGATGACAAGACCCCCAAGACCGATGAAAAAGCCGACAAAACGCCCTGTCGTCATCCGCTCTCCCGCCAGCATCAGATGCGCGAGAAAGAGTGACACCAGCGGCATCGGGGCCATCAGGATACCTGTCAGCGCGGAAGGGATATGAAGCTGCGACCATGAAATCAAGCAGAACGGCAGGACATTGCCGAGGACCGCCGACAGGAACGCAAAGCGCCACAGCCGACCGTCGCCTTTCAGGCGCGGCAGTCGGCCGCCCGTCATCACAACCGCGGCCCCGATCAGCACCGCCGCGAGCGCAAGCCGCAACGCCGATAGCGTTACTGGCGGGACCTCGATCACCGCGATATTGGTCAGCATGAAGCTCGACCCCCAGATCACACCGAGCGTGAGGAGGAGCATCCAGGCGAGCGCACCGGGGCCGGAAGAGGGTATTGCGGATTGTGTCATCGGTTGTCTGTGCTGCTGATCGCTACTAAAATCATAGCTAAGTCGTGATATGTTGCTATGAATTTGATAGCAAGCGCGAATGTGCCGTGTCAGGAGGCCGCCTATGACCGCTATCCCCCTTCCGGGCAAGCCCGTTCGCGGCTCCACCAGTGGCGCGCCCATCATGGCGCTTTTCGATCTGATGGGGCGGCGCTGGGCGATGGGAGTGCTGTGGACGCTGAGCGAGCAGGGGCCGTTGACGTTTCGCGAACTCCAGACCCGCTGTGAGAGCATCTCCCCCGGCGTTCTGAACCAGCGCCTGAAGGAATTGCGCGAAGCTGGTTTCGTCGAGCGCGGCGAGGGGGGATACCTCGCCTCCCCGCTGGGGCGGGAGCTTTATGACCATCTTCTGCCTCTCGAAGACGTGTCGAAAAACTGGGCGGCCAGTCTGACTGGCTGACCGGTCAGAGATGTGCGCCGAGGGCAGCGATGAGGCGGTCGCAATCCTCCTCGTCATTCCAGAGATGCGGCGTGATACGCAGCGATCCCGACCTCTCGGACAGATAGACATCATCTGCTGCAAGGCGTGCAACCAGATCCAGTGGCGCGCCCGCGGGCAGCGATGCGCCGATGAAATGCGGGCCGCGCGCAGCGTCGGGCGTCGGCGTAAGGCCGAGCGCGGAGAGACGCACGGACAGGGCGGAGTTACGCGCTGCCAGCGTGGCCTCGATATTCGCAACGCCCCAGTCGACGATCTGCTGCAAGGCCACGACGACGCCGGGCATCAGCGCGAAATTGGCCCGCTCTCCCATATCGAAGCGCAGGGCACCGGGTTCATATTCGTCGGTATAGCTCGTCAGATCCGCGAAGTTCCGGCTGTCCTTGCGGGTGATCCAGCCTTCCTCCATCGGCTCGCCATCGCGGCGCTCGGGGGCGACATAGAGGAACCCGGTAGCATAGGGGCACATCATCCATTTGTAGCCCGCAACAACCGCGAAATCAGGGCGAATGGCAGCAAAATCGGTAACCATCGCGCCCGCCGATTGCGTGAGGTCCAGACACAGCGCCGCGCCGACCTCGTCGCAGCGCCGCCTGACAGCCATCAGGTCCACGAACGCGCCATTGGTCCAAAGAACATTGGCGACCTGCACAACCGCGCAATGCTCGTCAATCGCGTCGAGGAGAACGCCTGTTGCCGCCTCTCCCGGCGGGACGTCCACCGCAATCACCTCGCCGCCCTGATCGCGTACAGCCCGCCGCCAGGGATAAACCTGTGACGGAAACTGATCGCCGAGCACGATCACGCGGCGGCCCGGCCCGAGGGGGAGGTTCTTCACTGCCGTCTCGATCCCGTAGGAGGCAGATGGCACCAGCGCGACCCCCGCGGCATCACAATTCATGATCGCGGCAAAAAGCGCCCGCGCCTCGTCCACCGCATCATAGAAATCGGGGATAGTCAGTTGCCAGGGCGTTGCCTTCATCCGCGCGCCCCGGTCGATGGCGGCGATCACGCCATGGCTGAGCGGCGACATGTAGGCGCAATTCAGATAGGCGACATTGCGCGGCATGTCGAAGAGATGGCGTTGCGACGGGATCATGGGGGGGCCTCCGGGGTCTGACCCTCTGGCTATCCGCGATCCCCTTGTCGATCAACCTTGGCGAAGATGCGCCGACGGCTCCCACGGCCCGTCCAGATGCGTGGCTTCCTCGTCACCGGGCCAGGGTGGCATGGTGATGCAGATGAAGATCAGCGGTTCCGCGCCCGGATTGCGATATAGAAACGCCGTGCCCTGCGGGATGTCGATGGAGGTGCCGGGGGTCAGCGCCGTGATCTCTTCCCCCGCCGCATCGCGCCGCCAGATCTGTCCCACGCCGCTGATCACATGCCAGAACTCGCTGACGGTACTGTGCACCGTCGCCCGATTGGTCTGCCCCGGTGGCACGGTGCTATGGATCATATTGCCCGCCGCGCCGTTCATGACGAAGCGGATCTCCGCCCCGGCGGGGGAGGTCGCATCCGGGCGAGGCGCGAGGGTCGTGGTTTTCATCTGTGCCGGTCCAATGGAGAACGTCTTTTACACCTGCAGCATTATGGCCTGCGCACAGGGTCGGCAATGAACGACCGGGCATTAAGATATCAAGCCGTGTTGAAAATCGTCATCTTCGGGCCGATCTGCGGCAAATTTAGCTGCGCGGGCGCACCTGTCTGCCGGTGCCAGCGCTGTGTTGGCGGCTGTGCTCAGGCTCCGGTGCACAGCGCCACATCCGCGGCATCGGTCCGGGTCCATCTCTCGGACTTACCGAGCAGCGGCAGGCCAAGGTAGCCGCGCACTTTCAGACCGGTATCTGTCTCTTCGATATCGAAATCGAAGGTCTCTCCGGTCTTCGGGTCATAGACTTCGCCGCCTTCCCATTTGCCGGGGCGTCTGGGTTTGACATCGGTGATCACATGAATGCCGCACCATGGCCGGTCGCGCAGGGCCGGATCGGGGTTCTTGGTGTCGATCCGGGGCGTGCCATCCTTGTTCTTGTCCTTTTTCAACCAGACCGTCTGGCCGCAGAGGGCACCATCGCATTCATAAAGTTTCACGATCACGCCCTTCTTTTCCGTCAGCCAAAGCCCGGTCGCGTCGCCGGCGGCTGCCGGACCGGCAAGTGCCGGTGCGATGGCGAGGAGGGCAGTGAGGATAGCAGCGCGGATCATGTGCAGGGTTCCGGGTTGGTGGTTTGAGTAACTCATCTTGACCGCTTTCACGTATGGCGCGGGCAAACCCGTCGCAACGGGGCTCCGATCACGAAGTGTGACTGGCGAAGGGGGCGCGAAGGCAGGCCGATGACCTTCATCGGAACGGTCTGCGACAGTCTAAATGCCGTTTCCGACATTTTCGCCGTTGACGCCGACTGTCGCCGCCGACTATGCAGCCCGTGGGCACGTCGCCGGACTAGGGTGAGCGGCGGCGAGCTCAGAAATTTCACCCTGACGAAGGAGCGCGTCCCATGACGTTCCCAGAAAAGCCACAGGCGAAGCCTGCGCGCCCGGAATTTTCTTCCGGTCCCTGTCCCAAACATCCTGAATGGTCACTCGAAGCGGTCGCTGCGAAGGCACATCTCGGCCGTTCGCACCGCGCTGCTGCACCGAAGGCGCAGCTAAAGTCTGCCATTGACCGCACGGCGGCAATGCTGGGCGTGCCTGATGACTACAAGGTGGGGATCGTGCCCGCCTCTGACACTGGTGCGGTCGAGATGGCGATGTGGGCCATGCTGGGCGCGCGGCCCGTAGACATGCTGGCGTGGGAAAGCTTTGGCGCGGGCTGGGTCACTGATGTTCAAAAACAGTTGAAACTGGATGACGTGAATATCCTGAAAGCCCCTTATGGCGATCTGCCGGATCTCGGCACCGTTCGCCGCGATGCTGATATCGTTTTCACCTGGAACGGCACGACATCGGGCGCGCGGGTGCCGAATGCGGACTGGATCGCGGCGGATCGCGCGGGCCTGACGATCTGCGATGCGACCTCAGCCGCCTTTGCGCAGGATCTCGACTGGGCCAAGCTGGATGTGACCACATTCTCCTGGCAAAAAGTCATGGGCGGGGAGGGCGCGCATGGCGTCATCATCCTCAGCCCCCGCGCGGTGGAGCGGTTGGAGACATATGACGCGGGCCGCCCGCTGCCGAAGATCTTCCGCATGACCAAGGGCGGCGCGCTGATCGATGGTATCTTCAAGGGCGAGACGATCAACACCCCCTCGATGCTGGCCGTTGCCGATTACATCGACGCGCTCGACTGGGCCGACCGCATTGGCGGCGCGCCGACGCTGCGCGCCCGTGCGGACGCCAATTTCGGCGCGTTGCAGGCGTGGGTCGATCAAAGCCTGTGGATCGAAAATCTGGTGGCGGAACCGGCTCACCG
Organism: Pseudomonadota bacterium; assembly: GCA_039030855.1. Classification (GTDB taxonomy): domain Bacteria; phylum Pseudomonadota; class Alphaproteobacteria; order Rhodobacterales; family Rhodobacteraceae; genus Pikeienuella. The sequence goes on from JBCCDJ010000006.1 coordinate 55,468, forward strand.
CTCCAACACCTCCGTGTGCCTCAGAGTCGTCGACCCGGCCATCACGGCGCTGGATGACAAGGCGCAGTCGGCGTTCTGCAAGCGGATGGTGGCACTGCTGGACGCAGAAGGTGCTGCCTACGACATCGGCGGCTACCGCGATGCCCCGGCGGGCCTGCGCATCTGGTGCGGCGCGACGGTGGAGACGGCGGATGTGCAGGCGCTCACCCCCTGGCTCGACTGGGCCTTTGCTGCGGCCAAGGCCGAATTGTCGGAACAGGCTGCCTGAACGCCGCACCGATGACCATGGCCGCGACGCAGACCCCGTTCGGCACGCTCCGCCTCAGCGTGGAGGGTGCCCAAGCTGGGCGTTGGGAGGAGGTTGATCTTCCCACCGCCCGGGGGTGCATCGCCTATGCGAACATCGATCTGGCAGAGGGCCGCGAGGCTGCCATGACGCTTGAGCTATCTACCGCATCTGATTGCACCACAACGCCTGCCTTCGCGGACGGGATGGAGGCGCATCATGTCCGATCTCCTCGCCATCGCGGTGTCTTTGCCATGCCGGATGGCGTCTGGATCGATGGGCAGCCCGGCATCCGGCTCATGGATTTCGCCGCTGATGCGACCAGTATCTCCTACGCCCTTAGCGCTACCGACAGCACGACACTTATGATCCCGGCGGCCATCGCCTGGATGACCCCATCCGATACCGACACGCAGGCCGTTCTGGCCGCAGTCGCTGATATACTCTCTCTTCAAGGAATACCCACATGTCCAAAGTCCTGATTTCCGACAAACTCTCCGAAGCGGCCGTCCAGATCTTCAAGGATCGGGGGGTAGAGGTCGACTTCCAGCCCGATCTCGGCAAGGACCCGGCGGCGCTGAAGGCCGTGATTGCCGATTATGACGGCCTCGCCATCCGCTCCGCGACCAAGGCAACGGCGGAGATCATCGCCGCCGCCGACAATCTGAAGGTCATCGGGCGCGCTGGGATTGGTGTCGATAATGTCGACATTTCCGCCGCCTCGGCCAAAGGGGTCGTGGTGATGAACACGCCCTTTGGCAATTCCATCACCACCGCCGAGCATGCAATTGCGATGATGTTCGCGGTGGCGCGCCAGATCCCTGCCGCCGATGCCTCCACCCAGACCGGCAAATGGGAGAAATCGCGCTTCATGGGCTCGGAGATCACCGGCAAGACGCTGGGTCTGATTGGCTGCGGCAATATCGGTTCGGTCGTCGCCTCCCGCGCGCTGGGCCTGAAGATGAAAGTGATCGCCTATGATCCGTTCCTGTCTGCCGAGCGGGCGCAGGAAATGGGGGTCACCAAGATCGAAACGGTGGAGGAGCTTGCCGGCCGCGCCGATATCATCTCGCTCCACGTGCCCAAGACCGACAAGACCGCCAATATCCTGAACGCCGAGCGCATCGCGATGATGAAACCGGGTGCGCGGATCGTGAACTGTGCGCGTGGCGGTCTGGTGGACGAGGCGGCAGTGGCCGAGGCCCTCAAATCCGGCGCGCTGGCGGGCGCGGCCTTCGATGTGTTCTCGGTCGAACCTGCCAAGGACAACCCGCTCTTTGGGTGCCCGAATTTCGTCGCGACCCCGCATCTGGGCGCGGCCACATCCGAGGCGCAGGAAAATGTCGCGCTCCAGGTCGCCGAGCAGATGTCGGACTATCTGATCGCGGGGGCCATCTCCAACGCCATTAACGCGCCCTCGGTGACGGCGGAGGAAGCGCCGATCCTGAAACCGTGGATCAACCTCTGCGAAAAACTTGGTAGCTTCGCCGGGCAGGTCACCGACAATGCAATCAAGGATATCGAAATCGAATATGTCGGTGATGTCGGCCAGTTGAACCTGAAGCCGATGACGGCGGCGCTCGTCGCGGGCCTGATGACGCCGCTGGTCGGCGAAGGCGGTGTCAACATGGTGTCCGCGCCCGTTGTGGCGCGCGAGCGGGGCGTGAAGATTGCCGAGACCCGCAAGGATCGGCAGGGCGCGTTCGGCTCCTACGTTCGGCTGATCGTCACGACGGAGGTGCAGACGCGATCCATCGCGGGCACGCTTTTTTCCGATGACAAGCCGCGGATCATCCAGATCAAGGGTATCGGGCTGGATGCGGAGCCGTCACCCTTCATGCTCTACACAACCAATGACGACACGCCGGGCTATATCGGTGCGCTTGGTCAGGCGCTGGGCACGCTGGGCGTGAACATCGCGACCTTCGCCCTCGGCCGGGCTGAAAAAGGCGGTGAGGCGATTGCCCTCCTCGGTGTCGATGATCCGGTCGATGAGGCGGCGTTGTCCGCGATCAGCAACCTGCCGCAGGTGACCCAGGCCAAGGCATTGCGGTTCTGATCTTGCACGAGAGCATGTGTTGAACGGCCTGGTGATTTGTCACCGGGCCGCATTGCGCTAATCTCCGCAAGACCAAGCGAAGGAGATAGCCATGGCAGACGCACCCATCATCGCCCAGAAGGCCCCCTATCCGGTTGAGGTGGAGGACGGAAAAGCATATTTCTGGTGCGCCTGCGGGCGATCATCCAATCAGCCTTTCTGCGATGGCAGCCACAAGGACACAGGCATCACGCCGGTCAAGTTTGTGGCGGAGAAGGACGAAAAGGTGTTTTTCTGCGGCTGCAAGGCAACGTCGAATGACGTCCGCTGCGATGGCAGTCACAACAAACTGTGAGCGCTTTCGTGTCTGGGGCCTGCGACTGGTTTGCAGCGCTTGAAGCCAATAACAACAAGGCGTGGTTTGAGCAAAACCGTGCCGTCTGGGAAGATGGCATCCGCGATCCCCTCACTGCGCTGCTGAACGACGCGGCAGCGGCGCGGGGAGGCAGTGTGAAGGTCTTTCGGCTCAACCGCGATGTCCGGTTCTCGAAAGACAAGTCGCCCTACAAGCTGTCCACCTCAGGCTATATTAGCCCCGATGAAGGGGCAGCGGCACTTTACGTATCCCTGTCAAAAGACGGGCTCTATGTCGGATGCGGATATTATGACATGACCAGAGATCAGCTCGCGCGGTTCCGCGCCGCAGTCGCCGGATCTGCGGGTGCGGGACTTGCAGCGGAGGTCGCCAGCCTTCGCCGGGACGGGGTGGAGGTGCACGGGCGGTCGCTGAAGACCGCGCCGCGCGGTTTCGCAAAAGATCATCAGCGGATCGAGCTTTTGCGCATGAAGGAGATGATTGCCGGTGCCCGGCTTGATCGCGATCAGTCCGAGGCGGGCGGGGCCTCTGCCCACGCCAATCAGATATGGGACCGCACGGCAAGTTGGTGCGACTGGCTCGACACCCATGTCGGGCCGAGCGAGGCATTGCCCGAAGCCTTCCCCTGAGGCGCACCCTGTCGCATCCGGTCTGCCCCTGTCGGTGCGGTGGCCGCTCGTGAGGGCTGCGCCCTCCGTCTTGCGGCCCGTGCATTGCGGCGGGCCATGCGTTCTTGGCCCAGAAACCTGCCCGACGCTTTCATTTCGTGGTTTCAGCGATCCTGCGACGCCCCTATAAGAGCGCGGGTTTCTCAAAGAGGAAGACTGCCATGGCCAATGTTGTCGTTGTCGGCGCCCAATGGGGCGATGAGGGGAAGGGCAAGATTGTCGACTGGTTGTCGGAGCGTGCCAATGTCATCGTCCGGTTCCAGGGCGGCCATAATGCCGGGCACACGCTGGTCATCGATGGCAAGGTGTTCAAGCTCTCGCTCCTACCCTCCGGCATCGTGCGTCAGGGCAAGCTTTCGGTCATCGGCAATGGCGTTGTCCTCGATCCTTATGCGCTGATTACGGAGATCGAAACGCTGCGCGGGCAGGGGGCCGAGATATCGCCCGAGACGTTCAAGGTTGCCGAGAACGCCCCTCTGATCCTGTCGCTTCACCGCGACCTTGACCAGATGCGCGAAGCGGCCGCGGGCAAGGCCAAGATCGGCACCACGGGGCGCGGCATCGGCCCCGCCTACGAGGACAAGGTCGGGCGGCGCGCCGTGCGGGTTGCCGATTTGGCGGATGAGGCGACGTTGGAGACGCGTCTAGATCGGCTGCTTGCCCATCATGACCCGCTGCGCCGGGGCCTTGGGGTGGAGCCCATCGACCGCACGGCATTGAAGGCGGAATTGCAGGAGATCGCCCCGCAGATCCTCCCCTATGCCGAACCGGTCTGGAAGCTTCTGAACGAGCGTCGCCGCGCGGGCGAGCGCATTCTCTTCGAGGGGGCGCAGGGCGCGCTGCTGGATATCGATTTCGGCACTTATCCCTATGTCACCTCGTCGAACACGATGTCAGGCATGGCCTCCACCGGGTCGGGTCTGGGGCCAAATGCGGTCGATTTCGTACTCGGCATCGTCAAGGCGTATACGACCCGCGTTGGCGAAGGGCCGTTTCCGACGGAGCTGGATGACGATGATGGGCAGCGGCTTGGCGAGCGGGGGCGCGAGTTTGGCACGGTCACCGGGCGAAAGCGCCGCTGTGGCTGGTTCGATGCGGTTCTGGTGCGCCAGACCTGCATGCAGGGCGGTGTGTCCGGCATCGCACTGACCAAGCTGGACGTTCTGGACGGGTTCGAGACGCTGAAAATCTGCACCGGCTACCGGGTCGGGGATGCGGTTCTGGATCACCTGCCGACGGCAGCCGCGCTTCAGGCACAGGCAGAGCCGGTTTATGAGGAGATGCCTGGCTGGTCCGACAGTACCGAAGGGGCGCGGACATGGGCGGACCTGCCCGCTGCCGCGATCAAGTATGTCCGGCGGGTGGAGGAGTTGATCGGCTGCCCCGTGGCCCTACTTTCCACTTCACCGGAGCGCGATGATACCATTCTCGTGACGGATCCGTTTGCTGACTGATTTCGCTGACTGAACAGGAAAGGGCGCGTGATGGCGCTGAGTTACAAGGCGCGGCGGCGCTGGTCGCTGGTGGTTCTGCTGATCGGCCTGCCGCTTTACATTTTCACCGCTGTGACGGTCGTGACGCTGCTCGACCGCCCGTCGATCCTTGTGGAGCTTCTGGTCTATGTCGGACTGGGCATCCTTTGGGCGCTGCCGTTCAAGGCCGTGTTCCTCGGTGTTGGCAAAGCCGACCCCGATGCCGCGCCCGAGGATCAGGGCTGATCCCGGGGCACTGCCGGCGTCGATGGCGGCTGACGCGACCGCGCCTCCCTTGTCACCCGGTTTTGAGCTGGTTTTCGTAGCCGTAGCGCGTCGCGTGCGAGATGGCGAACATGCCATCCTCTGACGGCACAAGCGCGCCGTTGGTGACAAGACGGCGGAAGGATTTCAGCCGCGCTTCCTGACTGTAGTCCTTCTCGGGGCCGATTTCGGACAGGGCGTGCATCACATCGCGGCGGCTGAACTTTGCCTTGCCCTGCACGATGGCAACATAGGCTGCGGATGCCTCCAGCAGATCCTGCAACGAGCTTGCACCAACCTGGCGCGCAAAGGCTGCGGGTGAGTTGGCGTCGTCAAAATCCGACCCGTCGCTGATCGAAAATAGCCGCGGCTCTGCGCCCGGCTCGCCGACGGGGCGCGTGGCACCCTCGACCATGGGCAGGTCCGCTTCGGCCGCTTCGCGCAGCCGGGCAAAGGCATTCTTTTCGCGGTCGCTGATTTCATCTTCGTCAGCGTCGGCCGCGCCTTGATCCTCCGCGGCTGCCGCGTCGGCTTTTCGGCGAAAAAGGCTGAGACCAAAGAGCGATTTTTTCTTCGCCTTGACCTCGCTGGCCTCATTGATCTCTGCCGGGCCAACCTCCTCCGCAATGGTTAACTCAACGGGATCGGCAACCGGCTCTTCAGCCTCCGGTGCTGGGGCCACTTCCTCGGCGGGCTCTTCCCCAAAGAGGAAGTTCTCATCTTCGGCCTCCTCCGGCGGGGCTGTGCGGAGAGGTGCTTCTTCCACCGCCTGATTACGCGCCGGGGTCTTGGCCTCGGACAGGGCTTTCACCTCGTTGATGACGCGCGCGATGGGCGATTCTGCGGTGGCCCCGGCTGCGTCGTCGTCACTGGCACCGAGGTCGGGTGCCGGTGCCGTCAGATCGGCGGTCAGATCCAGCGGTGCCTCATCCTGTGCCCTTTCGGGGGGTGAAATGGCGGCGGTGCCAGCATCTGTTCGGGGCGTGGCACTGCCCTTGGCTGGCGTCGCCTCGGCCTCCTCCGCTGCTGGCACGGGCGTGCCATGGGGGCGGGAGCGGGCCCGGTCGATCGTGATCCGCGGCGATGGTTTGCGCATCGCCGGGCGCGACGGGGCGGGCGCTTCGGGCTTGGCCTTTGCCTCCACCCTGGCGGGTGCTGCACTGTCCTCTTTGTTATCATCGGTTTCGTCGATTGCCCCGCTTTCCGCCTGCTCGACGAGTTCAGCAATGCTCAGGCGAAGGCGCTTGCGTCGCCCCGTTGCTGCTGTCGCCTCGGTTGTGTCTTCGACGACGGGTTCGCCCGCTGTCGCAGCCTTGGCATCCGCTGCCGCCGGCTCCGCCTTGGCAATTCCGGTCGTGGGCTCCGTCATCTCGGCGACCGGCTCCTCCGCCAGGCTTTCGGTAACCGGGGTCTCGGCGGTCGTAGCGTCGGCGGCCAGCTCTGCCGGCGCGGCGATCTCAGCTTCGGGCTCAGCTGCTGCTTTCGCGTGGGTCGCTTGATCCTTGGCGGGTGCGGGGTCCTCCGGTGCGCCATGCGCGGTGACTTTGTCGACGGATTCCTCATGGTCCGCTTCTGCGAACATCGAAGGCTCAGGCGCGACCTCGTCTGCAATTTCTGGCGTTGCCTCGGCTTCGGGCGAGAAGATCGCTTCGACCTCCACGTCTTCCTCGACTCTGGCGATCTGTTCTTCTGCCAGTGCGGGTTGTTCCTGCTGCGCCTCGGCGGTGAATTCGCTGACGATGGCTTCAGGGCCGGCTTCCGCGATGATCGCAGGATCGATCGCGACCTCATCCAAAACCGGCTCGGCGGGCGCTTCGGCAGCAGGCTCCGCTTCGGTGATCGGCGCGGTGTCGGAAGGGGTATCTGCCGCGACCTCGTCAGAGACCGGCTGTTCAGATGCCACCGGTATTTCAGGCGCTTCGGCAATCGGCTCGGCTTCGATGACTTCGGGTTCGGCAACTTCGGGTTGGGGGACTGGCGTGGTGTCGACGGCCTCATCAGCCGCCAATTCATCTGCCACGACCACTTCCGGCGCTTGTTCGCGCTGTGGCTCGACCTCCGCTGCCTCTGGTTTCGCGACGGGCTCGCTGGGGACGGTGAAGGCAGGCGCGGCGTCGTTGGCCGCCTCGGCTTCACCCGAAAGCGCGGCAATCGCACTGCGGGAAACGACGAACTTCCCCTCGATATCCTCGATGTCCATGTCGAATTCGCGCGCGGTCTCCGCCAGAGACGCCGCGAATCGCCCACGGCTCTCCGGATCGCTGGCCGGATGATCGTCAATCGCCCAGTCGGAGCGATGAGAGACCTCGACACAGAGTTCCATCACCTTGTTTAGGATTGTGAACGGGTCATCATAACCCACTATGTCGCAAGAGAAATCTCCGAACGACAAGCTGAGACGCTTTTCCTGAGCCACACCATTCTCCTCACCGTAAACTACGCCCACAAAGACCAAGCATACTGCCCGACCACACTCAACAACACACACACTGCACCCTCATTCCACACCCATGCTAAGCAAATATGGCGGAATTGGAAATTCTTTTGGACGAATGCATCGCAGTCGTGACTAATGCGCCGACAGTTTTATGCGAGCAAACACAATGGTTTCTGAAGAGAACCTTGGCGATCGACCGCCTCTGCGATTTGAACAGGGCGTCACATTGCTGGGCAGCGGCCCCGTGGATGTGCCCGATCTTGATGCGGCGCTGGAACGCGCGCCGCATCTCGTTTGCGCGGACGGAGGGGCGAACCGTCTGGGCCAGCTTCGGCCGGAGGCAATCATCGGCGACCTGGATTCCCTCGCCAACCACGCCCGCTGGCGGTCGCTGCTCGGGGATCGTCTGCTGCACGTGCCCGAACAGGACAGTACCGATTTCGAGAAATGCCTGCGCCATGTAGAGGCCCCGCTGATCATCGCTGTCGGGTTCCTCGGTGGGCGGTTGGACCACGAACTGGCGGTCCTGCATGCAATTATCGCCGATGAGCGGCGCATCGTGCTTCTGGGGGTTGCGGATGTCGTGATGTCGGCGGGCACAAGCGTGACAATGGCGGCGGAGCCAGGCCAGCGGGTATCGGTGTTCCCCATGGGACCGGTCACCGGCACCGGCAGTACCGGTCTGCGCTGGCCGCTCGCTGGCCTCGCGATGAACGCAGGTACCCGGATTGGCACTTCGAACGAGGCGACGGCACCGCGGATTTCGATGTCTTTCGATCAGTCCGGCGCGGTTCTCATCCTTCCGCGCATGCAGCTTGATGCGATGCTGCACGCAGAAATTACCGTGCCGCAGGTATCGGCGGGCCCGATCAGCGGCTAATGTGGCGCGCCCAAGCTGACAGCGACAGAGAATCATTTCATGAACCAAAGCCTCCCCGCCGCCGACCGCGCCAAGAAGGCCGCGGCAGCGCGAGCTCTCGACTTCGTGGAAAGCGGTATGCGGCTCGGTCTCGGTACGGGTTCCACCGCCGCCTGGCTGGTGAAGATGCTGGGCCAGAAGGTGCGCGGTCATAAGGCGTTCGACATCCTTTGCGTGCCGACATCCACGCGAACCCGCGATCTGGCGCTCGAATGCGGGCTGAAGGTCGGCACGCTTGACGACGCCGGATGGCTCGACCTGACCATCGACGGCGCGGATGAGTTCGACCCGGCGCTGAACCTGATCAAGGGCGGCGGCGGCGCGCTGTTGCAGGAAAAGATTGTCGCTGCCGCGTCCGACCGGATGATCGTGATCGCTGATCCGCAGAAGCAGGTCGCAACCCTCGGTGCCTTTCCGCTGCCGGTGGAGGTCGTGCGCTTTGGCTGGCAGGTCACCCGGACGCTTGTGGAGCGGACCCTTGCAAAGATGGATATCAGCGACACCACCTGCACGTTGAGGACGGCCCGCGATGATCCTTTCGTGACAGATGAGGGGCATTACATTATCGACCTGCACTTGAAACGGATCAGCGATCCCGCAACGCTGGCCGCGCGGCTGACGATGATCCCCGGCGTGGTCGAGAGCGGCCTTTTCATCGGTTTGGCGGAGGCGGTTGTTGTGGGACGCGAAGACGGGACCGCAGCACTGGTCACAGGTCCCGGTGGCCGGGGTAGAAAGCAGGCGACAGGTGGTGATGACGATTTGTTCAGTGATCTCGTCTGATAAAGTCGTGCGCCACGACATGGGTCGATTGCGCTTGGCCCCGTAGCTGCATAGATATGCCCGAACAAGAACAGAGCAGGAGCGGTAATGGCGGATTTTGACTATGATTTCTTTGTCATAGGCGGGGGCTCCGGCGGTGTGCGCGCCGCCCGTATGGCAGCGGCAACGGGGGCTCGTGTCGGAATTGCGGAAGAATTTCGCTATGGCGGCACCTGCGTGATCAGGGGCTGCGTGCCCAAAAAGCTGATGGTCTATGCCTCGTCCTTTGCCGAAAGCTTCGCAGATGCCGCCGGGTTCGGCTGGACCGTGGGAGAGACGTCCTTTGACTGGTCGTCGCTCGTCCGCGCGAAGGAGGCTGAGATCACGCGCCTCGAAGGTCTCTATGCCAAGAATGTCGGGGCAGCGGGGGCCGAGGTGTTTCATACCCGCGCTGAACTTGCAGGCACCCACAAGGTGCGCCTGATGAACGAAGATCGCCTCGTCACGGCGAAACACATCCTGATCGCCACCGGCGGCGCGCCTTTCGTGCCGGAATTTCCGGGCAGCGACAAAGCGATCACATCGAACGAGATTTTCGATCTGCCCGCGCAGCCAAAGCGCATGATCATCGTTGGTGGCGGTTATATCGCCTGCGAATTTGCCTGCATCATGAACGGGCTCGGCACCGCGGTGACACAGCTTTACCGCCGCGATCTGATCCTGCGCGGGTTTGACGAGGATGTCCGCCGCCATGTCTCCGACGAAATGATCGAGAAAGGCATCGCGCTGCGCTACGAAACCGATGTTACCTCGATCAGCGGCGATGGCCCTTATGATGTCATTCTCGACAATGGCGAGGTGATCGAAGTCGATTGCGTCCTCTACGCCACCGGGCGCAAACCCAATACAGGTGGCCTCGGGCTGGAGGAAGCGGGCGTCGCGCTGGGTAAGGGCGGGGCCGTCACCGTCGACGAGTACTCGCAGACCAATGTGCCATCGATCTATGCCGTCGGCGATGTGACCGATCGCGTGGCCCTGACGCCGGTGGCCATTCGCGAAGGCGCGGCGGTGGTCGAGACGATCTTCAAGGCCAATCCAACACGTCCCGATCACACGGATATTGCCACGGCGGTCTTTACTCAGCCCGAAATCGGCACAGTTGGGCTGTCGGAAGGTGAGGCACGAGCGTCCGGCGAGGTCGAGATATACAAAGCGGCCTTCCGCCCGATGATGGCGACCCTTTCCGGGCGGTCTGAGAAGATGCTGATGAAACTCGTGGTCAGCCTGCCTGACAGGCGGGTGCTTGGGGTCCACATCGTCGGCCATGGGGCTGGAGAGATGATCCAGCTGGCAGGTGTTGCGGTCAAGATGGGCGCAACGAAGGAAGATTTCGATCGGACGGTTGCGGTGCATCCGACAGCCGCCGAAGAGTTGGTTACGATGCGCGATCCGGTATGATGGTCGCGCGGGGGAGAGAAAAAAGGAATGCCCATGTCCAGTAATGGCGGCGGCCCCTGGGGCGGCGGAGACAAGAACAAGGGATCCGGCAACGGGGGTGGCAAAAGCCCCTGGGGCGGGGGTGGTGGCGGTGGCGGCGGTGGAAACCGCCCGCCCGACATCGAGGATATCCTGAAGGAAGGCCGCGAGCGGCTGAAAGTCATTGTTGGCGGTGGCGGCGGCGGTCGTGGTGGTCGCGGCGGCGCCGGTGGCGATGGCCTTGGCAAGGGCGGCATCGCCCTGATCGCCATCGCGGCGATCGGCTTTTTCCTGTTCAACTCGCTCTACACCGTCAAGCCTGAGGAACAGTCGGTTGAGCTGACCTTCGGGGAGCGGTCAGGCGTTGGCATGCCAGGCCTGAACTTCGTCTTCTGGCCGATCCAGACCAGGGAAATATTGCAGGTCACGCGCCAGAACACGCTGGACATTGGCAAGGGTAACTCGCCCCGCACCGGTGATCAGGGTCTGATGCTGACCGGGGATGAGAACATCGTCGACATCGATTTCCAGGTCGTCTGGAATATCGCGAACCCGGAAAATTTCCTTTTCAACCTCGCGGCCCCGGACGACACGATCCGCGCGGTGGCTGAATCGGCCATGCGTGAGATTATCGGCCGGTCCGAGCTGAAGCCGATCCTCAACCGCGACCGCGGCATCATCTCCGCCGAGGCGCAGGAGCTGATTCAGGCAACGCTTGACAGCTACGAAAGCGGCGTACGCATCGTGACGATCAACTTCGACAAGGCCGACCCACCGCAGGAGGTCATCGACAGCTTCCGCGACGTTCAGGCCGCAGAGCAGGAGCGTGACACGTCCGAGAAACAGGCCGATGCCTTCGCCAACCAGCGTCTCGCATCCGCCCGTGGTGAAAGCGCGCAGCTTTTGCAGGAAGCCGAAGCCTATCGCGCGCAGGTCGTGAACGAGGCCGAGGGTGAGGCAAGCCGGTTCAAGGCCGTCTACGAAGAGTTTGCCAAGGCCCCGGAAGTCACGCGCAAGCGTCTCTATCTGGAGACGATGGAGCGGGTTCTGGGTGGTGTCGAAAAGATCATCATCGATGAAGACAGCGGCGGACAGGGCGTCGTGCCCTACCTTCCGCTGAACGAATTGCGCAGAGGTACGAACTGATGACACGCTCCTACATTTTTGTTGGCGTCATTGCCGCACTGGTTTTCGTCGCGCTGTCGGCCATCTTTATCGTGGATGAGCGCAAGCAAGGCATTGTCCTGCAATTCGGTCAGGTGAAAACCGTGAAGCGTGATCCGGGCCTCGGCTTCAAGATCCCGTTCATCCAGAACGTGGTCTATTACGAAGACCGGATTCTGCCGCTGGACACGTCGCCGCTGGAGGTGACGCCGCTTGATGATCGTCGCCTGGTGGTTGAGGCGTTCGCGCGCTGGCGCATCACGGACCCGGTGAAGTTCCGACTGGCTGTCGCGGGCGGTGGTGAGGCAGCCGGAGCAGCGCGGTTGGAGCTGATCCTGAACTCTCAGCTCCGCGACGTGCTCGGCAGCGTCCGCTCCAATGATATCCTGTCGGTCGATCGGCGCATTCTGATGGAGCGGATCCGCACGCAGACCGTCGCGCCCGCCTCCAATCTTGGCGTGCAGATCATCGACGTGCGGATCAAGCGCGCCGATCTGCCGGAGCAGAACCTTCAGGCGACCTTCGCCAGGATGGAGGCGGAACGTCAGCGTGAAGCGGCGGATGAGCGGGCCCGTGGTAAGGAGGCTGCGCAGATCGTCCGGGCGACAGCAGATCGTCAGGCGGTTGAGCTGGTATCCTCGGCCCGGCGCGACAGCGAGATCATCCGCGGTGAGGCTGATGCCGAGCGGAACGCGATCTTCGCCGCCGCCTTTGGCCGCGATCCGGAGTTCTTCGCCTTCTATCGTTCGCTCACCGCTTACGAACGCGCATTGCAGGGCGACAATTCCACGATGGTCATGAACCCCGATAGCGAGTTCTTCGATTATCTGAAGACGGATACGCAGAGCGACGCATCGGCGAACCGGTAAGATCGCGGAAAAACTATTGTGAGATCGGTGCCGGAAAGGCTCCGATCTCACGTATGTGAAACAAGGTGACACAAAAACATTGGCTTTGCCTCAATTCGGGCATATTCCATGAGCATCTGAACCTTGTGACACTATCTCAGTCAAAGGAGGCGTGAGTTGACGCTCTTGTCCATTTCTCATCGGCCCACCCCATCCGCGGGACTTCCACGCGCCGCTCTCATCTTGATGCTGGCGCTGGTATTCGCATTTGCAGCACTGTCTCGCCCGCTTATGGCGGCACCCGACAGTTTCGCCGACTTGGCGGAGCGGTTGAGCCCCTCTGTAGTGAACATCTCCACCAGCCAGACGGTCGAGCCGCCTGAGCGGGGCGATCGCCCGCAATTGCCGCCGGGCTCTCCGTTTGAGGAGCTGTTCCGCGACTTCTTCGACGGTCAGGAAAATCAGGGGCCGCGGACCCAGTCCTCGCTCGGCTCCGGCTTCGTGATCGCCCCAGAGGGTTATATCGTGACCAATAATCACGTGATCGACGGCGCCGACGAAATCGTCGTGAATTTCACGGATGGCTCCTCGCTGCCGGCGGCGCTGGTCGGCACCGACCCAAAGACCGACGTCGCCGTCCTGAAGGTCGAGCCGGCAGAGCCGCTGCCTTTTGTCCCCTTCGGTGACAGCAGCAAGGCGCGCGTCGGCGATTGGGTTCTGGCGATCGGTAACCCGTTCGGTCTGGGTGGTTCGGTTTCTGCCGGGATCATCTCGGCGCGCAACCGTGACATCCAGTCCGGGCCTTATGATGACTTCATCCAGACCGATGCCGCGATCAACCGCGGCAACTCCGGCGGTCCGCTCTTCAACATGGCGGGCGAGGTGATCGGTGTGAATACGGCGATCATTTCGCCCTCCGGCGGCTCCATCGGTATCGGCTTTTCGGTACCTTCAGCATTGGTGAAGAACGTCGTCGGCCAGTTGCGCGAATTCGGCCAGACCCGTCGCGGCTGGCTCGGCGTGCGCATTCAGAGTGTGACTGACGAACTGGCGGAGGGGCTTGGCCTCGAACAGCCAAGCGGCGCGCTCGTCTCCGAGGTGACCACCGATGGTCCGGCTGCGGAAGGCGGGATCGAGGCCGGTGATGTCATCCTCAAATTCGATGGTCGCGACGTGCAGGAAATGCGCGACCTGCCCCGCATGGTGGCCGAAACCGAGGTCGAAAAGGATGTCCGCGTCGTTGTCTGGCGCAAGGGCAAGACCCAGACACTCAAGGTGGTTCTTGGTCTTCTCGACGAAGGTGACGGCGAGGTCGCGGTCATCGAGAAGGAAGACGCGGTCGAGGAACCATCGGCAGCGGAATCCGCGCTCGGTATGAAGCTGGTGCCGATGACGGCAGAGCGGCGCTCGGAGTTTTCCATCGCCGATGACGTCAAGGGCGTCGTCGTGACCGAGGTCGACGCCGGCAGCCCGGCAGCTGAAAAAGGCATCCGGCCCGGCGATGTGATTGTCGAGGTTGCCCAGGAAGTGGTTGCATCCCCTGCGGATGTGCGCGGCGGGGTTGCCAGCGCGAAGGAGGAAAACCGAAAGTCGGTCCTGATCCTCGTGCAGTCCGGCGCAGATCTGCGTTTCGTGGCGCTCAAGGTCGAGTAAGCCCGACTTCACTGCAGTTTGACGGGGTCCGGATGGCATCATCCGGGCCCTTTTTTTGCGTCCCGCGATGACGCGGCTTCGTTGCAGACCCCGGTGGATTGCCGCCCCATCCGGCGGGCGTGAGGCGCTCATCTCGAATCTGGTTGAAAACGACGTGCATCGGTCGGTTTCGGCAGGCGGTCCTCTTTACCGATGTGAAATTATCAGCCAGAATTTCATGTGTAATCAGCAAACCCTCATCGATCGGGAGCAATCATGGGTGCCGGATTGGCCAGCAAGGACGCTTTGAGCCGCGAAAGCGGTGTCGGGCCGGATCTGCGCGCCCTACGCAAGTCGCGCGGTGTGACCCTGACCGAGCTTGCTGGGGCCACCGGGCGCTCCGTCGGCTGGCTGAGCCAGGTGGAGCGCGGCCTGTCCACGCCGACCATCGACGATCTGCGGCTTCTGGCCGACCTTCTGTCTGCTCCCGTATCCCTTTTCTTCGGCGATCCTGAGGCACCGGCGGAAGAGCGTGGCCATGTCGTGCGACTGAATGCCGGACGCAGTCTTGGCGCGCCCGAAGGCGGGCTGACGGAGACGCTCCTGTCGCCTGACCTTGGCGGTGCGTTCGAGATCCTGCGCTCGGTTTTCGATCCGGGGGCCGAGCTGAGCGGCTTCCAGCAGCGCCCGACCGAGGAAGCCGGATATCTCGTCTCAGGTCAGCTTGACCTCTGGATCGGCAGAAAGCAGTTTCGCCTGAACCCCGGCGACAGTTTCCGGTTTCGCGGCGAGCCATATCGCTGGCGCAACCCCGGCACGACAGCCTGTGTCGTGATCTGGGTCATCGCCCCGCCGGTTTACTGAGGGAGATGCGAGTGGCTTTGGCATTGCTCATAGACTTGCGCATGATCCCGAAGGTGCTGGGGGCGCTGCCGGTGCCCGCCCTTACGCCCCTTGCGGCGATGCGCGATCACCGCGATGCGAAAGGGCGGATGACTGATCTCTTTTTTGGCGGCCCTGCCGCGCCACTTTTCGCCGATAGGAGCCTCTGATGGCCGAATTTCCCACGACTGCCCGCGTTGTCATCATTGGTGGTGGTGCCGTTGGTGCTTCGTCGCTTTATCACCTTGCCAAGATGGGCTGGACCGATTGCGTGCTGCTGGAGAAGAACGAATTGACGGCGGGCTCCACCTGGCACGCGGCGGGCAACTGCCCGAACTTCTCGTCCTCCTGGGCCGTGCTTAACATGCAGCGCTATTCGCTGGAAATGTACCGGACGCTGGCAGACGACGTCGATTATCCGATGAACTATCACGTCACCGGTGCGCTTCGCCTCGGCCACACGAAAGAGCGGATGCAGGAATTTGAGCGCGTCGCCTCCATGGGCCAGTATCAGGGCCTGCAGCTCGACATGCTGACGCCCGGCGAAGCGAAGGACATGTATCCGTTCCTCGAGACGCATGACCTTGCGGGCGCGCTCTGGGATCCGATGGACGGCGATATCGACCCGGCGCAGCTGACGCAGGCTATGGCGAAGGGCGCGCGTGATCTCGGCGCGAACATCCAGCGCTTCTGTCCCGCGACGGGCGTCTCGAAAAACGACACGGGCGAATGGGTCGTCCACACGCCGAAGGGCGACATCACCTGCGAGTACGTGGTGAATGCGGCGGGCTACTACGCGCAGCGCGTCGGCGAGTGGTTCAAGCCCTATGGCGGGCGCACCGTGCCGATGGTCGTCATGTCCCACCAGTATTTCCTCACCGACGAAATCCCGGAGGTCGAAGCCTGGACCAAGGAGCATGGGCGCAAACTGCCGATGATCCGCGACGTCGACAGCTCCTACTATCTTCGTCAGGACAAGAACGGCCTGAACCTCGGGCCCTATGAGCGCAACTGCAAGGCGCACTGGGTCACGCCGGACGATCCGATGCCTGAGGATTTCTCGTTCCAGCTTTACCCGGACGATCTGGAGCGGCTCGAATGGTACATCGAAGACGCCATGGCGCGCGTGCCTGTCCTCGGCACCGCAGGCGTCGGGCGCAACATCAACGGGCCGATCCCCTATGCGCCGGACGGCCTGCCGCTGATCGGCCCGATGCCGGGCGTCGCGAACGCCTTCGAAGCGCACAGCTTCACCTTCGGCATTGTCCAGGGCGGCGGCGCGGGCAAGACGCTCGCCGAATGGATCGTCGAGGGGCAGACCGAGTGGGACATGTGGGCGGTCGATCCGCGCCGTTACACCGATTACGCCGACCACGATTATTGCCTTTCGAAAGCGCTGGAGACTTACGGCCACGAATACGCGATGCACTTCCCGCATCACGAATGGCCGGCAGGGCGCGACAAGAAGACATCCGCCAACCACGACAGGATCGTTGAGCTGGGCGGCGTGATGGGCGCTTACAATGGTTGGGAGCGGGCGAACTGGTTCGCCAAGGAGGGCGACGACACCTCCGAAGCCTCCACCGAGACGTGGGAGCGCGAAGGGCCGTGGACCAAGCGGGTCAAAGAAGAAGTCGAAGCGGTGCGCGACCACTGCGGCGTGCTCGACCTGTGCGGCTTCTCGCGTTTCGATCTGACCGGGGAAGGTGCCGCCGAATGGTTGCGGGGCCGCATTGCAGGCGCGCTGCCGAAGATCGGTCGGATGAACCTCGCCTACTTCCCGGACAGCCGCGGCCGCATCCTCACGGAGATGTCGGTGGTGCGCAAAGGCGAGGATGACTTCACCCTGATCACCGCCGCCTCCGCCCAGTGGCATGACCGCGAAGTGCTGGAGCGCAACCTCGCGGACGGTCTGTCGCTGGTGGATCGCACGCGGGAGCTGAACACGCTGATCGTCACCGGGCCGAAATCGCGGGAGATCCTCTCCGGCCTCAGCGACGGCGATCTCTCGACCGGCTGGCTCACCCATCAGGACGCGACGGTTTGCGGCGTCCCCGCCCGTCTCCTCCGCGTCTCCTTCGCGGGCGAGCTTGGCTGGGAGGTCCACACCAAGGTCGAAGACAGCTCGAAGGTCTATAATGCGCTGATCGAAGCAGGCGTGACGCCCTTCGGCATGTTCGCGCTTGATGCGATGCGGATCGAGAAAGGCTACAGGACGTGGAAGGGTGATCTGTCGACCGACTACTCGCTTCTCGAAGGCGGCATGGAGCGGTTCGTGAAGTTCGACAAGCCGCAGGACTTCCCCGGCAAGGCCGCGTTGATGAATGAAAAGCAGCAGGGGTCGAAGAAAAAGTTCGTCACCATGATCGTCGACGCAGGCGCGGCGGACGCGCCCTATATGTCGACGCTCTGGCATGATGGCGAAGTGGTCGGCGAGACGACGTCGGGCAACTATGGCTATCGCGTCGGTGCCTCCATCGCGCTCGGCATGCTGAGGCCCGATCTGGCGGTTCCGGGCACGGAAGTGGAGGTTAATATCTACGGTGAGCGCTTCAAGGCGACGGTGCAGCCGGATCAGCCGCTTTGGGATCCGATGAACGAGCGTATCCGCGCATGAAACTCTCTGATCGCATCCTGACCATCAATGGCGCGCCCGGTGCCGATGACGGCTGGGCTGTCTACTATCGCGCGCGCGCCCTGCGCGAGGCGGGCGAGCCGGTGACCATGCTCTGCATTGGGGAGCATGACCGCAAGACAGCGCCCTTCATCCTCGACGCGATGGATGCCTCGGCGCGCGGCGGCAATACCGGCTATGCTCATTTCATGGGCCAGCCCGGCCTGAGGGACGCGGTTGCGATGCGCACCGAACGCATGACCAGCGTGCCGACGCGCGCCGACAATGTGCTTGTCACGACCGGCGGGCAGGCGGCGTTGTTTGCTGCCATGTGCGCGGTGGTCGATCACGGCGACAGGGCGGTGATCGTCGATCCTTACTATACGACCTATCCAGGCACTGTGCGCGGGGCAGGCGGTGTCGTTGCGACGGTGAAGGCACGGCCGGAGACCGGTTTTCAGGTCGATGCCGATGACCTCCATGCGGCAACGAAGGGCGCGCGCGCCCTCCTGATCAATACGCCCCATAATCCCACCGGCGCGGTCTACAGCCGCAAGACGCTGGAAGGAATTGCGGAGGTGTGCCGGGCGCGCGATCTATGGCTGATCTCGGATGAGGTCTATGACAGCCAGATCCACCAGGGCTGCCCGCTTTCCCCCCGCGCCCTGCCGGACATGGCAGAGCGCACGCTGGTCGTCGGCTCGATGTCGAAATCCCATGTCATGACCGGGTTTCGCATCGGCTGGCTGCTCGGTGCGCCGGATGTCATTTCCTCGATCAGTGCGCTGTCCAATGCCACCACCTATGGCGTTCCGGGCTTCATCCAGTCCGCCGCGGAAACCGCGCTGCGCGAGGGCGATGCCGAACAGGCCGCCGTTGGCGCGCTTTACAAACGTCGCCGCGACAGGGCTGTTGCAGCCGTTGAGGGCAGCAGTGTCGGGGTCTCCCCCCCCGATGGCGCGATGTATGTGATGCTGGATATTCGCGCCAGCGGGCTGAGCGGCCATGAATTCGCCCTCGCGCTTCTGGAGGCGGAGAAGATCGCCGTCATGCCGGGCGAGAGCTTTGGCGAAGCAGCGGCGGGCCATGTGCGCGTGGCGCTGACGATCGACGATGACGCCATGATCTCGGCGCTCCGGCGGCTCGTGGCCTTCGCCGACCAACATACCGAGGCTGCCTGATGCACCGATGGCAGCCCCTTTCTCTTCTTCAAATATCCATCTGTCCGCGCCAGAGGCGCAAACCGCAGGACCGAAACCCATGACCATCACCATTCTCGACGGCTCCATGGGGCAGGAACTGATCAAGCGTGGCGGCTCCTCCCCCACGCCTCTCTGGGGTTTGCATGTGATGATGCAGAACCCCGATATCGTCTCGGCGATCCATGATGATTATTTCGCGTCGGGCGCGACTATTGCCACGACAAACACCTACAACGCGCTGCGCGATCGTTTGGCCAATAACGATATCGAGGATCAGTTCGAAGCGCTGAACGTGATGGGATGCCAACTGGCCGCGAAGGCGCGTGACCGCGCTGGCCATGGGCAGGTGGCGGGTGCGCTTGGGCCGATTGGTGCCTCCTATCGCCCTGATCTGATGCCATCGGTCGAACGGGGTGCCGAGATATATGAGGAGCTTGCCCGCATCCAGGCCCCTTATGTGGATCTCTTCATCGCGGAGACCGTCGCCTCCACCGATCATGCCCGCGCGGCGATCATGGGGGCGGGGACCTTCGGCAAACCGATCTGGATCGCAGTTACCGTCGCCGATGATGATGGTACGCGGCTTCGCTCCGGCGAGCCGGTGCAGGATATCATCGGCGTGGTTGCCGAATATGCGCCTGACGCGCTTCTGGTCAACTGTTCGACGCCTGAGGCCGTCACGACCGCAATGGGTGAGTTGTCCGGCTGCCCGTTGCCGCTCGGGGCCTATGCCAACGGCTTCCGGAACATCGACGCTGGGTTCCTCGCCCATAATCCCACGGTCGACGCGCTGACGGCGCGCACCGATCTCGGACCTGAAGCCTATGCCAATTTTGCCGAGGACTGGATCGCCACGGGCGCGACCATTATCGGTGGCTGCTGCGAGGTCGGCCCTGCCCATATCAGAGAACTCGTCAGAAGGTTTGCCAAATGAGCCTCCCCACCTCTGCCCGCGTCGTCATCATCGGCGGCGGTGTTGTCGGGTGTTCCGTTGCCTATCACCTCATCAAACTGGGGTGGAAGGATGTGGTGCTGCTGGAGCGCAAGCAACTGACCTCCGGCACCACATGGCATGCTGCTGGACTGATCGCGCAGCTGCGCGCGACCAAGAACATGACCAAGCTGGCGAAGTACAGTCAGGAACTTTACGGCAGTCTGGAAGCGGAAACAGGTGTTGCCACGGGGTTCAAGCGCTGCGGCTCCATCACTGTGGCGCTGACCGAGGAGCGGCGCGAGGAGATTTTCCGCCAGGCGTCCATGGCCCGCGCCTTCGGGGTGGAGGTGGAGGAGATCAGCCCCGCTGAGGTCAAGGCGCGCTATGAGCATCTGAACATCGACGGCGTCGTCGCGGGCGTCTATCTCGACAAGGACGGGCAGGGCGATCCGGCCAATATCGCGCTCGCCATGGCCAAGGGCGCGCGCCAGCGCGGCGCACTGGTGAAGGAGCGGGTCAAGGCCACTGACGTGACCCGCGAAGGCCGTCGCGTGACCGGCGTCAACTGGACCGATGACAAGGGGGATACCGGCCATATCGCCTGTGAACATGTGGTCAATTGCGGTGGTATGTGGGGCCGCGAGGTCGGCAAGATGCTCGGCACCAACGTGCCCCTTCATGCCTGCGAACATTTCTATATCGTGTCCGAGGCGATCCCCGGCCTGACGCAGATGCCGGTCCTGCGCGTGCCCGACGAATATGCCTATTACAAGGAAGATGCCGGCAAGATGCTGCTCGGCGCGTTCGAGCCCAATGCCAAACCCTGGGCCATGGACGGCATCCCGGCAGATTTCGAATTTGATCAGCTACCCGAGGATTTCGACCATTTCGAACCCATTCTGGAGCGCGCGGTCGAGCGTATGCCGATGCTGGCGGAGGCGGGCATTCACACCTTCTTCAACGGGCCTGAGAGCTTCACGCCCGATGATGCCTATCACCTCGGCCTCGCGCCGGAGATGGACAATGTATGGGTTGCCGCCGGGTTCAACTCCATCGGCATCCAGTCTGCGGGTGGTGCGGGCATGGCGCTGGCTGAATGGATGGATGCGGGCGAGAAACCTTTTGACCTCGGCGATGTCGATATTGCGCGCAACCAGCCCTTCCAGGGCAACAAGACCTATCTGTTCGAGCGCGCGAAGGAGAGCCTTGGGCTGCTCTATGCTGATCATTTTCCATTCCGCCAGAAGGAAACCGCCCGCGGCATCCGTCGCACGCCCTTCCACCAGCACCTGATCGACAACGGGGCCGTGATGGGAGAGATCGCAGGCTGGGAACGCGCCAACTGGTTCGCGAGGCCGGATCAGACCGGCGCGTATGAATACAGCTGGAAGCGCCAGAACTTCTTCGCAAACGTGGCGGAGGAACATGCCGCGATCCGCGAGAATGTCGGCATGTACGACATGTCGTCCTTTGGCAAGCTGCGGGTCGAGGGGCGCGATGCCGAAGCGTATCTGAACTATGTCGGCGGGGGCGACTATTCAGTGCCGGTGGGCAAGATCGTCTACACCCAGCTTCTGAACCGCCATGGCGGTATCGAGGCTGATGTGACGATCACGCGTCTTTCGGCGACCGCCTATCTCGTCGTCACCCCTGCCGCAACGCGGCTGGCCGATGAAACATGGCTGCGCCGCCATGTGGGCGATTTCAACGTCGTGATCACCGATGTGACGGCGGGCGAGGGCGTCTTGGCTGTCATGGGGCCGAATTCCCGCGCGCTGTTGCAGGCGGTCTCTCCCAATGATTTTTCCAATGAGGTCAATCCCTTTGGTACAGCGCAGGAGATCGAAATCGGCATGGGCCTCGCCCGCGTGCACCGCGTCACCTATGTGGGCGAGCTTGGGTGGGAGGTCTATGTCAGTGCCGATCAGGCCTGCCATGTGTTCGAAACCCTGAAAGAGGCCGGACAGGGACTGGGCCTGAAACTTTGCGGCATGCACATGATGGATAGCTGCCGGATCGAGAAGGGATATCGGCATTTCGGCCATGATATCACCGCTGAAGATCACGTGGTGGAAGCCGGTCTCGGCTTTGCGGTCAAGACTGCCAAGCTCGACTTCATCGGCCGCGATGCTGTGCTGAGAAAGCGCGAACAGGGTCTTCAGACACGTCTCGTCCAGTTCCTGCTCGATGATCCTGAACCGCTGCTTTACCACAATGAGCCGATCGTGCGTAACGGCGAGATCGTCAGCTACCTGACCTCCGGCGCTTACGGCCACACGGTGGGCGGGGCGATGGGCATGGGCTATGTCCCCTCGGCGGGGGAGACTGCGGCGGAGATGCTCGCATCAAGCTTCGAGATCGAAGTGGCAGGCACCCGCGTCGCGGCCAGGGCCAGCCTGAAGCCGCATTATGATCCAACCAGTGAGCGTGTGAAGTCGTGAGGTATTTCAACTACCAATTGACGCCGCCCGCGCGCGCGGGCATTGTCCGCTCTGCGTGGGGGCGCTGCGAGTGGGGAAGTAGCGATGGATAGTCGAAAAGAACAATTGCGCAATTGGTATGCGTGCGTGTGGGAAAATGGCCAAACCGACCTTGTCGACGAGATGATGGCACCGAATGCCCGCATCAACGGGCTCGAGGAAGACACGCTGATCGGTCCGGAAGATTTCAAGCGGTTTCAGACGATGCTTCTGTCCTTCGTGCGCGATGTGAAGGTGGCATTGCCGGTGATGATCGTCGATGGCGACTGGGTTGCCGCGACGCTGCTGATCGACGGTGTGATCCGCAAGGGTGGACAGTCGTTCCGCACATCGGGCCAGATCATTCTGCGTTTCGAAGATGACCTGATCATCGAAGCCTATAATCAGGTCAATCTGTTTCCGTTCTTCGAAGGTGCCGGTCTCCTGCCCGAACGGACGGTGGATCATTGCCTGATGGGCATTCGCCCTAGATTCGACGCGGATGTCGCTACGCCGCAGGATCTTATCGGCGGCGCAGGCGCATACTGATCGGCACTTTGGGCCGCGTCGTCAGCTTGCCGACCGGCTCCACCTGACGCGGATTCAGGGTTTCGAACTCGAACCTGCGGCAAAGCGCGGCGAGGATGAGCGCGCTTTCCGTCGCTGCAAAACTCGCTCCCGTACAGACCCGCGGGCCAAGGCCGAAGGGCAGATAGCTGCCTGGCATGATCTCCCGCTCGCGAGTGGGAGAGAACCGGTCTGGATCGAACAGTTCCGGCGTGTTCCAGAATCTCCGATGGCGATGGATCAGCCAGGGCGAGATGACCATCAGCGCGCCTTTCGGGATCGCCTGCGCTGCGATCTGCCGGTCTTCCGCCGCGATCCGGGTGATGAAAGATACCGGCGGGTAAAGGCGCAGCGCTTCGCGGAACACGTTGCGGGTACAGCTGATCTCGCGCGTATGGGCGAAGCTGATCGCCTCCCCCCCGATCTTGCGGTCAATCTCCGCCCGCATCCGGTCCATGATCTCGGGGCGCTGCGACAGGATGAAGAAGGTCCAGGTCAGCGCGCTGGCGGTCGTCTCATGGCCCGCCAGAAAGAACACCGCGATCTGGTCGATCAGATCCTCGCGGCTGAACCCGGCCCCGGTATCGGGATCGCGCGCCGCAATCAGATCGCCTGCAATATCGTTGCCCTCGTGGCCGTCAGCGATCCGCCGGTCGATCATGTGACCCAGCTTTTCGCGGATCAGACGGCATGTTTCGCGCACTTCGGACGGCACATCGATCTTTTCCCAGGCCCGTGTGCCGATCAGCGTCTTGGGGTTAATCTGCGGCACTGCGTTCTGATAATCGCTAAAGGCGCGAAAGATGCCGCGCGCATCGGCCCCGTCGATTGACCGCGAAAAGATCGTGCGAAAGACGATGTCGGCGGTCAGATAGCTCATCTCCTCATCCAGCAGCATCGCTTCGTCATCGCGGGCGATCTGATCGAACCGCGCGATGGCGTCATCGGTGGCGGCGGCCATCTGTCCGAAGGCTGTCTTGATCCGCATATGGGCAAAGGCCGGGTCGATCATCTGGCGCTGCTTGACCCATTGCGCACCGCCAGAGATGAAGATCCCGTCACCGACCAGCGGCGACAGCGCATCCACCATCAGGTCGCTCTTGGGGTAATGCTCCACCTCGGTCTGCAGAATGCGTCGCACCATGCCGGGATGGTTGACGATGAAGATCGGGCGTTTGCCGACGGGCGCACGGGTGATGAAGACCTCGTAAGCGCCCTCTGGCAGCAGGCCCAGCATATCGCGCTGACCCATGAAGGCTGCGGCCATGGCACCAGCCGTCGATTTCGGCACCGGGGCAGGGGGGCGGTAAAGCGGCATGGACGTCATGGAGGCTCATCTGCTGTGAAAGCCGGCCGACACTATCGCCGCCATTGGCCATGTCAAATTGCGGCCAAACTGCGCTTGTCACCCCGGTTGCGTGACAGCGCGCATGCAGGGCGTTATCGAGAGGGGCAACGGCTCAGGAGCATGGGATGGATATCGACGATTACGGCGCGTGGGCGCGCCGCGCGGCGGACTGGACGGTCAGCTATTATCGTGGCTTGCGCGACCGCAAGGTCCGCGCACCGCTGACCCCAGGCACCATCGCCGATCAACTCCCCATCAGCCCGCCCGAAACTGCCGAGCCGATGGAAGCGATCTTCGGCGATTTTGAACGCATCGTGCCCGACGGGATGACGCACTGGCAGCATCCCCGCTTCATGGCCTATTTCCCGTCCAATGCCGCGCCTGCCTCCATGCTGGCCGAACAGCTGGCCAATGCCATCGCCTCCAATTGCCTGATCTGGCAGGCCAGCCCGGCAGGGACGGAGATTGAAACCCGCATGATCGACTGGCTGCGCCAGGCGCTCGGCCTGCCGGAGGGGTTTCGCGGACTGATCCAGGATGCTGCCTCCACCGCCACGCTCTGCGCGGCGCTCACCATGCGCGAACGGTCGATGGATTGGCGTGGCATCCGATCCGGCGTGGCGGGGGAGGTCAAGCCCCGTATCTATGCCTCCGCCCAGACCCATTCCAGCATCGACAAGGCCTGCTGGGTCGCCGGGATCGGGCAGGACAATCTGGTGAAGATCGAAACCGACGGTAATTTCGCCATGCGTCCCGACAAATTACGCCAAGCGATCGAGGCTGATCGCGCCGCGGGCCTCGCCCCCGCGGGCGTGATGATCTGCGTCGGCGGCACTTCCATCGGGGCCATCGATCCGGTCGCGGCCTGCATCAGGATCGCGCAGGAATATGGTCTCTATACCCATGTCGATGCCGCCTGGGCCGGGTCCGCGATGATCTGTCCTGAATTTCGCGATCTCTGGGCGGGGGTAGAGGACGCCGACAGCATCGTCTTCAACCCTCATAAATGGCTCGGCGCGCATTTCGACTGTTCCGTGCAATTCCTGAAGGACCCGAGCCAGCAGATCAAAACCCTCGGCCTGCGCCCGTCATATCTGGAAACCGGCGGCGAGACGGAGGTCGTCAATTATTCCGAATGGACCGTACCGCTCGGCCGCCGGTTCCGGGCGCTGAAGCTCTGGTTCCTGATCCGCGCCTATGGGCTGGAGGGGCTGCGCCAGCGCATCCGCAATCACGTCGCCTGGACTGCGGAGGCGGAGGCTCGCATCGCGGCCACGCCGGGCCTCCATATCGTCACCGGCTGCCGCCTTGCGCTCTTCACCTTTGCCCGCGACGATGGCGACGAGGCGACGACCCGCCTTATTGAAGCGATCAATGAGGACGGGCGCACTTACCTCACTCAGACGATGCACGAAGGCCGCCCGGTGATCCGCCTGACGCTCGGCCAGTTCGACATGACCCACGATGATCTGACTGTCGCACTCGACGCGATTATCGAAATCCACGAAGCCCTTTAGCGCAGGCGTGGTTGCCCGTTCGATGCCGTCACACCGCCGTCAACCGGCAAAACCGCACCGGTAACGAAACGTGCCGCATGGCTCAGAAGGAAGAGGATCGGATCGGCGATCTCCTCCGGTGTCGCTGCGCGGCCCATGGCGAGCCGGTTTCGGACCCTTTCCATAACGTCATCGCGGGCGGTGATCCCGGCGGTCATGTCGGTCTCCGTCAGGCTCGGCGCGATGACATTGACGCGCACGCCGTCTGCCGCGTGGTCCAGTGCCATGGCGCGGCTGAGATTGATCACCGCGCCCTTGGAGGCGTTGTAAGCAGCCAGCCCCCAATCGGCCCCCATACCGGAGACGGAGGCGACATTGACGATGCTGCCGCCCGTCTCGATCAACGCGGGCAGCGCGGCTTTGGAGGCAAAGAAGATGCCGTCCACATTGACCGACTGGATCATCCGCCAGGTCTCGGTGTCGGTGTCGAGGACCGACCCGCTTCGCGCCACGCCCGCATTGTTCACCAGCGCGTCCAGCCGCCCGAAATGCGCCACCGTCTGCGCGACAGCTGCGGCGATTGCCGCCTCATCGGCGACATCGGCAGGCAGGATCAGACAGCGCTCGTCAGCCATGTCCGCCGCGACGGCTTCCAGTTTGGCGGCGCGCCGCCCGATCAGAGCAACATGTCCGCCTTCCTCGACAAACCGCCGCGCTGTCGCGGCCCCGATGCCGGTGCCGCCGCCGGTGACGATCGCAACCTTGTTCTCGAACATCATCGGTCTCTACCCCTCCGCCGCGCGGGCGTAATCATCGTCGCTCACATGTTCCAGCCAGTTGGCAGAGACACCTTCGTCGGCTTCCTGCATCGCGATATGGACCATGTTCGTCTCCGGCCCGGCCCCGTGCCAGTGCTCCTCGCCGGGCGGGATCCAGACCGTATCGCCCGCCCGGATCACGCGCGGCGCCGCGCCGCGCAGGCCCATCAACCCCGCGCCTGCTACGACATGCAGCGTCTGGCCGAGTGGATGCGTGTGCCAGGCGGTCCGCGCGCCCGGCTCGAAACTCACACGGATTGCGCGGATGCGGGCCGGGGCCGGGGCCTCGATGATCGGCTCTTGCCAGACCGTGCCGGTGAACCATTTGTCGGGTGCCCGTTTTGAAGGGCGGCTGCCACAGGGAAAGATATCCATCATCGCGGCTCCTCTGTCGGTGATGTCGTGCCAGAGGGCCCGCCGCCATGCGCGAAGTCAACACTCTTTCTCTTCTCCAAATATCCATATCGCCGCCATGGCACGGGAGCGCGGCGCAGGTTCAGCCGCGCAGAGGTCGCAAATGGACCAAAATGGCATGAAAACGACAATTTCCTTTCGCTCCTGAGCCATGGTGCCGCCATAGGCCTGCTAACGTCGACAAAGATGAAGGTCACTGTTCTCTCCCTTGCGTGGCAGGCTACGCTGATCCTGCGCACAATCGGTGCGCCGCGTGGATGCGCGGCGCGCGGCTCTCCCCTCTGATCGGCTCCATAACGCCAATCGAAAAGTAACGGGGAAGAATGATGACAACGACTGACACCAAATCGCGCCGCTCGGGTGGTCGCGCTGCCCGGCAGGCACTGCGCGCCGCGCCTCTGGCGGATGATGTGCGCCCGGTGCGCGCCGGGCTCGAAGGCGGGCTCTATAATCCGCTGTCGGAGGCGGAGGTGCAGCGCATCCACCGCGCCGCGATTGAGGCGTGCGAGACGATCGGTTTCGCCGACGCGCCGCCCTCTGGCATCGCCGCGCTGACCGGGGCGGGGGCTATCCTTGGCGACGATGGCCGCATCCGCATCCCCGCCGCCCTGATCGAGGACAGTCTTGCCATGGCGGCGCGCGGCATCACGCTGCGCGCCCGCGATCCGCGCCATGACCTCACCCTCAGCGGCACGCGGGTCCATTACGGCACGGCAGGTGCAGCGGTCCATATGGTCGATGTGGAGAAACGCGAATACCGCGAAAGCACGCTTCAGGACCTTTATGATGCGGCGCGCATCGTCGATAGCCTCGACAACGTGCATTTCTTCCAGCGCCCGATGGTCTGCCGTGATGTCACCGACAATTACGAGCTGGACATAAACACGATCTACGCCGCCTGTTCGGGGACGTCCAAACATATCGGCACCAGCTTCGTGGAGCCGTCGCATATGCCCGGCTGTGTCGAGATGATCTATCAGATCGCAGGCGGGGAGGCTGCGTTTCGGGATCGCCCTTTCATCTCCAACTCCAACTGTTTCGTTGTCCCGCCGATGAAATTTGCCACCGAAAGCTGCGAAGTGATGGAAGCCGCGATCCGCGCCGGCCTGCCGGTTCTCCTTCTCTCGGCCGGGCAGGCGGGGGCGACCGCCCCGGCACCGATTGCGGGGGCCATCGTACAGGCGGTGGCCGAATGCCTTGCCGGGGTGGTCTATGTGAACGCCATCGCACCCGGACATCCGGCCATCTTTGGCACCTGGCCCTTTGTCTCTGACCTGCGCACGGGGGCCATGTCCGGCGGGTCGGGCGAGCAGGCACTCCTGACCGCTGGCTGCGCCCAGATGCATCGCTTTTACGGCCTGCCCGGCGGCGCGGCGGCGGGGATCGCGGATGCCAAACTGCCCGACATGCAGGCGGGATGGGAACAATCGATCTCAAATGTCATGGCCGGTCTGACCGGTCTCAACATGGTCTATGAAGCGGTCGGCATGCATGCGTCCTTGCTCGGGTTCTGTTTCGAAAGCCTGATCCTCGGTGATGACATGCTCGGCCAATGCCTGCGCTGCGTGCGCGGGATTGAGGTCAGTGACGATACGCTCAGCCTCGATGTGATGCGCCAGACGTGTATCGGCGGGCCGGGGCACTATCTGGGCGCGGGCCAGACGCTGGCGCGGATGCAGACGGATTACATCTATCCGCGTCTCGGTGACCGGACATCACCCAAGGAATGGCTGGAAATCGGTCGTCCCGATCTTGTCAAAAAGGCGATCGAGCACAAGAACAAGATCCTCGGCAGCCACTTCCCGCGCCATATCGACACCGCGACCGACACTGCCCTGCGGGCTTCGCATCGCATCCATCTGCCTCCGGCGGCCGTGGGGCTGTAGCGGCAAAGACGCGCGACGGCGTTGACCGCGATGGCCTGTCATGCGATCCGTGGGTGTAGTGCCAGTTGGCACGCACACCGGTGGGCCAGATCATGCGCGAAATGCTGTTTCCGATCGAGCGGCGCGAGGGCGAGACCCTTCAGGCGCAGATCCGTACCGCATTGGAGCGGGCCGTCGCCTCGGGCCAGTTCAGCCCCGGCGATCCCGCGCCGTCAACCCGCGGGCTTGCCGCCGCGCTCGGCGTATCGCGCAATACGGTCTCGCTCGCCTTTCAGGCCCTCGTCGACCAGGGCGTGCTGGAGGCGCGAGAACGCAGCGGCTACTACATCCTCGGGTTTGAGCCGACAGCGTCCGCGGCTGCCCGGCCAGCGGTGGAGCAGATCAAATGGGCAGGACGCATCGCCAATCGCCTTGGCGCATTTGAGGCTGTACCGCGACCGGACAACTGGCGCGATGCTGAATTTCCCTTCATTTACGGTCAGTTCGACCCCAGCCTTTTCCCAATCTCTGAATGGCGAGACGCAACGCGGCGCGCCATGGGCCGCCGCTGGCTGGAGGATTGGACCGAGGATCGCTACGCCGCCGACGATCCGACCCTGATCGAGGAGATTCGCCGCCGCATCCTGCCCCGGCGTGGCGTCGCGGCAGAAGCGGACGAGATCCTGATCACCCTCGGCGCGCAGAACGCGATCTATCTGGCTGCCGACCTGCTTGTGCCACGCGGCGCAACCGCCGCGATGGAGGATCCGGGCTATCCCGATGCGCGCGCCATCCTCGGCTCTCGCACCGGGCCGGAGGGGCGGCTGATCACCCAGCCGGTCGATGATGACGGCATGGTCATCGACAAGCGGCTGTCGGGATCGCGCCTGATCTATGTGACCCCCAGCCATCAGCATCCGTCGCTTGTCTCCATGTCGCTCGATCGCCGCCGCGCGCTTCTTGAACTGGCCGAAGCCGAGGATGCCGTGATCTTCGAGGATGACTACGAGCCTGAGGCCAGCGCCGTTGGCCCGCAGCGCCCGGCGCTTCGCTCGCTCGATCAGCGCGGGCGGGTGCTTTATGCCGGATCGCTGTCGAAAAGCATGATGCCGGGCCTGCGCCTCGGGTTTCTCGTGGGGGCGAAGGAATTTATTGCCGAGGCGCGTGCGCTTCGCCGGATGCTCTTGCGCCACCCGCCGGGCACCAACCAGCGGGTTGCGGCGCTGTTCATGGCAGCGCGCCATCACGATATGCTGCTTGGCCGTATCCGCCGCGCGCTCCATGCCCGCCGGGAGGCGGCCAAGGCTGCTTTGGCGCGCCATGCGCCCGGCTGGCGCATCTCTGCCGCGCGCAGCGGCGGCGGGCTGTGGGTTGAGGGGCCGAAAAGCGTCAATGCCCGTGACCTTGCTCGCGCCGCACTGGCCGAAGGCGTGGTGATCGAGCCGGGGGACGTGTTCTTTGCGGGCCCGAACCCGCCCCAGCAGTTCTTTCGCCTTGGCCTGTCGATCATCCCCGAAGTCCGGGTGGAGGAAGGCATTCGCCGCCTCGCCGCTGTCGCCAAGGCGGTTTAGTCAGCGTCCAGATCAGTCGACGCGCCACCGCTCCAGCACATCGCGGCGGATATCGACGCCAAGACCCGGACCGTCCGGCACATGGGCGATGCCGTCTTCGACAAGCACCGGATCGACCAGCAGATCCTGCCGGAACGGATGGGGTGTGCTGTCATATTCCAGCAGCGGCTGATGCGCGCCCAGACCCGGCGCGCCCGTGGGCAGGACCGCCAGCAACTGCATCGCCGCCGCGAGGCCGATGCCGGTGCCCCAGACATGGGGCTGATAGCGCACGCCATGGGTCCATGCCATGTCGGCGATGCGTTTCGCCTCCGTCAGCCCGCCGCAGGAGGCGGTGTCAGGTTGAATGATGTCCATCACGCGCGCGTCGAGAATGCGGCGAAAATCATGGCGGGTGAAGCTGCACTCGCCGCCCGCGATGGGAATGGTCGTGGCGCGGCGCAACGCGCTATAGGCTTCCAGGTCTTCCGGCTCCACCGGTTCCTCGAACCAGCCGATATCCAACGGCTCCATCGCATGGGCGAGGCGGCGCGCCTGCACAAAGTCGCACCCGTGGTTGGCATCGACGAACAGCGCGGTCTCCCCGATGGTCTCGCGCAGCATCGTGACCAGCGCGATATCGTCGGCGAATCCGAAGCCGACCTTGGTTTTCATCGCGCTGAACCCCGCGGCAAGGTAGCCCTCGGCCTCGTCGCGCAAGATCGCGTGGTTTTCGGCGCGATCATCGGACCGCCGATAGAGGCCGGTGGCATAGGCCCGCACTTCGCGCCGCACCGGCCCGCCCATCAGACGATGCACTGGCTGGCCAAGCGCCTTGCCCCGGATATCCCAAAGCGCGATGTCCAACGCCGACAGTGCCTGGATCAGCACCCCGCGCTGGCCGTGATCGCGAAACCCGTTGTAAAGATCCTCCCAGATCGCGTCACCTGCCATCGGATCGCGGCCCTTCAAGCGGGGTGTGTAAGCGTGATTGATAACGGCGGCGATCAGATGCGGCGGGCCATATCCGTCACCCCAACCGGTCAGGCCTGCATCGGTTTCAACCTCCACCACCAGCCCGACGCGCCGGTCGACCCAGGTTTGCGAGAACGCGAAGGGCTGATCGATGGGCGCTTCGAGCACATGGGCACGGATCGAGGTGATCTTCATGGACCTGAGGCTAGACCGCCCCCCGCGCTTTCGCAATTGGCAAGCGGTAACAGGTGGATGTAAGCCCGGTGTATGATCACGATCCGCACTGCGACCGAAGCTGATATCGACATGATCGCTGCACTGCATGTGCGGGTCTGGCGCATGACTTACCGCAGCCTCGCACCAAGCCTGGCGCATGAGCGGTTGGACGAGGCACATCGCCGCCCCGGTTGGGCCGCACTGATCGGGACTGGGCACCCTGATTGCGGTGCGCTGGTTGCTGACGGTGTGGATGGCATCACCGGTGTCATCGGTTTCGCGCCGTCATCGGCACCGGTTTTTGGTGCTCGCGGCGAGGTGAGGCACCTCTATGTCGACCCGGCGGCGCGCGGACAGGGGATCGGACGGTGCCTGATGTCAGCCGCCGCAACACGGTTCCACGATGCAGGCCATACCGGTATGGGTCTTGCGGTTGTCGAGGGCAATGATGCCGCGTTCACCTTTTACCGGGCTCTTGGGGGCCGCCTTGCAGGTCGGTTCCGCGACCCGGGCCCGCTTTGGCGGTCCGACAACCTGGTCATGATCTGGGACGATCTCGACGCGCTCAGCAGCCTTGATCGCGACCGATCTGCTACCTCGGAGCGCGCCACATGACGCCAGCCATGTTTTCGGGCTATCAAGGCATCCGCGATGATGATCGGTGGCGGCAGTGACGGACACGCATCCTTCCCTCAAATGGCTGAACACGTTCAGGGCGCTCGCCCATTGCGGGTCCGTGCAGGCGACCGCGCATCAGGTCGGCCTGTCAGTCAGCACGGTGTCCCATCAGGTGCAGTGCCTTGAGAGGCATCTTGGCACCGCGCTGGTCGATCATTCGTGCCGCCCTATGGTCCTCACCGCCGAGGGAGCCGTTTACCTGCGCTATGCTGAACGCATCCTTGAACTGACCGCACAGGCCAGCCGCGATGTCAGGGCGATCGCGCCGGGTAATCTCAGCCAGTTGCGATTTGCGATGATCGAGGACTTCGAAAGCGATATCGGACCGGAGATAACGCAGCTTCTGGCCAGTGTTCTGCCCGATTGCCATTTCACCCATTTTACCCGCGTCAGCCACGAAATCCTGCAGATGTTCCGCAACCGCGAGCTTGATATCGGGATCGCAACGCAACCGGATGTGCCGCTGCAGAATGTGCGCGAACACCCGCTCCTGCGCGACCCTTTCGTGCTGGCCGTGCCTGCGGCATCCCGGGTGACCGCAGAGGCGTGCATGGCCAGCCAGTCCGGTCTGCCCTTCCTGCGCTATATGCGGTCGCAGATCATGGGCGGGCTGATCGAGGCGCAATTGAACCGGATGCGGATCAAGCTCGACAACATGTTCGAGCTGGACAGCACATCCGCCATCATGTCGCTGATCGCGCGCGGCAGCGGCTGGGCGATCACCACGCCCAGCAATTACGCCCGCAGCAAACGGTTTCAGGGGCAGGTGCGCCTGATGCCCCTGCCGCGCAAGGGCTTTGCCCGCACCATATCCATGTTCGTGGCGGAGCCGCATCTGGACAGTGTGGCGCAGATCATCTCCACCGCGCTGCGCACGCAGTTGTCAGCCCAGACCATCGGGCCGGTGACCGATACCTATCCATGGCTTGCCGACAGTTTCCGTCTGATCCCCGAGGGGGCGTCAGCCTAGAATTTTGAACTCCCGGCGTATTTCTGCATCCTGCTCGGGCGTCAAGTAATTCGGGTGATGGTCGCGCAGCACCGCCTCCGCGCGCGTTTTCGCCCGCGTCCGGGCATCCAGTGCGCCCTCATCAGCCCAGTGACGCGGCTGCGACCGGTCAGCCAGCTTGGGGTAATGATAATCCCGCTCCATCGAGCGGTAGGTCGCATCGGCACCGAGGAAATGGCCATCGCCGAGAATGGCATCGCAGATGGCATCGAAGCCGAGATTGGCCTCCGTCACCTCGATACCGCGGAGTGCGCGATAGGTCATCGCATGCATCTCGTCATCGAGGATAAATGCCTCGAAGCTCGCGCCGAGCAGGGCTGCCGTCATGCCGGAGCTTTCATAGATCAGATTGCCACCCGCCAGCGCCGCAGCGAGGCTGGTCATTCCCTTTTCGACCCCATACTGCGCGTCAATGGCCTTCGCGTCGGTCATCGAACAGGCAACCCCCGATGGCAGCCCCAGCCAGTTTGACAGCTGCGCCGATGCCGCGTTCAGGACCGTGGTCTCGCCGCTGCCGCCCGCGAAGGCACCTGTGCGCAGATCGACCACCAGCGGCCAGTTGGAGAACACCATCGGAAAGCCCGGCGAGAGGGCATTGACCATCACGAGGCTCGCCAATGTCTCCGCCAGCGATTGTGCCAGAAACCCGGCGAGCGTTGCAGGCGCGGTCGCGCCCGCCTGTGCGGCGGTGATGCAGGACATTGGGATGTTGTGCTCGACGCATTTGTAAACCACATCGACCGCATCCTCTCCAAACCGCATGGGAGAGATGACCGGGCTGATATGTGCCTTGACGAAGGGGCGTTTCGCGAAGGCACCGGGACCACCAGCCGCGATGTCGAACATGCGCACGATCGGGTCCACGTGATCGGCCACCGTGAAGGCGGTCGCCACGGGTTTCGTGGTATTCTTCAGCAGCGCATAGGCCGTGTTCACGTCCAGATCGAACATATCCGGCACGTCGGTCGCGATGCAGCACCGCGTGAACCACGCGACATTGTCCAGCGTGTCCTGCAGCCGTGTGAAATCATGCAGATCGGCAAGGGTCGATGGGCGGTATCGCTGCGTTTCAAGATCCAGCGTGTTGACCGCCGCGCCGCCGGTGCCGAAATAGACCTTGGTGCCGCCGACCTCGATATCGCGCGCCGGATCGCGGCCATGGAGGGTGAAGGTCTTCGCCGCCATGGCAATCGTCTTTTCGACCAGCCCGCGCGGCATCCCGATCCGCCCGGTGCCCAGATCCACCGCACCGGCGGCGATCAGGTCGCGCGCAAGGCGCGGCGGCACCTCGCCCATGCCAAGTTCCCCCAGAAGGCGCAGCGCGGTGTCGAATATCTGCTGCAACTCCCCCTCTGACAGCGGCCTGTAGCGGCCACCGGCGGCCCCCGGCGGTGCGGGATTTATCGCCGGCGGCGCGGCGCGCTGGCTGTGCCGGGCCTTGCGGCCCGACCGGCGCGGTGAGGATGTGTCATGCGCCATCGGCAGCCTTCTGCGTTTATGCGGATGGCAAAGAGGACTGCGCGCCTTGGCCCAAGGCAATTCATTTATGCGACTTTTCAGATTTCCGGAAATAATATCCGAAATTTCGGGAATAGAGGGATTGGCATTGACCGGCTTGGCGGTTTCTTGGTCTCTCCGATCAGGCGGACCGGAATGCACCGCAGATGAGGATGCCCCATGAAATCTCAGACGCGCGTGGTTGTCATCGGGGGCGGTATCGCGGGCTGCTCCACGCTCTATCATCTGACGCAGGAAGGCTGGTCCGATGTCGTGCTGGTGGAGCGGGATGAGCTAACCTCCGGCACCACATGGCATTCGGCGGCGCAGGTCACCAATTTTGGCATGAACCAGACCATGGTGGGCCTGAAGACCCATTCGATCAATCTCTACAAGGATTTGCGCGACGATCCCGATTATCCCGTTGGCTACAATCACGGCGATGGCGGTATTCGTCTGGCCAATGCCGAGGCGCAGATGGACGGCTATCGCCACTTTGCCTCCATGGCCCGCGGCATGGGGGTGGAGTTTGAGGTGTTGGATGCCGCCGAATGTGCCCGGCGTCATCCGCTGATCTCCACCGACAATCTGATCGGCGGCCTCTGGGACGGTAATGACGGGGATATCGACCCCGCGCAGCTCTGCCAGGCGCTGGCCCGGCGCGCGCGCAAGGCGGGGGCGGAGGTGTACCGCAATACCCCCGTGACGGCCCTGACCCAGCATAAGGATGACAGCTGGACCGTGCATACCGCAAAGGGCGATATCGCCTGCGAGATTGTCGTGAACGCCTGCGGTTACCGCGTCAACGAGGTCGGCGCGATGATGAATGTCCACCACCCCGTCATGTCGATGGAACATCAGTATTTCGTGACTGAAGAGATCCCCGCCATCCGCGATGCGGGTCACCGCATGCCGCTGCTGCGCTGCCCGATCAGCGACTATTATTGCCGTCAGGAAAAACAGGGCCTGCTCGTCGGGTTTTACGAACAGGATTGCCGCCCGTGGGGGATGGGCGGGATCGACCCGCATTTCGTCAACGCTCTCTGCCCCGATGATCTGGACCGCATTTCAGATGTGCTGGAAGGCGCATTTGCGCGCATGCCCGCGCTGGTGGAGGTGGGCATTCATACCATCGTCAACGGCCCGATCACCTATACCATCGACGGCGCGCCGCTGGTCGGCCCGATCCCCGGCAAGCGCAACGCGTTCTGCATCATCGGCTTGCGCGCGGGCCTTGGCGAAGGCGGCGGGCATGGATGGCTCCTCGCCCAGCAGATCGTCCATGGCGAGGCATGTTATGACACATGGTGCCTCGACCCGCGCCGCTTCACCGGCCATGCCAATGTGGAAATGACGGCGCTGAAGGCCGTCGAGGATTACCAGAACGAGTTTCGTTTTCACTTTCCCAACGAACACCGGCCCGCCGGGCGCATGGCAAAGACCACGCCGCTGACGCCGATCCTCGCGGCTGAAGGGGCAGCGTTCACCGTCGTCAACGGGTGGGAGCGTGCGGAATTTTTCAAACCCACACCCGATTTCCATGTCACCCACGGGTTCCACCACGACGAAAGCTTACCCGTCGTGGCAGAGGAGGTTGCCGCCGTTCAGACCGCCGTCGGCCTTTGCGAAGTGAACGGCTTCAACCGGTTTGAGATCACCGGAGCCGATGCCGTGCCCTTCCTTGACCGAATGATCTGCGGCAGGCTGCCGCGCAAGGCGGGGCGCGTGGGGCTTGGATACCTCCTCAACCATCACGGCATGCTTAAGGGCGAAGCGACGATTGCAAACCTGCCCGCCTCTGACCGCGGCCCGGCGCGTATCTGGTACGGCTCGGCGGCGGCGTCCGAATATCATGACATGGACTGGCTCACCGCCCATATCGGCGCGGGCGAGGATGTCGCAATAAGATCGCTCACCAATGACATGACGATCCTTGTTCTTGCCGGGCCCAAGGCGCGCGCGGTGATGCAGGCGGTCAGCCGCGCCGACTGGTCGCGGGAGGGATTTCCCTGGCTGTCCGTGCGTGAATGCTTCATCGGCTTCGCGCCCGCGACGGTGATGTCTGTCAGTTTCTCGGGCGAGCTGGCATATGAAATTCACATCCCCAACGCCTCCCTCTACGCCGCCTATACGGCGCTGCGGGCAGCGGGTCGGGATCATGGGCTGCGCCTCTTCGGGGCCCATGCGGTCGAGGCGATGCGGATGGAAAAAGGGTATCTGCACTGGAAAGCGGATATCTTGACGGAGTTCGATCCCTTCGAGACCGGACTTGATCGCTTTGTCGACATGAACAAACCTGACTTCATCGGCAAGGCCGCGCTTGCCGAGCGGGCAGAGGCGGGCCCGCAAAAAACGCTCGTCACCCTTGATGTTGACGACCAGCGCGCACCGGCCCATGGCGGTGCGTCGGTCATGCTGGACGGCGTGGTTGTTGGTACCGTGACCTCCGGCGGCTTTGGCCACAGGATCGACAGGAACCTTGCCTATGCCTTTGTGAATCCGGCCCTCGCGGCGCAGGGCAGCGGGGTGCAGATCGACATATGCGGGCGGCTGGTCCCGGCAACGGTCACCGCCCGGACCCTCTATGACGCCGCGATGTCCCGCGTCCGGTCATAACGTAGCGGCGATGCGCGATGCCGCACTGGCATCGCCGTCCGCCAGCACATAACCTCCGCCCATGGAAGCGATCGAAACCCTTGTCATAGGTGCCGGTGTCATCGGCCTCGCCGTCGCGCGGGCGCTGGCGCAGCGCGGGCGCGAGGTGCTGGTGGTGGAGGTGGCGGACGCCTTCGGTACCGAAACCTCCGCCCGCAATTCGGAGGTGATCCACGCGGGCATCTACTATCCGACCGGCAGCCTGAAGGCGCAGATGTGCGCAGCGGGCGCGCGTCAGCTCTATGCCTATTGCGAGGCCCATCACGTATCGGCGCGGAAATGCGGCAAGCTGATCGTCGCAACCGAAGAGGATGAACTGCCCCGGCTCGGCGCGATCCTCGCGCAGGCGCAGACCAATGGCACCTCCGGCATCAGGCGCATCTCCGCCGCCGATGCGATGGCACGCGAACCCGCGCTTCGCTGCGTGGGCGCGCTCTGGTCGCCCGAGACCGGGATTGTCGACAGCCACGGCCTGATGCTCGCGCTTCTGGGCGATGCGGAGGGCGCGGGGGCCATGCTTGCGCTCAATGCCCCGGTGACCACCATCGCGCCGGCACCGGGTGGGTTCCATGTCGGCATCGGCGGCCCTGATGCGATGACCATCCATGCGCGCGAACTGGTCAACACGGCCGGGCACAACGCGCCCCGCCTTGGTGCCGCGCTCCACGACGCGCCGCGCCCCTACCTTGCCAAGGGCAGCTATTTCCGGCTGGAGGGGCGCGCGCCGTTTTCCTCCCTCATCTACCCTGCGCCCGTTGTCGGCGGCCTTGGCGTGCATCTGACCCTCGATCAGGGCGGGCAGGCGCGGTTCGGCCCCGATGTCGAATGGGTCGAGACGATGGACTACCGGGTGGAGGCGCATCGCGGTGACAGCTTCTACGCCGCCGTGCGCCGCTATTGGCCGGACCTGCCTAATGGCGCGCTCAGCCCTGATTATTCGGGTATTCGCCCCAAACTCTCCGGCCCCGATGGTCGCGGCATCACCGATTTCGTCGTCGCCGGTCCGCGCGATCATCAGGTGCCCGGTTATCTTGCGCTTTATGGAATCGAAAGCCCCGGCCTGACATCATGCCTTGCGCTGGCCGATCACGCCGTCGCCAAGCTGTCGTAATGGTCTTGACTTATGGGCGCGATCTGGCCGTATCGGGATCAGAGGCGACGCAAAGGTCAATAGGGTCGCCCTGACGGGGACAGACATGGCCGACAAGCCACAGGACATCGTGTTTCTTCTGGTGGAGAATTTCTCCCACATGGCGTTCGCCTGCGCGGTGGAGCCCTTTCGCATCGCCAATCTCGCATCCGAAAAGGACCTCTACCGCTGGCATATCGCAGCGGAAGGCGGGGTGGAGCAGCGCTGCTCGAACGGCACCGTCACCCGCGTTCACATGGGGCTGACCGAAATGCCCGATGCGATGGTGATCGTCGTTGCCGGGCTGAACGCGAAACGCCACGCAACGCCCGCGATCAAGGCCTATCTGCGCCGCCATCTGCGCCTCGGCTCCGGCCCGCTCGGCGCGATCTGCTGCGGGGCCTATGTGTTGGCCGAGGCCGGCGTGTTGGAGGGGCGCTCCTGCGCCCTTCACTGGCAATATCACGACGCGTTCATGGAAGATCATCCCGATGTCGATCTGGACCCATCCGTGTTCGTAAAGGACGGGCGCATCCTGTCATCCTCGGGCGGCACCGCGGCCACGGATCTGGCGCTCAGCCTGATCGAGGACGCCCATGGGGCAGACCTCGCGCGCGAGACGGCGGAACGGCTCGTCTATACCTCCGTGCGCGGCGAGGGGGAGGGCCAGCGCGCCTCCGCCAACCAGCGCATCGGCGTTGCGAATGAGCGTCTAGCCAAGGCACTGGCCATCATCGAGAGCGATCTGGACGAGCCGATGCGCACCTCCGACGTCGCCAACCGCATCGGCCTGTCCCCGCGCCAGTTGGAGCGCCTCTTCGGGCGCTATCTGCACTGCTCGCCCAAGAAATACCGCATGGAAATGCGCCTCGGCCGGGCGCGCGAATTGCTGCGCCAGACCGATATGAGCGTGATCAACGTCGCCCTCGCCTGCGGCTTCACCTCCCCCTCGCATTTCTCGAAATGTTTTCGTGCGCGCTACGGCTCCACGCCGTACGAGCGGGGACGGGGGTAGGGGGATGCCCTTGCCGAGATAGGGATGGTTGCGGTCGGCTGGCCGGCATTGCAAGGTGCCGCGCAAGCATGCCTGGTTCGGTAGTCGGTCGTTGTTGGAAGAAAGCCGTCAGTGTCGGCGGAGCGGGACAAAGTTAGCTTTCGCTGCGGCTGCGCCCATGGCTGCTTAGGTGTGCAAGCGGCAATTGTGGTAGACAAAATTCGATCGTATCGTGAGTATGACTCATCGCAGCAAGACTGATGTGGGGCGTATGACAAACGATTACCTTTACCTTGGGGATGAGCGATATGCCGGACCCGAACCCATGCCATACCGATTGCACGCTCTCGCATTTCTACAGTGCGCAGAATTTGCGATATCTGGCATTCGCCATGAGCGTTCGGCAGAGCCGAACATGATGCAAAATGCGCCAATAATTCATCTTATTTGCCATGCAGTTGAGATGTTTCTAAAGCTCGCACTTTACAAAACAGGGAGCAACGACCGTGATTTGAGGGCATTTGAGCTTCGACACAATCTCAAAAACCTTAAAGAGAAATGCGAAAGTTATCGAGTGCGGTTTTCCCCAGATGTGGTAGCGATGGTCGATGCGCTATCACCACTACACGAGCAGCACAAACTCAGATATACAGCATTTGTCGAGGAGCCAATTTGGCTTCCGTTCAATCCATCTGAGATGATTGAGATTACCAAAAAGCTCATCACTGCTTCGCATCCAGGTCGATCTGCGTAGTCAGATTACATGGGATGAATTTCAAGACTGATTTGGTTTTCTCGACCAGTTGGACTCCTCCTCACCGCGCATTGCTCCCATTGGGGCTGTACGCAGCATTCAGTACTTCGGGCTCAAAGCAGACCTTGCCGCATCCATTCGTCTACCCCCCTCAAATCGAAAAGCTGGTCCCGCACCCGCAACTCGCGGTCGCGTTCGGGTTCTCGACGGCGAATCTTGCGCCG
Organism: Pseudomonadota bacterium; assembly: GCA_039030855.1. GTDB lineage: Bacteria > Pseudomonadota > Alphaproteobacteria > Rhodobacterales > Rhodobacteraceae > Pikeienuella. The sequence continues at coordinate 96,090 of JBCCDJ010000006.1, forward strand.
ATCAGTTCGTTCTTGAAATCGATGACGGAGCCGGACAGGAACGGCAGCGACACCGGGTCGATCAGGACGGCGGCGTCGCCCGCCTCGATCACCAGATCATCATCCGCCGTGTCGTCGACCAGCGAAAACTCATAGGAAAAGCCCGAGCATCCCCCACCGAGCACGGCCACGCGCAGGTGCTTTTTCGCCCCTTCCGCCTTCGCGATCGCCGCGAGGCGGGCAGCGCAGCTGTCCGATACGGTGATGGGTAGTGTCAGGTCCATTGGATCAGGTCCCCTGGTGATCATTGCGTCAGGCGTTTTCACCCGCGCCCCGATGGGGTAGACAGGTCTTCATGTAATGTAAGTAACCCTCCCGGTGCGGGCAAGCCATCCGATGAACAGACCCCCTCTTGCGCCTTATGCCACGGATGAAGCGGCCAGTCGCGGGCGTCTCTATGCCGAGGAGGGTAGCGCCCATCGCTCCCCGTTTCAGCGCGACCGCGACCGGATCATCCACTCCTCCGCCTTTCGGCGGCTGAAGCACAAGACGCAGGTTTTTGTGGAACATGAGGGGGACTATTATCGCACCCGTCTGACCCACTCGCTGGAGGTAGCGCAGATCGCGCGAACGCTGGCGCGCACGCTCGGTGCCGATGAGGACCTGGCGGAGGCCGTCGCACTCGCTCATGATCTCGGCCACACGCCTTTCGGCCACACCGGCGAGGACGCGCTGCATGAGATGATGGTTCCCCATGGCGGGTTCGACCACAATGCGCAGGCGCTGAAGATCGTCACGGATCTGGAGCATCGCTATGCGGAGTTTGACGGCCTCAACCTGACATGGGAGGCGCTGGAGGGGATCGCCAAGCATAATGGCCCCCTCCTGCGCGGCCCCGATGATGACGCGGGGCGGCTGCATTTCTCGCTCGCCGACTATGCCACCCGCCACGATCTGGAACTCTGGACCCATGCCGGGATCGAGGCGCAGCTGGCGGCGCTGTCCGATGACATCGCCTATAATACCCATGATCTCGATGACGGGTTGCGGGCCGGGCTCTTCACCCTCGACGACCTTGCGGATCTGCCGCTGGTCGGGCCGCAGTTGGCGGGCGTGCGGCGCAGATATCCCGATCTCGATCATCACCGCATGGCGCATGAGACATTCCGCCGGGTCTTCGGCGTGATGGTCGAGGATGTGCTGGCCGAAACGCGCCGCCGCCTGACGGAGGCCGCGCCGGGCAGCCCCGATGCCCTGCGCGCGCTGCCGGGTCCGGTCGTCGCATTCACGGCAGAGCTGAATGATGACCTCAAACAGATTCGCGAATTTCTCTTCGCGCGCATGTACCGCCATCCTGCCGTCACGCGGATGCGGCGCAAGGCGGCGATGGTGGTACGCGAATTGTTCACGATTTTTGTTGAGGAGCCGGAACTCCTCCCCGATGACTGGCGCGAGGATGCCCTGCGGGCGCGCTCGCAACAGCTTCGCGCCCGCATTGTCGCCGACTACATCGCGGGCATGACCGACCGGTTCGCGCTGAATGAACACCGGGTCCTGACCGACCCGATGTCGCGGGCCTGACGGGGGTTTCGGGGTGGACCGGCTACGCCTGCTCTTCTCCATCGACCTGCGCTCGCTGGCGGCGATGCGCATCGGGCTGGCGATCACCTCGCTCTATGCGTTGGCAGTCCTCGCGCCGGACCTCGCGACATTCTATTCCGATCACGGCCTGACAGTGCGTGACTGGGACGCCCCGCATCAACGCTATGGCGGGCTGTCGGTCCTCCTCCTGTCGGGCGGTGCGTGGCTCGCATGGCTCCTCTGGACGGTGGGCGTCGTCGCCTCGCTCATCTTCCTTGTCGGCTGGCGGGGTAGGGTGGCGGCGGCGGTGCTTTGGGTCGTCTGGGTGTCCTTCACCTCACGCAACGCTTTCGTGGTGCAGGGCGGGGACCAGTTGATGGGATTGCTCCTCTTCTGGTGCATGTTCCTGCCGATCTCCGCCCGCTTCTCCGTCGATCAGGCCCTGACGCCCCAAGACCGTCACGGGCCGCAGAGCATCTGTTCGGTGGCGACGGTCGGTCTTCTCCTTCAGGTGCTCTATGTCTACGTTTTCGGGGCCCTGATGAAGACATCGGAGGTCTGGTTCCCGAACGCATCGGCCATCTATGTAGCGCTTCATCTCGACACGTTCGTTACGGGATTGGGCATCTGGCTGCGCGAATATGGGCTGCTGATGCAGCTTCTGACGCTGTTCGTCTTCCTGCTCGAATTGCTGACACCGATCCTTCTCTTCTTTCCCGATGCGCGCCTCTGGGTCCGCAAGGTCACCCTCGCGCTTCTGATCGATATGCATATCGGGTTCCGGTTCTTCCTCCATATCGGGCATTTCTGGATGGTCAGCCTGTCATCCCTGATGGCTTATGTGCCCTCAGACTGGTGGAACTGGCTGGCAGCGCAGTGGTGGCGCGCGGATCAGAAGCGCTTCGAGATCTGGTATGACCGCGATTGCGGGTTCTGCCGCAAGGTCGCGCTGATCCTGAAGGTGTTTTTCCTGCCCCCCGGCATCCCCGTCCGCCCAGCGCAGGATCATCCCGAGATCGGGCCCCTGTTGGAGCGGGAGGTATCCTGGGTCGTCGTCGATGGCACCGGGCGGCGCTGGCTGCACTGGGATGCAGTGGCGCTGGTGATGCGCCAGAACATCCTTCTGCGCCCGCTTGGCTGGCTTGCCGCGCTTTACGGGTGGGTCGGCCTCGGGCGGCCGACTTATGATCTGATTGGACGCAGCCGGGGCGATCTGGGCCTCGTCACCCGTCTTTTGAGCGCACCGCGTGTCCTGGTGGGGATGCCGGGCCGGATCACGTCCGCCGCGCTGGCGCTGATCATTTTGCTGGTGTTTGGATGGAACCTCGCGCATGTCACGCCGCTGGCTCCCGCCATTCCCGCACCGGCGGAAGTCGCCTTGCGCGCCGCGGGCAAGTCACAATTCTGGGGCATGTTCGCGCCCAGCCCGCCCTTGCGCGATTCCATTCCGATCGTGACCGTAGTCGACGGCGATGACGCGAACCTTTTCCTCAAACCACCGAGGGCCGACCGCTTCGACCACTGGGTCGATCATTTTCCGAGCCATCGATGGCGCAAATATCTCAATAACTTGCGCATCATGGATGAGGTGACACGTAAGCTGTATTTGCGCCGTTACGCCAACCACGCCTGCGGCATTGCTGCTGCCCGTAGCCCGGCCACCGCGATCCGGATCGAGCTGATCACCCGCCAGACGACAGCCGGCTTCAGCCGAACCGAAGAGGTGGAGAACTGGGGCACATGGCCGTGCCCGCCGCCACAATAACGCCAGCCCATGCTTGTCTGCGCCGCGCGGTCGTGAGAAGAGGCGGAAAACCCCGAACTGCCCCGGTGCCGCCATGAACCTATTCGCCGATATCCGCCTTCTGGTCATTGCCAAGCTGGACGAGCTTGTGGGCGAGGGGGCCTTGCCCGCCGATCTCAGCTTCGATGCCGTGACGGTGGAGCCGCCCCGCGATGCCGCCCATGGCGACATGGCCACCAATGCGGCGATGGCGCTGGCCAAGCAGGCGAAGACCAATCCGCGCGCGCTCGCGACCCTGTTGGCGGAAAAACTGTCAACCGACCCACGCATCACGGCCGCCGATATCGCGGGGCCGGGTTTTATCAACCTGCGTCTGGCACCCGACCTCTGGATGCAAACCATCTCTGCCGCCGTCAGTGCGGGCGACGGGTTCGGGCGCAGCACGCTCGGCAGCGATAAGCGGGTCAATGTCGAATTCGTCTCGGCCAATCCCACCGGCCCCCTCCATGTCGGGCACACACGCGGCGCGGTGTTTGGCGACGCGCTGGCGGGGCTCTTGGCCTTTGCGGGCTGGGATGTGACGCGCGAATATTACATCAACGATGGCGGCGCGCAGGTCGATGTGCTCGCCCGCTCTGTTCACCTCCGGTATCAGGAGGCGCATGGCCGCGACATCCAGATCGTCGAGGGGCTCTATCCCGGCGATTATCTCATACCTGTCGGCAAGGCGCTGAAAGACGCCCATGGCGATGCTTTTCTCGACAAGCCCGAGGGCGAATGGCTTGAGACGGTGCGCAATTTCGCAACCGACGCGATGATGGCGCTGATCCGTGATGATCTGGCGGCGCTGAATGTGACCATGGACAAGTTCTATTCGGAAAAGTCGCTTTACGGCGAAGGCCGGATCGAGGCGGCGCTGGCATCACTCGATGCCAAGGGCCTGATCTATGAAGGCTATCTCGAACCCCCGAAGGGCAAATTGCCCGAAGACTGGGAAGCGCGCGAACAGACGCTGTTCAAGGCGACGGCCTATGGCGACGATGTTGACCGCCCGGTGAAGAAATCGGATGGCGGCTGGACTTATTTCGCACCCGACATCGCCTATCATTTCGACAAGGTCGAGCGGGGCTATGACCTTCTGATCGACGTCTTCGGCGCGGATCACGGCGGCTATGTCAAACGGCTGAAGGCGGCGGTTGCGGCATTGTCGGCGGAAAAGACACCGTTGGAGATCAAGCTGACCAGCATGGTGAAGCTGTTCAAGGATGGTGCCGAGTTCAAGATGTCGAAACGGTCCGGATCGTTCGTCACGCTGCGCGATCTGATCGACGAGGTCAGCGCCGATGTCGTGCGCTTCACCATGCTGACGCGCAAGAACGACATGCCGTTCGATTTCGATTTCAACAAGGCGCTGGATCAGTCCAAGGACAATCCCGTTTTTTACGTGCAATACGCCCATGCGCGCATCTGCTCGGTCCTGCGCAGCGCGGCGGAGCAGGGGATCGCCTGCGATGACGCGGCGCTGGCCGGTGCCGATCTTGGCAGCCTCGATCATGATGCCTGGGCGGAACTGGCCCGCAAGGTCGCCGAATGGCCGCGGCTGATAGAAACCGCCGCCCGCACGCAGGAACCTCACAGGGTTGCCTTCTACCTCTATGATCTTGCCGGTGTGTTCCATGCGCTCTGGAACAAGGGCCGTGAAGTGCCCGAATTGCGGTTCCTTCAGGACAGTGATCCTGCCGGCACACCTGCAAGATTGGCGGCCATTCGTGCCGTTTCGGTTGTCATCTCGGCAGGTCTTGGTATCCTTGGCGTCACCCCGGCGACCGAAATGCGGTGAACGCAGGCACATTTGGGGTTTGAGCAGCAGGCGACCACCATATAAGGTGGCGCAAACAAACAGGCGCAAAACCCCATGCGGGATGATTCTATTTTGGAACGCGAGTCCGTGGCCGCAGAGGCGAGGACAGAATGGCGAGGCCGCACCGCGACAGCAGCGGGTGCCTTGATATCGTTGATCGTTTTGACGGTTGTCGTGGTCTGGTCCTATCGGCTCGGTGTGCGCGATGCCGCCGAGATCCCGGTGATCCGGGCAGAGATCGAGGCCACGAAAATCAAACCGGAAGAGCCGGGCGGCATGATCGTCGATCATCAGGATCGCGTGGTCTATGACGTGGTATCGGGCAATGAAGGGGGGCAGACAGCGACCCTCGCGACCCCGCCGGAGACATTGGCGGCCGAAGACCTGGCACCATCCGTTGCACCGGACCCGGCCCCGCGTCCGATCCCGGCCCCCGACGCGGAAGTCGTCATCGCCGAGCCCGAGCCGGAGGCGACCCCTCCTGCAGCTGAGGCCCCCCAGGCTGAGGCCCCGGCAGCTGAGGCCCCACCGCCCGCAGCCGCTGCCGAGGCACCCGAGCCGGTGCAGGAGGCCCCCGCAACACTGGCCGAAGACACGGAGACCACCGAAGCACCCGCCGAGGCAGAAGCCGAAGTGGCGGAACCAACGCTTGCACCCCAACGGGCACCGCGCGCGACCCCTCGTCCCGCACGCTCGCGTCCGGCACCGGCTGCCACCGCAAACGCTACGACAGGGACGGCCACGACAGGGACCGCCACAACAGCGACCGACGCGCCCGAACCGCGCGCAGCCGCGCTCGCCTCCGCCGTGCAGATCCAGCTCGGTGCCTTCAATTCCGAAGCCATCGCTGCCGAAGAATGGGCCAAGATCAAGTCCCGCAACGGCGATCTTCTGGCCGGGCGGGGCCGCGTCATCACGCCGGTCCTGTCTGGCGGGCGGCGGCTTTTCCGGCTCCGGGCCGGGCCGTTCGACACGGTGGCGCAGGCTTCCGCCCTCTGCCGTGGCCTGCAGGCCCGCAACGAAGCCTGCATCGTCGCGAGAGCGCGCTGATGGCAGCACCACTTGCCGCGATATTCGGATGCGCCGGGCCACGCCTGAGCGCTGATGAAAAAGCCTTCTTTCGCGATGCGGATCCATGGGGCTTCATCGTCTTCGCGCGCAACATCGAAAAGCCGGAGCAAGTCGCGGCCCTGACTGCGGAAATGCGCGACTGCCTCGGCCGCGGGGCACCGGTCCTCGTGGATCAGGAAGGCGGGCGCGTTCAGCGCCTGCGCGCGCCCCACTGGCGCGAGTTTATTCCCGCCATGCAGGAACTGAAGGGCCGCACATTGGAACAGGCCGCCGAGGCCCATGTGATGCGTGCGCTCCTGATCGCGCGGGAACTTCATGCCGTCGGTATCGATGTGAACTGCGCGCCGCTCCTTGATGTGGCGACAGATGCTCTGCATCCGGCCATCGGCGAACGGGCGCTGGGCACTGATCCTTCCACTGTTGCGGGGCTCGGCCATGCGATCCGGCAGGGCATGAAGGCGGGCGGCGTTCTGCCGGTAATCAAGCATCTGCCCGGCTATGGCCGATCAGAGGTCGATCCCCATGAAAGCCTGCCCATCATCCGCGCCAGCCGCGAAGAGCTCGCGGTCGATTTCGCGCCTTTCGAAGCCCATAACGACGCGCTGATGGGCATGACCGCTCATCTGATCATCTCCGCCATCGATGATGAATATCCCGCCACATTCTCTGGCCCCTGCATCGATCTGATCCGCGAGGATATCGGCTTCGATGGCCTGTTGATGACGGACGATATCTCCATGGGTGCCCTCTCCGGTACGATAGAGGACCGCGCCCGCGCCAGTATCGATGCGGGTTGCGACATTGTCCTCCACTGCAACGGCGAACGGGCGGAGATGGAGGCTGTCGCCGCCGGTTCAGGCAATCTCGAAGGCGTGGCGCTGACCCGCGCTGCCGCTGTCGATGCCGCCCCGCGCCAGCCCGACGATATCGACATCGCGCTTGTGGAAGCGCGCTACAAATCCCTTCAGGTGGAGCCATGCCATGCGTGACGACAAAGCCCTTCAGGAGGCAGAGGCCCGCCAGATCCCGCAGACCGATCCGACCCAGGATAATCTCTTCGTTGCGCCGAACGCGGCGGCGCTGAACCCGGAGGCACTGCTGGTTGATGTCGACGGGTTCGAAGGGCCGCTGGATGTGCTGCTGACCTTGGCGCGCGGTCAGAAGGTGGATCTTCGCCGCGTCTCCATCCTGCAACTGGCCGAACAATACCTCGCTTTCGTCTCTGCGGCTCGCAAATTGCGGATCGAGCTGGCCGCTGATTATCTGGTGATGGCCGCCTGGCTCGCCTATCTCAAATCGCGCCTGCTCCTCCCACCCCCGGATGCGGAGGATGGCCCCTCGGCCGAGGAACTGGCCGCCCGCCTCGCCTTTCAGCTGGAACGGTTGGAGGCGATGCGCGGCGCCGCTGCGCAATTGATGGCCCGCGATCAGCTTGGGCGCGACCGGTTTGCGCGCGGCGAGGAAGAGGCACTGACCGTCAAGCGCGATGTACAGTGGACAGCATCGCTGGCGGACCTTTTGCAGGCCTATGCCCGCGTGAAGACCCGCGACAGTTATGAGCCGCTGCACATGCGCCGCGCGCCGGTCTATGCGCTTGATCAGGCTGTAAAGCGGCTGGAGATGCTGCTTGGCGCGTCTGTGGAATGGACGACGCTTGCCTCCTATCTGCCGGGCGACTGGTCCGGTGCCCCGGACCGGCGGCGCAGCGCCCTTGCCAGTCACTTCGCGGCGACGCTGGAACTGGTCAAGCGCGGCGATGCGGAACTGCGTCAGGATGATCTCTTCGGCCCGATCTATCTGCGCGGGGGCCGCCGCGCCATGTCAGAGGCCGCCAGTGGCTGACGCCGGTCCAGATCAGGACGACCCGGAGAGAGCGGACGAGCGCGAAGACGGCACGCCCCTTTTTGATGCGCCCCCGATTGCAGAACAGGAACGCATGGTGGAGGCGCTCCTCTTTGCCTCCGCAACGCCCCTCTCGATCAAGGAGATGGAAGACCGGATGCCCCATGGTGCGGATGGTGCCGAGGCGCTGGCCCATCTGCGCAAGCGCTATGAGGGGCGCGGCATCCAGATCCGCAAGGTCGGGCAGGGCTGGGCAATCCGTACTGCGCCCGATCTTGCCTTTCTGATGCGCCGCGAACAGGTGGAGCAAAAACGCCTCTCGCGGGCGGCGGTGGAGACACTCGCCATAATCGCCTATCACCAGCCGACAACGCGGGCGGAGATCGAGGAAATTCGCGGCGTGACCGTCTCGAAGGGCACGATCGACCTTTTGCTGGAGCAGGAGTGGATCAAGCTTGGCCGCCGCCGCATGACGCCGGGCCGTCCCATCACCTTCGTCACGACAACCGCCTTTCTCGATCAGTTCGGCCTCGAAAGCCCGCGCGACCTTCCCGGCGTGAAGGAACTGAAAGCCGCCGGTCTTCTGGATAACCGAGCCGCGATCGACTTCGAAGGTGAGGATGAAGAGGCCGAAGATGATCGCGATAAAGACAATCAGAACGAAATGTTTGAATAATCCGCCGCTCCGGGGTCTGGATTTCGCGCCACAAGACCCCACTTCATGCGTACCGTAACCGAGGTGATCCAACAGGCCATGCAACGTTTTGTGATGATGTTCCTGCGCCGCTTTGCAATGCGCGCCGCCCGCAAAGGGATCGGCAAGGCGCTGTCCGCAGGCAGCAATATGGCACAACGCAAGAAGGCTGAAGGACGTCCGGTGATCGATCAGGCCCCCACCATCACCGCCAGCCGCCGCCGCTTCGCTGATGAGCGCCGGGGTGATGAAATCCTCTACCCGACCGATGATTTCACCCATGACATGCAGCCGCGCAAATAGCGCGTCACCAGTGGCGCTATTCGGGCAGATCGCGCCAGGCTGGAAACAGATCACCCGGCAGCGCGGTCGCCTCATAGACCGCGCGCGCGATCGCTCGTGTGAGGCACAGCGCAGCGCCATGGCCGATGTCCAGCACCTCCAGCGGCGACCCTGACAGGGGCCGGGCGCCGGTCGCGGCACCGAACACCAGATCACCATCGGCGGGTGTGTGCGCGGGCACCAGTGCGCGTCCGATCCCGTCCTGTGCCGCCCAGGACATGCGGGTGACCTGCGCCTGATCCAGCGCGGCATCTGTCGCGACGATGGCGATGGTCGTGTTGCGCGCGCCCGCCAGCCGCGTCAGCTTGGTCTCGAATGTCGTGGCCAGCGGCGGGGCAGGGGCCACGCCCAGCCCGCCAAACTCGTCGCCGATCTCGAACGGAGCCGCCCAGAACCGCCGCCCCCCCGGCACGATGGGCGAGCCGAGCGCATTCACAGCGACCAGCGCCCCGACCGTCGCGCCGCCGGGCAGGACCAGCGATGCTGACCCGAGCCCACCTCGCACGGTCGCCGTCGACGCCCCGGTCCCGGCTCCGGCAGTGCCGATCGCGAATGTCTCGCCCGCCGCCGCATAGGCCGCACGCCCGAGACGGCCATACGGCGCATCCTCGCCCCAATTCTTGTCGCCGCCATTCACCAGATCAAAGAGGATTGCAGAGGGCACGATGGGCACGCGCACACCGCCAGCGGGATGACCCCGCCCCGCCGCCGCCAACGCCGCCATCACCCCGCCCGCCGCATCCAGGCCAAAGGCCGATCCCCCGGCCAGAACCAGCGCGTCGACCGCCTGCACCACCTTGTCGGGGGCCAGAAGGTCCGTCTCCCGCGTCCCCGGCGCACCGCCCATGACGGCCACGCCGGCAATGAAGGGTGCGTCCGCCGTCAGCACACTCACCCCGGTCTTGACGACCAGATCCTCCGCATTGCCGACCCGCAGCCCTGTCACATCCGTGATCAGATTGCGTCGCCCGGTTTTCATGGCCCGATGCTCATAATGCTGTCACGCGAACTTTCTCTTCTTCAAATATCCATTCCAGCATCAGATGCAGCGCCCGCCATCGACCTCCATCGCGACACCTGTCAGCATCGATGCCTCATCCGAGCACAGGAACGCCGCGGAGTTTCCCATATCCTCCGCCGTCGAAAACCGACCGAGGGGAATGGTCGCGATGAATTTCGCGCGCATCTCTGGCGTGTCCTCACCCATGAAAGAGGCAAGCAAGGGCGTTTCTCCGGCGACGGGGCAGAGGGCATTCACACGCAGACCAAAGGGCGCGAGCTCCACCGCCATCGCCTTGGTGGCCGTGATCACCCAGCCCTTGGAGGCGTTGTACCAGTTGAGACGTGGGCGCGGCGATAGTCCCGCAGTCGATGCCACATTGCAGATGGTGCCTGAGCCGCGTTCCTTCATATGCGGGACGATGTATTTCGCGGTGAGGTAGATCGACTTGGCATTCACCGCCAGAACCCGGTCAAACTCGTCCTCCGCCACATCCTCCATCGGGGTCGGCAAATGTGTGATCCCGGCATTGTTAACCAGAATGTCCACATGACCGAAGGCGTCGATGGCGGTCAGCATCATCTGCTCGACACTGCGCGCATCGGCGACATCCACCGCGCAGGCCGTGGCGGCGTTCCCGGCATCGGTCGCCTTTGCCGCCGCGCCGTCGCCATTGATGTCGGCGACCAGAACCCGCGCACCCTCGGCAATGAACTTGTCGACGATGCCGCCGCCAAAGCCTTGCGCGCCGCCCGTTACGATTGCCGTCTTGCCGTCCAGTCGCATGTCATCCTCCCAGATGTCGCCGTTTCAGGGCCGCGTCCACATCCGGCGCGGCCTCTATCAATGTTCTCGTATAATCGTGGCGGGGGCTTTGGAACACCTCCTCGGTGGTCCCTTCCTCGACGATCCGCCCCGCCTGCATCACCATCACCCGGTCGGTCACCGCGCGCACGACGCTCAGATCGTGGCTGATGAAGAGATATGACAGGGTCAGCCGGTCCGACAGATCGGCCAGCAGATCGAGGATCTGCGCTCGGATCGACACATCGAGGGCACTGACCGCCTCATCCAGCACGATCAGGTCAGGTTCGATGATCAGGGCGCGGGCGATGGCGATGCGTTGACGCTGGCCGCCGGAAAACTCGTGCACGTATTTGTCGGCGTCGCCTGCCTCCAATCCCACATTTGTCAGGGCCGCCTCCACGATAGCCCGCCGGGCTGCGCCTGTCGGCGGGGCATCGAGCAGGTGGCAGGGCTCGGCAACCAGGTGTTCGACCCGCCAGCGGGGATTGAAGCTGCCATAGGGGTCCTGAAACACGACCTGCATGCGCCGCCGCGAGGCGTTGGTCAGGCCGGTGGAGACGACCTCCCCCATCACCCGGATCTCCCCGCCCTGCACCGGCTCCAGCCCCAGAATGGCGCGGGTGAGCGTGGACTTGCCGCAACCGCTTTCCCCGACCAGCCCCAGATTTTCGCCCCGCTTCAGGGTGAAGCTGACGCCATCAACCGCGCGGAAATGTGCAGGTCTGGCAAACAGGCTGGTGCGGGGCAGGGCGTAGTCGCGAACCACGTCGGTGACTTCCAGAACCGGTGTCTCCGCCACGCTGTCGCCCGCACGGTCCGGCACATGGGATGATGCTTCGAAGAGGGCGCGCGTGTAGGGGTGCGCCATCTCGGCGAAGACCTGCCCGGTCTCGCCCGCCTCCACCACCTCGCCGCGGCGCATGATTGCCAGACGGTCCGCAGTGTCCGCCACCAGCCCCAGATCATGGGTGATCAGCATCAACCCCATGCCAAACTCATCGACGAGCGAGCGCAGGAGCGTTATGATCTGCGCCTGCGTGGTCACGTCCAGCGCCGTCGTCGGCTCATCCGCGATCAGCAGCTTGGGGCGCAGGGCGATGGCCATGGCGATGACAACACGCTGGCGCTGACCGCCTGATAATTCGTGCGGATAGCGATCCAGCGGAAAGCGTGCTGCGGGCAGGCCGACGCGGTCCAGCATCTCACGCGCTGTCGCGCTCGCCTCGGCGCGGCTGGCGGCCCCGTGGATCAGGGCCGTCTCCGCCACTTGGTCGCCGATGGTCTGCACGGGGTTCAGCGCCGTCATCGGCTCCTGAAACACCATGCCGATATCGCGGCCCCTTATGGCGCACATCTCACGCTCGGATTTCACCAGAAGGTCCGCGCCATCCAGCATGATCTCGCCCGTCGTCTTTGCACCGCCGGGCAGGAGGCCCATGACGGAAAAGGCAGTCATGGATTTGCCCGAGCCGCTTTCGCCGATAATGCCGAAGACCTCGCCCGCCGCGATGTCGACGCTCACATCCTTCAGGATCGGCGTGCCGTGGATGGCGAGCGAAAGGTTGCGGATGGACAGAAGGCTCATCGCGCACGCCTCAGACGGGGATCAAGCACATCGCGCAGACCGTCGCCCATCAGGTTAAGGCCAAGCACCGTCAGAACGATGGCCATGCCCGGATAGACCGCGATCATCGGCTGCGAATAGATCAGCGTCTGGCTCTCCGCCAGCATCCGCCCCCAGCTTGGCGTGGGCGGCTGCGCGCCGAGCCCGACATAGGAAAGGGCCGCTTCTGCCAAAATGCCGAGCGAGAACTGGATCGTCCCCTGCACGATCAGAAGGTTCATGATGTTGGGCAGGATATGTTCAAACGATATCCGCGCCGCCGATTTGCCTGCCACTTGCGCCGCCATCACGAACTCACGCGACCAGAGCGTCAGCGCCGCCCCGCGTGAGAGGCGCGCAAAAACGGGGATATTGAAAATCCCGATGGCGATGATCGCGTTGATGGCGGAGGGGCCGAGAATGGCGGTGATGAGGATGGCGATGACAAGAGAGGGGAAGGCGAAAATCAGGTCATTGGTGCGCATGATGACCTCATCCAGCAGCCCCCCGCGCCGCGCCGCCGCCGCAAGGCCGAGCGGCACACCAGCCACGATGCCGATGCCCACGGCCACAATTGCGACGGCGATGGAGGTCCGCGCGCCGACCATGATCATCGAAAAGATATCGCGGCCGAGCTGATCTGTTCCGAACCAGTTCACCGCCGAGGCCGGTTGCAGCTTGGCAGGGATGTCCAACGCCTCCACATCGAACGGTGTCCAGAGGAAAGAGATGAGCGCCGCTCCGATGAAGAGCGCCGAGAGCACAGCGCCAATCATGAAGGCGCGGTTGGTGGCAAGGGCGCGGATCATCGTTTGCGCAGCCTCGGGTCGACCCAGGCATAGGCAAGGTCGACCAGGAACGTAACGAGGATTACCGCGAAGACGAGGATCATCACCACGCTTTCTACGACGATCAGGTCACGCTGGGTGATGCCCTGAAAAATCAGTCGCCCAAGGCCGGGCAGGAAAAAGACATTCTCGATGATGATCGCGCCCGCGATCAGAAAGGAAAACTGCAACCCGATGATGGTCAGAACCGGGATCAGCGCATTGCGAAACGCGTGCCGCCAGAGCGCTTGCGACCGGCTCAGCCCCTTGGCGCGGGCGGTGCGGATGTAATCCTGATCCAACGTGTCCAGAAGCGATGATCGCATGACGCGGGCGAGGATCGATGCCTGCGGCAGGGCGAGCGCAATGGCGGGTAAGGTGAGCGCTTTCAGTGCGGGCCAGATGCCCCCCTCCCAGCCCGGAAACCCGCCGGCGGAGACCCAGCGGAGGTTGATCGCGAAGATGATCACCAGAAGGATCGCAAACCAGAAATTCGGCACCGCGACGCCAAGCTGCGTCACCCCCATCACGCCATAGTCGGCCGCCTTGCCACGCCGCGCAGCGGCCAGCAGCCCGGCGGGGATGGCGATCAGCGTGGAGAGGATCAGCGCATAGACTGTCAGCGGCAGCGAGATCCAGATCCGCTCCATCACCAGATCCGATACGGGGGAGCGATAGGTGTAGCTGGTGCCGAAATCGCCCACCACCATGCCGCTGATCCAGTCGAAGTACCGCCAGACCACCGGTTGATCGAGGCCAAGCTCCGCCCGGAGCGCGGCAACGGTATCCTCGGCGACGTTCAGCCCCAGCATGTAGGAGGCTGGATCGCCCGGGATCACCTCGATCACGGCGAAGATCACCACGCTGGCCACGATCAGGCTGATCGTCAGCGACAGGAGACGTCTGATTGCGTAGCGAAGCATGGGCCTACCGTTGACACCGTCCCGGCCCTGAGCCGGGACCACTGCCCTGAGGGCGAGCGGATCCCGGATCACGCCCGGGGTGGTTGGGGCGCTGTGTCAGGCCTTACTCCCAATACGCCTTGGTCAGGTCATTCGCCTGGGTCGGCGAATGTTTCCACAGGCCTTTCAATTTCGCATTCTGCACAGAGGTGCGGGCCAGCTGGAAGAGATACCCGTTCACATAATCATCCGCGATCGTGCGTTGCAGCGCCTTCATCAGCGCGGTGCGATCCTCTTCGGTGGTAGAGCGGTTCAGCATCGCGAGCAGGGTTTTGAACTCCTCCGACGAATACTGGAAATAGTAATCATCGCGGCCATAGATGCCAATATCCAGTGGCTCTGTATGGCTGACAATGGTCAGGTCGAAATCCTTACCCTTGAACACCTCTTCCAGCCAGCCGGACCATTCAAGATTGGAAATCTCCGTCTCGATCCCGACCTCGCGCAGCTGTGCCGCGATAATCTCACCGCCGCGACGCGCATAGGATGGCGGCGGCAGTTTCAGCGACAGGGTCAGCCCCTCGCCATGGCCAGCTTCGGCCAAGAGCCGCTTGGACAGCTCCGGATCGTAAACCGACTGCGAGGTCAGATCGACATAGGCCGGATGATGGGGCGCGAAATGCGATCCGATGGGCGTGCCATAGCCGAACATCGCGCCATCAATGATCGCCTGACGGTCGATGGCATGGGCGATGGCGCGGCGCACGCGGATATCGGTCAAGGGGCCGGATTTGTTGTTGGTGGACAATATCGTCTCGCCCTCGGTTGAGCCGACGATCACAAGAAATCGTGGATCAGCCTGAAATTGCTCCAGAATTTCCGGTGCCGGAAAGCCGGGAAACACATCGAGATCACCGGCCATCATCGCCGCAAAGGCCGCATTCGGGTCGGAGATGAATTTGAATGTCGCCCCGTCCAGCTTCGCCGGGACACCCCAGTAATCATCATTCCTGACGATCTCGACGCTGTCGCCCTTGGTCCAGCTTGCAAATTTGAACGGCCCCGTGCCGACCGGGTTATTGGCGTTGTCCGCGGCCGTTTCCGGCGCGACGATCACCGCATCGCCCCATGCGAGGTTGAAGAGGAAACTCCCCGATGGCTCGTTCAGGGTGACGCGGACGGTTTCCGGATCCAGCGCGACGACCTCCAGGATCGAGGAATAAAGCGCCTTTTGCGCATTGGCGCTGTCCTCGGCGCCGATCCGGTCGAGCGAGAATTTCACATCCTCCGCCGTCAGGTCGCTGCCGTCATGGAACTTCACATCCGGGTGCAATTTGAACGTGTAAACCAATCCACCATCGGTGATTTCCCACTGCCGTGCCAGCCCCGGCTTGATCGATCCGTCGGAGGCGAACTTCACCAGACCTTCGAACACGTTCGAATAGACGATCTCGTCAATGGCCGCCGCCGCACCCCCGGTGGGGTCCAGAACCGGTGGCTCCAGCTGCATTCCGATTGTGACCCCGGCAGCCCAGCCGGGCAGCGCGCTCAGCGCCAACGCGCCAGCAGCGATGGTGGTGAAAACTGGTTTCATGATGTCTCTGATCCTCTTTGTCCGGGGCCGTCTCTGTGCGGCATGACCAGCGCAACATTAACGCGATTCTCCGGGATTGCATCAGCGACTTGCGGGCGCGGCGCGACTGCCGATCCGTCGAGACCGACAAAAAAGGGCCCCGCATCGTGCGAGGCCCTGCCATCGGATCAGTCCGGGCCCTGCGGCCCCTTTGCGGGGTCAGCCCTGCCAGCTCTGTTCATAGCGCTCAACCGCCTCGTTCGACATTGTCAGAAGACGCAGCGCGCTTGCCGACAGCTCCCCCAATTCGAACGAATCCGCGCGGCCGGACGATGCGATCTCATCCATCAGCGGGTAGAGGTCCAGCCACAAAGCCTCCACATCCAGCAGCCTTTCGAGGACCGGCTCTGGTGCTGCCGGGAAATCGTCGTTCTCGTCGCCATACATCAGCTTGAACAACGAGTTGTCGAATGTCGTCAGTGTTTCCTCCAGAAAGCGCCGATTGTCGGTCTTGCGGAATTTCAGGCCGATCAGGGCGGCTTCCTTGATCATCTTCTGTGACAGCATGCGCTGGCGTCCGGCCATGTCGATGGCCCGCGCGGAGCCAAGATCGCTGCGGTCATCCGTCTGGTAGACCGCAATCATCTTCTTGACGACGATGTTCGCGCGGCTGAGGACGTCGAGGTTCAGTTTCGCAATGTCCTGCAGGTTCTGGCGCGACACTGTCCGCCGCGTCGTGATCTCGCTGCAGGTCCCGGCCATATCGGCCCATGCATCGTCGCTGCGCCCAAGCGCGGCGAGGACCGAGGGATGCGTCTCCTTCGGGAGACCGAAATCCCCGGACCCTTCGCGCAGCGCCTTCTGCGCGAGGTCGAATTGCGCCATCGATGCCCGCACGAAGCCAACATTGTCTTCCGGCTCGACGCCGAGACGCGCCATGCAGACGGCCATCGCGATTCGCTGGCTCAGCATGCGCTGACGTCCCGCGATGTTGATCTTGTAGCCGACGGCCGATGCATCCTGTGCCCGTGCCGGCATGGCTGACACGAGAGCGAGCGAGACGCCACCCATGATGGCGGCTCTGCGATCAATGCTGATCATGGTGTATCCCCACATAATTTACACTATCAAACGCCAAATTCCGATGTCCCCATACATCCCACACGAACACCTATTGGCTAACAAATTCGTTGTAGCGTCAAATTGATCTGAATAAAAAGGCTTAAACAGAAATAGCAATCGTGGGTTGTATTTGATAATTTTTGTACCGCCCAAAGGAGATGAAAGTCTGTTATTTGGCCACATCTGGCATGTCGCGATCTAGTCGGGACCAATGTCATTGACGTGGATTGGGTCTTCCCCGGTCAGCAATCAATGGGAGACCGGTGCAGGTCTGTCCCGCGCGGTGTTTGTGGGGGGGGAATCGCCCATGCGCGCCAGCGATTTCGCTTCGGCAGTTACATCAACACCCGCTTGCCAGCCATGCCTCCGCCAATTCGGCAGTGCCCGCGGCGAAATGCGGTGCCAGCGCTTGTGGCTCCGTCGCCTCGATCCGCGATCCGATCCAGCCAAGAAGCGCGAGGCGGCGCAGCATGATGAAACTGTCCACCTCCTCCAGGTCATCCGGTGAAAGCGGGCGGATTGCCTGATATCCATCCAGCCAGGCCGCTTTCAGCGCGGGCACTTGGCGGTGCGTTTCCATGAAGCTGATCGCAGCGGCAAAATCGTAAAGAAACCAGCCAAAGCCGCAGTCATCAAAGTCGATCAACCGGGTCTGACCCTGATCGATCAAAAGATTGGCGAGCCGCATATCGGCATGGATCAGGCCATATCGCGCCGATACCTGACCATATTCGCGGAGCCGGTCCTGAACCGCAGCCTCCGCTCGCGACAGCACGGCTGCCTCCGCCGCGTCGACATTGGGCCCCTCGCGCCAATGGCCCCAGATCGGATCTGCACCGAATACCGCGTCGAGATCCCATGACATGCGGGTGAAGCCGGCAGGCCGCGTCCAGCCGATGCTGTGAAGATGGGTGCGCGCGGCGATCTGCCCGAGGTCGTGGAACGAAGCGGCCAGATCATCATCTGGCGCGGGTTCCGTGCCCTCGACGAACTCGAACAGCACGAAGAACCGCCCCTCGACCACCTGCACCAGGTCGCCATCGTCGCCCGGCAGGGCGGCGGGCGTCTGCACAGTGCCACTGGCGCCAAGAGCGGCTGACCAGCTGAGTTCGCTCCGGATGGCATCCAGCTCATGATAACCCTGCCGGTGCAGCCGCAGGACGGCGCGGGCACCATCGGCCGTCTCGGCGAGGAAGGTCAGATTCTCTGCACTGTTGATCAGCCGCGCCGACGCTTCCGCCATGGCCGACCAGCGCGTCAGCGCCCGCTCGGCGAGGCCGACCACGGCCTCCGGCATGGCAGGGGCGGCATCGGGCGGGATGACAGCATGCATGGATCGGCCCTCTCAGTGCTCGGCCGTCTAATCATATCATCGCGCAACGCGCCAGCCCCTCAGGCCAGCGGCCTCTAACTCTTCTCGACCGGAAGCGGGTCCAGGCCGAAGACGAAGATCGAGGGGGCCTCATCCGGGCCGCCTTCGACGCGATGGCGAATGATCTTGTACGCTTTGCCGGCCTTCTTGCCGCCAGCCGTCATAGTGTTGGGTGAGGTGCCGATCTCGGACGCCTTGCCGCTGTTCAGGAAGGTCGCGTCCTGGGCGATGATCTTGGCACCGTCATGGGCCCCGTAGAGGTCGATGACGGTCTTGCCGCTTACCTCCTGCTCGGTCAGGCCGAAGGCCTCCGCCGTTCGATCACCAAGGCGCAGGATATCGCCGCGCGGGGTTCGCCGCATCATCATCACCGGGATATGCGACATGACCTGATTCAGCTCTTTCGTCAGGCGCGATGCCTGGGCCGAGCTCATGAAGGTCATCGTCACCCCCTGCAACTGCCCCCGGTTGTTGGAGACCGGCGCGCATTTCAACGTATAGGCCTCACGCTCGGTTTCGATCTCGCGGGTGACGACACGGCCCAGATGCAGCGCTTCGTTGGCGATGTCGATCAGGGGCGGGAACCCGGCGGGCAGGCGGCACTGGCTCAGATGCGGCGTGTCGAGCGGGGGCACAAGCCCGAACAGTTGAATAGCCTCGGTGCTCGCCTTGGCGATCTGCAAGGCGCTGTCGATAATCAGGAGCGGCGTTGCGATGTTCTGCAGGATGGTGTTCAGCTCATCATTGATGATCGTCAGCTCGTTGGTGGAGATTTGCAGCTCCTCATTCACGGTCACCAGTTCCTCGTTCGACGATTGCAGCTCCTCGTTGGAGGTCTCCAGTTCCTCGTTTGTGGCCTGCAACTCCTCGTTGGTTGATTGCAGTTCCTCATTGGTGGACTGCAATTCCTCGTTGGTCGTCTCCAGCTCCTCAATGGTCTGCTGCAAGGCATCGCGGGTGGTGTTCAGCTCCTTCTCGATTGACGCGACATAGGCGTCCGAGACCTCGGCCTTGCCATCGCCGGGCCTTGTCGGCTGAATATCCTTCGCCTTGGTGATGGTCAGAAGGACCAGCCGCTCGTCATCCGAAGTCGTCGCGGCAAGCGGCAGTGCTTCCAGTTGGACGACCTCGTCCGAATCCGGGCGCATCCTGTGGGTGATGCCCAGCCGCCGCGCTCCGTTGCGCAGCGCAATGGTGGACAGCGAACGTGCCTCCTGCGCCAGGGGCGGGGTCAGCATCGACAGGCTCATCTGCAGGCTGGTCGTCTCGTTCATCGTCACATAGTCGCCGATATCACCATAGATCCGCAGAATGCGGTGGTCGTTGGAGGCGAGGATGGAGGTCGGCCCGAGCGACCGCGCCAGACTGTCGAACATCGCCCGCTCGACATTCTTGCTGGCATTCCCATTTTCGGGCGCGTGATGGCCGGGCCGCGTGCCATAGCCGGCCAGCCCCGCCATGCGCATCGATTGGCTGCCGATGGAGGCCTGGCGCTTGCGAAACAGGTGGCCGCGCGGGCCGATCCGCACAAAAAGATCTTCGGACACCGAAACGGTCTCCGCCGTGCCGAGGAAGATCACGCCCTGCTGGTTCAGCGCATAATTCAGCCGCGACAGCACCCGGCCCTGCAGCGCGGTGCCGAAATAGATCAGAAGGTTGCGGCAGCAGACGAGGTCCGCATTGATGAAGGGCGGGTCCTGACAGACATTGTGGTAGGAGAAGATCACGACGTCCTTCAGGGCTTGTACGACCTGCGCGCCTTCATCATCGACCTTGAAATAGCGCTCGATGTAATCGTCGGGCACATTGTCGAGCGCTGCGCGCGAATATCTGCCTGCCCGCGCTGTGTTCAGCGCGGCGGCGTCGATATCGGTTGCGAAGATCTGCACCTTGTCCTTGGTCAGATGCTCCGGCCCTCCCAGGGCCTCAGCCATCAGGATGGCAATCGAATAGGCTTCCTCGCCAGTGGCGCAGCCGGCGATCCAGATGCGGCTGATGGAGTCCTTGTTGCGCTCGGCCACCTCTTCGAGAACAGGCAAGACCCCCATGAATTCAGACGGATCGCGGAAGAACCAGGTCACTGAGACGAGGAAGTCGCGAAACAGGGCGTCGACCTCCGCCGGGTTGGCGCGGCAGACCTTCACGTAATCCGACTGCTCCTCGATGCCATGGGCGATCATCCGCCGCTCCAGCCGCCGCTGAATGGTTGTCGGCTTGTAGTCGCGAAAATCCACGCGGGTGCGTGCCAGCACGATCTGCATCAGCTCCGACAGTGGATGATCGCCCGACTGTTTGGATCGGAATTCGTCGAAATTGCGCGGCGAGGCAATGATACGGTCGAGATGTGTGCCGATATCATGGGGCGCGAGCACCAGATCGACGCAGCCCGTCTCCACCGCCGCGACCGGCATGCCGTCATATTTCGCCGAAACATCATCCTGCGCGATGGTGATCCCGCCTGCGCCGCGAATGGCCTGGATGCCAAATGATCCGTCCTTGCCGGTGCCCGACAGAACGATCCCCACCGCGCGGTCGCCGGCATTTTCCGCGAGGCTGAGGAAGAATCGGTCGATCGACGGGTGCGGCGTTGTGATATCCTTTTGTACGGCGAAGAGACGCAGAACGCCGTCGCGATAGACCACGTCAGCATTGGGCGGGGTGACATAGACCTTGTTGGCCTCCGGCTTGGTGTCGTCCTCCAACTCCTCCACATCGAGATGTGTCTTCCGTCCGACGAGGGTCGCAAGGAGGCTCTTGTGCGAGGGCGACATGTGCTGCACGACGACATAGGCGGCCGGTGCCCGTTGCGGCAATTTGCTGAATAGATCGCGGATAGCCTCCAACCCGCCCGCTGACGCACCAACACCCACCACGAATAAATCTGCCTTTCGTTTCAAGGGGTCGCGCGGCGGTTCTATCTCATAGGGTTGTTCTGTGTTCGTATCGGCCATGCTGGCTCCCCAAGGTACTTTCGCGGGTAACGAAATATCAATCATGGGTTGAAATCAAGGCCGGAACAAATACTAATACGCGCGGCTTGTGTGGACTGGGATCAAGCGGGATTAAGGGGCGGCACCATTCGCTAAAATTCACGATAAATTAAGGTAATCCCGTTAGTGAACGGGAAGGTAACAAAGGGCACTCGCTCATGGACATGACGAACACAAGTGAAAAGTGGGCCGTGGCACCTTCCGCCATGGCCCCTTCAGTTGTCGTGACGATGAAGGTCGGCCCGGAAGGCGGCGTTCTGGTGCGCAGCGTGGAAATGATCCGCGTGCAGTCGCGCATCCGCTTCTCTTTCCCGCCCGAGGCCCAGCTTTCCGGGGTGCTTGTTGATCACGCGGCGCGTTCGGTCATGGGGCTGGTGCGCGATGCGCTGGAACAGCGCGGCATGCTCGCGATGCCTGATTACATCCTGCGGCTCGATGATCTCGTGCTTGCAGATTGCAGCGTGATCACCGCCAAGGTGCGCGATGGCGGCGAACAGGTGATGGTGCGCTTCAACCGGTTCTACGGCACGTTCCTGACGTTTTTCGCCAAGGACACGCTGCCTCATGAATCGCTTCTTCACGGCGAAGCGGATCAGGCGCTGGAGCTGATCGAGCAGGCCTATATGCCGCTGATGGATTTCGCCGAACATGTCCGGGTGTTGGAGGCATCGGGCGCACTGGCCGCCGATGAGCAGGCGAACAATGCTCTGCTCGCGATCAAAAGCCAGATCGAGGATATGCGCTTCTACCGCCAGATCGTGCGGCAATACATCGACGGGTCGGTCACCCGCAGGCCGCGCGCGATGATCAGTACGGAAACGACACCGCGCTATCGGCTGAACTGACGCCCGCTCAACCGTCCGCCAGCATCGCCTGCAGGCTGGCCAGATGGTCCGCCTGATGGGGTGGCTTGTCCCATCTGAGGCGGGAAATGCGCGGAAACCGCATCGCAACGCCCGATTTGTGTCGCGTCGACCTGTTCAACCCTTCGAATGCGACCTCCAGAACCAATCCTTCATCGCGGTTTGCGGTGACCGCGCGCACAGGGCCGAACCGGTCGATGGTATGGGCGCGCACGAACTTGTCGATCTGCTTCAGTTCCTCATCCGTGAACCCGAAATAGGCTTTGCCCACCGGGGTCAGGCTGCCATCCTCCGTCCAGACGCCGAATGTGTAGTCTGAGTAGAATGATGACCGTTTGCCGTGGCCGCGCTGAGCGTACATCAGGACGGCGTCGATCAGATAGGGGTCGCGCTTCCACTTGAACCAGGGCCCGCGCGGCCGCCCGCCCTGATAGGGGGCATCGCGCCGCTTCAGCATCACACCCTCGATGGCCTTGTGGGGCGGCGCGGCCCGCATTGCATCCAGCATCGCCCAGTCATCGAAAGCAACCTCATCCGACAGATCGAACCGGTCTGGTGGCAGACCGGACAGCAGATCGCGCAGCCGCGCCCGCCGCTGGTCATAGGGCAGGGGGCGCGGGTCCTCCTCCCCGTGGCGCAGGATGTCATAGGCGCGCAGACAGGCGGGGTATTCGGTGAGCATGGCTTTTGGCACCCGCTTGCGGTTCAGCCGCTGTTGGAGGTCCCCGAAACTGCCGATCTCACCCCCCCGACGGACCAGCAATTCCCCATCCAGCGCCGCCTCGAAATCCATCTCATCCAGAAGATCGCCGAAAGTGGCTGAGATGTCCTCACCGGTCCGTGTATAGAGCCGCCTGACGCCGCCCTCGGCCACCGCCTGCACGCGGATGCCGTCCCATTTCCATTCGGCGGCGTAATCCCTGGGCTCATAAGTCGTCTGGTCGCGCTCTTCGAATGCGGTGGCCAGCATCACCGGGCGAAATGGCGCGCGTGCGGCGCTGACCGGCTTCTCGCCCCCTTCGAGCCATTGAAAGAGCGGCTCGAAAGGCGGCTCCAGCCCGTGCCAGATTTCCTCGATCTCCTCTACCGGGACATCGCCGAAATTCGCCAGGGCCTGTTTGGCCAATCTTGCCGATACGCCCATGCGCATGCCGCCCGTCGCCAGCTTGATCAGCGCATAGCGCTCTGCAGCGGGCATCGTGTCCAAGAGATTCGTGATCCGCGCCGGGGCCTCCGCCTTCGATATGGTAGACAATTCATCGACGACCTCACCCAGTGACCGCGCCACGGGATCGGCACCGGTTTCCGGCCAGATCAGGGCGATGGTCTCCGCCAGATCGCCAACATAGTCGTAGGAGAGCGCGAACAGCTCCGCATCCACTCGCTCTGCCACCAGTGCGCGCAATAGCGCGGGCTTCACGGCCTTCAGGTCCAGCCCGCCCGTGATCGCCGCCAGTGCCCAGCCACGATCAGGGTCGGGGGCGGCAGCGAAATAGTCCTGCAGGAGGCGCAGTTTCGCATTGCGCGCCGGGGTCAGGACCAGCGCATCCATCAGGCGTGAGAACGGTGTCATTCCGCTTCGTCCTCGTACCCGACCAGATGCAGCGGGCGCGCCCGGCGTTGGTTGATCGCGCACCAGCGCACCAGCGCTTCCTCGCGCCCATGGGTGACCCAGACCTCCTCAGGGTCCAGCTCCTCTATGGTCGCAGTCAGCTCGTCCCAGTCGCAATGGTCCGAGATGATCAGCGGCAGTTCCGTACCCCGCTGCCGTGCCCGCGCACGCACCTGCATCCAGCCGGAGGCAAAGGCAATGACCGGGTTGGCAAAGCGCCGCGCCCAGGTCGCGCCAAAGGCCGATGGCGGGCCGAGCACGAGTTCCCCCGCAAAACGATCCGCCTTGCCGCGCGCGACGGTTGCGTCCTCCAGTGGCCTAAGTTCGATGCCCTGTTCGTGGTAATAGTCGGACAGGCGGCGCAACGCGCCATGAATGAAGATCGGCCGCTCATACCCTGCCGCGCGCAACAGCCCGATCACCCGCTGCGCTTTGCCGAGCGCATAGACCCCGACCAGATGCGTGCGGTCCGGATTGGCGGCCTGCGAGGCCAGCAGGCGGCGGATTTCTGCCATTGGATCCGGGTGGCGAAAGACCGGCAGGCCGAAGGTCGCCTCGGTGATGAACACATCGCAAGGCACAGGTTCGAACGGCGCGCAGGTGGGGTCCGTGCCGCGCTTGTAGTCCCCGGCAGCGACGATGCGCAGCCCGTCCTTCTCCACCGCGATCTGGGCGGAGCCGAGCACATGACCGGCGGGATGGAAGGAGATTTTCACCCCGTTGATCACGCCGCTCGGATCATCCTGCACCCGCCCGGCGTGATCCTCGCCATAACGGATCGCCATGATGTCGAGGGTCTGGCGCGTCGCCCAGACCGCGCCATGACCTGCGCGCGCATGATCGGCATGGCCATGGGTGATCAGCGCGCGCTCAACCGGTCTGACCGGATCGATATAGAAATCGCCCGGCGGGCAATAAAGCCCGTCCGGCATCGGTCGGAGGAGGTCATCGGCGCGCATCACCCTTACCTAGTGCATCCGCGCCAAAAGCAGAACCGGCGGTGCCGTCAGCCGTAGGCGGGCCGCGATCAAAAGATGAAATCACCGCTGTCGAACTCCGCCAGATCGGTGCGCTGGAACAGAACCGTGGTGCCCTTGAAGCTCATCAGAACATGATTGCCCATCTGTTCGAACGCCAGTTGGCCGAAACTGCCGGCACCGTTGCGGATCTCGATCATGTCCTGGCCATCGCGGAAATCGCGCACGACATCATCGCCATCATTGCGCTTGAACGAGAAGACGTCGTTGCCCGCATTGCCACGCAGACTGTCATCGCCGCGATTGCCAAGGATACGATCATCACCTGATCCGCCGCGCAGCACATCATCGCCGCCCCGCCCGAACAGGAGGTCATTGCCGTTGCTGCCGATCACGGTGTCATCGCCGCCACCGCCGACCACCCTGTCATCCCCGGCCTGCCCGACGACACGGTCCGCGCCGCCATTGCCTTTCACGGTGTCGTTGCCGCCACCGCCCTTGATGGTGTCCTCGCCCGCGCTGCCCTTCAGTGTATCCTCACCGCCGAGGCCCCTGACGCTGTCATCTCCGGCCAGCGCATCGATGAAATCGGCGCCGCCCGTGCCGGTCAGCACGTCATCATCCGGGGTCGGTCCCGTCGGCTGCTCAGGCGCTTCGGGCGCTGTGGCCAGCAGATCGACTGCCAGCACGACATCGGTGCCGCCGAAGACCAGTGTCTCCACATTGCGCAATGTGGTCTCGCCTTCCCCGAAGGTGAGGATCAGATCGTTGCCGCGTTTCGCGATATCGAAGGTTGACCGACCGTTGTCGAATTCCACCACATCATCGCCTTCGCCGCCATCGATCAGGTTGGTGCCGAACTGGTCGCCAATGGTATCGTCACCGGTGCCTCCAAAAATCAGATCATTGCCAAACCCGCCCAGAACCCGGTCGTCGCCAGCCCCGGCACCGATCACATCGTCACCGCCGCCCGTGACCACGAGGTCATCACCTGCGCCGCTATCGACCACGTTGTCGCCGTCGGTGCCGTTGATCGCATCGTCGAAACCGGACCCGATGACATTTTCGATATTGCGCAGCCTGAGATCGAACAGATCGGGCGTGTCATCGGTCTGCGCCTCGAAAAAGAGGTCGATGCCGAGAATGGCGCGCATCCCTGTCGGCGAGGCGGAGAAATCGATCAGGTCGACCCCGTCGCCGCCATCCACCTCCACCGACCCGGCAGCGGTGGCCGCGACGCCGATCGTGTCATTGCCGGTCCCGCCATTCAGCACCTCCTGCGCGAGACCGGCCACAAATGTCGCCCCCTCGATCAGCAGGATATCGTCGCCCGCGCCGCCGCGGATCGTGTCATCGCCAAGCCCGCCCGACAGCTGATCATTGCCCGCCCCGCCGCGCAGCAGATCGCCCTCGCTGCCACCCGCCAGAAAATCGTCGCCACCAAAGCCAAGGAGGCGCAAAGCCACCGCCGCCGCCGTCGCATCGATTGTGTCATTGCCGGAGCTTGGGACCAGTGGCGAGATGGCCAGTCCCTCCAGGATGTCGCCCGGATCTGCGAGCCCCAGCAACGCGCCGCCATCCGTGCCGCCCGAACCGGGCTCGGCCACCCCGGCGAGCGCGGCGGATTGGTCACCGGAGACGAAAATCGCTGCCGTGCCGTCGACGCCGAACAGATCGGCACGCCCATTGGTGCTGTAGATGCCCGCGACGGCGCTGCCTGCGGTGCCCGGCCCGCCGACCGTGTTGCCGCCATTGGCCAGCGCATCACGAAGGGCGATATCGTTGAAGGCAAGGTCGGTGCCGCTACCGAGCAGCAGGACACCCGCGCTCGCCCGCCCGCCATCGAATCCGGCCTCACCGATCCCGCCGCTGGCCGAGACATCCTCGAAAATCACATCCTCGAACAGATGCGCACCGCCGGTCAGCATGATGGTCGCCGCATCGCCGCCATGCCTGATGCCCGCACCGGTCCCGCCAATCGCGGTTGCATCGTCGATCCTGACATCGCGCAGGGTCACGTTGGCACCGGTCGCCAGAAGAACCGCCGCCGCGTTCACCGCACCGCCATCGACCCCGCGAATATAGGATCCCGTCAGCCGCAGGTTCTGCAGCGCCACGCCGCCGCTGCTGCCGGCGAAGACCATCGTGCCGCTATCACTGGCATCGATCATACCATTGCCGTCAAAGTCGCCGGAAATGGTGATATCGCCCGCACCATCCCCGTCGACATCCCCGTCGATCAACGTCGTGGATGACCCACCAAAAACGAGTGTCTCGCTCAGCGTGATGGTTGCGCCGGCAAGATCGCTTGAAAACCGGATCACGTCATCCTCGGCGCTCGCATTGGCCAGCGCGACGGCAGCCCGAAGGGCGTCGTCCGTTGCCGAAGTCACAGTTATGACTGCCATGCCTCACCTCCGGGCGGGTGCAGTGCGACGTGTCTCGCAGAGTTGCCAACAGGTGCCGCTGATGCGCCGGAATTGCACATGCGCCAGCACCGATATTGATGCGTGAATACCCCGTATTGCTGCCAGTTCGGCGGGCCAGCCTAATTGCCGGTCCGACCACCCAATTATCAATCATACAGCAACGGGGCGCGGAGTCTCATCACATCTTCGGGTTTCCGGCATACAGGCCCCTTGAAATTGTGCGCGCTCCGAAGCCAATGCGTGCCATCTCCCGGCAAATCGCGTAAAGAATCGAAAAGGTTAACTGAGGATATGCCATGACCGGCCGCGCCGCGCCTCTCCGCAAGATTGTCATTCTCGGTGCCGGTGCCATTGGCACCCATACGGGCGCAGCATGGGCCGGTGCGGCGGTGCGGGGCGGTGCGTCGATCTCATTGATCGGGCGGGCGGCAACTCTTGCTGGCTTTAGGGAGACCGCACTGCGCCTGACCGGCGGGCCGGATGGGGTCGTCCCCGAACTGACCTGCGGCATCGATCCGGCCATGCTTGCGGGGGCGGACCTTGTCATCCTTGCGATGAAGGCCACGGGACTACATCGCGCTGTCGGTGATATCCGCACCCATGCCGATCCCGGCACGCCGCTGATCAGCCTCCTGAACGGGTTGGCCCCTGTGCGTGAACTGGCGGCAGCGTTGCCGGGTCACAAGGTCATCGCAGGCATGGTGCCCTATAATGTAGTCTGGCGCGGTCCTGCGCATCTCCATCGGTCCAGCGCTGGCGACCTCGCGCTTGCCCGCAGCGCGGAGACGGAGGCATTGGCAAATCTGGTCGCCGAAAGCGGCCTCAGCCCGGTACTGCATGATGATCTTGCCCCCATCCAATACGGCAAACTGCTTCTCAACCTGATCAACCCGATCAACGCGCTGGCGGGCATCCCCCTCCACGCGATGCTGTCGGATCGTGGTTATCGGCGGATATACGCGGCGACGCTGCGCGAGGCGCTGATGGTCTATCGCGCCGCTGGCATCAGCTGGCAAAAGGTCGGGCCGATTTCGCCGCGCCTTGCGGTGCATCTGCTCGGCACCCCCGATGCGCTTTTCAATCCAACACTTCTGAAAGTGCAGAAGATCGATCCCAATTCGATGACCTCCATGGCCTCCGACGTGATGGCCGGCCGTCCGACCGAGATCGAGGCGATCACCGGTGAGATCCTCCATATCGCTGGCCGCGCGGGCATCCGCGCGCCGGTCAATCAGGCGCTTGCCGACGAGATCCGCCTGGCGGAGCGGGCAGGCACCAGCCCTCGTCACAGCGCCGCTGCGCTGGCCAAGCTGGTGCTGCCCTAGCTGGTTTGCATTTGTGCCGGGCAACGCTACGCTTTCGTGAACCCTTCACGACGGCCCCTCCAGATGACAAAGGACCGATATCATGCGGTCATCCAGCGATTATCTCGTCCCCGGCCAGATCATCCATATCGATGGCGAGGCTGCCGGGCCGTTGCGGGGGCGCAGTTTCATGGCCAAGGACCTCTTCGATGTGGCGGGGCATCCGACCGGTGCGGGCAATCCCGACTGGACAGCCTATAATCCGGTGCCCGAGGCCCATTCCTGGGCAGTTCAGACCCTTCTGGATGCGGGTGCATCACTGACAGGCAAGACGATCACGGATGAGGTCTCGCTCGGCCTTCTGGGGGAAAACGCCTTTGACGGAACGCCCCTCAATCCGCGTGCGCCGGACCGGGTGCCGGGGGGATCGTCCTCCGGCTCCGCCTCTGCCGTGGCGCAGGGGGTCTGCGATTTCGCGCTCGGCACCGATACCGGCGGCTCGGTCCGGGTTCCGGCCAGCTTTTGCGGCCTTTATGGCATCCGCCCGACCCATGGCCGGGTGCCGCTGACGGGGATGCTGCCGCAGGCCCCGACCTCCGACACCACTGGCTGGTTTGCCCGCGATGCGGCTGGTTTTGCCGAGGTCAGCGCGGTCATGCTGGACGACGCTTTGCCGGCCGCGCTGCCCGAAAGACTGGTCATCGCAACCGATGCGTTCGGGTTCGCTGACCCGCAGGTCCGCGACGCGCTCGCCCCCGCCGTCGCGCGCCTTACCCGCCTGATCGGCCCGGCGGAGGAGGCGCTGATGGCCCCGCCGGGTCTCTCTACCTGGGCCCAGGCCCAGCGCACGCTGCAACTGGCCGAGGCGTGGGCGACCTTTCGCCCTTGGGTGGAGGGGCACAATCCCCGCTTTGCCTTCCTCGTGGCACGCACCATGATGGCCGGTGCCGCGATGACCGCGCCCGACCTCGCGCGCGCCGCCCTGATGCGGGATGAGGCGCGCGGGCGGCTGGCGCATCTCGTGCCGAAGGGGACGATCCTTTGCCTGCCGACGACCCCCATCATCGCGCCGCTGCGCGATCAGCCCTTGCCCGCGCTGGATCGGGCGCGCGACCGGATCAATGCCGGGGCCGCCCATGGTGGGCTGGCTGGGCATCCCCAGCTCAGCATGCCTTTGGGCGAGGTTGACGGCGCGCCTGTCGGTCTTTCGATCATCGGCGCGCGGGGCGAGGATATGGCGCTCGTCGCCACTGCCACAGCGTTGGAGGAGACGCCATGACCAATCCCGACTACACCCCCAACCTGCCCGATGTGGTGGCGGAGGTCCGCGCCCTGTTCGAACGTTATGAGACAGCGCTCGCGGCGAAAGATGTCGATGTACTCGACAATACATTCTGGCGCAGCGAACACACGATCCGCTACGCCATGCATGAAAACGGCTATGGCTTTGACGAAATCCATCGCCATCGCACCGCCCGTCCCCCCGGACCCGGTCTGAAAGAGCGGCGCATCAGGCTGGAGATCCTCACCCTCGGGCGCGATTTCGCCACGGTCAATCTGGAGTTCAAGATCAGGGGCCGCGATCAGAGCGGACGGCAAAGCCAGACTTGGGTGCGCTTTCCCGATGACGGCTGGAAGGTCGTCGCGGCCCATGTCTCCACCGTCGATAAGGAACCGGTCTGGTAGGCCGCGCCGCAGCCCGTGGACAGAAAGCCAAGCATATGAATAGCATACATAAAACCGGCATCATCGGCCTCGGGATCATGGGGCTGCGGATGCTGGAACATATGGACCGGCACGCGCATTTCGCACCCGTTGCGTTTTGGGATCCCTCGGCCGAAGCCTGCGCCAAGGCCGCAGCGATGGTGCCCGATGCGGTGATCGCGGGATCGGCGGTGGAGGTGATCGCCGCCTCCGATCTGGTCTATCTTGCCTGCCCGCCAGCACCGCGCCGGGCCTATGCGCTGGCCGCCGCCGATCAGGGCCGGGGTGTTTTCCTCGAAAAACCGCTCGGCGTGGATATTGGCGAGAGCCGCGCTCTGGTCACCCGGCTGGCCGCATCGGACGTGCCCGCGGCGGTGAATTTCACCCAGGCCGCCGGGGCGCCGCTGGCCACGATCACCGCAGCGGCAGAACCGATTGTCGGCGTCGATATCGTCGTGACCTATCCGCAATGGCCGCGCGTCTGGCAGGCGGATGCCGACTGGCTGCGCTTCGCTGCCGAAGGGGGCTATGTGCGCGAAGTGATCTCGCATTTCCTCTTCTTCTCCGCCCGCCTTCTCGGCCCGCTGGACCTGAAATGGGCGCGCGCCGACTATCCCGCCGATCCGAAGCTATGCGAGACCCACATCGCCGCGCGTGTCGAAGCCGCCAACGGCACGCCGGTCAGCATCTTTGGCGCGGTCGGCGGCGCGCAGCCGGACCGGCAGGAGCTGACGATCAAGGGCGCGGCGCGCAGCTGGCGCGTTGCGGAGTTCTTCAGTCTCTCGACCTCCGATGGCGGCCCCTGGCAGGACATTCCGCCCCCTGAGGGTGAGCCGCGCGCCATCGCCCTCGGCGGCCAGCTGACCGAGATGCACAAGGCCATGCAGGGCGCGCCGCATCTTCTGGCCACCCCGGCAGAGGCATTGCACATACAGGAACTGGTCGAGGCGATGCTGACGCGGCCCTGACCGCCAAAGCCCCTCAGGAGGAAAACCCCAACATGCCCGCTCCCGAAACCTTCGCCCTCGGCACGCTGACCCTGCAATCGGGCGAAACGGTGCCCGATGCGCAGATCACCTATGCGACCTATGGCACGCTCAATGCCGACCGCTCCAACGCGATCCTCTACCCGACCTCCTATGGCGCGCATCACGGCGATATCGACTGGCTGATCGGGCCGGGCAGGGTGCTAGACCCCGACGGCTGGTTCATCGTCATTCCCAACCAGTTCGGCAACGGGCTGTCATCCTCGCCCAGCAATCTCGCCGCCCCGCATCCGCGCCCCGCCTTCGGCCACTGGGACAATGTCCACGCGCAAGAGCGGCTGTTGCGGGAGGTGTTCGGCATCACCCGTCTGGCGCTGATCTATGGCTGGTCCATGGGCGGTCAGCAGGCGCTCCACTGGG
Source organism: Pseudomonadota bacterium (assembly GCA_039030855.1). GTDB lineage: Bacteria > Pseudomonadota > Alphaproteobacteria > Rhodobacterales > Rhodobacteraceae > Pikeienuella. The sequence goes on from JBCCDJ010000006.1 coordinate 127,695, forward strand.
GGGCGCTGTTCCCCGACCGTGTGGCGCGGATTTGCGCGACCTGCACCTCGGCGCGTACAACGCCCCATAACAAGGTCTTCCTCGATGGGCTGCGCAGCGCGCTCATGGCCGATCCGGCCTGGCAGGATGGCCGCTTCATCGCTCATCCCGAACGCGGCCTGACGGCCTTTGCCCGCATCTATGCCGGCTGGGCGATGAGCCAGGCTTTCTACCGCGAAGAGCTGTGGCGCAGCATCGGGTTCACCGCGCTGGAAGACTATATCAAGACCGCGTGGGAGGGACGGTTCATGCACCGCGATCCCCATGATCTTCTGTCCATGCTCGATACATGGACCCGCTCCGACATCGCGGACAACGACGTCTTCAAGGGTGATCTCGGCGGCGCGCTCGGCGCGATCCGGGCGCGCACGATCATCCTGCCCTCGGTCACCGACCTCTATTTCACCGCCGATGACAGCGCGATCGAGGTGCCGCAGATGCCTGATGCGGAGCTGCGCCCGATCCAGTCGATCTGGGGCCATCGCGCGGGTAATCCAGTGGAGCAGCCCGCCGATGAGGCGGTGCTGCGTCAGGCCGTGGCCGATCTGCTGGCAGACTGAGCCAGCCATGCGGCCGCGCCGCGCCCGGCCAGACGCCCGGTGGCGATGGAGGCGGTCAGAAGATAGCCGCCCGTTGGTGCCTCCCAATCCAGCATCTCGCCCGCGGCGAATACGCCGGGCAGGGCGCGCAGCATCAATCGCTCATCCAGCCCGTCCCACGCGACGCCACCCGCCGATGAGATCGCTTCGGCGATCGGACGCGGGCCGGTCAGGGGCAGCGGCAGCGCCTTGATGATCTGGGCAAGCGCGCGCGGCTCCTCCGGCGCATCGGGTGCCAGCTCACGCAGCAATCCGGCCTTCACACCGCGCAGCCCGATGGATTTGCGCAAAAAGTTGGACCGCGATGCCTTGCCGCGGGGGCGCGACAGGCGACGGACCAGCGCAGCCTCGCTTCGATCCGGTGTCAGATCCAGCACCAGCGGCGCGTCGCTGTCGCGCAGGCGGGCGGAAAGCGCGTAGATCGCGCTGCCCTCGACGCCATAGCCGGCGATCACGAACTCGCCCCTGATCCGGTGCTGCCCGACCGACAAGCCGATGCCTTTCACCGGGGTGCCCGCGAACTGGTCGCGAAAATGTGCGGACCATTCGTGTTCGAACCCCATATTCGCCGGTTTGAACGGGGCCAGCCGCACGCCCTTCGCCGCCAGCCATGGCACCCATGCGGCGTCGGAGCCAAGTTGCGGCCAGCTTGCTCCGCCCAATGCCAGAACCGTCGCGCGCGGGCGGTCCAGTTCCACGCCGTCCGGCGTCTCGAAACGCAGCGCATCGTTCTCGAACCCCGTCCAGGCCCAGCGCCTGCGCAGGATCGCGCCGCCAGCCGCCAGCCGCGCCAGCCATTTGCGCAACAGGGGCGAGCCCTTCATCGCCTCAGGAAACACCCGCCCCGACGATCCGGTGAATAACGGCTCCCCCAGATCGCGCGCCCAATCCTGCACGTCCCGCGGCCCGAAGGCCGCCAGCGCCGGGCGCAGGGCGTTGCAGCGAAAGGTATCCATGAACGCCGCGGCGGGCGCATCCATGGTCAGGTTCAGCCCCGACTTGCCTGCCATCAGGAATTTGCGTGCGGGGCTCGGTTTGCTCTCGTAGATCACCGGCACGTGTCCCGCCTCGATCAGCATTTCCGCCGCTGCCAGACCGGCGGGGCCGGCACCGATGATCGCGATTTCGGACGACATGAACGGGATGGACCTTTCGCATATGGGCGCGTGGTGGGCCCTCAGCGCCCGATGGCAGCGGACAGCACTTTGGCCAGTCGCGCAATCGCGCTATCGATCTGATCGCGGGCGGGCATGGTATAGCTGAGGCGCATTGTATTCGCGCCGCTGCCATCGGCAAAGAACGCGCGCCCCGGCACGAAGGCGACCTGCGCCTCGCTTACCGCCTCCTGCAACAGGGTGGCGGCGTCCACATGATCGGGCAACGTGACCCAGATGAACATGCCGCCTTCGGGATGGGACCACGCGACCCCGTCGGGCATATGGGCGTCCAGTGCCGCCAGCATCGCATCGCGTTTGGTGCGGTAGGCCGCGATCACCTTCGCGACCTGGGCTGCATAGACGCTTTCCGCCAGATGCAGCATGATCAGCTGGTTGATGCGCGGGCTGTTCAGATCGCTCGCCTGCTTGATCAGGGTCAGCCTGGTGACCACTTCGCGCGCGGCGCAGACCCAGCCAACGCGCAGGCCCGGCGTGAAGATCTTGGAGAAGGAGCCGCAATAGATGACGCGCGACCGGTCGATGCTGCCACATTGCGCCACATCCAGCGCCTGCACGGACGGCACGGGTGTCCCCTCGAACCGCAATGCGCCGTAGGGATTGTCCTCGATGATCGGCACATCGCCATCGCGCATGGTCTCGATCAGATCGGCGCGCGCGACCTTGGTCACGGTCTCGCCGGTCGGGTTGGCGAAATCGGGCACGATGTAAGCCAGCGCCACGCGCCCGCCCGCTGCATGGGCCGCATCGGCATAGGACGCGGCGGTGCAGTTGGTCGGGTGGAGGCCAAGCCGGTCATAGCGGGGCTGATTGCCGGAAAACGCCTGCAACGCGCCCAGATATGTAGGTGCGGTCACCAGCGCCGTATCACCGGGGGAAATCAGCAGCCTGCCCAGAAATTCCAGCGCCTGCTGCGATCCGCTGGTGATCAGAATGTTGTCGCGCGTGCAGGGCACGCCGCGTGCGGTCATATAGCCGGTGATCCAGTCGCGCAGCCCGTCATCGCCCTCGCTCGGCGAGTATTGCAGGGCCTTGGCTGCACTGTCAGCGCTTGCCAGAACTTCGTCATAGGCGTGCCTGATCTCCTCCTGCGGGAAGAGCGCCGGGTCCGGTATGCCGCCCGCGAACGATACCAGCCCCGGTTGTTCGATCATTTTCAGGAGTTCGCGAATTTCCGACGCCTGCATGCCCGCCATGCGGTCGGCATAATGGGGCTGCCAGCCCAGCGTGCCTGATTGAGTTTCCATGGCGAAACGATGCCGCCGATACCTGGTTAGGTCAACAATGCAGACCCATTATTTCATCCCGGTGGCGAAACGTGATCGCGCCGATGGCGGCCGGTCATTCGGCGGCGCGCATGGCTTTCAGCAGCGGCACGCGCACCGTGAACCGGCTGCCGCCCATCGGCGCGGCATCGACGCTGATCGTGCCATTGAAGAGCCGGATGATCTTGCGGCAAATCGGCAGGCCGAGGCCCGCGGACCCGGCGGCGGAGCGGCGAAAGAACGTCTCGAAGATCCGCTCGCGGTCCTCCGGCGCGACACCGGGGCCGTTGTCGATCACCTCGACGCGGTAGTCATCGGCGGTCAGAAAGCTGCGCAACTCGATCCGCGCCACCGGCTTGTCATTATGGATGATCGCGTTCGAGATCAGGTTGATGAAAACCTGCGACAGCCGGTCGGCATCGGCACCGATCACCGCTTCGCCCGCGCGCTGATCCCAGGTCAGCATCGCCTTGTCGCGCCCATGGGGGGCGAGGGCGATTTCGGCAGCCGCGCGCAGCACCGCTTCGGCCTCCACGGGCCGGATTTTGGCAGCGGCGGCCTGATCGTCGAGAAAGCTCAGATCACGGATCTCATCCAGCAACCGCGTCAGGCGCAGGCTCTCGGACTGGATGATCCCGGCGAAGCGGCTTCGGTTTTCCGCATCCAGATCCGGCGTTTGCTCGATGATCTCGGCGAAGGATCGCACGGATGTCATTGGCGTGCGCAATTCGTGGCTGACCTGGCTCAGAAACTCGTCCTTCTGCGCATCCAGCGTCTTCAATTGCTCGTTGGCCGCGCGCAGCTGGCGCGCCGATTGTTCCGCCTCCGCCGATTTGGCGCGCAGCGCCTCGGTCGCGCGGCGCAGTTTGGCGTTCTCGTCCGCCATCTCCACCAGCGCCTCCATGGAAATCGTCTCGCCGCCCGCGATCCGGTTGACCATCGCATGGGCCGAGGCCGCGCCGACCGATCCGGCCAGTTCCCGCTCCAGCCGCGAGATGAAACTCGGCGTCGGGTCAGGCAGGCCGCCGGTCTTGCCCTGCGACTGTGCCGCGCTGGAGAAAACCATCGTCGCCGCGTAACTGCCGAGGATGCGCTGCGCCAGAACATAAAGATCTCCGGAGGCCGCGCTGCGCCGCACCACGCCGAAGGCACGCCCGGGTTCCGCCCGGAACACATCGACGAACAGCGCGCTCTGCAACCGCTCCAGCGGGCTCACCTTCGTGGCCAGCGACACCAGAACCAGCGCGGCGGTGTTCAGCCCGATGCTCCATACCGTTGCATGGACCAGCGGGTCCGCGCCCGATGCGCCGAACAATCCGTAGGGCCGCAGGATGCCGATGCCGAACACACCATCGGCGATGACCCGCGCGGGCAGCACGACATCGCCGCCAAAGCTCGGCAGGTAGAGCGTGAAGAGCCAGATTGCGAAGCCGATACACAGCCCCGCCAGCGCGCCCGAGCGCGTCGCCCCGCGCCAGAAAATACCGGCGACCAGCGCAGGCAGGAACTGCGCAACGCCGCAGAATGCGATCAGCCCGGTGGCGGCCAGCGCCTCCGACCGCCCGGCGATGCTGAAATAGATATAGCCGAGCAGAAGAATGATCAGGATCGCCACCCGGCGAGAGGTCAGCAGGACCCGGCGCACATCGCCTGACCGCTCCTGCCCGCGCAGTGCGAGGACCCGCACCGAGAGCGGCGCGACGATGTGGTTCGATACCATCGTCGACAGCGCGATGGTCGAGACGATCACCATTGACGTCGCCGCCGAGAACCCGCCGATAAAGGCGAGGATCGCGAGCACATCGTCCCCCCGCGTCAGCGGCAGGGTCATCACGAAGAGGTCCGGGTTCGATCCTTCGGGCATCGCGCCCAGCCCCACCACCGCAATCGGCAGCACGAAGAACGAGATGAGGAGGAGATAGGTCGGGAACATCCAGCTCGCCGTTGCCAGATGGCGCTCATCGGTGTTCTCCACTACCATGACCTGAAACTGGCGCGGCAGGCAGATGATGGCGGCCCCGGCGAGGAACAGCAGCGTCATCCAGCGTGGGCCGAAAACCTCCTCCGTGCGCAGGCTTGCGGCGCTTGTGGTGGCGAATGTGGCCTCGACCCCGCCCGCGACCCAGAACACCGCATAGAGCCCGACCGCGATCAGCGCTGTCAGCTTCACCACAGCCTCCATCGCGATGGCCGCGACGACGCCGTGATGGCGCTCGTTCTCGTCGAGCGAGCGTGTGCCGAAGAGGATCGTGAACAGCGCCAGACCCATCGCCGCCCAAAAGGCGATGCGCGCATCCTGTCCTGAATTACCTCCTGTGATAGCTTCATAACTGAGCGTAAGAGACTGCAACTGAAGCGCTATATAAGGCGTCGCTGCGACCACGGCGACCAGTGTTGCGACAGCCGCCAACCCGCCCGATTTGCCATAACGCGAGGAAATCATATCGGCGATGGAGGTGATCCTGTGGACCCGCCCGATCCGCACCAGCTTGCGGATCAGCCACCACCAGCCGATGAAAACCAGCGTCGGTCCCAGATAGATCGTGGCGAACTCCAACCCGTTGCGCGCTGCCGATCCAACCGCGCCATAAAAGGTCCAGGCCGTGCAGTAGACCGACAGCGACAGGGTATAGATCACCGGTGATCGGAGCCACGCCGCCCCACCGCGCGCCGCACGTTTATCGACCCACCAGGCCAGCGCAAACAGGATCACCACATAGCCGAGCGAGACCGCGACAATGATGTCGGAGCCCAGCGTCATCCCCCCGGTCCCGGATCCGTATCCGCCATCAACCGGCGCGACAGGAAGGCGGCGCAGACAATCAATCCGGCCCAGGCCCCGAAGAGGTACACAACGATCAGCGGTACGCCAAGCACCGCCGCCTCTGCCCCGAAAACGCCAATCACCGGTGGCGTCAGAAGCGCCAGACCGGCGAGCGGCAGGATCAGCGCCGCATCGCGCCGCTTGGCGGCGATCAGGTCGCCGTCATCACCAGGCGGCGCGGGCGCGTCGTCGGCTTCGGGCGGGCCGGTCACCGCGCCGCCCCGTTCATTGCGCCAGCTCCTTGACCGCCTCGACCACGTCGGCATTGGAAAAGGGCTTGGTGATGAACCGGCTGACCCCGGCGGCCTCTGCCACCTCCCGGTCGCGCCGCTGGCCCTTTGCGGTCAGCATCAGCACCGGCAAATCGGCCAGCGCGGGCTGATCGCGCACCATGCGCAGCAGATCGAACCCGCTCATCCCCGGCAACATCACGTCAAGAACCAGAACATCCGGAACCGCCTCCGCCAGCGCCGTCAATGCCGCCTCGCCATCGGTCAGTGCCGCGACCTCGAACCCCTCACGGCAGAGGATGAAGGTCAGCGATTCCACGATATGAGGTTCATCCTCGACGATGAGAACCCGCTGCGTCATGCCATTTCACTCCCATATCCGGAACTGTCGTCCGGTGTTCGGGGCAGTGTGAGACGGCGCGTCCATGCGGTCAATGGGGCAGGGGCCGGGCGCAGGGTCGCGACGGCCACGGTGGGCTTAAGCCCACCCTACCGCAGCAATTGTCCCAGATGCTCCAGAACCACCTCCGGGTCGCAGCCCGGCCCGGCACCGCTTTCATACAAGGCGCGGATCAACAGCAGATCGTTGGCCCGCCTCCCGGCACGATCTTCCAGCGTTGCGGTGTTATCGAAAGAGAAAAACGCCGAGCCATTTGCATCCCGCAGCGGTCCCAGCGTGTGCAGCATTTCTTCCCAGACGCAGTCCTCCAGTTCCTCATCATCCGGTCCGGCGATAATCGAGACATAGGCACCCAATCGCAGGCCCTGACTGGATTGCGAGGCGTAAAAGCACCGTGCTTGCGATCCGCGCGCCTGATAGCGCGCGCTTGACTGCGGCAGCCGCCGGAGAGTGTTGAACAGCGCAACGGTTTTTCTGTCACCCACCACTGCGACAATGTCGATCTCATGCGCTTCCTTGCCGAGGATCTGCATCATAAACCGCGCATCCGACGCATTCGTGCCCCGCACGGTCAAGTCCAGCGGCTGATCCGGTGCGGGCCATGTGACAGGCAGCGCGCGATAGGACCATTCGGCAAAGAAGGGCGCATCGCCCGGCCAGTTGACCGCGTCCTCGATCCTTTGTCTGACATCGTCGAAATAGGGGATGATGGTCGGTCAGCGGCGGGCACATCATAGAAAATCGCAACCCGCGGCGGTTTCGGCCAGAGACGCACATCATCCTTTTGGGACGCAATGATCAGCCGCGCGTCCCCGATGACATCTCCGGTAGAGGGGGGATGTGGCTCGCTCGCAGCAGGGGCGGCGAGGATCAGCGATGAAAGTGCAAGAAGAAAAACGTGCCGCATCGGGCTCCAATACCTGGGCGGTCAATTGTCGAAGAGGATGAAGCAATATCCGCGATCGGGCAAACCTGCCGCCCAGGGGCCCGCGCCCGATGCCGCTGTTGGCGCGGGGCTGCCCCTCATACTTCGCTCGGCAGCGAAGCGTTGAGGGGGGAAATCAGGTATGACAGGCGGCGTCCCGTAGACCTCCGACCGTCATCACATCAGGTAGCCACCATGTCACCGCCCATCGTCCCGATCCGCGAATACCTCCTGCTTGGCCTGCTCGCGGTGCTGTGGGGCTCGTCCTATCTCTTCATCAGGATTGCGGTTGCCGAAATCCCGCCGGTCACGCTGATTGCGCTGCGCGTCGCGGGCGCGGCGCTTGTCCTTTCGCTGGTTCTTGTGGCGCGGGGCCGCCGGTTACCGCGCGGCGCAGGGATATGGGCGCGGCTTGGCCTCCAGTCCATCCTCAACAGCATCGGTGCGTGGACGGTGCTGGCCTGGGGTCAGCAATTCGTGGGGGCAGGGCTGGCGAGCGTTTTGAATTCCACCTCGCCCCTCTTTGTCGTGCTGATCACCGCTTTCATCACCCGGCATGAGGCGTTGGCATGGCGCAGGGCTCTCGGCGCGCTGGTCGCTTTCGGCGGTGTGATCCTGATCATCGGCATGGATGCGCTTGCCGGTTTTGGTGATGCCGTAGCCGGACAACTGGCCTGTCTCGCTGGGGCAGCGCTCTATGCGTTCGCGGCGATCCACGGACGGCGGTTCAAAGCCATCGGCGCGTTGGAGACAGCGCTTGGGACCATGACCTGGGCGACCGTGGTCCTCGTCCCGCTGGCATTCGTGCTGGAGGACCCGCTGGCCCTGCGCCCCGGCCTGACCGCCCTCGGCGCGACGCTCATATTGTCGGTCTTTTGCACCGGTTGCGCGCTTCTTATCTATTTCCGGCTTCTGGGGACGATTGGCGCGCTCGGCACCGCGTCGCAGGCTTATCTCCGCGCCGGGATCGGCGTCCTGCTCGGCGCGATCATCCTCGGCGAGGTGCCGACATGGCCGGTTCTGATCGGCCTCACAGCGGCCATCGTCGGGGTGATCCTGATCGTCGCACCAGCACGGCGAAAGATGAGCCCGTAGGGTGGGCCCCGGCCCACCGTCGGATTACCTAACCCACAACCGCATCCTCACGCCGCCACGCGCAGTCGCGCCAGGAACAGATCCTGCAATCGGGCCCGACCTGCAGCGGCTTGCCGGCACCTGTCGCGCCATAGGTTGTCTTCGCGGCGGAGGGCATGTCGAACAGCAGCATCTCCGCCGCCATGCCGTCGGCCCGTGCCCAGGCGATCGCGAGGCTGCGCTCCACCTCCGGCAACTCCACCGGCGCGACCAACGTGCCGCCTGCCGGGGCGCGGTGAACGGGCCAGACCGGGCAATCGAATTGCCGCCCGCGCGGTGTCAGGTCCAGCGCGCCGCGCCGCGCCAGCACGCGCCCCGCCGCATCGACCGAGACATGGGCGGCGCGCGGCCCGTCCAGCCCGCCAAGGCAGGCCATGCGCCGGAAGGCCAGCGCTGTCTCGCCATCGGCCATGCGTGCAATCGCTTCGATGTCCCAACCGGTCTTGCTGCCCGTCGACAACAGATGCCATGCGGGCAGGACCAGCGCATCGGCAAGGCGCTGCGCCAGTTCGGTGCGCATGATGGCCACGGCTTCGTCGGATCGTGCCTCCGGCTCCGGCGCGAAGCCTTCCTCGATCAGGCCCTCGAAAATCTCGCCGTAATAGGCCTCCGCCACGTTCATCGCCAGGGCCTGGCGCCGCTCCAGATACCCCGCTTCGGGGGGCAGCATGGTCGGACGCGTCTGGGCCAGCTCCAGCCCGCGCACGAGGTCGCCCCTCGCCGCGCCGCCCATCAGCTTGTCGAGGGCGCGCCGGGCGTCCTCGGCCATTTGCTCGATGCGGCTGTCGAGGCCGTCGATGGCCGCCAGCGCCTCTTCGGCATCGGTATGGGGGGTGCGGCGGCGGCGGGCTTCGGCGGTGCGATCAAAATAATCGGCGAGCGAGGCACCGGTATCGGCCAGCCTTGATGACTGCTCGAACATGATCTGCTCGAACCGGGCGCGCTGCGCCCTGTTGATCTGACCGCCCTCGGCAAGGATCTCCGAGGTCGAACGCAGCGCCGTGATCTCGGTCAGCATTGCGTGGACGGCGGAGCCGAGCGCCGGGTCATGGGTCAGCCGGTCCTCCATCGCCTCGATGGTCCCGGTCGCGTCGCGATAGCTGCGATGTAGATCGGCCATGGCACGCGCCCATTCGGGCATGCGCGCGATCAGCTCGTCAATTTCCGCCTCGGGCAGTCGCGCGCGCGCCAGCGCCGGATCGTCGAGAAGCGCGACCAGCCGGTCACGCAGTCGCCGTTCCGCCGAGCCGTCCAACTGATCCACCGTGAGCGCCAGGGCCTTGCCGACCCGTGCCAGAAGGGGCGCGCCGATTCCCCGTTTGTTGCGTTCGATCATGTTCAGATAGGCCGCCGAAACGCCGACCTCTGACGCCACGTCACGCTGACGCAATCCCAACTCGCGCCGCCTTTCGCGGATGCGAAGGCCGGTAATGGTTCGCTGCATTGCGGTAAGCCTTTCTACCGTGGGCAAAAATTATGATAGAGTGTTAATAATTAACAATACAGGAAAATTGACGATATATAAATTAACAAAAAAACCCATCTAAATCAAATGGTTATTGATTAATTTACAATGCGAGGCATACTACCCGGGCAAGTAGAAGGCTTAACGAACCGTTAACCCATGCGGGGTGCGGAACTGTTGGTCCATAATTTGGGAGGAGACGCATGTCTCATTACAAGCTCAGCCGTCGCGGGATGCTGAAGGGTGGTGTCGCCCTTGGTGCCGGCCTCGCGGCACCCACGATTTTCACCGGCCGGTCATGGGCCGCGTCGCACGGATTCCTGAACGAGCCGACAGGGTCAACGGTGACCTTGGGCTTCAACGTCCCGCAATCGGGTCCCTATGCCGACGAGGGCGCGGATGAGTTGCGGGCCTATCAGCTTGCGGTCGAGCATCTGAACGGCACCGGTGCTGACAATGGCATGATGGAGACCTTCAGTTCTAACGCTCTGAAGGGTAACGGTATTCTCGGCAAGAAGGTCGAGTTCGTCACCGGCGACACGCAGACCAAGTCGGATGCGGCCCGCGCGTCGGCCAAGTCGATGATCGAAAAAGACGGCGCGATCATGATCACCGGCGGCTCGTCCTCGGGCGTGGCCGTGGCGGTTCAGGCGCTCTGCCAGGAAGCGGGCGTCATCTTCATGGCGGGCCTGACCCATTCCAATGACACGACCGGCAAGGACAAAAAGGCGAACGGTTTCCGTCACTTCTTCAACTCCTACATGTCGGGTGCCGCGCTCGCGCCGGTGCTGGGTGCCAACTATGGCAAGGACCGCAAGGCCTATCACCTGACGGCAGATTACAACTGGGGTTACACGACCGAGCAGGCCGTGAAAGAATCCACCGAAGCCATGGGCTGGGAGACGGTAAACACCGTGCTCACACCGCTCGCGGCGACCGACTTCTCGGCCTATATCACGCCGGTTCTGCAGTCCGATGCCGATGTTCTCGTGCTGAACCACTACGGCGGCAACATGGTCAACTCGCTGACCAACGCCGTTCAGTTTGGCCTGCGCGACCGCGTCGTCAACGGCAAGAACTTCGAGATCGTTGTGCCGCTCTATTCGCGCCTGATGGCGAAGGGTGCGGGTGCCAACGTGAAGGGCATCTTCGGTTCCACAAACTGGCACTGGTCGCTGACGGATGAAGGGTCCAAAGCCTTCGTGAAATCCTTCGGCACCAAATACGGCTTCCCGCCGTCCCAGGCTGCGCACACCTGCTATGTGCAGGCGCTGCTCTATGCAGATGCTGTGGAGCGTGCGGGCACGTTCAACCCCTGCGGCGTGGTCGAAGCCCTCGAAGGCTTTGAGTTCGACGGCATGGGCAACGGCAAAACGCTGTACCGCGCCGAAGATCACCAGTGCTTCAAGGATGTGCTCGTCGTGAAGGGTAAAGAGAACCCGTCCTCCGAGTTCGACCTTCTGGAGATCGTCGAAGTCACGCCGGTCGATCAGGTCACCTACGCGCCCGATCACCCGCAGTTCGCGGGCGGCGCGCTCGGCACCTGTAACGCTGGCGCTTAACGCCATCTGATCCAGGCAAAGGGTCCGCATAAGGGCCCCGTGCGGGGCGGTCTGTCCGCCCCGCAAGCCAGACAATCGACCCGGCGGCAAGGTGCCGGTCGAAACCTCTTAAACCAGAGGGATGAACCCATGGACGCCATTATCCTGCAAATCCTGAACGGGCTCGACAAAGGGTCTGCCTATGCGCTGATCGCGCTTGGTCTGACGCTGATCTTCGGCACGCTCGGCGTGGTGAACTTCGCGCATGGCGCGCTTTTCATGCTGGGGGCATTCTGTGCTGTGACGCTCAGCCGGATCCTGACCCTGTCGCACACGACGATTGACGAGACGCGCACTGACTTCCTCGGCCAGCCCCTCAAGGTCGAGACACCTTACGTCCATGAATGGTTCGGGCCGGAGACCGGCGCCTCCATCATCGAATGGTCGGTGCCCCTGTCGATCCTGTTCGCGATCCCGGTGATGGCGCTGATTGGGCTGGTGATGGAGCGCGGCCTGATCAAGCATTTCTACAAGCGGCCCCATGCGGACCAGATCCTCGTGACCTTTGGCCTTGCCATCGTGTTGCAGGAGATCATCAAGTATTTCTACGGCGCAAACCCGATCCCAACACCGGCACCGTCAGCGTTTTCGGGCAGCTTCGACTTCGGCGCGGCCTTTGGTCTTGGCGCAGGGTCGATCATCTATCCCTACTGGCGGCTCGTCTATTTTGCCTTCGCGGCGGTCATGATCGGTGGTGTCTTCATGTTCCTGCAATTCACGACCTTCGGAATGGTCGTGCGCGCGGGCATGGCAGATCGTGAAACCGTCGGCCTTCTGGGCATCAATATCGACAAGCGCTTCACCATCATGTTCGCGCTGGCGGCCTGCGTCGCGGGGCTGGCGGGGGTGATGTACACGCCCATAAATTCGCCCAATTACCATATGGGCATGGACTTCCTTGTCCTCAGTTTCGTGGTGGTGGTCGTGGGGGGCATGGGCTCCCTCGGTGGGGCGGTGCTGGCCGGGTTCCTGCTTGGCGTGCTTGAAAGCTTCGCCTCCATGACCGAGGTCCTGGATGTGCTGCCCGGTATCAACCAGATTATCATCTACCTGGTCGCCATCATTGTGATCCTGACCCGCCCGCGCGGGCTGTTGGGTCGCAAGGGCGTGATGGAGGAATAGTCATGCTGAACCTCGACAAAAAAGATACGCGCCTGTTCCTGATGGTTCTTGTGATGCTGGTCTTCGCGCCCTTCATCCTGAATCCCTTTCCCGAAGGATCGGACCTCGCGCAGTTCAACGCGGGTTATCCCGACCTGATGCAGCGGCTGGTGATCTTTGGCATCTTCGCCATCGGCTTCAACATCCTCTTTGGTCTGACCGGGTATCTCAGCTTCGGTCACGCGGCGTTCCTCGGTGTCGGGTCCTACGCCGCCATATGGATCATGAAACTGCTGACGATGAATGTCATTCCAGGCATGATCGTGTCGATCATCGTGGCGGGCCTTTTTGCACTGGTTGTCGGGTTCATCAGTCTGCGCCGGTCGGGCATCTATTTCTCGATCCTGACGCTGGCCTTCGCGCAGATGTCTTATTCGCTGGCCTATTCGGTTCTAACACCGATTACCGGTGGTGAGACGGGGTTGCAGCCCAAGGTGAACGACCCGCGCATCCTCGACAGCGCGTTGGAGCCGGGGGCGACGCCGACCGCCAGCCTCTTCGGGATCGACATGCGCGCCAGCTACGAGATGGCGATAGGTGACTGGCTGTTCACGTTCAACTTTGGCTACTACTTCGCCGCTGTGGTGATGCTGATCGCCTTCTATGTCTCGATCCGCATCTTCCGCTCGCCCTTTGGCATGATGCTGCGGGCAGTGAAGACCAACCAGAACCGCCTGAATTACACTGGCGTCAACACACGCCCCTATGCGCTGACGGCGTTCGTGATCTCGGGCATGTATGCTGGCCTCGCCGGTGGTCTTCTGGTTGCGATGGACACCCAGGTCGGGGCGGAGCGGATGTTCTGGACCGCTTCGGGTGAAGTTGTCCTGATGACCATCCTTGGCGGTGCCGGCACCCTGATCGGCCCGGTTCTGGGCGCTGGTTTCATCAAGTACATGGAAAACATCGTCTCCAAGATCAACGAGAGCATCCTGCACCAGTGGTTCTACTGGCTGCCGGACGGTCTTGAGAACATCGTGGTTGACATCATCTATCCGTTCGTCGGCAAGGGCTGGCACCTGACGCTGGGCCTGATGTTCATGCTGGTCGTCATCTTCCTGCCCGGCGGGCTGATGGAAGGGCTGCAGCGGATCACCAACCGCGGCAAGAAATCCGATGGTGGCACATCCGCCCCTGTCACAACTCCGGCTGAGTGAGGTACGAGACAATGGGCATTCTCAGCGTTCAGAATGTGAACAAGCGTTTTGGCGGATTGCAGGCGCTGCGCGATGTGAACCTCGATGTCGAGGAAGGTCAGGTTCACGCCATCATCGGGCCGAACGGCGCGGGCAAGTCGACCTTGCTGAACTGCTTCGTTGGGCGTCTAATACCCGATACCGGCTCCGTCATCTTCAACGGCACGTCGCTCATCGGGCTAAAACCTCACGAGATCAATCAGGCGGGTGTTACCCGCGTTTTCCAGACGCCGGAGATTTTCGGCGAGCTGACCTTACTGGAAAATGTCATGATCCCCGCATTCGCGAAACGCGATGGCGCTTACAAGCCGTCGCTGTGGTCGCCTCTGCATGGCGAAAATGAGATCCGTATCGCGGCGGAAGAAGCGCTGGAGAATGTCAGCCTGAAGGATATGATGCACCAGACCGCCAATTCCCAGTCGCGCGGCAACAAGCGGCGGCTGGAGCTGGCGATGGGACTGGTGCAGAAGCCGAAACTGTTGCTGCTGGATGAGCCAACGGCAGGCATGGCGCGGGCTGATACCAATGCGACCATTGATCTTCTGAAGGAAATCAGTGCCACCGGTCTGACCATTCTGATCATCGAGCATGACATGCATGTGGTGTTCTCGCTGGCGCAGAAAATCACGGTCCTGGCGCAGGGACACCCGATCGTCGAGGACATGCCCGAGAACATCAAAGGCAATCCGAAAGTGCAGGAAGCCTATCTGGGCGGGGCCCATCTCTGACACCCGGTTGAGGGAGGCGCGCGATGAGCCCGCTGGACGGAACACAAGACACGATAACGAGGGATCACATGGCCACCAGCAAAAGCGTCGGCTCCGCACCGGCCTATTTTTCCGCCCATGATATCCATGCCTATTATGGCGAAAGCTATATTGTGCAGGGTGTCAGCTTTAACATCCACGAAGGCGAGATCGTCGCGCTTCTGGGCCGCAACGGCGCGGGCAAGACATCTACTTTACGCGCGATCGCGCGTGTGGATGACCCGCAGCTGAACAAGGGTGAGATCTGGCTGGACCATCAGGCGCTACATGACATGAAGGCGCACGAGGCGTCGGGCTGCGGGGTCGGGCTGGTGCCGGAAGACCGGCGGATCATTCAGGGCCTGACGGTCGAGGAAAACCTGCAACTGGCGCAGATCGCGCCGCCCAAGGGTTGGTCGATCGAGCGCATTTACGAGCTCTTTCCCCGCCTCGGTGAGCGGCGCAAGCAGGAAGGGACGACCCTGTCGGGCGGTGAGCAGCAGATGCTTTCCATCGGCAGGACGCTGGCGCGCGATGTCAAACTCCTGCTGCTGGACGAGCCTTATGAGGGGTTGGCCCCGGTCATCGTTCAGGAGATCGAGAAGACATTGGAGCATATCAAGACGCTGGGCATGACCACGGTGATCGTGGAGCAGAACGCGATTGCGGCACTGCATCTGGCTGATCGTGCGATCATCCTCGACATGGGGCAGGTTGTCTTTGACGGCACCGCGCAGGAAGTGCTGGACAATGCCGAACTGCGCCAGGAATACCTGGCGCTTTAGTCCTACGACCAAAGCGCCAGCGACAGCGTGGCCCCGTGACGGACGTGTCGGGCACGGGTAAAATCGCGCCAGCAAAAAGACGAAAACGAGGAACGCCCCGATGACTGACAAGACCTATCCGCCGAGCGCCGACATGGCCGCCAACGCCCATATCGATGCGTCAAAATACAAGGTGATGTACGACCGCTCCATCGCCGATCCCGATGGCTTTTGGGGTGATGCGGCGCGGGAGCGTCTGGACTGGATCAAGCCCTTTTCCACCGTCAAAAACACAACCTATGCGCATCCCGATGTGTCGATCAAATGGTTCGAGGACGGCACGTTGAACGTCGCGGCCAACTGCATCGACCGGCATCTGGCAACGCGCGGCGATCAGACGGCGATTATCTGGGAACCTGACAGCCCGACGGATGAGGCGCAGCACATCACCTATGCTGAACTCCACGCTGAGGTCTGCCGCATGGCGAATGTGCTGAAGGGGCTAGGCGTGGGCAAGGGCGACCGGGTCATCATCTACATGCCGATGATCCCCGAGGCGGCCTATGCGATGCTGGCCTCCGCCCGGATCGGCGCGATCCATTCGATTGTTTTCGCGGGGTTCAGCCCGGATGCGCTGGCAGCGCGGGTCAACGGCTCCGACGCCAAGGTCGTGATTACAGCCGATGAAGCCCCGCGCGGCGGCAGGAACACGCCGCTGAAATCGAATGCAGATCAGGCGATGCTGCATACGGCGGACGATGTGAAACTGCTGGTCGTCAAGCGCACCGGCGGTCAGACCACATGGACCGAGGGGCGCGATTTCGACTGCACCGCGCTGATGGCGGAGGCGTCGACCGAGTGCCCGGCGGAGGAAATGGGCGCGGAAGACCCGCTTTTCATCCTCTATACGTCAGGGTCCACCGGGATGCCAAAGGGGGTGGTGCATACGACAGGCGGATATTTGCTTTATGCGGGCATGACCCATGAATATGTCTTTGATTACAAGGACGGAGATATCTTCTGGTGCACGGCCGATGTGGGCTGGGTCACCGGTCATAGCTATATTGTCTATGGTCCGCTGGCGAACGGGGCGACCACGCTGATGTTCGAAGGGGTGCCGACCTATCCCGATGCGTCGCGCTTCTGGCAGGTGTGTGAGAAGCATAAGGTGAACCAGTTCTATACCGCGCCGACAGCGATCCGTGCGCTGATGGGGCAGGGGAATGAATATGTCACCAAATGCGATCTGAGCGATCTGCGCATCCTTGGCACCGTGGGCGAGCCGATCAACCCGGAGGCGTGGAACTGGTACAATGATGTCGTCGGCGGCGGGCGCTGTCCCATCGTCGATACATGGTGGCAGACCGAAACCGGCGGTCACCTCCTGACCCCGCTGCCGGGTGCTGTCCCGACCAAGCCCGGCTCCGCCACCCTGCCGTTCTTCGGCATCCAGCCGGTTATTCTGGAGCCGACGACCGGTGAAGAGATCACCACAACCGCGGCAGAGGGCGTCCTCTGCATCAAGGACAGCTGGCCTTCGCAGATGCGCACGGTCTACGGCGATCATGAGCGGTTCGTGAAGACCTACTTCTCCGACTACAAGGGCTACTATTTCACCGGTGATGGCTGTCGCCGCGATGCGGATGGCTATTACTGGATCACGGGCCGCGTGGATGACGTGATCAACGTTTCCGGCCACCGCATGGGCACGGCCGAGGTCGAAAGCGCGCTTGTCGCCCATCCAAAAGTCGCTGAAAGCGCTGTGGTGGGATACCCGCACAATGTGAAAGGTCAGGGTATCTACGCCTATGTCACCCTGATGGGCGGGCAGGAATATACCGAAGATCTGCGCAAGGAGCTGTCCGACTGGGTTCGCAAGGAAATCGGCCCGATCGCCAAACCGGACCTCATCCAGTGGGCTCCCGGCCTGCCAAAGACCCGTTCAGGCAAGATCATGCGCCGCATCCTGCGCAAGATTGCCGAAGACGACTTTGGCGCGCTTGGCGACACATCGACCCTTGCTGATCCGTCGGTAGTTGAGGACCTGATCGAAAACCGGATGAACCGGGCCTGACTGGCGGGCATAGGGTGGGCCGAGGCCCACCCTACCGGTGCATCGCGCTTACCATCCAGTTCAGATAGGTCTCGATGGAAAAGACTGGCAGACCCGTGGCTGCGGCGACCGCGGCCTTGTAGGGCGGCATGTTGGTGCATTCGAACAGGATCGCACCAAGCGTGGGATGATCGGCTTGCAGGGCACGCGCGGCATCGACGATGTCGCGTTCCGCCTCTGCTGTGTCCAGTTTGGCCTCATCGCCGAGAATAACGCGCTGAAATTCGCACCCCGCCGGAACCCCGGCGACCGGTGTGCCGGGCGGAACGCCAGCGGCGGTCAGGTGAGCGGGGGTGAGCGTTTCGGCAGAGATTGTCAGAATGCCGACCTTGCGTTCTGGTGGCAGCATCGCCTGTATCGATGCGGCCTGTTCCAGCGCCGAGGCGGCGACCGGTACGCCAAGAGCGGCGGCGAGATCATTGCGAAAAGGCGCGAGAAACCCGCAACTGGTGCTGATCAGGTGCGCGCCATCGGCGACCAGTTCGCGCCCCGCCTCGACAAACGGATCGAGCATGCCGGGCGCTCCCCGACGCACGATCAGATCGGGTGACGCGCCGCGAACCACGCGATAGCGAACGGGAAAGGACCAGGTTTCAGGATTGCCGATGTCGCCCCTGATGCGGGGGAATTTCGTCTCCAGCATCAGAATGCCGACATCGGCACGGCCGCTGGCGCGCGCTCCTCCCTTGGTCATGACGATCCCTTTCCCGGCCTTGACGACGCTCGGGCTTCCACAGACCGCAAGATGAGTGCAATCTCAAGCAATGGATAGCTTCGCCTACGAACATCGATAATTTGTTGACATATTGTAGATGTCTGCGAAGGTCGATTGCAGCAAGGGGAGATTTTGGTGCTGTCAACCTCTGATCAGCCAGTGGAACTGAGCCCGGTCGTCGTGATCGGCGCGGGCATTGTCGGCGTCTCTACCGCAATCTGGTTGCAGCGTGCCGGGGTACCGGTACTGCTGATCGACCGGGAAGGGCCGGCCTCGGGCACCTCCTATGGCAATGCGGGCATTCTGGCGGCAGCGTCGGTTGTGCCGGTGACGACGCCTGGGCTGATCTTCAAGGCACCGGGAATGCTGTTCGATCCGATGAAGCCGCTCTTCCTGCGCTGGTCCTATCTGCCGCGTCTCTTCCCGTTCCTGCGCCGTTATCTCGCCCACGCCACGGGCGCGGCGGTGGAGCGGATATCACAAGGGTTGACCGATGTTCTGGGCGACACGGCCGAGCAGCATGTAAGCCTCGCAAAGGGCACACCGGCGGAGCGGTTCGTCAAGGTGGGCGATTATCTGTTCGGCTATGCTGATCGTGCGGCCTATCTGGCGGACAGCTATGCCTGGAGCATTCGCACAAAACGCGGATTTGCGTTCGAGGAGATGGATGCCGCAGCGCTCGCCGCCTATGATTCTGGCCTGAAGGGGCGCTTCGGATTTGGCGTGCGGTGCCCGGATCATGGAACGATCACCGACCCTGGTGCCTATGTCTCGGCCCTTTACGATCATTTCCGCGCCGAGGGCGGTGAGGTAAAGATCGCCACGGTCAGCGATCTGCGGCTGGAGGATGGGCGCGCCACCGGCATCGAGACAAATGACGGATTTGTCGTCGCCAGCCGCATCGTGGTCACGACCGGTGCCTGGTCAGGGCCGCTGGCGCGCAAACTGGGAGTGGCGATGCCGCTCGAATCCGAACGTGGCTATCATCTGGAATTCGTGAACCCCTCCATCACCCTCAAGGCGCCGATCATGAACACTGCCGGAAAATTCGTCGTCACCCCGATGGAGGGCCGCATGCGCTGCGCGGGCGTGGTGGAGTTTGGCGGGCTGGAGGCCGGGCCTTCGGAGGCGCCATTCAAGCTCCTGGAAAAACAGACGAAGGCGCTGTTTCCTGATTTGACCTATGAGCGGATCGAGCGCTGGATGGGGCATCGCCCCGCGACGACCGACAGCTTGCCGGTGATCGGTGCGGCCCCCGCGGCCCCGAACGTCTGGCTTGGCTATGGCCATCAGCATGTGGGTCTGACCGGCGGGCCGAAGACAGGACGCTGGCTGGCACAGCTGATCACCGGCACGATCCCCAATGTCGATCTGACGCCCTTCGCGCCGGATCGTCCTGCCCTATTGAAGACCTGATTGAAGACTGAAGAAAACGACCACAACAGAGAGGACTATCCCATGAAATTCACATCCCTGATCGGTGCCGCCGTTGGTGCCCTGATCGCGGCAACCGGTGCGGCGCAGGCTGAAAACTGGGACATGCCGATGGCCTATGCCGACAGCAACTATCACAGCGAAAATGGCAAACTCTTTGCCGAGGCTGTCGGTGTCTGCACCGGCGGCGATCTGACGATCACCGTCCACGCGGGCGGCTCGCTCTTTGGAGGCGGCGACATCAAACGTGCGGTCCAGACCGGACAGGCCCCGATCGGCGAGCGGCTGATGTCGGCCCATGCCAATGAGAATGCCATTTTCGGCATCGACAGCGTGCCGTTCCTTGCCACGTCATTCGAGGCGAGCGAGAAGCTGCGCCAGGCAACCGAAGCGAAGATGGCGGACATCATGGATGAGCAGAACCTCGTCCTCCTTTATTCTGTGCCGTGGCCTGCGCAGGGCCTTTACTTCAAGAAACCGGTGGAAACCGTGGCGGATATGGAGGGGATCAAGTTCCGCTCCTACAACGCGGCGACGGGGCGGTTCGCGGAGCTGACCGGCATGTTGCCGGTGCAGGTCGAGGCGGCCGAGCTGACGCAGGCGCTGGCAACCGGCGTGGCAGAGGCGTTCGTCTCTTCCGGCTCAACCGGATATGACCGGAAAGTGTGGGAACAGCTGACCCATTTCTACGACACGCAGGCCTGGCTGCCGCGCAATTACGTGTTTGCCAATAAAGACGCGTTCGACGGGCTGGACCCGCAGGTGCAGAACTGCCTGAAGTCCTCCGCCCTTCTGGCGCAGTCGGCAGGCACCGCGCGGGCGCATCAGCTGGCCGACTGGTATGTCGCGCAGCTGGCCGCCAATGGCATGACCGTCAGCGCACCGGGTGAGGCGCTTTCGGCTGACCTCGCGAAGATCGGCGAGACGATGGCCGCTGAATGGTCCGCAGAAGCGGGCGAAGAGGGCGCAGCGATCATCGAGGCTTTCAAGGCCAAATGATGCCAAGGCGGGGAGGGGTTGATGCCTCTCCCCGACCATCTGTCCCTGCGGGGGCCACCGGCCAGAGGGCGGTTTCATGCTACAGACTGTAAGGCGGGGGCTTGATGGCCTCTATCTCCTGGGCGGTGCCATTGGCGCGCTCTTCCTGATTGCGATCCTCCTGATCATCGTCGGGCAGATGATCGCCCGCTGGGTAGGCATCACCTTTCCCGGCGCTTCGAACTACGCCGGATACTGCATGGCGGCGGCATCGTTCTTCTCGCTCGCCTATGCGCTGAACCATGGGGCGCATATCCGTGTCTCGCTTATTCTGGGCAAGCTGGGGCGCTGGCGGCGCTGGGGCGAGATCTGGTGCTATGGCGTCGCTGCCGTCACCGCGACCTATTTCGCACGCTATGCGATCAAGACGACCTACTGGACGGAAAAGCTGAATGATGTGAGCCAGGGGCTGGACAAGACCCCGCTCTGGATTCCGCAACTGGCCATGTGCGTCGGCACGGTGCTTCTGGCCATCGCATTCTGGGATCATTTGGTCCGCATCCTCTTCGCCAACCACACCGGCGTCGAGGAACCTGATATCACGGAGGCGCGGGAGTGATGGATCAGTTTACCCTCACCGCCGTCTTCCTCTTTGTTCTCTTCCTCCTCCTCGGCTCGGGCGTGTGGATCGGGCTGGCGCTGATGGGCGTTGCCTTTGTCGGCATGACGCTGTTCACCTCGCGCCCTGCGGGGGATGCGATGATCACGGTCATCTGGACCTCGTCATCGTCATGGACACTGACGGCATTGCCGCTATTTATCTGGATGGGGGAGATCCTGTATCGAACACGATTATCGGAGGATATGTTTCGCGGTCTCGCGCCGTGGCTCGCGCGGTTGCCGGGCGGGTTGTTACACACCAATGTGGTCGGATGCACGATTTTCGCTGCCGTTTCAGGCTCTTCCGCCGCGACGCTGACCACCGTTGGCAAGATGTCGATCCCCGAACTGCGCAAGCGCGGCTACCCTGAATTCATGGTCATCGGCACGCTGGCGGGGTCTGCCACGCTCGGCCTAATGATCCCGCCCTCGCTGGCGCTGATCGTCTATGGCGTGACGGTGAACGAAAGCATCACGCAGCTTTTCATGGCGGGCGTCATTCCGGGATTGATCCTCGCCTCCATGTTTTCCGCCTATGTCATCGGCTGGTACTACCTTCGGGTGGAACAGCGCCCGGCGAAGGAGCCGGGCATGTCGTTCGGTGAGCGGGTCTGGAACTCGCGATTCCTGATCCCGGTGATCCTGCTGGTGCTGCTGGTGATCGGTTCAATGTATTTCGGCTGGGCCACGGCGACGGAGGCGGCGGCCTTCGGTGTCATCGGCGCGCTGGTACTAGCGGCGGCGCAGGGCTCGCTCAGCTTCGCGACCTTTCGTGAAAGCCTTCTTGGGGCGACACGCACATCGGCAATGATCGCGCTCATCCTGATGGGGGCGGCGTTTCTGTCGCTGTCGATGGGGTTCACCGGTCTGCCGCGCGCGCTGGCAAACTGGATTGCGGAATTGCAGCTGTCGCCGATGATGCTGATCGCTGCGCTGACGGTGTTTTACATTATCATTGGTATGTTCCTCGACGGCATCTCCTCCATCGTGCTGACCATGGCGGTGGTCGAGCCGATGGTGCGTCAGGCGGGGATCGACCCGATCTGGTTCGGTATCTTCGTCGTCGTGGTGGTGGAGATGGCGCAGATCACCCCGCCGATCGGGTTTAATCTGTTCGTCCTACAGGGCATGACCCGACACGACATCGCCTACATCGCGAAGACCGCGTTGCCGATGTTCGGCATCATGGTGGTGATGGTGGCGGTTCTGGCGGCGTTCCCGGATATCGCGACGTGGCTACCGGAGCAGTTGCGCAACCGGCCCTGAGGGGGGCCATGAGGACGAAACCGGGGTGACGGGCCCGCGCTTGATCTTCCCCAAGGCCAATCGCAGGCCCCGGTGCCGTGCGTTCAGAACGCCTTGGCAATCTCGGCTGCGAGGCGGCAGTTGTTGAGGAGGAGCGCGATGTTCGTTTCCAGCGAGCGCCCGCCGGTCGCCTCGACAATCTGACCCAAGAGGTAAGGCGTGATCGCCTTGCCGCCAATCCCGTCACTGGCGGCGCGGGCAAGGGCAGCTTCGATCAGGGGCGTAATCTCGGCGGCGGGGATTTCATCGACCTCGGGAACCGGGTTGACCACCAGTTGCCCGCCCGGCAGGCCGAGCGCAGTACGCATCTGATGCGTTTTCGCGATATCGGCGGCATGATCGAGCCGCAGCGGCACTGCAAGGCCGCTGGCCCGTGACCAGAAGGCGGGGAGTTCGTCCGTTTGCCAGCCAATGACGGGCACACCGCGCGTTTCCAATGCCTCCAGCGTCTTGGGCAGATCGAGGATCGCCTTGGCCCCTGCGCAGACGACCGTGACAGGTGTGGCAGCCAATTCGTCAAGATCGGCAGAGATGTCGAAATCACGCTCTGCCCCGCGATGAACGCCGCCGATGCCGCCGGTGGCGAAGACGCGGATTCCCGCCAGATGTGCGGCGATCATGGTGGCGGCGACAGTCGTTGCCCCCATGCGCCCGGTGGCCAGCGCCACGGCCAGATCGGCACGCGACAGTTTCCAGACATCGGAGGCGGTCGCGAGGCGGCTCAGCGCGTCGTCATCAAGACCGATGCGGATCGCGCCATCCATCACTGCGATGGTTGCCGGGGTGACGCCTGCATCGCGCAAGGTCGCCTCCGCCTGCCTTGCGACGTCCAGATTGCGGGGGCTCGGCAGCCCATGGGAGATGATGGTGCTTTCAAGCGCGACGATGGGGCGACCGGCCTCCATCGCCTCGGCAACCTCGGGCGCGGTGATCAGGGGCGGTTTCATATCTCGGTATTCCCTCCGACATAATGCGCGGCGGCATCAAGCGCCTGGCGGAGCGCGGCATCGGGGTCGGCACCGCGCCGCTCTGCCGCGATATGGGCGGCCATGAACGTGTCGCCCGCGCCGGTGATCCGGCGCACCGACGTGGGCGGGGGCAGGGCGATGTGCTGCCCGCCGGGCCCCTGATCGCAGGCGGCGCGCGGCCCATCGGTGACCAGCGCGCGCACCGCACCCCTGGCGGCAAGACCCGCAGCGGCATCGGGGGCGGAGGTGAAACGCGCATCACAGAGGAGACCCGCTTCCTCCAGATTCACGTAAAGTGTGGCGCGCGGATGTGGGAGGAGGGGCAGCAACCGGTCCGCCTTGCCGGGCGAGGCGGGCGCGATGCGCAGATCGGCAGCGGCGAAGAGAGGCGAGGCGGCAATCAACGCCAGCAGCGCTTCGGTCAGATTGCCGTCAAGCGCAATGGTGCCCTGGTAAGGCGCATCGGTGGTGCCAAGGCGGCCATCGCGAAGGGGAGACAGGATGGCTTCGCCAGCCGCTTCGAGCGCGTGGGCATCGGCGATGGCGGCGACCAGTCCCTCCGGCCCTTCGATGGCCATGTACTGGTCTGTTGGCAGGGTGTCGGTGCGGGTCACAAGCCCCGTGTCGATCCCGCGCGCGTCAGCCGCATAGATCAGGTCATCCCCGGCAGCATCACGCCCGATATGGGTCAGCAGGCGCGGTACCAGATCGAACCGACGCAGGGCCATCGCAACATTCATCGCCACGCCCCCCGGCAGGCGCGCAATACGCCCAGGGCGGTCGGCCCCATAGGGCATGTCACGTTCGGTGCGCCCGATCACGTCCCAGAGGACCGATCCGATGCAGATGACTTCGGCGCTGTCAGGCAAATTGCTCATGGCGCTCAATGGCAAAAGTAAAGGCCCCGCGCAACCACGAGGCCCTATCGTTCTGTCATTCGCGCCGCTGCCTCAGTGGCCGAGGGCGCGCGCCTCATAGCTGCGGAGGGCATAGCGGGCCAGCGCCCGTCTCGGCCTGTCCAGATCGGCCAGTTCGGGAAAGATCGACAGAACCTCCCCCCGGCTGTCAGCGCTGAGCGTATCGATGGCCTCCGCCCCCGGATGCAGGCTTTCGGCCGGTGCCCCATTGGCAAAGACGATCTCGTGGCTGTCGAAGAGGATGTGGAAATACTCCACCTCCGCCATGTCAGAGACGACCACATCGTCGCGGTGCATGAGGTCCTTTGCTTTCACCAGCACTTCGGGCGTGCCGAACATCAGTTCCGCGCGCTGACCCTTGACCAGCATCCGGTGCTGGGGCGAGACGCTGAGATCACGGTCATTGCCGAGCGCACCGGCACGGATAGTTATCGGGCGCAGATGTGGCTGGCCGGCAAGGGTCGCCGCGCCGAATGCACGTGATCCGATCCAGCGCACGGGCTGTGCGCCGTTATCCGCCGTCATGACCAGATCGCCCGGTTTCAGGCTTTCCACAGACCGCTGCCCATAGGGCGTGTCGATCATGGTGCCGCCCGCAAAACAGATAACGTTGAATTCAACCGTCTCGAAATCCTGAAAGGCGATATTGCCGACGGTACCCGTAAGGTCAGCACCATTGGCAAAGAAAGACCCCGTGACGTCGAGGTCGAGCACGTCATTGAAGGTCGGCTGGCCTGCGCCACCGAAAAAGGTGAACGCGCCGGTCTTGGAGTTGACGAAAATGCCGGTCGCATCATCGAGGCCGGAGATCGTGCCCTCATCCGTCACTGTCGTCGTGTAGACGAGACGGTCATTCTCGGCCGCGGCCTCATCGGCGACGAAGCTCTCGACGGAGCCGATCGTGTCAGTGGTGTTGCCGAGCGACTTGACCACCGTGCCATCGCCGTTTTCATCGACCGTGACTGTGATCGTCAGCGTGTCGTCGGCGAAGGTGGAACTGCCGGGGACAGTATAGGTGTCGGTGCCTTCACCGCCTTCGATATTGTCGGTGCCGGTGCTTGCGACGATTTCATCACTGCCGATGCCGCCATCGATCTGATCGTTACCGGCACCGCCATCAAGGCTGTCGGCCCCTTCGCCGCCATTCAGGGTGTCGTTGCCCTCGCCGCCGGTGATGGTGTCGCTGCCGTCATCGCCATTCAGGCTGTCATCGCCGGTGCTGCCGTCGATATTATCGTTGTCATCGCCGCCTTCGATGGTGTCGTTGCCATCGCCGCCGATGAGGCTGTCATTGCCGGTGCCGCCGACGATGCTGTCATTGCCGACGCCGCCATCGACGCTGTCATTGCCAGCACCGGCTGCGATGCTGTCATTGCCGAAGCCGCCGATGATGGAATCGGTTCCTTCACCGCCATCGAGCGTATCATCGCCGACACCGCCATCGATTGTGTCGTCGCCGATGCCGCCGAAAACCTCGTCACTGCCAAGCTCACCCAGCAGGCTGTCATTGCCTTCGCCGCCGGTGATGCTGTCATCGAAGGTGCCGTTGGCGCTGACCGCATCGAAGAACACGTCGGTGATGTCGATGCGCTGGCCGCCCGTCTGCAGGTTGCCATAATCGACCTCGATCCGGCTGACGGGGCCGGGGATCGATACCAGAAGCGAATTCGCCGGTGTGCTGGGGCTTCCGTTATTCGAACCGTCGATTGCCGTGGCTGTGTCGTTGCCGGGCACGCCATCGGTGTCCGACAACACGATCCGCCCGCCCGCGCCGAGCGATAGGTTGACCGGGATGCCATTGCCGTCAGCATCGAATGCGCGGATCTGCACAATGTCGCGCCAGCTCGAATCATCGATGTCGTTGATGCGGAACTGAACATTGCGCACTTCGTCCAGCGTATCGGCATCGGCACCTTCAAAATTCAGCGCAACGGTCGAGGTATCGCCGGGCGTGCCGCCGCTGATACCGTCGAGGCGGGCTGAACTGGTCGTACTGACCGGCTCACCGCCGCCAATGATGCCGGCGACGTTCTGGGTGTCGGAATTGTTGAAGAAGAACCCGTCAGAGCGTTCTTCGGGTGTGAATTCGACGCTCACCCGCACAGAGCCGGTGTTCTGGATCACGCTGTCGGTCAGTTCGTCCTCGTCATCGATGGCACTGCCATCGTCGGGATCGGGAATCTCGCTCCAATTGAAAGATTCGCGCGACAGCGTCACGTCGCCGAGCGGGCCCTCACCTTTGACAGTATCATTGCCCGCGCCCGCGTCGATTGTGTCGTTACCCTCTCCACCATCGATGCTGTCATTGCCCGCTCCGCCGTCGATGCTGTCATCGCCGGCACCGCCTTGGACGACATCATCACCCTCGGCTGCCACAACGGTGTCATTGGCCGCATTGGCCTGCACATTCGCATCGTTCAGGCTGACTGTGCCCGCATAGTCGGGTCCGGCGATCGAGACATCGAGATTCGCCTGCCCGCCGTTTTCGAAGAAAATGACCTCAATCTCATGCGTGCCAGGCCCGAGGTTGATGGTGTCGCTTTCGGTTCGAAACGCGTGCAGCCCGTCATTCTCCACCACCTCGACACCATCGACGAAAAGGCGCGAGCCATCATCGGACCCGAGATTGAATGTGTAGATGCCGCCGGTTTCTACCGTCAGCGTCGTGGAGACGCGAACTGCAAAGAGATCGCCATCATTGCCGAATGTGCCTGACTGCGCGGGCAGGTTGATGACATCGGACCCCCCAGCATTGAAAACCGTCTGACCTGGGCCAAGATTGCCCGTGAGTGTGCCGCCCGCGGTTTCGAAACCGGCACCTGCCAGGTTGGACACGGGCGTGCCACCCGGCAATTCGATCCACTCGAACCAGAAGGCAAACTCGCCAAAATTGTTGGTCGCAGACTGGTTGGTACCCCCAACTGTGCCTGATCCCCGGACGTCAACCATGATCATTCCCCGATGTCGTGGTATCAATACCGCTGCATTAACACCCCATTCAGGTTCGGGTGATAGCCGGTGAGCATGGCCTAATTCAAGCGAAATTGCGATTTCAGCCACAAAATCAGCCTTAATCTTATGCTAGGCGATGGGTCGTGGGGTATTTATCTGCTTGCGGTAGTGTTTTGCGGTCCTTTGCCAGACATTTGCTGCAAGATGCGCCGTGCTGACCCCTCCCTGGCCTGCTGGCGCGACCGGTTTTGGGGTTGCAAAGGGTTGCTTCGACCGCTAAACGCCCGATCACGAAATCCACATGCGGGGATTGGGCCGGACGGGGAGACATCCCGGATGGTCCGCCGGTTGGGCTAATGCCCTTTCCCCCGCAGCGGTTAAACCGGAAAAGGAAAACGGATCATGGCTCTGCCTGAATTCTCTCTGCGTCAGCTTTTGGAAGCTGGCGTCCACTTTGGCCACCAGACGCACCGCTGGAACCCCCGTATGGGTCAGTTCATCTATGGTGATCGCAATGGCATTCACATCATCGACCTGACACAGACCGTGCCACTGCTCGACGCAGCGCTGAACGCGATCCGCGAGACGGTCGCCAAGGGCGGGCGCATCCTGTTCGTGGGCACCAAGCGCCAGGCATCGCGCGGCGTCGCAGAAGCGGCTGAGCGTTGTGCACAGTACTACATGAACCATCGCTGGCTCGGCGGCACGCTGACCAACTGGAAAACCGTGTCCAACTCCATCTCCCGCATGAAGAAGCTGGATGAGATGCTGGATGGCGGTCAGGCGGCGGCGATGACCAAGAAAGAATTGCTGAATCTTTCGCGTGAGCGTGACAAGCTGACGGCATCCCTTGGCGGTATTCGCGAAATGGGCGGCGTGCCGGACATGATCTTCGTCATCGACACCAACAAGGAAGCGCTGGCGATTGCCGAGGCGAACAAACTGGGCATCCCGGTTGTCGCCATCCTCGACAGCAACTCCAACCCCGACGGCATCACCTACCCGATTCCGGGCAATGATGACGCGGCGCGGGCGATCAAGCTTTATTGCGATCTGGCATCCGACGCGGCGCTGGACGGCATGGCTGCACAGATGGGCGCCGCCGGTTTCGACATCGGTGCGGTTGACGAGCCGATCGTTGAAGAGGTCGCCGAAGCACCTGCTAAGGAGGCACCTGCCGGGGAAGCGCCCGCAGAGGCACCTGCCGAGGCCACTGAGGAGCCGACCAAAGAGACGCCGGCAGCCACCTGACGCGCGACAAGCTCAGTTACGCGGGCGACGTCATCACAACGTCGCCCCGTTTCCCTATTCACACCGACACGAAACCCCGCCCGGGGTGGTTGAAGGAGAAAAACGATGGCCATTACAGCCGCTGACGTAAAAGCCCTGCGCGACATGACCGGCGCGGGCATGATGGATGCCAAGAAGGCGCTGACCGAAAACGATGGTGACATGGATGCCGCGGTCGACTGGCTGCGCACGAAGGGCCTGGCCAAAGCCGCTAAGAAATCGGGCCGCACGGCTGCAGAGGGCGTGGTCGCCGTTGCTGCCTCCAGCGGCACGGGCGTCGCAGTCGAGGTCAATTCCGAGACCGATTTTGTCGCCCGCAACACCGAATTTCAGCAGATGGCCAGCGACATTGCTGCTGCCGCCACGAATGTCGACGGGATCGACGCGCTTCTGGCTGCGGATCTCGGCGGCAAATCAGTTGCCGATACCGTCACGGCGAAGGTTGCCACCATTGGCGAGAACATGTCGGTGCGCCGTATGGCCCGGATCGATGCGGACCATGTCGCGACCTATGTCCACAACTCAGTCGCTGATGGGATGGGCAAGATCGGCGTGCTGGTCGGCATCAATGGCGGCGATGCTGATGCCGCACTGGCCATCGGCAAACAGGTTGCCATGCATGTCGCGGCGACCAATCCCGCGTCCCTGTCGGAGGCCGATCTCGACCCCGCACTGGTTGAGCGCGAAAAACAGGTTCTGACCGACCAGGCCCGCGAAAGCGGCAAGCCAGAGAATGTGATCGAGAAGATGATCGTCGGCCGGATGAACAAGTTCTTTCAGGAAGTCTGCCTTCTGAAGCAGGCCTTCGTGATGAACCCCGACCTGACCGTCGAGAAGGCTGTGGCCGAGGCTGGCCCCTTCACCGTCGCCGGGTTTGCCCGTGTTCAGGTCGGCGAAGGCATCGAGAAGGAAGAAGAGGATTTCGCCGCCGAAGTCGCAAAAACCATGGGCGGCTGATCTCGCGCCCCAACGACGATTTGTTTCGAAAACGCCGGACCACCCCGTCCGGCGTTTTCTTTTTTCAACTTTCGGGAGATATCTTTGCTAGGCTCTGGTGGCTACCGACGCATGATTCATGACAAGGGAGGCTCCAAATGCGCCATTTTTCACCATTCGTCACCGCCAGCGCCTTGATCGGCGGATTGGCCTTCGCCGCGCTTGCGGCTGACGATGACATCGCGATCCCGTTTCCTGCTGAGTACAAGACCACCTATACCAACTACTTCACCGGCGATCGGCAGAACCGTGAGCAGATCATATCGCTTTACGCCAATGACATCGCGGTCAAGGGCGCGCGTGAGACTGGCGAGATGCCCTATGGCTCCATCCTGGTGGGTGAACTGATCCCGGCGGTGAAGGATGCCGATGGCGACCCGCAGGAAAGCGTGCTCGGGCATCTGATCTCCAGCGGAGAGACCGCGGCCATCGTTCTGATGACGCGGATCGAGGGCAATGATGCGCGCTATCCGGACGAGTTGAAGGTCGGCGACTGGGAGTTCGAGGTCTACAGCCCCGCTGGCGAAAACCTCGCCAAAGATACCACCGGATGCCGCGAATGCCACCATCCGCTGACCGATACCGAGTTCATGTTTTCCATCGAACATCTGGCGATGAAGGCGACGGAGGGTTAGTCGGCATCGTTCGGGCAATCAGATCAACGCCGGGCCCATGGGGATCCGGCGTTTTCTTTTGCGTCCTTCATATTGCGTTTTTGCACTGCATCAGACAGTTTGCACCGCGAGATAGGCGAAGGAGTTTCGGGGATGCCTGACGGGTCTAGTAGCGACGACAATCCCAAATATCCCCGCATCCTTATGAAGATATCCGGCGAAGCTCTGATGGGGGATCAGGGCTTTGGCCTGCACCCGCCCACCGTCGCGCGAATCGCGGATGAGGTGAAGAAGGTTCACGACCTCGGCGTGGAGATCTGCCTTGTCATTGGCGGCGGCAACATCTTTCGGGGTCTGTCCGGATCGGCACAGGGGATGGACCGGACCTCCGCCGACTATATGGGCATGTTGGCGACAATCATGAACGCGCTCGGCATGCAGTCGGCGTTGGAGGCGCTGGGCGTCCACACACGCGTCATTTCCGCCATTCCCATGGACCAGATCTGCGAGCCCTACATCCGCCGACGCGCGGTGCGCCATCTGGAAAAGAAGCGGGTGTGCATTTTCGCGGCAGGCACCGGCAACCCCTATTTCACCACCGATACCGCAGCGACGTTGCGCGCGATGGAGATGAATTGCGGTGCGATCTACAAGGGCACGCAGGTCGACGGAATCTATGACAGCGACCCGCGTGAGAACCCCGATGCAGTCCGCTATGACAGGGTCAGCTATGACGAGGTGCTGACAAACAACCTGAAGGTGATGGACGCGTCGGCCATCGCGCTTGCGCGTGACAATGATCTGCCGATCATCGTGTTTTCGCTGAACCATCCGGGCGGTTTCGCGTCGGTCTTGAGCGGGACCGGAAAATTCACCATTGTTGAAGCGGCGTGAATGACGCGCCGGGCGTGAGGGGATGGTCTGATGTCGGACGATGATCTTGAAATAGATGTGGACGGGCTGGAAAAGCGCATGAACGGTGCGCTGAACGCGATGAAAAGCGAGTTTCAGTCGCTGCGCACGGGTCGGGCCTCCGCCTCCATGGTCGAGCCGATCACGGTGGAGGCTTACGGCGCGGTCACCCCGGTCAATCAGGTCGCGACAGTCAATGTGCCCGAGCCGAGGATGTTAACGCTGAACGTCTGGGACAAGGGCATGGTCGCAGCGGTAGAGAAGGCGATCCGGCAATCCGGCCTTGGTATCAATCCGGTGGTGGATGGCACGATCCTGCGCCTGCCGATCCCGGAACTGAATGAGGAAAGGCGCCGCGAACTGGCCAAAGTTGCTGGCAAATATGCCGAAGACGCACGGATCGCCGTGCGCAATGTGCGCCGCGATGGCATGGATCAGATCAAGAAGGCCAAGGCCGCCGGAATGGGCGAGGATGACCAGAAGCTCTGGTCCGATGAAGTGCAATCCCTCACTGACGCCGGGATCAAAAAGATTGATGAAGCGCTGGCGTCGAAGCAGGACGAGATAATGCAGGTCTGACCGGAGGTTCCGCGTCGACCCGGAAAGGTGATGTGGAAGATGAAGGCTTTGAGAGGGATCAGCGGCGGCATGGCACAAACCGAATATCTGGCCGATCACCCAGATTGCGAGGCAGGCGCTTCGCCTGCGGTCGCACGGCATGTCGCGCTGATCATGGACGGTAATGGCCGCTGGGCCGAACGGCGCGGTCTGCCCCGGCTTGCCGGTCATCGTCGGGGGATGGAAGCGCTACGCGCTATTGTCGAAGCATGCCCTGATTTCGGGGTTGAGGTTCTGACCCTCTACGCGTTTTCGACCGAGAACTGGAAACGCTCGGTGGAGGAGGTGGCGGGTCTGATGAATCTCTTCCGGCTCTATATGCGGCGCGAGGCTGCCGATCTGGAACGGCGCGGCGCGAAGGTGATCTTCATCGGCGACCGGCAGGGCCTTGCCCCCGATATCCAGAAGATGATGACGGGGCTGGAGAGGCGGACGGCAGACAACGACAAGCTGACGCTGGTCATCGCGCTGAATTACGGTGGCCGGGCCGAGATCACGGCGGCGGCGCAGCGCCTTGCCGCCCGCGCCGCATCGGGAGAGATCGCGCCCGAAGCCATTGACGAGGCAGCAGTGACGCAGGAGATGGGCACAGCCGATCTGCCTGATCCCGATCTCGTGATCCGCACATCGGGCGAACAGCGGATTTCGAATTTTCTTCTTTGGCAGCTGGCCTATGCAGAGTTCCTGTTTGTGGATGAGCTGTGGCCTGATTTTGACCGCGACGCCTTTGCGCGCGCGCTGGCCAGTTACGGCGTGCGTGACCGACGCTTCGGCGCTGTGGCCGTCTGAACATGTCCGCGCCCGATCCGGGAGCGCCAGGCGCTCCGCCTTCGGGCAGCAAATACGCCGACCTGATGACGCGAACGCTGGCTGCAACGGTGTTTGCGGCCATCGGCGCTGTTTCGATCTGGTTTGGCGGGTGGTGGACGCTGGGCTTTGCGATGATCATGGGCGCGGTCATGGTCTGGGAATGGCGCGGGATCGCCCGGCGCAAGGAGCGCACGGTCATTGCCGGGTTCCAGATCGTCGCCGTGGTCGGGGCGACCTATCTGGCCTTCGCCGGACGTTTCGATGTGGCGCTGGCCTTTCTGGTGGTCATCGCCGTCGTTGGTGCGCTGATCGATGCCGCGCTGCACCGTCAGCCATGGTGGAACCTTGTCGGTGTCATCTATATCGGCCTCGCGCTCTGCTTTTTTGTGGTGATCCGCCAGCGGCCCGATGAAGGGTTGCAGGCAATCATCTGGCTGATCCTCATCGTCGTGGCGACCGATACCGGGGCCTATTTCGCGGGGCGCAGCCTTGGCGGGCCAAAGCTCTGGCCGCGGGTCAGCCCGGGCAAGACCTGGTCGGGGGCGATCGGCGGCGTCGTCGCGGCGGCTGTGATGGCCTGGGCCATCGGCGCGCTGGCGGGCCGTCCGCTGATGATCGGGGCGGAGGCGACCGCGATCTTCGTTTCCATCGTCAGTCAGGGCGGTGACCTGCTGGAAAGCGCCTACAAGCGGCGTTTCGGCGTGAAGGACAGTGGCTCCATCATGCCCGGCCATGGCGGCGCGCTCGACAGGATGGATGGTCTGCTGGCGGCGTCCCTGGCGGTTGGTATCGCCTCGATCTTCCGGCCCGGATCGCCGGTCTGGGCATGGTGATGGGCATCCGGCGGCGGGTATCCGTGCTTGGTGTAACCGGCTCCATTGGCGTGAATACGCTGGATGTGCTGCGTGCGCTTGGCGGGCGGGAGGCGTTTGAGATCGTCGCATTGACCGGAGCGTCCAATATCGCCCAACTGGCTGATTACGCGCGGGAATTCGGGGCCGCGATTGCGGTCACCGCCCATGAGGACCGGTTGGATGACCTGCGCGCGGCGCTTTCCGGCAGCGGGATTGAGGCTGCCGCCGGTACCGAAGCGTTGGAAGAGGCTGCGGCCCGCCCGGCTGACTGGGTCATGGCGGCCATTGTCGGCGGTGCCGGTCTTGCACCCACATTGGCGGCGGCGCGCACGGGGGCTGTGATTGCGCTGGCGAACAAGGAATGCCTCGTCTCCGCCGGCGGGTTG
Source organism: Pseudomonadota bacterium (assembly GCA_039030855.1). Taxonomy (GTDB): domain Bacteria; phylum Pseudomonadota; class Alphaproteobacteria; order Rhodobacterales; family Rhodobacteraceae; genus Pikeienuella. Next base: position 161,741 of record JBCCDJ010000006.1, read on the forward strand.
TTCCTTGCAACCGCCAAAGCCCATGGCGCGCAGGTGATCCCCGTCGACAGTGAGCATTCGGCGATCTTCCAGTGCCTTGATGCGCAGGCGGGCCGGGACCCGGCCCGTTTCATCCTGACCGCATCGGGCGGGCCATTTCGCGAATGGCCGCTTGAGCGGATGGCCAAGATGGGACCGGATGAGGCCGCTGCCCATCCGAACTGGAGCATGGGGCTGAAAATCTCGATCGACAGCGCGTCGATGTTTAACAAGGCGCTGGAGATGATCGAGGCGCGCTGGCTCTTTAATGCAACGTCAAAAACACTAGATGTCGTCGTGCATCCGCAATCAATCATCCACTCGGCTGTGGCATATGCGGACGGATCGATGATTGCGCAGATGGGGGCACCGGACATGCGCACTGCCATTGGCTATGCGCTGACATATCCCGCGCGCGGCGTCCTGCCGGTCGAGGCGCTGGATCTCGTCAGTCTGGCGCGGCTGGATTTCTTCGCGCCGGATGAGGTGCGGTTCCCGGCGCTGGCCCTCGCGCGCGCCGCGATGGACGAGAGCGAACTGGCAGGCGCGGCGCTGAACGCGTCGAAGGAGGCGGCGCTGGAAGCGTTCATCGCGCGCCGGATCGGGTTCCTCGACATGGCGCGGGTCGTCGAAGAGGTGCTTGTCCGGTTGACACCGGCAGCCCCGGCGCGCGATCTGGGGGATGTGTTTGAAATGGATGCGACCGCGCGGCGGCTCGCAGCCGATGTAATGAAGCGTTTCGCGGCCTGAGCATGGCCGCACACCGACAGGAGTGTTCATGTCCTATATTGCGTCCATCCCTTATGTAGGCTGGGTTCTGCCCTTCCTTCTGGTCCTCGGCGTTGTCGTGTTCATTCATGAATACGGCCACTATATCGTCGGACGATGGGTCGGCATCCGGGCTGAGGTATTCTCCATCGGTTTCGGGCCGGAACTGTTCCACTGGGTCGACAAGCGTGGCATGCGCTGGCGTGTCGGGGCGCTGCCCCTCGGGGGCTATGTGAAATTCGCGGGCGACATGAACGCGGCCTCCGCCGGAGCTGATCAGGACGCAATAGATGCGATGAGCGAGGAGGAGCGGGCGGGGGCCTTTCACACGGCCGCTGTCTGGCGGCGGGCGCTGACCGTACTGGCCGGGCCGGTCGCGAATTTCCTGTTATCCATCGTGGTTTTCGCTTTTTTCGCCATGCTGGCCGGACGGGAGCTAAACGAGCCCGTGATCGGATCGATCACCGCCGATGCTGGACCCGAACTGGGCCTGATGGCGGGCGACCGGGTGATTGCCGTCGACGGTAATCTGATCGAGAGCTTTTCCGACCTGCGCGCCGAACTCGCCGCAGTCGATGGTCGTCCGGTAACGGCGCTGGTGGATCGCGGCGGCAGCGAACAGGAAGTCGAGATCCTTTACCTGCGCCCCGCCCGCATTGATGAGGTCATCCCCGGCGGTGCCGCCGCCGACGCGGGGTTGGAACGCGGCGATATCATCGTCGCGGTCAATGGCGAGGCCACACCGAACTTCGAGAAACTGCGTGAGAAGATTTTCGGCTCCGACGGCGGTGCGCTGGATCTGAGCGTGGTGCGTGACGGGGCCACGATCGCACTGACAATGACGCCGCAAATGGTCGCAATGGAAGGCCCTGATGGTGAGACAGAGCAGCGCCCGATGATCGGTGTGCGCAACGCCTCCTTCGGCGGGGTGGAGCCGCTGATCGAAGCGGCAAATCCGCTGGATGCTTTGGAATATGGTGTTTCGCGAACTGTCACCATCATCACCGCGACGCTGAATTATCTCTACGAAATCATTGTTGGAAAGGCCGACAGCAGCGCCCTCGGCGGCCCCATTCAGATCGCGAAGGTATCGGGCCAGGCGGCAGAGCAGGGAACCGAGTCGCTGTGGCTTATGATCGCGCTCATCTCCACCTCCATCGGGCTGATTAACCTTTTCCCGGTGCCGGTGCTTGATGGCGGTCATCTGGTCTTTTATGCATTGGAGGCATTGCGCGGGCGACCCGTTGGCGTCAGGTGGCAGGAATATGGAAATATGCTGGGATTATCCATGATCTTGCTGCTAATGGTGTTCGCGACTTATAACGACATCCTGCGCTTCTAGAACGGGCGTCGGGACAGCGTCGAAACGGCCCGGACCATAACGGGCCTAGACGGGTGATGAGAGGTAAAGATGTCGATCTTCAAGCCAAAGGCGCAGGGTCTGCGCGGGGTGTCTCTGGTGCTCGCGATTTTGGCGTTGGCGGTCTTTACTCACCCGGCGAAAGCACAGCTTGCTCAGCAGCAGGCGGCCGAGGGGCAGATCGTCTCCGAGATTGTCGTCATCGGCAACCAGCGGATCGAGCCTGCAACCATCGTCACCTATCTCGCGCTCGGTGTTGGCGACCCGGTTACCGAGGTGGCGCTGAACAGGTCGGTCCGGCAGCTGTTCGACACTGGCCTCTTCAAGGATGCGGCCATCGCTCCCGACGGCACGCGCCTTCTGGTGCAGGTGGTCGAAAACCCGTCCATCAACCGTATCACCTTCGAGGGCAATGACTTGATCACGGATGAGCAGATGCTCTCCATCGTCACGTCGCGTCCGCGCCGTCCCTTTACGCGCAGTCAGGCCGAAGCGGATGCACAGCTTCTGATCGAGAATTACCGTCGCACGGGTCGCTATGGCGCGGTTGTGGAGCCCGTGATCATCGAACTGCCGGATAACCGCGTGGACCTGGTGTTCGAGATCACCGAGGGATCGGTGACGGAGATTTATTCGATCAACTTCGTTGGCAACGAGGCGTTCTCAGACCGCAGCCTGCGCGGTGTGATCGATACGTCGGAATCGGGCATCCTCGGCTTCATCCTCTCATCCGATGTCTACGACCCCGACCGTCTGGAATTCGATAAACAGCTCCTGCGCCGGTACTATCTGTCCGAAGGCTATGCCGATTTCGTGGTCCTGTCGGCGGTGGCCGAACTCGCGCCTGATCGGGAGGGATTTTACATCACCTTCACGGTCGAGGAGGGCGAGATTTATACTTTCGGCGAGATGGATGTGCGGGTCTCCGCGCCGGGCCTTGACGAGGAAGAATTCCGCGCGCTTCTGCCCGATCTGGAAACGGAGCAATATGATGCCTCTTTGATTGAGGACATCATCGATGACATCGTGCGTCTCGCGGGTGAGCAGGGCTTTGCCTTCGTCGATGTGCGACCGCTGGCGCAGCGCAACGAGGTCGACCGGACGATCAATATCGTTTTCGAACTGGTCGAGGGCCCGCGTGTCTATGTCGAGCGGATCGACATCGAGGGCAATGACCGGACGCTGGACCGCGTTATTCGCCGCCAGTTCGACATCGTTGAGGGCGACGCGTTCAATGCGCGCGAGCTGGAAAAGGCCCGCAACCGCATCCGCGCGCTCGGCTTTTTCTCTGCTGTCGATGTGCGGACAGAACGCGGCGACAGCGACGACCGCGCACAGATCAAGGTTGAGGTGGAAGAACAGTCAACTGGCTCGATCAACTTCGGCGTCGGCTTCTCCTCCGCCTCCGGCCCGACGGGTGAGATTTCGATCTCAGAGGCCAACCTTCTGGGTCGCGGCCAGTTTGTGCGGGCACGTGTGCGCGGTGCGCGCGACAGCCAGGTCTTTGACCTGACCTTTCAGGAACCAGCCTTCCTTGACCGCGATCTGGCGCTCGGGCTCACCGGTTTCTTCCGCAACGAGGATCTGGATGACGAAAGCTCCTTCGAGACGACGAGCATTGGCTTCATCCCGTCACTGACCTTCCCGGTCTCCGACGTGGGGCGGGTGCGCGCGTTCTACGAAATTTCGGATGACCGCATTCGCGGCTTCGAAGCCAATGCCTCGCCTCTCATCCTCCTGGACGAGGGCAGCCAGACAACCTCCGCCGTCGGGTTCCGCTATACCCATGATCTGCGGAATGATCCGCTGGAGACCACGGACGGCTATTTCCTGACGCTGGAGCAGACCTTTGCAGGTCTTGGCGGTGGCGCGCAGTATTCGCAGACGGTGGCCAGCGCCAAGACCTGGACTTCATTCTTTGGCGATCAGGTCATCGCCAGCCTGGAAGTCGAGGGCGGCGCGGCGTTTTCCTTCAATGATGATCTGCGCATCACCGACAGGTTTTTTCTTGGCGGCGACAGTTTCCGGGGCTTTGCCTTCGGCGGTGTTGGGCCGCGCGACCGGTCCATCGGTGTGAACGGCGTGCAGCGGGATGATGCGCTCGGCGGCAATTTCTATGCGGTGGCGCGGGCGGAGGTGTCCTTCCCCATCGGCCTGCCGGAAGAGTTCGGTGTCTTTGGTGGTCTCTTCATGGATGTCGGCACATTGTGGAGCCTTGATGACGTGTCGGCGGTCGACAATGCGCAAGGCAGCTCATCCCGCAACCAGCTGATCACGGTGGATGACAGCGCCAACTTGCGCGCATCAGTCGGTGCCAGCATTTTCTGGGATTCCGGTTTTGGCCCGTTGCGGCTCAACTTCGCCATTCCGGTGGCGTCGGAAGATGGCGATGACCGCGAGTTTTTCCGGCTGACGGTCGGCACGCGGTTCTAGATGTCAGCCTGGCAGGCAATGCGGCGCGCGGCTCTGTTGTCCGCGCTGTTGTGTCTGTTTCTGGCTTTGCCGCTGACGGGTCCCGTGCTTTCGCAAACCCAGCAGGCGATCCTCATTGTCGATCGTGAACGGGTCATGCGCGACAGCTTGCCCGCCCGACAATTGGCAGAACGCGAACGCGCCGCGCGCCTGCAACGGCGGGCGGAACTCGACCTGCTGAGGGCAGAGCTGGAGGCGGAAGAGGCCGAGATATCATCCATTCGCGACAGCGGCGACAGGGCCGAGTTCGAGGCGCGTGTGAAAACCTTCGATCAGCGCGTCCGGTCGGCCCGGCAGGACAGTCAGGCCGCGTGGGAAGCGCTTGAGGCACGCTTCGGTGCCGCGCGTCAGCGTATGGCCGCAGCACTCGATCCGGTGTTTCAGGAAATCATGGCGGAACGCGGCGCGTCACTTCTGCTCGACGCGCGCACGGTGCTGGCGGCGCGCACGGGGGTCGATATTACCGAAGAGGCGATCCGCCGGTTCAATGCGCAGGCCGCGACATTGCCGATATTCGACAATGGAGCCCTTCCTTCACCTACCGAATAGGGCTCCTGATCTTGACCCTAACGACCCGGTTGGTAGGGTCATCATTCTTTCGAACACAAAATTACAGAGCATGGGCATGAGCGCAGACGAACAACCCGAGCCGAGGGTCGCAGACCTCGCACGTATCAAGCGGATGATCCCGCACCGCTATCCGTTTTTGCTGATAGATCAGGTTCGCGACATTCGCGTGAATGAAAGTGCCGTCGGCATCAAGAACGTTACCGTCAACGAGCCGCATTTTCAGGGGCATTTCCCGGACAAGCCGGTCATGCCCGGTGTTCTGATCGTCGAAGCGATGGCGCAGACAGCCGGTGTTCTGGTGGTCGAGACCCTCGACATGATCGATCAGGGCCTCCTCGTCTACTTCATGACCCTCGACAAGACCCGGTTTCGGCGCATCGTCGGCCCTGCGGATCAGCTGGAGCTGCATGTGAAGATCTTACGCGGGCGCGGCAAGATCTGGAAGTTCTGGGGCGAGGCGAAAGTGGGCAATGAAGTCGCCGCGGAGGCGGAGTTTTCCGCCATGATCATCACGCAGGACGACGACAAGAGGCGCTGACAGGGCGGCAGGCCGTCATGGCCTGACCGACCTTGCGTCAGGGGCGGCTGAGCGGTAGTGGCGCGGCGCGCGGCGAGACCGCAGAGAAGACGACCTCTTCATCTGGCACACCGTCTTCTGGCGTGCCGGTGTCCAGCGCGGCGATTTCTATTGGTTCGAGGTCAGCATTGCCGGCGTCATCGTCCGGCACCAATGCGTCCGTGGCAGTGGTGGTTGCCTCACCCGTTCCAAGCCGTTCTCCGTTAAGATCACCGAGAGCCAGCTCTGGCTCGGTGCCAGTTTCCGCGGGCGTCGCGGCCGAAGCGGGCAGGGCGAGGAGGCGGTCAGCCCGGGCAGAAACCGTCTTGGGTTCTGCCGTGTCATCAATTCCGCCCGCCTGAGCAGACATCGCAGGATTTTCCGGTGCCTCCGTCGCAGCCGTTTCCGCTGTATCGACAATGGCAGTTACCTCTGCCGGTGCTTCGGTCGGGGCCTCCGCAATGGCGGACGGCGGCGCATCCTCAGCGCGCTCGACCAGCGTATCTGTAACGGTATCCGGCACCTCCTCTGTTCCGGCTTCGGCCAGTTGGGTTCCCGGACGGGGCAGGGGGGACGGTGAGATGCGAAGCTTCGGTTCGTCGTAAATCACGCTCCGCTCTTCCAAATCGCTGTCAGCAGGTGCCGATGTATCGCCATCTTGAGACAAGGCTGCGAGACTTGTTGCAGCAGGTTCCAGCGGGCTGTCCAGCGGCTCGGGGCTGATCTCTGCCTCGGCCAGTTCGGCACTGTCCACTTCGATCGCCGGTGCCGTGTCTGCTGGTGCGATATCTGTTGCCTGCTCGGGCAGGAGGCCTGCCGACAAGGCCGCGGTCTGCGCGTCGGTGGCTTCGGGCGGAGCGGGTGCGTCTGGCCGTATCTCCGCCAGGGCGATATCGGTCTGGCTGTCCGTTGCATCATCCGCATTCGCCGTATCGATTTCGGCGGCAGCTTCGGGTGCGATCAGGCGTTCAGGTGTCGCGAGCTGCTCCGCATTCTCGGTCTCCGGTGGGCTTTCAGGTATCACGATCAGCGGGCGCAGGGGGCGGGTTGATGGCTCATCTGCTGCGATGCTCCCGGCATCGGCCGTCATGGTCGTGACCAGGGTGGGATCAAGCTCGGCCAGAAGGTCATCCTTGTATTCGGTATAGGCGAGATAGAGCCCGTAGCTGATGAAACAGATCAGGAGATAGAGCGGCCCCTGCGTGACCGCGGTCCGGATGGCGACCTGTTTGCGGGTCGGCGGCACCCATCGTAACTCAGTCTCGCTGGGACGCAGTGTAAGATCAACGGGAGGCATGTTCGGTGATGCCGGATCGAGCGGCGCACTGCGAGGTGGCTCGCCAGCTTCCGCCACGATGTCGGAGCGCTGAAAGGCCGACGCCTTGGGCATTGCAGCGATATCGGATGCGGCATCGGCGATCGGAGCGGCCGGGGCCAGCGGCACCACGGGCGCGCGTATGACAAGCGGCGTCGTTTCGATCGTCCGCGGCGCAGTGGACCAGCCGAGCGCTGCATCGTCTAACGGCACCCTTGTCTCGTCATCGATGAGGCGTGCGGTCTCTTCTGTGACCTTCATTGGCGGCGGGGCCATCACCGACTGCGGCATGGCGAACATCACTGCCCCTTCGCCGATCACGATATGGTCAGGCTCCACGCCATAAGGTGCTGGCACGAACCCGCACATTTCCGTATCTGCGCCAGACGGCGCGATCGAATGAAATGCCCCATAAGTCATGTACGTCCCCCGCGCATGACCCGTTTTCTGGCCCCCAACAGACCGGACAAAACGCCCCCAACAAACATCACATACTCTTTCGTCTGTGCGCAGGCTCCACAACCAGCCCCAGCACGGTCCCACAAGTGTCCACCATTATGCACATCTTCGCGCAATTACGTCAATTTTCAGTATTAATTGGGGTGTAGTTGTCATGTATTTGCGCACAGGATGTCGACGGACATGTAATGGTCAATGCCCTTAGGGTCAGGAATTGCGTCGTTATCGGCGATATGAGGGGGGAACAGCCGGGACGACCGGTGCCGTGATCAGCGAAGAAGTCATCGCTCCTCAAGGTAAAGAAACTGCGGCGAAAGCCCTGGTCTACAGCGGATCAATCCGCTCATGTCCGAATCAGGCTCCCTGGCCTCGCACAAAAAAAAGAGGCCCCAGAAGGCCTCTTTCCATATCAATCGGCTAGGTTCAGCGTGTTTCGACTTCGGTGTAGTTCCGCGCGCCGGCTCCTGTGTAAAGCTGCCGGGGACGCCCGATCTTCTGGACCGGATCCTCGATCATTTCTTTCCACTGGGCGATCCAGCCGACGGTCCGCGCCAGTGCGAAGATCGGTGTGAACATTGAGGTCGGGAAGCCCATCGCGTCGAGGATGATGCCGGAATAGAAATCGACATTGGGGTAGAGCTTCTTGGAAACGAAATATTCGTCTTCGAGCGCGATCCGCTCCAGCTCCTTCGCGACCTGAAGGGTCGGGTTGTTGTCAATCCCGAGAAGGCCGAGCACCTCATCCGCGCTTTCCTTCATCACCTTGGCGCGCGGATCGAAGTTCTTGTAGACGCGGTGGCCAAAACCCATCAGGCGGAACGGATCGTTCTTGTCCTTTGCCTTCTCGATATATTCGGGGATGCGGTCCACCGTCCCGATCTCGCGCAGCATCTCAAGGCAGGCCTGATTGGCGCCGCCATGGGCCGGGCCCCAGAGGCAGGCAACACCCGCCGCGATGCAGGCGAAGGGATTGGCCTGGGAGGAACCCGCCAGACGGACGGTCGATGTTGACGCGTTCTGCTCATGATCGGCATGGAGCGTGAAGATCCTGTCCATCGCGCGGCTGAGGATCGGATCGACCACATATTCCTCGCACGGAACCGAAAAGCACATGTGCAGGAAGTTGGCCGCATAATCGAGGTCGTTGCGCGGATAAACGAAGGGCTGACCGACATGGTATTTGTAAGCCCAGGCGCAGATTGTCGGCAGTTTGGCGATCAGGCGCAGCGTGGCGACCTCGCGCTGCCAGGCGTCATTGATGTCGGTGCTGTCGTGATAGAAGGCCGACATTGCGCCGACCACGCCGCAGACAATGGCCATCGGGTGGGCATCGCGGCGGAACCCGCGATAGAAGTTCTGCATCTGCTCATGCAGCATCGTGTGACGGGTGATGCGGCTTTCGAAGTCCTCAAGCTGCGCGCCGGTCGGCAGCTCGCCATAGAGGAGGAGGTAGCAGACCTCCAGATAATGGCTTTTCTCGGCCAGCTGGTCGATCGGATAGCCGCGATATAGCAACTCGCCCTTGTCGCCGTCGATGAAGGTGATGTTGGAGAAACAGGCCGCTGTGGATGTGAAACCCGGGTCATAGGTGAAAGCACCGGTCTGCTTGTAGAGTGCCGCGACATCGATGACATCGGGCCCAACGGTGCCGGTCTTGATCGGAAATTCGTATGTCTCCCCATCAATGGTGAGGGTGGCGGTGCGAGCAGTTTCTGACATGAAATTTCCCCGTTACGAGTGCGGCGATGCCGCCTTGTGGATCTTGAATTACACGGGAAACGTAAGAGCGCCCCCGCGTTCGCTGACAGAGCGCCATCAGGTCATCTGATCTGACAGCCGTGCCAGGCTTTCCGTCTTGCCGAGCGTCGCGAGGACATCGAAAACGCCGGGAGACGTCGCCCTGCCAGTCAGGGCGGCGCGCATTGGTTGAGCGACTTTACCCAGTTTCAAATCTTCTTCTTCCGCAAACGTGCGGATGTTTTCTTCCAACGCTTCTGCATTCCATTCGGTAGCATTCCGCAGTCGCTCGGTCAATCTGGAGAGGAGTTTACGGGCTTCATCGCTCAGCAATTTCGCGGATTTTTCGTCAAGATCCAGCGGTCTATCAGTGAGGATATAATACGCAGAATCAAGGAGTTCAGCGATTGTTTTCGCGCGTGTCTTAAGGCCAGGCATGGCCTGCAACAGCTGATCGCGCTTTGTCTTGTCAGTGATGGGTTGGCCCTGTGTCTCCGCCAATTCTGTCGCAGCTGCGAACAGTATGGCATCATCGGCGACCCGCATATGCTGACCGTTGAGGTTTTCGAGCTTCACAAAGTCGAACCGGGCCGCCGACTTGCCGACCTGGGGCAGGTCGAACCACTCGATGGCCTGATCGGTCGTGAAAAATTCGTCATCGCCATGGGCCCAGCCGAGCCGGGCGAGGTAGTTGCGCATCGCCTCCGGCAGATAGCCCATCTCACGATAGGCGTGCGCCCCGAGCGCGCCATGGCGTTTGGAAAGTTTCGCGCCGTCCGGTCCATGGATCAGGGGGATATGGGCAAAGACCGGTACATCCCACTTGAGGCCGTTATAGATCGCCGTCTGGCGCGCGGCATTGGTCAGGTGGTCGTCGCCGCGAATGACATGGGTGACGCCCATCTCGTGATCGTCGACAACGACCGCCAGCATGTAGGTCGGTGTCATGTCGGAGCGCAGCAATATCAGATCATCGATCTGGCTGGCGGCAAAGCGGACCTCGCCCTGCACCTCGTCCATGACCACGATCTCGCCCTCACGCGGTGCCTTCAGGCGGATCGTGTAGGGGGCGTCGGTGGGCCAGTCGGCCTCTCCTTTGTCGCGCCAGGGCGACTGAAAGGCGGGGGGGCGGCCCGCTGCCTTGGCCGCTTCTCGGGCAGCGGCGATTTCCTCCTGCGTTGCGTAGCAGCGATAGGCATTGCCATTTTCCAGAAGCGCAAAGGCCGCCGACTGATGGCGTTGCACACGTTCGAACTGGCTGACTGCCTCGCCATCCCAATCGAGGCCGAGCCAGCGCAGCCCTTCGAAAATCGCTTCGGTCGCCTCCGGCGTTGATCGGGCGCGGTCCGTATCCTCGATCCTGAGAAGGAATTTCCCCCCCCGTCCGCGCGCATAAAGCCAGTTGAATAGCGCCGTCCGCGCGCCGCCGATGTGCAGAAAACCAGTGGGCGAAGGCGCAAATCGGGTAACGATCGGGGGTGTCGGCGTGGGGGCAGTCATGCTGGATGCGTCTCTTTCCGGATGGCGGGCGACGATGAATGAAGGTCCGGCACGGCATAAAACCATGGCACCGGCCCGGCGCTGCCTTTATGGCTTTTCAGGAAGGGCGGGGCAAGGGAACCAGTGAAGGGAACGCGGCGAATTGGAACGGCTTAAGGCCCTGATTGCAGAGGAACGTCCCGCATTCCCCTTGTGGTCGCCGGTATTGCTGGGCCTCGGTGTGCAAATCTATTTCTGGCTGCTGGTGGAGCCACCGCTCTGGCTGTTTGTTCTGTCCTTGCTGGTGCCTGTCGCCCTATGGTTCGTATTGCGCAGGCGCATGGCCGGGGCATGGCTGCTTGGGGTGGCGGCCGGGCTTGTCGCGCTCGGCTTCGCGCTGGCGGGGCTGCGGACGCATCTTGTGGCAGCGCCCGTTCTGACTGCGCAGATGGACGCCACAATCGAAGGCGTGATCCGCGATATCAACCGCACGAGCACGGGGCGACCGCGTCTTGTTCTGGACGATGTGTTGATCTTCGGTGTGGCTGGTGCCCGCACGCCGGAACGCGCGCAGGTCTCACTGCTGCGCGACGGAGATGAAAGCGGCTTGCAGCCGGGTATGCGGGTGTCGATCTTTGCCCATCTTGGTCCGCCCGGCGGGCCGGTGGAACCCGGCGGGTTCGATTTTCGCCGCGATGCCTGGTTCAAGGCGCTTGGCGCCATCGGTTATGCGCGTGGTCCAGCGGTCGAGATCGCGCAGGCGGGCAGGCCGGGCATTCTGCGTGCCGGTGCGCTTTGGCTCGCGCAGCAACGTGCCGCACTGTCGGCGGGGCTACGCGCGGCATTGCCCGGAGAGACGGGTGCCTTTGCCGCCGCCGTCACGGTGGGTGACCGCTCGGGGATATCGAGGGAATCGACGCAGGCCTTGCGCGATTCCAACCTCGCGCATCTTCTGGCAATTTCCGGGCTTCATATGGGACTGGTCACCGCCCTGGTCTTCGGGGCCGCGCGGATGGTTCTTGTATTGATCCCATATACCGCCCGCACCTGGCGCACCAAGCGCATTGCGGCGGTCATCGCAATGGCGGCAGCGATAGGCTATCTGGCGATCTCGGGCGGCTCCATCGCGACGCAACGCGCCTTCATCATGGCAATGGTGGCATTGGGTGCGGTGATCCTGAACCGGCCCGCGATCACGCTGAGGGCGCTCGCGGTAGCGGCACTGATCATTCTCGTGTTCAGGCCCGAAAGCCTAGTGCAGGTCGGGTTCCAGATGTCCTTCGCTGCAACAGCTGCGATCATCGCGGGGTTGGATTTTGCGCGCGCGCAGGGCTGGTCGATGCGCTTTGCCGAAGGCGGCTGGCGCGGGCGGGCGATGGGCTACGTGCTGGGGCTGGCCGCGACCAGCCTTCTGGCTGGGTTGGCAACTGCGCCCTTCGCCGCCTTCCATTTCCACCGCGTCGCCAATTACGGGCTTATAGCCAACTTGGCAGCTGTTCCGGTGATGGGGTTCTGGGTCGCGCCATCGGCACTGATCGCTGCCGCACTGGCACCGCTGGGACTGGAGGGGTGGGCGCTGTCTGCGATGGGCCGAGGGATCGAGACGATCATGATGGTCGCCCGGTTCGTGGCCAGTCTGGACGGCGCAACAAGAGGCGTTGCGGCCACGATGCCGCTGGTTCTGACGCTGATCACGCTGGGTGGTCTGGCGTTGTGCCTCGGGCGGCGGCTCGCGCGGCCAATCGGGTTGTTCGGTGTCGGGGCGGGGCTGGCGATCTGGCTGCTCGTCGATACGCGCCCGCCACTATTGATTGCGCCCGATGCCCGGCTGATGGGCCTGATGGGGCCGGAGGGACGGGCCCTCGATCATGCCAAGAGCCAGAGCTACGCTGCGCGTATCTGGCTGGAAGGCGATGGCGATCTGATCGATCAGGAAGGGGCGGCGGCGCGTGACGGGTTCACGGGCGGGCGCTATGTCTCTGCCGCCACGCTGCCGAACGGCTGGACGGTCACCAATTTTCTGAAACGCAGAACCACCGAGGACGATCTGACGCCGCTATGCGGGGACAAGACGCTTGTTCTTGCGCCCTACACGTCTCTCGATCTTGAAGGGCCGTGCCAGCTCTGGTCGCGACGCGACCTGGCTGAGCGTGGCGCGATGGCAATCTGGGCTGATGCGCCTGAACTGACGATCGTCAGCGCCGCCGACCGCGCCGGCAGACGCTACTGGACCGGATATGATGGCACCCCGGACGGCGTGCGTACGGGGGCCGAATAACGAAGACCGGATCTAGTAAACGCGGATAAGCCCGACCATCCGGCCCTGGATCTTGACCCGGTCCGCCTCGTGCCGCTGCGGCTCATATGCCGGGTTAGCGGCATGCAATTCAACAATCGGGCCACGCCGGTGAAGGGTTTTAAGGGTGGCTTCCTGTTCGGCCACCAGCGCGACGACGATGTCGCCATCATTGGCGGTGTCCTGACGTTTCACGACGACGATGTCGCCCTCATGGATGCCCTTCTCGATCATGGAATCGCCCTTAACCGTCAGCGCATAATGTTCTGCCGAAGATGACATCATCGAAGGGGGGACCACCACGTGATCCACCGTATGCTGGATCGCGTCAATGGGCGTACCGGCGGCGATCTGGCCCAGCAGCGGCACGGCACCGGCAGGGCTGTCGGTATTGGACACAAGCACCGGCTCGCTCTTGGCGCGGAAATCATGCTCGATCACGTTGGGTGCGGCCGGTGCAAGGGGGCCTTCCATGCCTTCGGGCAGGCGGATGATCTCGATCGCGCGGGCCCGGTGCGCAAGGCGACGGATGAAGCCGCGTTCCTCCAGCGCCGTGATCAGGCGGTGAATGCCGGATTTGGAGCGCAGGTTCAGCGCCTCCTTCATCTCGTCAAAAGACGGCGGTACGCCATCTTTTTGAATCCGCTTGTGAATAAGCTTCAAGAGATCAAGTTGCTTACGCGTGAGCATGGAGCCTCCCGGTTTCTGTTTTCGGCTTAAAGTTCTATTGATGTTCCCGTTTTGTGTCAACCTGTTCTTTAGGTTTCAGAACAGGATGGCATGGATCAACGAACCGGCTGGCTGAGGGGCGGCCTTTGGCGGGTGCACGATAACGCCATTGGACGCGGCGAGCACCGATAGGATGGAACTGTCCTGATTGGGAAAAGGAAAGGCGATGAGGCCGTCTGCCGTCTCTTCGATCCGGGCCCGCATATAGTGTTCACGCGGGCCGTTTTGGGCCAGATCAGACCCGAGGCGCACGGTCACGCGCGGCAGCGGGGCAGGCGGCAGGCCCTGCAACGCGTCCATCGCGGGGCGCAGGAGCAGATGCCCCAGCACCATCGAAGATACCGGATTGCCCGGCAGGCCAATCATGGGCTTTCCGCGCACGCGGCCGGCCATCAGCGGTTTGCCCGGGCGCATTGCGACCTTGTAGAAGCTCAGATCCATGCCCTCGTCGCCAAAAACCTGCTGGACGAGGTCATAGTCGCCCACTGACGCGCCACCGAGAGTGACGATCAGATCCGCATCCGCTGCCCTGTCGAGCGCGGTGCGCAAGGCATCAGGCGTGTCCCCGGCAATCGGCTGGATGTCGCAGATCGCGCCGTGCGCGGACAGCATCGCGGCGAGGCCGTAATTGTTGGAGGAGATGATCTGGCTCGGCCCCGGATCGCTGCCGGGTGCGACCAGTTCATCCCCTGTTGCGATCAGACTGATCGTGGGGCGACGATAGACTTCCAGATATGGTGCGTTCATTGCGGCGGCGAGTGCGATCTCGGCGGCGCTGAGGCGCTTGCCCGGCGGGATGCGGGAGCCTGCTTTGAAATCAAGGCCCGCTGGGCGAATATAGACGCCAGCGCCTGGGGCTTCGCGCACCGTGAGGCTGTCACCCGCGCGGTCCGCATCTTCCTGTATCAGGATCGCATCAGCCCCTTCGGGCACGGGCGCGCCGGTAAAGATGCGGGTCGCCTCCCCCGCGCCGACGGGCCTGTCGGCGGCAGCACCGGCCTGCACTTCGCCGGTCACGGTCAGGACCGCGCCGACGACGGCATCAGCGGCGCGCACGGCATAGCCGTCCATGGCGGAGGCATTGAAGGGAGGTTGGTTGCGCGCGGCATAGACCGGCGCGGCCAGAACCCGGCCCGCTGCCTCAGCCAGGGGGACGCTTTCCGCATCGAGCGGCGTCATCAGGGCAAGCGTGCGCTCCAGCGCCTCGGCGGCGGACAGCATTCAATCAGCCCCCATCAGTCGGCCCGGTATTCGCCGGTCCGCCCGCCATCCTTGTGGACAAGGCGCATGTCGCTCAGCACCATCGCCTTGTCGATGGCTTTTACCATGTCATAGACCGTCAGCGCGGCGGCGGAGACTGCGGTGAGTGCCTCCATCTCCACGCCCGTACGGCCGGTGACCTTTACGGTGGCTTCGATGTCCACGCTGTTCTGGACGGCATTCGGCACCAGCTCGACCGAAACCTTTGAAAGCGCGAGGGGGTGGCAGAGGGGGATGATATCGGGTGTTTTCTTGGCCGCCATGATCCCGGCGAGCCGCGCCACCGCCAGCACATCGCCCTTCTTGGCGCGCCCTTCGGTGATCAGGGTCAGCGTCTCCGCCGCCATCCGGACCGACCCGCGCGCGGTGGCGGTGCGGGAGGTGATGTCTTTGTCCGAGACATCGACCATATGCGCGTCGCCCTTGGCGTCGAAATGGGTGAGATCGCTCATGCGGCCGCCTCGCGCGGCAGGGGGTTGGCCAGCAGATCGCGGGTCGCTGTCGCCACATCCCGTTGCCGCATCAGGCTTTCGCCAATGAGGAAGGATCGCGCGCCAACGCGGGCAAGGCGCGCAAGATCGTCCGGCGTTGACAGCCCGCTTTCCCCGACCAGCAACTTGTCCGCCGGGGCCATCGCGGCCAGCCGTTCGGTGGTGGCAAGATCGGTCTCGAAGGTCTTGAGATTGCGGTTGTTGACGCCAAGCAGTTCGGATTTCGTCGCCTTCAGCGCGCGTTCCGTCTCCGCCTCGTCGTGGACCTCGATCAATGCATCCATGCCCCAATCGCGTGCGGCGGCTTCCAGCTCTCCCGCCTGCGCGTCGGTGACGGAGGCCATGATGATCAGGATCGCATCCGCGCCAAGTGCGCGCGCCTCGGCCACCTGCCACGTATCATACATGAAATCCTTGCGGATCACGGGCAGGCCGGTTGCAGCACGGGCCGCGACAAGAAAATCCTCATGTCCCTGAAAGCTCGGCGCATCGGTCAGGACGGAGAGGCAGGAAGCACCGCCGTCCTCATAAGCCTTCGCCAGCGCTGGCGGGTCAAAATCGGCGCGGATCAGCCCTTTGGAGGGGCTGGCCTTTTTCACCTCGGCGATGAGGCCGTAACGTCCCTCCGCCTCTGCCGTGCGCAGGGCTTTGGCAAAGCCGCGCGGCGCATCGGCGGCGCGGGCGCGGGCCTCCATCTCGGCGAAGGGCACTGCCGCCTTGCGCGCGGCGATCTCCTCCAGCTTGTAGGCTTTGATCTTGTCGAGAACATTGGTCATAGGCGGAGGTATAACGAAGCCTCCGAGGTGCGCAAACCGCTTTTGCGAAGGGATCAGTCGGTGACCACCTCGATCCGAACCGGAGTGGAGATCGTATCGCCGTTCAGGGCCTCCATGAACGCTTCGGGTGGTGCGCCATCGATGGCGAAGCGGAGGGCAGCGCCGTCGGTCCAGTCGCTGTCACCGATGTCCACGCTTGCCAGCAGGGCGGATGCGACGGCATCGACATCCGCGCCCTCTGCCTTGCTCCAGATGGTGAAGACGATGCTGCCGCCGGTGAAATCGACATAGACCTGCTGCGTGATCTCTTCGCCGGGTTCGATCACCGGCTCGCTCGCATCGTTCAGGCGCACGACCATTGCCGGTTTCTTGTATTCCACGGTTGTGCCGGCTCGGCCTGCCACAGTGGCGGGCTCGAATGTCAGGACCGACACGCCGGCGCGGGCTTTTTCCGGCATCTCGAAGGTCTCGCGAAACTCCGCCTTCGCCTGGGTCGCCATCCGCTCTTCAAAGAACGAAACCGTGACATCGACCTTCTCGACCTCCGCATAGACATTGTCGGATGCGAGATAGGGTTCGGCCCCGGCGGGCACAAGGAAGGACAGGATGACGGCAAGGGCGGCGAGCATGTGACGGCTCCCTAGTTGGTGGCGGCGGCGAGCGCTTCGATCTTTGCCTTTGCTGCGCCTCTATCGATGCTTTCAGCGGCCATAGCGGCCCCGTCTTTCAGGTCACGCACCTTGTCGGCGATCATCAAGGCGGCGGCGGCGTTGAGCAAGACCGCATCGCGATAGGCACCCGTCTCGCCATCGAAAAGCCGACCCATGGCAGCGGCGTTTTCGGTCGCTGTGCCGCCGATGATTGCTTCGAACGGGTGGGTGGGCAGGCCCGCATCGGCGGGGGTGATTTCATCCTCCGTCACCGCGCCGTTTTCCAGCTTTGCCACCGCTGACGGACCGGCAATGGACAGCTCGTCCGTGCCGTCCGCACCGTGGACAAGCCACGCCCGCTCCGATCCCAGGGCCAACAGCACCTCCGCCATCGGCCGGATCAGGGCGGGGGAGAACGCGCCGGTCAGCTGGCGCGGCGCGCCTGCGGGATTGGTCAGCGGGCCGAGGATGTTGAAGATCGTCCGCGTGCCAAGCTCCACCCGCGCGGGCCCGACGAAGCGCATGGCGGGATGGTGCATCGGTGCCATCATGAAGCAGATGCCCGCTTGGGCCAGCGCGGCCTCCGCCACCGAGGCCTCAACCATCACATTGACGCCCATTTCGGTCAGCGCGTCCGCCGTGCCCGATTTCGAGGACAGGGCCTTGTTGCCGTGTTTGGCGACTTTGACACCGGCACCGGCTACGACAAAGGCAGTGGCTGTGGAGATATTCAGCGTGCCCTTGCCGTCGCCGCCGGTGCCGACAATGTCCATCGCATCCGCGCCGCCCGCCACCTTGGTGGCCTTGGCGCGCATGACGGCGGCGGCGGCGGCATATTCGTCCACGGTCTCGCCGCGCGTGCGCAGGGCCATCAGAAAGCCGCCGATCTGCGCCGGGGTGCCGTTGCCCGACATGATCGAAGTGAAGGCGCGTTCTGCATCGTCGCGGGACAGGGGGCCATCGGCAGCGGGGCCGATCAGGCGGCGCAGGGTATCGGGCATCAGGCGGCTTTCGTAAGCGTGACTTCGGCAAGGGTGAGGAAGCGGCGCATCAGGCCCTTGCCTTCCAGCGTGCGGATGCTTTCGGGATGGAATTGCACGCCGTGAATGGGCCGGGTCCTGTGGCTGAGGCCCATGATGGTGCCATCCGCGGTTTCCGCCGTGACCTCCAGACAATCGGGGAGGCTCTCGCGCTCGACAATCAGCGAATGATAACGGGTGGCGTTGAGATCCTGCGGTGCGCCATGGAAAATGCCGCGGTTGTTGTGGCTGACCTGGCTGAGCTTGCCATGCATGATGCTGGGTGCGCGGCCGATCGTGCCACCAAAGGCCTGACCGATCGTCTGGTGGCCGAGGCAGACGCCAAAGATCGGCATCTCCTCCGGCGCGGCGCGCACAAGGTCCAGGCAGATGCCCGCCTGATCGGGTGTGCCGGGGCCGGGCGAGATGATGACGGCCTCGGCACCCATGCCGAGCGCCTCGTCCACGCTCAGCGCGTCATTGCGCCGGACAAGCGTTTCTGCCCCCAACTCCCCCAGATAATGAACGAGATTGTAGGTGAAGCTGTCGTAATTATCGATCAGAAGAAGCATGAACCGGCTGTTTCGACCTCTTTTCCTGCAAAGACAGACAGATATGCGCGTCTTGTATTTGCCCTGCAACGCAGCATGAGGCATATAGATGCGCCGGAGGCCGAGGTAAGGTCAAGGTGGTCCGGTAGCTGCGTCTGACCGGTGATGTTTGGGTTGAGGAGTTTGGGATGAGTAATCACGGCGCATATTGGGGTGGCGTCTTACTGGGTTTCGTGTTGGTGGCGGCGCTGGCGATTGGTTTGGCGACGCAAGTAGGCCCGCCGACAGACACGGCAGCAGCGCGGATTGCAGCGGGGCAGACTGCGGCAACGGCCGACCCGCAATCGACTGATGATTCTGAAACCGTGGCGAACGATCAGGTGCAGGAGCCCGAAGCGGTCATCGCCGCAGAACCCGAAACGCCCGCAGTGGCCGAGGAAGATGCGGTCGGTGCAGCGCCCGAAGTCGAGACCGCAGAGGCACCCGCGCAGCCGACCGGCAGCAACGAGAATGTGGAACTTGCCGCATCGCCGGATGTGCGTCCTGAACCTTCGGTGGAGCCGGTCGTCCCCCCATCGCCGATCCCGTCGCCCGCCACATTGGATGACAATGCGGATGAAGAGACCGAGATCGCCCTGGCCACACCGACGCCGGAGTCAGAGCCGACACCGCAGGCAACGCCGGAGCCTGCCATCGCGCCGGAACCTGTGGATGAGCCGGAAGAACAAAGCTCCGCGCCCGTTCTCGGGCCCAATGACCTGCCGCCCTACAAGGCCTATGCCAACATCTATCGCGGCGATGCCTCGCAGCCCCTGCTGGCCATCGTGCTGACCGGAATCGGTGTTGAGGACAGTGCCGGTCAGGAGGAGGTCATCGACGAGCTTCTGCTGATGCCGGGGCCACTGGCGATCGTGATCTCGCCGGATGCCGATGACCCGCCGAATGTGGCGCTCGATATTCGCGATGCCGGGTTCGAAGCCCTGATGGGATTGAATGCGGACAGCTTCAAGGGCAGCGCGCCCGCCGATGCCGCAAGCCAGATCATGCAGCGCGCCGGTGAGGTAATCGGGGTCGCCGTCCTCGGCGCGGATCTCGATGACAGCAATATTGCAACCGGCCTTGTGGACGCTGCGGCGCTGAACGGTATGGCGGTTCTGGACACGACCCGTGATGGCGGCTCCGTCAGCTATCGCCTTGCCAGCGCCAAAGACCTGCCCGCCGCGCCAAGCGGACGGCGGTTTGACGAGACCCCGTCGAGCGCGATGGTGTTTCAGTCGCTGGAACGCGCCGCATTCGATGCACGCCGCACCGGTGCTTTCGTCGTGGTGGCCGAAGCGACGCCTGCGGTCATGACCGGCCTGCGTCGCTGGATGAATGTGAAGGCGAACAAGACGGTTACCGTTGCGCCGCTGTCGGCTGTGATCGAAAAGATGGTTCGCCAATAACCGGACATCGGCGGACCAAGCTGAGAGAATGCGTTGAGGGCGGCCGAGGGGCTGCCCTCAGACGTTCAGGAGCAGATATTCACGCTCCCACGGGCTGATGACCCGCATGAATTCGGTATGCTCGGCACGTTTGACGGCGCAATAGACGGTGACGAACTCGCGGCCGAGAACCTTTTGCAGTTCCGGGCTCGCCTCCAGCAACAGGACGCTGTCGAGCTGGCTTTCGGGCAGATCGCGTTCGGTTTTCGCATAGGCATCGCCGAACAGTTCTGGCCGCGGCTCCGCCCCCTCTTTCAGGCCGAG
This sequence comes from Pseudomonadota bacterium, assembly GCA_039030855.1. GTDB lineage: Bacteria > Pseudomonadota > Alphaproteobacteria > Rhodobacterales > Rhodobacteraceae > Pikeienuella. The sequence goes on from JBCCDJ010000006.1 coordinate 181,995, forward strand.
ATAGCCGCAGGCAAGACATGCGGCGATAGCAAGATAGGGGTTTGCGTCGGAGCCGATGATGCGGTTTTCGACCCGCCGGGCAGCAGGTTCCGCCTTCGGTGCGCGGATCCCGACGGAGCGGTTATCCGTGCCCCATTCGATGTTGATCGGCGCGGATTGTTCGGGCACCAGACGGCGATAGGAATTGACGAAGGGCGCGGCCATTGCCATCGCGGCGGGAAAGTATTTCTGCTGGCCGCCAATGAAGTGATAAAAGGCCGGGGTCGCGCTGCCATCCTTGTCGGAAAAGATATTCTCACCTGTTTTCTGATCGATCACGGACATGTGGACATGCATGGCCGAGCCGGGCTGGTTCTCCATCGGTTTGGCCATGAAGGTCGCATAGCAGCCGCACTGCATCGCGGCCTCGCGGATCAGACGTTTGAAGAAGAAAACCTGATCGGCAAGGTCCATCGGGTGGCCGTGGACGAGGTTGATCTCCAGCTGCGCCGCACCCGATTCCTGAATGATCGTGTCGATCTCCAGCCCCTGCGCTTCGGCGTAGTCGTAGATATGTTCGATCACCTTGTCATATTCGTCCACCGCCGACAGCGAGAACGCCTGACTGCCGGTCGACTGGCGCCCGGACCGCCCGACGGGGGGTTCCAGCGGATAGTCGGGATCGGTGTTCTTCTTGGTCAGATAGAATTCCAGCTCCGGCGCGACGACAGGCTTCCAGCCCTTTTTCTCATAGAGCGCCAGCACCCGGCGCAGCACCTGGCGCGGCGCGGCGCCGGCGGGTTTTCCGTTGCTGTCCACAAGGTCATGGATGATCTGCAGGGACGGGTCGGACGCCCAGGGCACGGCCCGTACCGTGCTGTAATCGGGGCGCAGCAGAAGATCGCTGTCGCTGTCGAAGTCCTTGCGGACCACATCGGCATAGTCGCCCGTGATGGTTGAGATCAGGATCGAGACCGGCAGGCGCACATCGCCGCCGCGCACGAATTTCGATGCGGGCATCACCTTGCCGCGGGCGATCCCGGCCAGGTCGGGTGTGACGCATTCGATCTCGTCGATGCGGTGCGCACGGATCCAGTCCGCCAGCGCCTCCGGATCGCGGCTGTCGTGGTCCGGGGAATGGGTCAGGCCAAGCACGGGGTTCGACGTCGTCATGAGGGATGGTCCGGGTTGTTACGCTCCGCCCTCAATAGCTTGGACCGTGCGGGGGCGAAAGCATGTTCAGTTCAGACGATCGCCCACGAACACGCCGCTGCCGGCGATGGTGCCGTCATTGGTTGCGAAATTCACGGCCCCGGCTGTGCCGTCAGCCGCGCCGCCCGGACCGTTGAAAAACGCGCCGTCGACGCCGATCAGACCTTCGCGGCCTCCGATCACGATCCCGGCGGTGCCCTGATAATCATTGCCGAAACTGGCTTCGGACACCGCGATTTCGGCATTTGCACCCAGAAGGTCGGTAAAAGTTGCTGTGCCCAACCGTTCGGCGAAGTCATAGGTCAACCCATATCCGGCACCGTCGGTAAAGCTGACGCCATCCTGAATGGCGGAGACGACGGCAAAGCCTTCATATGTGGCCACACCCTGCAGGGGCAGGTTGGCAGACCCGGTCAGGTCGCCCGCAACCCATGCGCCGAGATGGATGCGCTGATCGTCGATCGCCGATCCCGGATCCGGGCTCGCGGCCGTGCGGAAATCGCCGCCCCACCAGCCCCATGTCAGAACGCTGGACGTGGGCGATATGCCAGCCGGGAATATCCCGCCATTGCCAGCCAGCGCGGCGCTTGCCAATGCGCCGCGGAAGGCCCCCTGGCCGCCCTGACCGTCCTGTACATTGGCACCCTCGACCCCATTGGCGAGGAACGTGCCTGCGGTTGCCTGGCGCGCCGCAAACTCCGTCTCGCTGATCGCGCCGCTGCGCCCGTCGCCGCCGCCATAGGTGACCGTCAGCGATTGCAGCGCCGGTGCCTCGAAATTCAGCGCGCCGGCGAATGTCTGATCAAGCGTGATGGTCATTGTCGCTGTGTTGCTTCCCGTCACGACGGATCCCGAAGCGCCTGTCGGGCCGCTGGAGGAGCCGGCGAACCGCTGCCCGGTGCCAAGGTCGCGCCCGGTGGCGCTGGCATAGCCGCCGGACAGGGTGGTCCCTTCGCTGCTGTCGAAGGACGCGACTGCGTCCAGCCCGGCGACATTGTTGGAGCCGAAGAGCGTCACAACGCCATTGCCCGCAATCGCACGCCCCGGATTGGGATCATCGCCAAAATCGCGGCTGCTGGTCAGGGCGAAATAGTTCGCATCCGTCCCGAAGGCAGAATTGCCAAAGCCATCCTCGGCAGTCGCAACGGTGGTGGTCACGCGGGTTGCACCTCCATCGCCTTCGTCGAAGGACCCTTCGAAACTGTCCGCAAATGCAAGTGTGCCACCCTCTGCCCCGATCACATCGGCAGTCAGGACGCCAAAGCCGGAGGTCTGGTTCACGCCCGTGCCGTCGATCGAGAGATAGGTGGACAGGGCGCGGGCATTGCCGCCAATGGCCGCGCCGCTGGTATTCGAGAGGAGGATCAGATCGCTCTGACCCTCGCCCGAAAACCCGGACAGGATGCCGGGTGTGAAGGCGGCACCATTGCCGGTGAAAAGATCATCGGAGATGCCGTAGAAGCGCGCTGTGCGTGTCCCGGCATCCGCATTTGCAAGCGGGCCCGCCGCGCGGCCTGTCAGGAACGCACCGGCCTGCTGACCGGCGGTCTCGAACACCGCGAAAGTAAATTCGGCGTCACTGTCGAAGAACCCGGACCCCGAAATCCCGCCGACCGGCGAGGCACCGTCCGGGGCGGTGAAGCTGAAAAATCCTTCGGAAGTGGGAATGATGAACACCTCGTCATCTGCCGTCACGCCGATGCGGGACCCTTCGAAGACCTGCGTGAACGCAAAGGCGGGGCCGTCACCGGTGACAACGCCGGGAACGTCGGAGCCTGCGAAGGACGCCGCACCGAACACACCCGGCAGGAGGACACCAATGCCCGGATCAACCTCATCCGGCAGACCAACGAGCGCGATGGTGGTCGTGATCTCCTCCTCCGTGCGGGTAAAGCCGTCCGGCTCCTCATCCTCGGTGCTGGTGTCGCGGGTCAGGGCCCCGCGGGTGGAGATCGGCTGTTCTTGGCTCGCGCCCTTGCGGGCGGAGTTTGCCTCTGGCAGGCCGCTTTGAGCGATGTCGGCCTCTTGCGGCTCCACCCGCTCACCGGCCTCGCCGCGCCCGGTCAGCGCGCGGCTGGTGGAGGTGATCAGTTCTCGGTCCGCGACGCCCAGATATTCGACGCCGCCGCCGGGCCGCGCCTCGCCGACACCATTGGAGCGGTTGATGATGATCTCGTCGGAGCCGAGCGAGGTCACGCGCGTATAATCGCCGGCGATGTGCATCACGCGCGTCGTGCCGTCTTCCTCAACAATGATGATCGCCATGCCGCCGCGTATGCCGATGGTTGCGGTCGGCGTTGTGATGACGGCGTCTGTGCCCTTGGTGATCCGCCCGCCCACAAATCGCAGCACACCGCGTGTCATCGACATTGAGAACTCGCCGGATCGCGTCTCCGGGTCGTAGACATATTTGTCGAGCACCAGAACGCTCTCTTTCGCTATGGTCAGCGAGGTCTGGTCAAGGAAGAGGAACTGACCCGATCCGATAGGGGAGCTTTCGATCCGCTCGTTCTGAAAAACGCCATCGCCGAGGACCAGAAGGCGGGTATCAGCCTCCGGCGGGGTGCCGTCGACATCCTGATTGAGGGCCGATACCGCGCCGATCGTGTTGGCGCTGGTGGCGGGTGCGGTCAGCGCGATCAGCGCGGCGGAGGCAAGAAGAGCGGTCTTTTTCATGAAATGGACCTTTCCGTGATCAGAAGCTGCGGCCGACAGACAGGGCCACGCCGAAACTGTCGATGTCAAAATTTGGAATGTCGCTTTCGCGCAGAAGGAAATCGGCATCGGCCTGAACATACCACCCTCCGGTCAGCTGGAACACATGGCTGACCCCGGCACGCAGATCGACGTCTTCGCGCGTGACCGCATCGGTAATGTCGACGCGCGGCTCCTCGAAACCGCGATAGGTCGCGCCCACGAAACCGGATACCGACCAGAGCCGGTCAGAAATCTCCAGCCCGCTATCATAACGATAGGTGCCCGACAGGCGCAGGCCGGTTTCGTAATTGGTGTTGAAATCGCTGTCGGCCTGATCGGTTTCGGCGAAGATCAGCCCGGTCAGCGTCATCGACGGATCGGGATTGTAGGAAAGACCCAGATTGACGCGATGGGTATGAGCATCGAAGCCGGTGAAGCTCCGCTCGAAATACTCGCGATAGGCCGATTTGGCAGATGCGAAAAGCGTCACCTGTTCCGTCAGATTGTCGGTGTATTCGGCACCGACCCCGAAAGTGGCGAAAAGCGGATCATTGCCGGCGGAGACGAAATCGGCCTCCACGAAGGGCCGGATGCGCGGGCCGAATGTGCTGTTTGACAGCGACAGCCGCGGGCCGGACCGGACGGTCACGCTGTCGATATCGCCCTGCGTCTCGTCCAGGTAATGCAAACTGAAGGCGGAGATATCGGTCAGCCAGACGTCGCCATCGGGCTGTTCGAGATCATAGAAATGCCGCCCCGACAGGGTGGCGCGAAACCCGACATCGTCGCTTTCGACGAACTGTTCGGGCAGGATGGCACCTTGGCCGCCGACGAGGACATTCTCATTCGGCGGGCCGAGATTGGCGTTGGAGCTATAGGTGACACCTGCCGTTGCACGACCGACGAAACCGGAGGTCTGGGTACGCTTGCCGATCTCGTCGAGAAAGGCGATGACGCGCTTTTCCACCTCCGGCGGCGGGTTGTCACGCTCCAGCACGTCTTCGAAATAGAAGCGGGCGTTTTCATAGGCGCCGAGGCGGAAATAGGCGGCACCAAGTTCCACCTTGGCGCGGGCGAGATCCGGATTGAAGATCAACATCCGCTCCAGCGTGGAAATCGCCGCTTCATAGTCCTTCAGCGCGATGGAGGTCAGCGCATGTTCGAACATGATGTCCAGATTGTCGGGCGCATTCAGCATGGCCTCGAAGAGCGCCTCCTGGCGGATGCGAAGGTCGTCATTGCTGGTTTGGGCATCGGCCCCCGTCACACCAGCCCCCGTCGCGCAGGCGAGCGAGAGCGCGACCAGACCCGCAAAGCGTAATCCGCGCGTCATGCCGGCCTCATCAATTCAAGAATTCCCACAGTGTAACCCCCCAACACCACAGTGCTTACACGCTGCAGACACTACATCATTGCCCCATTGGCCAACAGGGAAAAATCATTAGCTGCCATTTGGCAACTATGGCGTGTGCAAGACATGGTTAAAAACTAACGCTAGGTGCGCCAATACACATGAAAAGGCTGATTCATGGTGAATCTCGCGTGAAATCGAGAAATGACTCGTGTCTCAGCGTCAGTAATGTGATTTTAATCTTTCATTCATCGCCATCATTGGCGGTAGAGGGTGCCAGCCGCAGATCGTGGGAGATCGGCGGATGGGCAGTGGACTGGGGGCTTTCCGATGACGGGACTTGGCGACGCGGTTGTCACATTCGGCACGACGGGTGATGACGAACTGACCGGTGACAGCCGCGATGACGTGATCCAGGGTGATGCCGGCAATGATCAACTGAATGGCGGCGAGGGCGATGATACGCTCATCGGGGGTTCCGGCAATGATGTCCTGATCGGCGGGCGCGGTAGTGATGTCCTCTATGGCGGCGCGGGCGCGGATGTGCTGGCCTATACCTTTGCCGATGACGGTGGCGCGCTGCTTGACCGGCTGTTCGGTGGCACTGGTGCCGACACGCTGGTTCTGAATTTCGAGGTTGACGAATACACGACCGACGTTGCGGCGGAGGTTGCCGCATATGCCGCCGATCTGGCCGCCGGTCGCGATCCCGGCAATGGCGGCGAATGTGTTTTCGAGAGCTTTGCGCTGCGCGCCAGCGGCTTCGAGACGGTGCTGGTCTTCGTTGGGGGGCTTCCGTTTGATCCCGCGAACCCACCGGGCGGCATTGCTGTCGATGATGCCTTTTCCGGCGTCGACAATGATCAGGTGACGGGCAATGTAGTCTCCAACGACTTTACCTCCAACGGGTCGGTGGTCGAACTGGTTGAGGATGTGTCGGGCGGGGAACTGACGCTGCTGGCGGGCGGGCAATTCAGCTACGATCCGGGTGATGCGTTCCGCGCGCTTTCCGTCGGGGAGACCGCGACGGTGACGTTCACCTATGCCATCGTCACCGGGACGGAGCGCAGCGAAGCCGAGGTGGCCATCACGCTGGCGGGCGTCAACGAGGCACCCACGGCCAGTGACATATTCGCCGCCACAGATCAGGACACGGCGCAGACATTGAACGTACTTGTCGAGGCAGCGCCGGAGGATGTCGACGCCAGCGACGTGCTCGTTGTCAGCGCTGTCGAAGGTGTTGCGGTGGCCACCGGCGGCACGACGGTGACGCTGCTGAGCGGCGCGGTTGTCACCGTCGGCCCGGATGGGGCGCTGATCTATGATCCGGCGGGCGCGCTGAATTTCATACCCGAAGGCGACGTCTTTGACGACGAGGTGGCGATCACGATTGCTGATGGACAGGGCGGGACGGTCACCATCACGCTCAACCTGTCGGTTGACGGGCTGAATGACGCGCCGGAGACCGCAGCGGATGTGATTGCAACGGATGAAGAGACGCCCGTCATTGCGGATCTTCTCGACAATGATGTCGATGTGGACGGCGATGTGCTGGCGCTGGTCGCGGTCGGGTCCGGCAACCCCGACCAACCGAATGTGGAGAGGGGCGGCTTTGCCGAAGTCGTGCTGGCAAATGATGCGGGCGGGTTTGCCGATGCCGCCGGGGCACTTGGTGCTGACGACGGTGCGGGGGGCGCGCTCGCTTCTGGTCAGGCGCTGGACGTTGCGTTCCTGAGCGTTGCAGCCGTTGACGGCACCGCCGAGGGGCTGCCCGCCGATGACATCATCGTTCATGGCGTCGGTACCGGTTCGGCGGAGGTTTTCGTCAGCGCTGACGGGATGACATTCACTCGTCTTGGCACCGCCAATGCGGCAGGCCAGAACCGGTTCGACCTGGCGGATATCAGTTTTGCAGGCCCGGTGCGGGTTGTGCAGGTCGTGGCCGACAGTGGCGCGGGCTTCACGCTTGATGCGGTGGAAATCACCAGTGCCGGCGGACGCGGGACCCTCGGAACGGTGGTGCAGCAAGGCGGCGGCGTGGTCAGCTATGATCCGGCGCAACGGTTCGAGACGCTGAGCGTCGGCGCGAGCGCGACCGAGGCATTTGCTTATGTGACAGAAGACCCGGGTGGCCAGCGGGCGTTGGGCGTCGCGACCGTAACCATCGACGGGGTGAACGATGCGCCGACCGGCGCAGGCGTCAACCTGCTGACCGACAGCGCCACGCCGATTGCCGGGAACCTGCTTTCGCTCAGTGGGGCGGCTGACGTCGACAGGGATGATATCCTCTTCGTCTCGTCCATTGACGGCACGGCACTGCCGGGCGGCGTGGGCAGCGTCACATTGGCCAGCGGCGCGGTTCTGACGGTCGATGCAGATGGGAGCTTTACATACGACCCGAACGGCGCTTTCGATCCGCTGGCCGAAGGCGAGATCGGCGATGATACGATCACCTTCGTCATTGCTGACGGACAGGGCGGCTCCTTCACCGAAACCATCGATATCGCTGTGGACGGGATCAATGATCCGCCGCTTGCGGTGGATGACAGTTTCACCACCGATCAGAACACGCCAATTCTTCTGGATGTCCTCGACAATGACAGCGATCCGGATGGTCTGCTGGGGCTTGGCTCGCTTGTCGGTATCGACGACACCGGTGCCAATGGCGGGTCATTCACGATCGGCCAGGGTGGGTTGATCAACTTCGAACCGGGCGGCGATTTCGACGATCTTGCGATCGGCGAGACGCGCGATACCTCCATCACCTACACGATCCGCGACGATCAGGGCGCGGAGGCGACAGCCACGGCAACCGTCACCGTGGAGGGGCTCAACGACAACCCGACCGGTGGCGGCATATTCGAGAATATCGACGAGGATGATGTCCTCAGCGGCAATCTGATCACCCTTGGCGGCATCACGGATATCGACACGAGCGATGTGTTGTCCGTGTCAGAGGTGAACGGGACGGTGATCGGCCCTGGTGCGGAGGTCATCACACTCGGCTCAGGCGTTGTTCTGACCGTTTCGCGGGATGGCACATTTACCTACGACACAGCGGCCGGGTTCGACAATCTGGCGGACGGTGACACCGGATTTGACGATTTTACCATTACGGTCGTCGACGGGAATGGCGGATCGACCTCCGTCTTCAACTCGCTAACCATCAACGGACTGAACGATGCACCTCTTGCTGATCCGTTTACGGTTTCGGCGGATGAGGACAACGCGACGAGTGGTGATTTCTCGGGTGATCTGAACGCACGCGATCCCGATGACGGCGCTGTGGTCCAGTTGTTCGAAGTGGACGGGCAGAGCCTGATCACCGATCCATCGGTTACGATTTTCCTGACCGATGGCGGCCGATTGGACATCAACGCGGATCAGACCTTCGCGTTCGATCCTCTCGGTGCCTATGAGTTTCTCGCCGAAGGGGAGGTTCTGACCGAGGACGTCACCATTACCGTTGTTGACGACCAGGGCGCTGTCAGCGCGCCGCAGGTCCTGACGGTGGAAATCACCGGGATCAACGACGCACCGGAGGTCGGCAGCCTGATCGCCGATACCACCAATGCGGCCCAGAACTTCCTGTTCAATCTGCTGACCGATCAGGTCGACCCAGACAATGGGGCAGTGCTGAGCGCACAAAACCTTGTCACGGTCACTGACGGGTTCGGTGCGGTGCTGGATGGCAACAATTTCAGCCTTGATGCCACTGCGCTCAACTTCCTTGCCACGGGCGAGGAGATCACTCTCAGCTTCACCTATGATGTGGTGGACGAGTTCGGCGCTGCGGTGGAGAACAGCTTTGATCTGACCGTGACCGGCGATGCGGGCGGGGCACCGACGGCGCAGGATGACTTTTTCGACACGTTCGAAGATGACGCCATTTCCGGCTCCGTCGCGGATAATGACGATGCGCCGGGCGGGACATACACGCTCGACGTCGGTGTCAGCGGCGGTTTCCTGGACTTCGCCCTCGATGGCAGCTTCACCTTCGATCCGGGGTTTGAGTTCGATTTTCTCGGTCAGGATGACGAGGAATTCGTGACGTTCGAATACACTGTCACAAACGCCAATGGCTCCGCCTCCGCCATTGCGGAGATCCGCATTTTCGGGATCGATGATGCGCCGGGCAGCTTCATCCCCGGTATTCTGGACGTGCGGCTGGTCACGATCGACGGTGATGGCGATCCGGGTAATGGCGACAGTTTCGCGCCGGAGATTTCGGGAGATGGCGGGCAGGTCAGCTTCACCTCCGACGCGGTCCTGGCAGAGGGCGATGCAAACGGGCGCGAGGATGTGTTCATCGCCGATGCCGACGGCGGCAATGTCTCTCGCGGCAGTATCGGCAACAATGCGGCGAACACGGTGCCCGGCGCGGTGGCGGGCGGCGGACATCTGTCATCGGGTGCGGGTGATTTTCTGGTCTTTGCCAGCGAAGCGGATGATCTGGGCATCACTGACACGAATGGCGTCTCGGATGTGTTCATCCTGGACCGCGATGCCGGGACGACAACGCTGGTCTCCGAAAACCTCGGCGGTGCGCCGGGCAATGGCGCGTCGGACAATCCGTCGGTATCTGCCAATGGCCGCTTTGTCGTTTATCAAAGCGAAGCTACCGATCTCGATGACCTTATCGATGACAACGGGACGGGCCGCGACGTGTTCCTGGCCGACCTCCTGACCGGAGAGGCCATCAATATCAGTCAGTTGCAGGGCGATCCTGTTGCGGCGGAAGAAGCGTTCGATCCGGTGATTTCCGCCAATGGCGAGGTTGTCGTCTTTGCCACCGCCAATTCGATGGTGGCCGAGGATACCAACGGGCTGATCGATATCTATGCCTATAACCGGTTGTTGGAGACGTTCACCCTCGTCTCGGTCGCCGATAATGAGGATATCGGCAATGGCGCGGCCAGTGCCGAGGCCGGGATTGACGGGCGCATCTCCGCCCCCTCCATTTCCGCGAATGGACGCTATGTCAGCTTTGTCAGTCAGGCCGACAATCTGGTGGCAGGCGACACCAATGGCGTGGCGGATGTGTTCGTGCGTGATCTGTTGCTCGATACGACGACCCGCGCGTCGGTCAATCTGAGCGGTGCTGAGGCCGATGGCAGCAGTTTTGCGCCCGATATCAGCGGTAATGGGCGCTATGTGACCTATCAGTCGGATGCGACCAATCTGGACGTGCTGACACCTGACACCAATGGTGTGACCGATATCTATCTCTTCGACCGGTTGCTGAACGATACGATCCGCGTGACCGTCACGCCCGATCAGCAACAGCAGCCCGGTGGCACGCAGCCATCGATTTCTGACGATGGCAGCGTCATCGCCTTCACCTCGCTCAGCGCGACGGGGTCTTATGACGGCCGGGTTGTGACCACGGATGTGGCGCAGGTATTTACCACGGTGGTGGAACTGATCGGGTTCAACTTCACTGATCAGGACGGCCTGCAAGGCATTGATCTCGCGACCTTTGTTTTTGATCCCGAAGATGGCGATCTGAGCATCGACAACGTCACTGTCGTTTCCGACGATAGTGACCGGATCGTCAATTTTGACGTGATCGGCGGGGGCGGTGTGCCTGGTGAAACCTCGATCGAGATTGACTTCGATCAGTTTGGTGGTCTCGGAGCCAACGAGTTCGAAATCCTGACGGTAGAATATGACCTTTCTGATGATAACAATTCATCAGTCTTTACCGCCATCATCGTCGTCGAAGGCATCAATGACGCACCTGTCGTGTCGGATCAGACCTTCGATATCGCCCGCGGTGTGGAGACGACCGACAGCCTCTTTGCCTTCGATCCGAATTTGGACGAGCTGACATTCACCGTGCTCAACACCGCGCCGGACGGGTTTGAGCTGAACCTCGATGGCTCCTTCAGCTTCACGCCGCCGCTGGATCAGGCGGGTGATGTCGATGTGCTTGTCGAGGTGTCGGACGGCAATGGTGGCTTTGGCACGATCTCGGCGACGTTCTTCATTAATGAGCCGCCCACCTTCGCCGGTTTGCCGGGTACGCAGGTGGCGGTGGTTGGCCAGACGGCTGCACTGGATGTCGGTGCGGCGTTCTCCGACCCCGAAGGCAGTGGCCTGACCTTCGCCGCAACGCTGGTCGGCGGTGGCGCGTTGCCGGGCACATTGGCGATCGATGCCGCGACCGGCGTAATCGGCGGTACGGTAGCTGCCGGCGACCGTGATTTCTATCGCATCGCGATCACTGCGACGGATGACATCGGCCTCGCAGTAACGGGCGAGACTTGGCTGTCAGTTGTCGACAACGTGGTTATTGGTACGGCTGCCGCCGATATTCTGACTGCGGCGACGGAGCCGAGTTTTGCCAACAACTCTCCCCAACTGGTCGACGGCAGCGATGGGAATGACAGCATCAATGCGGGCGATGGTGCCGATACATATCTGTTCCGCTTCGGCGAGGGTTTCGACAGCTATCAGGACAATACCGGCGGCGACGCTGATCGCGTCGTGATCGAGGGTGCTTTGTCCACCGATGTGGTCTACCGCCGGGTCGGGGCCGACACCGATGATGTAATCGTGACACTGGCGAGCGAGCCGGACAGCCTGACCAACGGGTTCCTCTGGGTGGATGCGCTGTTGAACAACATCAGCGGTCAGATCGCCGCGATCCATTTTGACGATGGCGTTACAGTGACGCGCGCCGACATTCAGGCGCAGATCGTTGCCGGTCAGATCGCCGATCAGGTGCCGCTGATCGAAGGTGGCAACGACACGGCGGATGCTCTGTCGGGCTTTGACGGTGCTGTGCTGAGCGGCCTGCGTCAGGGCGACAGCTATCTCTACGCGCCGGGTGATGGCCGGGTGACGATACTGGATAATGGTCTTGGTGCCGGAGACAGCGTGACCATCGGTTTCGCTCTTTTCGACCCGTTGGGCGGACCCAGCGATACGCTGCCCGAACTCGGCGTTCTGGCGGAGGAAACCGATCTCGTCATCGATTTCGGTGGCGGCGATGTGCTGACGGTCGTAGATGCGTTCGCCGTCAACAATGAGAACCAGATCGAGACCTTCATCTTTGACGATGGCACGCTTGATGTGTCGGAAATACGACAGCTCGTCGTCGATCAGCGCGCGAGCAGCGGCGACGATGTCGTGCGTGGCTTCGGTGCCAATCAGGCTGATGTGCTGGAAGGTGGGGCGGGCGACGATCTGCTGACCGGGGCTGATGGCTCCGACACCTACATCTACCGCGTGGGCGATGGTGATGACACCATTCGGGATAGCGGAATCATCGATACGGACGTTCTTGACGTCAATGACTTCCTGGTTGTGCTGGACGCGGGCGGGCTGATCGATCCGGTGGCCAGCGAGGTGAACTTTCTCCGCATCGCCGGGTTCCCTGATGATCTGCTGATCACACTGGATGATGGGGCCGGGGCAACCGGCTCGATCCGGATCAATGACATGCTGAATGGCGGCAATGCCAACGTGATCGAGGTGATCAACTTCATAACGGGCTCCGGCACCGTCAGCTTCACCGCCGATCAGGTGCGCGCCGATCTGTTGGCCCGTGCGCCGACCGCCGCGGATGATATCATCACCGGCTTCCAAACCACTCAGGACGTGATCGATGGCGGTGCCGGCGATGATCTTCTGGATGGGGGCGAACAGTCGGACATCTACCTCTACAATGCGGGCGATGGCGATGACACAATCAGTGACACCGGCCTTTCGGATACGGACATTTTGCGGATCGACGGGTTCGATCTGATTGTCGACGCCAACAATGTTGTCCAGCCCACCAGCCAGGTCACATTTGAGGAGGCCCCGGGCAGCAATGGGGATCTTCTGATTATCCTCGACAACACTGTCGAAAGCGGCGTGATCCGCCTCGACGGCCAGTTGCGGAACGATTTTTCCCGAGTGATTGAACAGGTGGAAATAACGGGCCCCGGCGGCACCGTCACGTTCAGCAGCGCCGATATCCTGAACCAGCTTGTGGTGCAGCAGATCAGCGCTGGCAACGACACCGTCCTTGGCAGTGTCGATGATGACATGATCGATACCGGTACCGGCGATGACTATGCCAGCGGCGGCAACGGCAACGACATCTACAGGTTTACCGCCGGCGATGGCCGCCTGACGATTGCCGAGAACGGGTTCGGCAACGATACGCTGGAGCTGACGGGCTATGATTTCTCCGATCTCGCCTTCACCCGTGTTGCCGGGCTGAGCGAGGCGAATACCCATGTGCGGATTGCGCCGATTGCCGGTGGCGGCGACGAGATCGTCATCCGCAATGCGTTCAATGCCGGATCGGGCAACGCGGTCGAGCAGGTGATCGACGGATCGGGTGCCGTGCTGACCGGTGCGGAGCTGGTCCAGCGCATCATCGATGGGGAGATCGCAAGCGGCGTGGAGAGACCGCTGATCGGGTCCAACCGGGCGGATGTGTTCGGGGCGTCGCTGGGCGTGGATCTCATCCTCTCCGGCGGTCAGGGCAATGACAGCTACACGTTTGCGGTTGGTGACGGGTTCGACGAGATCGTCAATAACGGCTTCTCGGGCTCGGACACGCTGTTTCTGGACGGGTTCAGCTCTGCCGATATTGGCTCGACGATCCGGTTCTTCACCAATTCGGCGGAACCCGATGATGTGCGGATCGAGTTCGGCGGCGGCGATGGGCTGCTGTTGCGCAATTTCGGTGCGATCGAGACGATTATCTTTGGCGGCGACGGTGGGTCATTCAATGCAGCCGCGTTCGCGGCGCTGGTGGCCGATCCGGCGAATACGACCGTAGCGACGGATATCGACGGGGCAGGGTTCATCGACTTTATCTCCACCGCTGCAAACGAGGTTCTGATTGGCGGCAATGACGGCATCGGCCCCTCGGCGGTGGAGGAAAGCGACATCGCCCGCTTCACGGTCGGGTCCATCGGCCATGACGTGATCACCCAGGGCACGTTCGGATCGACCGATATCTTCATCAATGTTGGCCCGGCGGGCAACGAAGTGCTGTTCGCCCTCAACCCCGAAGACCGCAGCGACCTGGTGATCACGGTTCGCGCGGTCGGCAATGCCAACCGGTTCGAAGACGAGACCGTTACAATCGTCGACTGGCGGGGGGCCTTCACAAAGCTGGAGACGGTGACGATCATCTCCGACAGCACAGAGGTGCTGGACCTTGATGATATCGGCCAGCGTATCGTCGATGGGCAGGCCAGCGCGATCGGCGACGCGATCTTCGGATTTGGCAGCACATTCGATGATGTCGGCGGCCGCGGCAACGAGGTGATCACCGGCGGCGCAGGCGATGATGCGTTGCGCGGGTTTGGCGGAACCAGCGACGCGACGCCGGGCGCAACGCAGCAGGACGTCTATCGGTTCGATATCGGCGTGGGCGGCAGCGGCGGCTCCGGCCGGGATCTCGTCTCTGATCTGGGGTTCAGTGACAGTGACCGGATCGAACTGGTCTCCGCGCCGGGTACGAACTCGGCGTCGCTGGCCAATGCCACGATCCGGGCTGATCCGGATGTCACCGGCAATGTCGTGATTGATTTCGGCAATGACGAGATCACGTTGGACAACCTGACTTCGCTGAATATCAACGCACGCTATGAGGAGATCGTGTTCGATGCTGGCGGCACGCAGGAACAGATTCTGAGCGACGAGCAGCTATTGGCTCTTTATGTGGCCGGGCAGTCGACTGCGGGCAATGACACTGTGCTCGGCACGGGACTTGCTGACATTCTGGAAGGCGGCACCGGCAACGACCTTCTACGCGGATTTGGCGGGCCGAACGATGCGATCACTGATCCGGGGGCGCAATTCGATCTCTATCGCTTTACCGCCGGTGGCGCAGCGGGCGGTGGGCAGGATGTTATCTTCGACGGCTCCTTCAGCGATCTCGATGTGATCGAGATTACGTCGGGCGTGGCGGGCGCGGCGTCGGTGGACAATGTGGTCCTGCGGGCCGATCCATCGGATGGCAACGACCTGATCCTCGATTTTGGTGAAGATGAGCTGACGATCGAAGATATCCTCGATCAGGGGATTTCCGCGCGTTATCAAAGAATTACCTTTGATCTTGGCGGGGCGAACGAGGAAAGCTTCACCGATGAGGAGCTGATCGACCTTTATGTCACGCGCCAGACGACCGCCGGAGACGACGTTATAACGGGATCAGGTGTCGCGGATTTTCTGGCGGGTGGTCTCGGGGATGATTTCCTGATCGGCGGTGCCGGCAACGACACCTATCTGGTCAACATAACTGAAGGTGATGACACGATCCGCGACGGGTCCAATTCGGGCGATGATCTGCTGATCATCAACTCGACCTTTGCCGCGACCTCGATCAACAAGGACCTTTTGACCGGTGAAGATCTTCGCATCGAGTTCGCCGCTGGCGGATCGGTCACTGTGCTGAACGCCTTCTCCAACAGCGTCAACAGCCGGATCGAGACCTTCCAATTCCTCGATGTCACTTTTTCCTATGACGAGTTCCGCGCATTGACCCTGCAGGCGGAACTGGACGCAGGCCGTGCCGTCATCTTCGGCAGCCCGCAGGACGATGTCCGGACCCAGATCGACATTGATGGCGACGGTGTGCCCGATACCGGCGTTGGCGAGTTGCGCGGCACCACGATGAACGAGCGACTGGTCGGCGGCAACGGCGCGGATCTCTATGTCTACACGGCTGGCGATGGCGGCCACGACGTCATCGACGATCGAAGCAACGGCGCGGGCGACGAACTGCTGATTGACGGTATCGGCATCGGCGGCGTCATCTTCGGGCGCGTGCCGGGACGCCCTGATGACATCTTGATCACCTTTGCCGGGCTCGAAGGGTCGATCACGATCCGCGGCGGTTTGAACGCCACCATGGCCAACAGGATCGAGACAATCAGTGGCGTCGATGACAGCGTCGATCCGCAGGTCGATGTCACACTGACGCTTGATGATGTGCGTGCGCGGATCCTCGCCGGGGCGGTGACCGCCAATGACGATGTGGTCACCGGGATCGACAGTAATGTGGACGATACCTTCACCAATATTGGCGGAATTGGCAGCGCGGGCGGTGATGACAGCTTCAGCGGGTTGAGCGGCGATGATGTCTACACATTCGTCAATGCGGCCGGTTTGACCCAGCGCATGTTCATCGAGGATGCGGGCAGGACTGCGGACAACGACACGGTGGTCGTCGCCGGTTACGACGAAACGAATGTGACCATATCGCGTGTGTCCGCAGGCAGTGATGATCTTCTGCTGCGCTTTGCGGGTGTAGGGGCTGAGGATGATCTCATCTATGTGGTCGGCGGTGCTGCCACAGGCGATCTGACGGACCGGATCGAGACCTTCATTTTCGATGGTGGCAGCTACACTGTCGACGAGGTCATCACGGCGGCGGATGGCAGCGGCATGCTGCCGCCGAGCAGTCCGGGCGCACCACCGGGTGGCAGCACTGGAGCGGGTGGCGGCACCGGGACGGGCGGCACAGGATCGGGCGGTACGGGCACTGGCGGTACGGGCTCTGCTGGGACGGGTTCCGGCGGCTCCAGCCCGCCAGGCAGCGCACCCGCTACGGTGTCTGGCGATGCGCGTGCGAATTTCCTGATCCTGACCAATGACGATGATGTGGTCGAAGCTGGTGGCGGTGCCGATACGGTGCGCGGCCTTGGCGGTGATGATGATATCTCCGGCGGGCGCGGGCGCGACAAACTGCATGGCGGCGGCGGCGATGACACGGTCAGCGGCGATGCGGGCCGCGACAAGGTCAAGGGCAATGCCGGTGATGATCTTCTGTCAGGCAATGGCGGGTTCGATACCGTCATCGGGGGCGGTGGCAGCGATACCCTGTTTGGCAATGGCGGCGAAGATACGCTGCGCGGCGGGCGCGGCGCGGATGCGCTGGATGGCGGCAACCGTGATGACAAGCTGAAGGGCAATGGGGGGCAGGACATCCTGACCGGTGGTGGCGGTGATGACCTGATGATCGGTGGCAGAGGGCGCGATACGTTCGTCTTTGCGGACAGGTTCGGCAGCGACACGATCCGCGATTTTGCCGATGGGCGCGATCTGCTCGACTTCAGCGGTCACTCAGCGATCGGCGGCTTTGATGACCTGATCATCACCGACGCGAACGGCGACGCGGTGATCGAGGACGGCGTCGGCGGGCGGATCGTGCTTGAGAATGTCGACCGCGGATTGATCGACGCGGATGATTTCCTGTTCTGATCCTGTCTTGGATTGAAGACGGTCAGGGGGCGGGGCATTGCCTCGCCCCTCGCTTTTGCGCCATGGTCCGGCGATGACAGAGATATTCGATAAGTCCTTCACACAGCAGGAACCGATCCCCGACGAAGCCATCGCCCGCGCGGTTGAGATCATGCGCACAGGCCGCTTGCATCGCTACAATATCGTGCCTGGCGAGGTGGCAGAAGCATCGGCGCTGGAGGCTGAGTACGCCGCCTATCAGGAAGTGCCGTTCTGCCTTGCCGTGACCTCCGGCGGGCAGGCGATGCAGATCGCGCTCCGGGCCACGGGGGTGGTTCCGGGGACGAAGGTGCTGGCCAATGCCTATACGCTCGCCCCGGTGCCGGGGGCGCTTTATGCAACGGGGGCAGAGGTCATTCTGGTCGAGATCGATGCGAACTGGCACACCGATATCGATGATTTGCGCGCCAAGGCTGCCGCAACAGGTGCGAGCCATTTCATGCTGTCGCATATGCGCGGCCACATCGCCGACATGGATAGGGTGATGGAGGTCGTGCGAGAATTCGACCTGACCCTGATCGAGGATTGCGCCCACACGATGGGTGCGCGCTGGAAGGGCAAACGGTCCGGCAATTTCGGTGCTGTGGGCTGTTTTTCGACGCAGACCTACAAGCACATGAATTCGGGCGAGGGCGGGTTTCTGACCACCAGCGACGCGGATGTGGCCGCGAAAGCCGTGGTCGGATCAGGCTCCTACATGCTTTACGGTGCGCATGGAGCCAATCCGCCGGAGGACGTGTTTGAGCGATTGCGCCTCCATGCGCCGAATTGTTCGGCCCGCATGGATAATCTGCGCGCCGCCCTGATCCGGGCGCAGCTGCCGTTGCTGGATGACAATATCCGCCGCTGGAATGAGCGCTGGACGGTTCTGGCCGAGGGCTTCTCCGCGATGGAAGGCGTGTATGTGCCGGAACGGGCGCAGCATGAAAGCTTTGTGGGCTCGTCCTTCCAGTTCCAGGCCCGCGCGATCGGGGCAGAGCGCATCCCGGCGATGATCGCGGCCTGCGCGGCGCGGGGCGTCGATATCAAGTGGTTTGGCGGCGACACGCCCGTTGCCTTCACCAGCCGTTATGACAGCTGGAAGTATCTCGGCGAACAGCGCGACCTACCGAAAACGCGGGCCGTACTGGCGACAACTTGCGATATTCGGGTGCCGCTGACCTTTGCTCCCGACGATTGTGCCGCGATTGTCCGCATCGTCGGCGAGGAAATCGCCGCTGCGCGCTAGGCCAGCACTGCAAGGCCGCTCTGGCACCGATGGTCGGTTTTGCTGACCTTCTTCCATCGCGGCGGCGGTGCCTTGGTCCAATTGCCAACGATCGCAAGGGTGGAATCGGGAAAAAACTGATCTGGAGATTTATGAACGTTACAATTCTGTGAAAATACGTGTTAATTCAAGATAAATTTCCAGTGAATACGGCGTTAAAAAAATTGTATATTGTAATTACGCATACAAAACTAGTGATTACTACATAATTGTTTGAGTTTGTGTAATTATTAACTTCAATATATTTGGCTTTGAAGTCATGTGTCGGATCAGGATCGTTTTTACGGGAGACTGACCATGACCGATAATCGTGCCTTGACCGCTCGCCGTATCCGCGAGGATGCCGCTGAGCTTGCCTATCAGCGGCACCATCCGGCGCATCAGGCCAATGGGGATGAGCAACGTCTCGCCTCGGTGAATTATGCGATGAGTTTCACCAAGGGCCTTGACCACGATCCTGTGACAGGTCTGGTGAACGAGCCGCGCCATTTTGAAGCTTTCCGTGGTGCCATTGATGAAGGGCGCGCCGAAGCCTTTACCACACGTGTGCCGGTTCCGCTGCCTGCACCGGGTGATGATTTCGGGCGCCGCCAGTGGGAGGCACCGACAGCCGGCGTCGTTTATGATCTGGAAGGGCCGGACGCACAGGCGGTGACAATGGCACCGGCACCGCCGCTTGGCTCGGATGAGCTGGCCTTTGAGATGGCGGAGGTCTACGAGCTGGCGCTGGTGCGCGATGTGCCCTTTCACCTGTTCGATGCCGCTGGCGGGGCCGGGTCCGCGCCGATCACGGCGGGCATCGACCGGATGAACGCGCTGCCCTATGCGCAGGCCGGATTTCCCGGTCGCCCGCGCAAGACCGAGGGGGGTGCGCTGACCCTGCAGACAGTGTTTCGCGGGTCGTCGCCAGGCGTCGATGAGGGCCCGTATCTGTCGCAGTTCATGCTGATGGGGACGGCATTTCCAGGCGAGGCTGGCATCACCCTGCCCGAACATCTGGAGCGGGGGCAGATCGCCTATGGCGCGCAGTGTATCCCGCAAAAGGTGCTGACCGCAGAAAAAGAGCTGGATTTCATGCAGGACAAGGACAACTGGCTGCACGTCCAGCAGGGTTTTACGCCGCTGGAGGAGGCTGTCATCTCCACCGAAAAACGGTTCATCAACACGCCGCGTGACCTGGCCACCTATGTGCATTTCGATGCGCTCTACCAGGCCTATCTGAACGCGACGCTGATGATGCTGAACCTTGGCACGCCTTTCGATCCGGGATTTGCGGCCCTGTCGGGCATGCGGCCGATCTATGATCTGAACCCGTCCATGGACGGGCGCCACCTGAATGCGGGCGGCTTTGCGCTTTATGGCGGCCCCCATATCCTGACATTGGTAACGGAGGTGGCGACGCGGGCACTGAAGGCGGTGCGGTTCCAGAAGTTCAACAACCATCTGCGTGCCCGCCCCGAAGCGCTGGCTGGGCGGATCCAGTGCGCGGAGGAGATCGAGTGCGCCCACCAGACCGCCTGCGGTGCTTTCAGCGATTTGCGGGACGGGATCAGCGACACGGTCGATGCCGTGCGCGAGTTCAACAACGACCGCGTCGGTCTGTCGACGGCGCTGCTGCCGATGGCCTTCGCCGAAGGCTCGCCCATGCATCCGGCCTATGGTGCCGGTCATGCGACCGTGGCCGGGGCCTGCGTGACGATCCTGAAAGCCTATTTCGATTGCGGTGCGCGGCTCGGGGTCAATCCGGACGGATCGCATGGGTTCTTCAAGGATATCGTCAACGATAGCGGGTTCTTCTACGAATCGATGAACCACGGCGCTGAGCTTGCCAAAAAGCAGATCCATTGTCCGCTGTCGCTGGAAGGGGAGCTCAACAAGCTCGCCGCCAATATCTCCATCGGGCGCAATATGGCCGGGGTGCATTACTTCACCGACTATTACGACAGTCTTCGCATGGGCGAGGAAATCGCCATAGGCATGCTGGAGGAACAGGCGCTCTGTTATCCGACGGATCATTTCGCCCTCTCGGTGCCGAAGTTCGATGGCGGTGTGGTGCGGATCGGGCGGCGCTGAGGCGGCAAGCGTCCGAAAGAGGTATGTGTGTGGGGAGAGGCCGCCTTTCGGGGCGGCCCTTTTCCATGCTGTCAGCGGCGCAGGGACAGGATGCCCGCGCCGACGATCAGCGCAATGCCGAGGAGCGATAGGGCATCGGGCATCTCGGCAAAGATCAGGAAAGACCAGAGGACGGCAAAGCCGACATAGGCGAAATCGAAACTGCCGATCATCGCAGGCGGGGCGTTCTGATAGGCGATGGCGGCACCGACGCTGCCGATCAGGATGGCGAGCGCAAGCAGGAACATGGCGCGCCATTCTGCGGCCCCCATCGCGGACCATTCGGCCAGCAGAAAGCCGGATCGCGCCTCGTCGGGCAGGGCGGCGATGAGGGTGGTGGCACCCATCCCGACCCCGACAAAGGTGATGTTGAGGGCAAGCGACAGCATCAGCGGATGCTCATCCCGGCAGCGCGTTCGGGTCAGGATCATGGCAAGGGCGTAGAGGATGGCGGAGAGGAGCGGCAGCAGCGCGTAGACGGTAAACCCCTCCGCCGCCGGGCGCAGGATCAGCCACATGCCCGCAAACCCGATGAAGACCGAGACCCAGCCGGTGCGGGCGATCCGCTCGCCCGTCAGCAGGGCGGAGAGAAGCGTGATGAAGATCGGCAAGGTGTAGTAGGCGGCAGCGGCGACCGAGAGGGGGAGGTGGGGCAGCGACAGGTAATAGCTGACCCACATCGCCACGAGGAGGAGGCTGCGCAGGAGCGTCCAGCCCAGTGCTGTCGGCAGGCGAAGGGCAGCGGGCGTTCCGATGGCCATCACCCCGATCAGCACCGGAATGACGAGCGCGGAGCGGAGCACGAAGATCTGCCAGAGGACGAAACTGCCGCTCGACAATTTGATCAGCGCATCACCGAGAGACAGCGCAAAGACTGTGAAGATGATCGTGCCGACCGCGAGGGGGATATTGTCGGCCCGATGGGGCGCGGTGGTGCTGGTTGTTATCGGCTGGCGCATCGCCGGTCAGTCTAGACGCGATGCTGCCCGATGCCAGCGCCTTTGGGCGGGTGCGGCACCTCTGCTGTCATCTTCTGTCAGGGGCTCAGATCGTAATCTTCAGGCCGTCATGGGCCGTTTCATGTGGCAGATCGGGCAGGCGGGCGAGCATGTCGTCGCTCATATGGGTGAGGATCAGGCGGCGCGGTGCGATCCGGGGTAAATGGGCGGCAAGGGTCGCGAGGTCGAGATGGAGGGGGACGCGTTTATCGAATGTGTAAGCCTCGGCGATCATCAGGTCCGCCTCCCGGCCGATGGCGACGAGCGCCTCCACCCATTCAGTATCGCCGGTATAGGCGATGGTCTTACCCGCTGTCGTGATCCGATAGGCATGGAACGGGCCATCGGGCGGGCCGTGGCGGACGCGGGCGGTGGTGATGGTCAGCGGGCCGAGCGCCTGTGTCTGACCCGGTACCAGTTCCGCGAATGTCAGGTCGAAGCGGGGCCTGGTGCGGGAGGAGCCAGTGAAAGCCGTCTCCATCACTTGGATGAACGCCTCACGCAGCCCGGCGGGGCCTGCGATGGCCAGGGGGGCGGTGCGTTTGGAGAAGAACTGCGCGTCGAGCATGAAATAGGGCAGGCCGCCGAAATGGTCGCCGTGGAAATGGGTGATTATGATCGTGTCGATCTCGTTCGGGTCCAGCCCTTGTGCCTTCAGCGCGATCATGGAGGACGCGCCGCAATCGATCAGAAAGCAGGTCTCGGTCGTGCGGATATGAAAACAGGTGTTGAACCGCCGGCCGCTGCCAAAGGCGTCGCCGCATCCGGCGAAGGTGATGTGCATGATCTGCCCTCCCTATCCGGGAGCGACGGCCCAGCGAAGGGCGTCTTCCAGCCGGTCGTCGCCCCAGAACAGCTCGCCATCCTCTCGGGTGAAACTTGGTGCGCCAAACAGACCGCGCGCAGCGGCATCGGCTGTCTGCTGCTTTAGTCGGTCCTTGATCGTCTGGTCGTTTTGGGCGCGTTCGATGATGGCCTGCGGATCGGCGACAATGGGGGAGAGAACCGCATCCAGCACAGCCACATCGGAAATCGAGCGGTTCCGCGCGAAGGCAGCATCGAAGACGGCGCGGCTGAACGGAGCGATCCAGCCTTCGCCTGCGCCGATGGTCGCAACCCGCGCAGCGAGGAGGCCGTTCTGGGGAAAGGGATCGGGCCTTGTCAGCGGCGGCAGGCCCCGCGCCGCAATCTGCCGTTCCATATCGCGCCACATATAGGCACCCTTGGCGGGGTAGAGGTTGAAGGGCGACGTGGTCCAGCCTTGCGCCCCGAAGATCGGGCCGAGGAGGAAGGGCCGCCAGACGAGGTCGGTGCCTGCCTTGCGACATTCATCCTCCACCCGCATGGCGCTCAGATAGGAATAGGTGGAGGCGAACTCATACCAGAATGTCAGCGTCGGCATATGGACCTCCCCGATGGATCAGAGCGCGGCGACCTCCGCCTCCATGCAGGTGCGGTCCATGGTGGAGAGGAGCGCGCATTGCGTCTGGATGGTCGGCAATTCGTAGCGGAAGAAATAGCGGGCGGCGGTCAGTTTGCCGCTCAGGAACTGTTCCTCCTCCCCCGACGCGGTCGCTATCGCGGCCTCTGCCACCAGCGCCTGTTTCAACCACAGCCAGGCGATGGTCACATGGCCGAGCATGTCGAGATATATGGTGGCATTGGCGAGATACGCTTCCGTCCCCTCCTTCGGCGCGGCGGCAGTCATCGCGGCGGTGGTCCGACCGGCGAGCGTTGCCGCCTCGCTCAGCGATGTCGCGAGATCGGCGAGGGCAGGGCGGGCGGCGGCCTCTTCCACCGTCGCGACGATCTCGGCGGCCAGGCGTTTCATGCCGATGCCGCCTGCCTGCGGGACCTTGCGGCCAAGAAGGTCCATGCCCTGAATGCCGCGCGTGCCTTCGTGGATATGGTTGAGGCGGTTGTCGCGGTAGAGCCGCTCCACCGGATAGTCGCGGGTATAGCCGGCGCCGCCGAGGACCTGAATGGCGGTCTCGTTGGCGCGAAGGCCGAATTCCGACGGCCATGATTTCACGATGGGGGTGAGAAGATCCAGCAGCTCCGTCGCCTCCTGCGCCTCCGCCCCTTCGCCGGTCTTGGCCACATCAACCAGTGAGGCGGCATAAAGGACCAGCATCAGCCCGCCTTCGACATAGGATTTCATCTGGAGGAGCATGCGTTTGACATCCGCGTGTTCGGCGATCGGGATCATCGGGCTTTCCGGATCGCGATTGTCCGGCGCGCGGCCCTGCTTGCGCTCCTTCGCGTAGTCGAGGGCGTGGAGGTAGCCGGTGTAGCCGATGCAGGCCGCGCCGAGGCCGACGCCGATGCGCGCCTCGTTCATCATGTGGAACATATAGGGCAGGCCCTGATGCGGCTCCCCCACCAGATAGCCGACGGCACCATCCTTGTCGCCGAAGTTCAATGCACAATTGGTGGTGCCGCGAAAGCCCATCTTGTGGTTCAGACCAATCAGGCGCACGTCGTTCTGGCTGCCATCGTCGAGAAATTTCGGGACGATGAACATCGAGATGCCCTTGGTGCCTGCCGGTCCGCCGGGGATTTTCGCCAGCACCATGTGGACGATATTGCCGGAAAGCTCATGCTCGCCCGCCGAAATCCACATCTTGGAGCCGAAGAGGCGATAGGTGCCATCTTCCTGCGGCTCCGCCCGTGTGCGAATGTCGGCGAGGCCCGATCCGGCATGGGGCTCCGACAGGCACATGGTCCCGGTCCATTTGCCTTCGAGGATCGGGGGCAGGTATTTTTCGATCTGCTCTTCCGATCCGTGGGCGACCAGCATGTTGCCGACCCCGACCGACAACATGGTGTAGCCGTTCAGCGAGACATTGGCCGCGTTGAACCAGGCGGAGATGCCCTGCGCGACAGAGAAAGGCAGGCCCATGCCGCCGCGATCCTGCCCGAATGTGGCGGTCTGGAAACCGGCGTCCCAGAACGCCTGCAGGGCTTCCTGCGCGCCGGGGATGATGTGGACCCGTTCGCCATCGAAGGTGGGCTCCTCCACGTCCATGGGTACTGCCATCGGCTCCCACGCCTCAGTCGCGACCTGTTCGGCAAGATCGAGCATCTGGTCGTAGTCGTCGCGGGTTTGCCCGGCAAAGAGCGGGTGATTGCAGAAGCGTTCGACCCCGATGACGTCATGGAGCATGAAGGCGACGTCGCGGGCGCGCAGAATATTGGCCATGGGGCGGGGCTCCTCGGTTTGGCATTACTTGCAGGGGAGAGTGGCGCGATGCGCCCGCCGCTTCAAGCGCTTCGGATTATGACGTTACGCGAAGCGGCGTCTGGTAACGCCTCTGTGTTCCTGAAGGACAGGTTCCGACACGTGGCGGCGCGCGCGGCGACCCGGCGGGGCCTAGTGGCGACGCTGTGCTGATTCCTCTGACCGCGCCGCATGTGATGCAGTATCGCCTAAAGCGCTGCCGGCTACGGCCGAAGACACGCTAAACGTGTTCAAATACATGAATTTGCGCCAAAAATGAGTGGATGTGTCAAATGACAATAGCGAGGCGATCACTCTCTTTATAGATCTTAGTCAAGTGAAGAGGGGACAATCCACATGGCAAATATCGTTGTTACTAACCTGAACGATCAGGGTGCGGGCAGCTTGCGCGCCGCTATTCAGCAGGCAAACGGGAATGCGGAGGCTGATACGATCACCTTTGCGGACAGTCTCGCGGGAGGAACGATCAATCTGGCTTCGACGCTGGAGATCGCAGGCGATGATATCAATATCTCGGGTGACATCGATGGGGATGGCGCGTTCGACATCACGATTTCCGGCGACACGGACGATGACGGCACCGGCGATGTGCGGCTGCTGAACGCGGTGTCGAGCACGACGGTCGGCACCAATCTGGTTCTGAACGGGTTTCGCCTGACCAAGGGCTATGATGTCGGTGCCAATGCCGGATCTGTCGGGGGCAGCTATCAGCAGGCGCAGGACGGTGTCGCGGTCGCGAATATCGAGCGGTTCAATACGACATTCACCAACCTGACCATTGACAGCTCCTCAGCCACGGGCGGGCGTGGCGCAGGTTCGCCCTGCATGATCGGGCCCGCCGGGGATGCGGCGACGATTGCAACCAGTGTCGGAACGAATGTCTTCGACAACATTCATTTCGAGAACAACATCTCCACCGGCGGACGTGGCCAGAACAGCGGTGATGGTGGAAACGCGACAGCCGGGATCGATGTGTTCAGCAATGTTCAGCTGGGATTTGTCAGCTTCAACGGCGGCGATGCGATGGGGGGACGCGGCGGTCCGACCGCGCTGGTCGTTACAGATGGCGGCGATGGGGGTGATGCTTATGTCGGCGTGCGTACCGGCGCGGGCGTTGTCAATAACATCAGCGGTGGTGGCCTTTACGGCGCGAGCGCGGTGATTGCCTATAGCCTTGGAACGGCAACGCCGGGCGCGCGTGGCGTCTCGCTCGATGGTGCCAATGGCGCGGACGGCCTCGCCCAACTGGGCGGGAACGGTGCCAACTTGCCGACCGGCACGCGCGGCATCACGATCTCTGGCACCACGGGTGATGACACGCTGACCTCCAACGGCATGCCTGATACCACATTTCTGGCGGGCTTTGGCGGCGATGACACGCTGAACGGCAGCGGGGTGGCCGACACGCTGCTCGGTGGTGCGGGCGAGGACAGCATCACCGGCGGCGAGGGCGATGACCTCTTGAACGGCGGGGGCGGCGACGATCAGATTTTCGGCGGTGGCGGCCTCGACACCATTCGCGGTGGCGGCGGCGATGATATCATTGTGAGTGGCGAGCGTGGCACTGACCGCGTGGACCTCGTCTATGGTGGGGCGGGCAATGACACGATTAGCGGCGGTTACTACAACGACAACCTCTTCGGCGGCGCGGGGGATGATTTGTTCCTGTTGCGGAACTTCGCTAATTTTCTCGACAATGTCGACGGCGGCGCAGGGTTTGACACGCTCGATATCAGTGCCCGGACTGCCGCGACGACCATCGTCGTCACGGGGACCAGCTCTACCATTTTCGGCGCATATGTCGGAACGCTGAACGCCAATCCGCTGACCAGCGTCGAGGGGATAAAGGCCGGATCATCGAATGACATCATCTCCGTCTCCGGTACCGATTTCAATGTCGATGGCGGTGGGGGAGCGGACACAATCTCGTCCTTTGAGGGGGATGATACGCTTAGCGGCGGTGCCGGGAGCGACCTTCTGTCGGCTGGCCTTGGCAACAACGAGGTCGATGGCGGTGCCAACAATGACCGGCTGACGCTGGTTGGCGCGCGCGGTGATTTCACTGTTACGCAGGATGGCGCGGTTCTGGTTCTGACCCGGGCGGGCGAGGTGACCCGCGCGACCAATATCGAGACATTCGTCTTTGCCGGGGGCGAGACCGCTACGGCGGCGGAGCTGGCCATTGATGCTCTGGTCCCGCCGAGCCTTACCGTGCCCGATGTGGTGTTTGTGCAGGAAAATCAAACCAGCGCTTTTCGCGCGACCGCGATGGATGACAAGCCTGATGGCACGCTGTCGATCAGCGGCGGTGCGGATGCCGCATTTTTTGCGATCAACAGTACCACCGGACAGGTCAGTTTCATCGCGGCACCTGATTTCGAGGCCCCAGCAGATCAGGGGGGCGACAATATCTACGAGGTCGAGATCACGGCAACGGATACGGACGGCCTGACTGACAGCGCTACGGTTATCGTGCGCGTGACTGATGTGGATGAGGCAGCCGGCCCGGTCGATCCGCCACCAACATCGAGCGGGCCGACGGAGGGCGATGATTTCCTCATCGGCACCGCAATGGGTGACACGATCTTTGCGCGCGCCGGCGATGACACCATTCGCGGTCTTGGCGGCGACGACAACCTGAAGGGCGAGGCGGGCGCCGACAACATCAAGGGCGGCGGCGGCGCGGACACCGTGAAGGGCAATGGCGGCGCGGACCGGCTGAACGGCGGCGGCGGCGAGGACCGCGTTGTGGGCGGCGGCGGCGATGATGTTGTGCTGGGCCGGGGCGGCAGCGACACGCTGCTGGGCCGGGCCGGCGATGATACGCTGGCCGGGAACAATGGCGATGACCTGCTGCTCGGCAATCGCGGGGATGACATCCTCAAGGGTCAAGGCGGGGCGGATACGTTCTCCTTCAAGCGCAATGACGGCAATGACGTGATCCGCGATTTTCAGGATGGGCAGGACCTGATCCAGATCCGCAACGGCGCGAACAATATCGACCAGCTCTCCATCACGGCGGCGGGCGACGATGTGCTGATCGCGTTCAGCGGGACGACCGTGAAGGTGAACAACACTAATGTCGGCCAGTTCGATGCGGATGATTTCCTGTTTTGATGGCGTAGAGATGGCGGCCTGACTGGCCACTATCCGATGTCGGACGAATATGCCGGACATTGCCGTTCGGGTGAATCCGACCAGCAGCACGGGTCAGTGTCTCCAGAGGACGACTGGCCTACTGGCGACGGCGCGCGATGCCCTTTCTCCTTCGGAACAACTTCAGGGAATCGTGTTGACGTCTTGAAGCAATCGCGGTCTGAATGAGGTGACGTGAGAGATATTTATTAATTCAATTGAGTAGAGAGGGCACCATGGCCAAAATTCGTTTTTTTAGAGAAATAGATGTATCGCAGGAGTTTATCTCTTTCGGCACCGCGACGGTTGCCAACGAAAACCTGATCCGGATTGAGGGTAGCAACGTTGGCACTGAGTATCTGGGCAACTTCAGCTTCAGCAGCAGCGGCGAAGTGTCAGGCACGCTGTTCGCTTTCCGGGGACTCCAGCAGGGCGATTTCAGCTACAATGTCACGGGCCTGTCGACAGATGTTGAAGAATTCGTCGACATCCAGACGCGCGGCGATCTCAATGATTTACTTCGGTTTGTACTCTCCGAGAGAGATAGGGCCGAGCTGTCTGAGGGTGATGATCGCCTGAACCTGTTCAACGGAAACGACCTCATGTTTGGTCGCGGTGGAGACGACACACTCCGAGGCGGGCAGGGGGATGACAGACTCGTTGGTGGCGCGGGGGAAGA
Source organism: Pseudomonadota bacterium (assembly GCA_039030855.1). GTDB lineage: Bacteria > Pseudomonadota > Alphaproteobacteria > Rhodobacterales > Rhodobacteraceae > Pikeienuella. Next base: position 210,921 of record JBCCDJ010000006.1, read on the forward strand.
TAGGTTGATTGGAGGCAATGGTGCTGATCGTCTGGTCGGCAATTCAGGCGATGACGTTATTCGCGGCGGCGCAGGGAACGACCTTATCAGGGGCGGCAGCGGAAATGACAGGTTGAAGGGCAATGGCGGCAATGACCGGATCGTCGGCGGCGGCGGAGATGATACGCTCAAGGGTGGTGGTGGTGCTGACGAGTTCGTTTCTAGAGGTAAAAATCGCACTGACACGATTGAGGACTTTCAGATTGGATTGGACCGGATATCCCTGCGGCAGGCCGATGGGCTGAGCGACCTCCTGATAGCTCAGGATGGCAATGACGCGGTGATTAGCTTTGGGAGCCTCAGCATTGTGGTCGAGAATACGCGCTCAGATCTGCTCGATTTTGAGGACTTCCTGTTTTAGAGGCCAGGACCGCAATGACCAGACTTGCCGCCCCGGAGCGGACTGGCCGTTGTGCGGGGCAAAGAGGGGGCAGTGTGATCACCGCCAATCGCCGAAACCCTGCCGCGCACGTCATCTGCGCTTGACATGATTCCACTCTGCCCCTAGAAGCCGCTCATCGCCGGGGGCATGGCCTGCCGGTGACCAGTTTTTAGCCCAATTTGGCGCACATGATCCGGGCCTTGGCCCCGATCCTCTGACCACCACGCCAAAGGCGATCCTCGGATCGTCTTTTGGCGTTTCGCGCGTTCCGGTCGCTCCGGTGCGCACTGTGATGAAGTAAAGATAGGGTGAGGCCCGATGCCCACGATCCAGCAGCTGATCCGGAAACCCCGGCAGCCCAAACCGGTTCGCAACAAGTCGATGCATCTGGAGGCATGTCCTCAGAAGCGCGGCGTGTGCACCCGTGTTTACACAACGACACCGAAGAAGCCGAACTCGGCCCTTCGTAAGGTTGCCAAGGTGCGCCTGACCAACGGGTTTGAGGTGATCTCCTACATCCCCGGCGAAGGTCACAACCTTCAGGAACACTCCGTTGTTCTGATCCGCGGCGGTCGTGTGAAAGACCTTCCGGGTGTCCGCTATCACATCCTGCGCGGTGTGCTGGATACCCAGGGCGTGCCCACCCGTCGTCAGCGCCGTTCGAAATACGGCGCCAAGCGTCCGAAATAAGGAGATCGCGAAATGTCACGACGTCATTCCGCCGAGAAACGCGATATTCTGCCAGACGCCAAGTATGGTGACCGCGTTCTGACCAAGTTCATGAATAACCTGATGTATGACGGTAAGAAGTCCGTCGCTGAAGGGATCGTCTATGGCGCGCTGGAGCGTGTCGAAGGCAAGATGAAGCGCGAGCCGATCGAGGTCTTCCACGAAGCGCTTGATAACATCAAACCGTCGGTTGAGGTTCGCTCCCGCCGGGTTGGTGGTGCAACCTATCAGGTCCCCGTCGAGGTGCGCCCCGAGCGCCGCGAGGCGCTGGCGATCCGCTGGCTGATCAAATCCAGCCGCTCGCGCAATGAGCACACGATGGAAGAGCGCCTCGCAGGCGAACTGATGGACGCGGTCAACGGCCGCGGCACCGCCGTGAAAAAGCGTGAAGACACCCACAAGATGGCGGACGCCAACAAAGCGTTCAGCCATTACCGCTGGTAAATCTCAAGTCAGGACTGGACCAATGGCCCGCGATTATCCTCTCACCCGCTACCGTAACTTCGGCATCATGGCGCATATCGATGCTGGCAAGACGACCTGTTCGGAGCGTATCCTCTACTACACCGGTAAGTCCCATAAAATCGGTGAAGTGCATGATGGTGCTGCAACCATGGACTGGATGGAGCAGGAGCAGGAGCGCGGCATCACGATCACGTCCGCCGCGACCACGACCTTCTGGGAGCGGACCGAGGACGGCGAGAGCCCTGACACGGAAAAGCACCGGTTCAACATCATCGACACCCCCGGCCATGTCGACTTCACCATTGAGGTCGAGCGTTCGCTGGCGGTTCTCGACGGTGCTGTTTGTGTTCTCGATGCCAATGCGGGTGTTGAGCCGCAGACCGAAACCGTCTGGCGCCAGGCTGACCGCTATCACGTGCCCCGGATCGTGTTCGTCAACAAGATGGACAAGATTGGCGCGGACTTTTTCAACTGCGTTCACATGATCAAGGACCGCACCGGCGCGACGCCGATGCCGATCCAGTGCCCCATTGGTGCCGAGACAGAGCTTGAGGGCATCGTCGATTTGGTCACCATGGAGGAGTGGACCTGGGTTGGTGAAGATCTGGGCGCGACCTGGACCCGCCAGCCGATCCGCGACAGCCTTGCAGACAAATGCGCCGAGATGCGCGCCGAGATGCTGGATCTTGCGGTTGAGCTCGATGACGAGGTCATGGAAGCTTATCTCGAAGGTAACGAGCCTGATGTCGACACCCTGCGCAAGCTGATCCGCAAGGGCGCGCTGGAGATGAAATTCATCCCCGTCCTTTGTGGTTCTGCGTTCAAGAACAAGGGTGTGCAGCCCCTTCTTAACGCTGTGATCGATTATCTTCCCGGTCCGCTCGACGTGAAACCCTATATGGGCTTCAAGCCGGGCGACGAGAACGAAGTGCGCGATATCCCGCGTTCGGCTGATGATGAGCAGCCTTTTGCGGGCCTCGCCTTCAAGATCATGAACGACCCGTTCGTCGGCTCGCTCACGTTTACCCGCATCTATTCGGGTACGTTGACCAAGGGTGGTCAGCTCCTGAACTCGACCAAGGGCAAGACCGAGCGTGTTGGCCGCATGATGATGATGCACTCCAACAACCGCGAAGAGATCGATGAGGCCTTTGCCGGCGACATCATCGCGCTCGCCGGTCTGAAGGACACGACAACGGGTGATACGCTGTGCGACAAGCAGAACCCGGTGATCCTGGAGACGATGACCTTCCCCGATCCGGTGATCGAGATCGCCATCGAGCCGAAAACCAAGGGCGACCAGGAGAAAATGTCTCAGGGTCTGCAGCGTCTTGCCGCCGAAGATCCGTCCTTCCGCGTGTCCTCGGACATCGAAAGCGGTCAGACGATCATGCGCGGCATGGGCGAATTGCACCTCGACATTCTCGTGGATCGTCTGAAGCGTGAGTTCAATGTGGAAGCCAATATCGGCGCGCCGCAGGTTGCTTATCGCGAAACAGTCAGCCACGAAGCTGAAATCGACTACACGCACAAGAAACAGTCGGGTGGCTCGGGTCAGTTCGCACGCATCAAGATGATCATCGCGCCCACCGAAGCGGGCGAAGGGTTTTCCTTTGAATCCAAGATCGTCGGTGGTGCGGTGCCGAAGGAATACATCCCCGGCGTCGAAAAAGGCATCAAATCCGTCATGGACAGTGGCCCCTTGGCCGGCTTCCCCGTGATCGATTTCAAGGTCGTGCTGATCGACGGTGCGTTCCACGACGTGGACAGTAGCGTTCTGGCATTTGAGATCGCGGCACGCGCAGGCATGCGTGAAGGCATGCGCAAGGCGGGCGCGAAGATGCTTGAGCCGATCATGAAGGTCGAAGTCGTCACGCCGGAGGAATTCACCGGTGGTGTTATTGGCGATCTGACCTCGCGTCGAGGTCAGGTGCAGGGTCAGGAAGTTCGTGGCAACGCGAATGTCGTGAATGCCTATGTGCCGCTCGCCAACATGTTCAAATATGTGGACACGTTGCGGTCGATGTCGCAGGGCCGTGCGCAGTTCACCATGCAGTTCGACCATTATGAGCCGGTGCCCCAGGCGATCAGTCAGGAAATTCAGGCGAAATACGCGTAACGATGAAACGCCCGACCTTCATATTTGCGGCTCTGACAGCGTTCGCGCTGGTATCCGCCTGCGCACGGCCCCCGGCACCGGTGGTCGTGAGCGGCCCTGCCACGCCCGCAGCGGCGCTGCAGGTCGCGTCGTCTGATGTGAAGGTCGATGTGTCCGCACTGTCTGCCGAAGGTGAAGTCAGCCCCGAAGCTGTAGAAGGTTTCGTGCGGTTCTTTGCCAACAAGCTGGAACGCGCGGATGCAGGCGGCCGCAAGGCTGTTCCGGTCATCCAGATCTTGGATGTGTCGATCGCCAGCAAGAACCGCGCTGCCTTCTTCCCGACGGTCAGCTCGTTTTCGGGCGTCGTTTCGCTGATGGATGCGGAAACCGGTGAGGAAATCGTCGCGCCATCCCCGCTGGATGTGGAGATCGGTCCGCATCTGCAGGGCGAACTGGTTGCCGTCAACCTTCGCGACCGTGCGGAAGTGAAGGCCGAGAAGATGTCGAAAGAATTCATGCGGAGGGCGCGCATCGCCCTCTATGGACCGAATGTCTGACGCCTGAGGCGTTACGAAAGAGAAGGAGCCCGTTATGGCGAAAGCAAAGTTTGAGCGGACGAAGCCGCACTGCAACATCGGCACGATTGGTCATGTTGACCACGGCAAGACGACGCTGACAGCTGCGATTACGAAGCAGTTTGGCGAGTTCAAGGCCTATGACGAGATTGAC
>JBCCDJ010000007.1:0-209245 GCA_039030855.1 Pseudomonadota bacterium
AGGTCCTCGGCGCTTCGCCCAGCTCTATGCAGCTCGACGATCTGTTCCCGGAAAGCCGCCGGGTACGGGTTCCTTGTTCGTGGCATCTGAACACCTTTCCACTTCAGTCAAAGGGTGTCCACGAAACCGGGGGAACTCCACACCTTGTCCAGCGGACATGGCAGGACTTTGTCGGGTATCGTCGTCTTGACCTTCTTACCACGAATAACCCCTTCAAACCCCATAAGCGTGTCTACGCGCCAACAACGCGACTTTCGCTTTGAACGCAGGGCTGTGGTTCCGTCTGGGTCGTCGTGTCATCTTCGCTCCTTCGTCCCGGCACGCTGCCGGATCAGGAGCGGAAAATTCACCTAACTCGCCTGTTCAGATTCTTCAGGCCAACTCTGGCTTCATCCGGAAGGCGCAAACATCCTTAACGATTTTTCAGCAAATTCTATTTAATCACCATCAAACGAGGGTACACGAAGTCAAACCGGCAACGGATCAGATGTGGAGTTTCTAACCTTATGACGTTCAAAAAAAGTCAAGTGACGGCGCTGTATGGTGAATTCCAGACCGCGGATGCAAAACTGGATCACCTTTACAGCAACGGTGGAACAGACACCGAAATTGAAGCGACATACGCGCATATCATGCGTTCGGCCTCAGCGCTTTGTGACGCTAAACCTGAGACATACAAAGAAGTGGCGCTGCAACTGAGATTCGTTCTGGAGTACTTCCATGACGTGGATGAGACAGCCTTTGCAGGAGCCGACCGCAGGGCTATCGAGGCAATACTCAGCGGGGTAGAGGCACTTACACCGTGTGCAAACCAGAACGGACTTTTGCTCTGATCCCCAAAAACTGGATCGTTTTGGGTTAGAGTTTTCCGCCTGAAGCCTTGCTGGAGATAAGGGGAGCTACCACTCCCCCTGAAATTCGGACACTGACGTAAGCTGCGATTTGCAGTCTGCTGATCTTCAACAAGAAGGAGATCAAAGGTGTCGAAATGAAAGCAACATCATCCAGAGTTCAAAGCCAAGGTCGCGTTGGAAGCACTGAAGGGTGAGCGGACTGTCAGCGAACTGGCTAGTCGGTTCTCCGCAGCCGGAGCAAAAGGGGGCAAGGCGGTCATGCGCTGCGGCGATAAAGAAAATGCCCTCCATCACGAGCCGATGATCGACGGGCTTGCGCCCGTTGGAGATGCCGCGTCCCTCCAGCTCTCGCGTCGTCATCACCAGCGCGCCGTTCAGAACCACCCAAAGCCCTTCGTCGCGCCAGCGGTAAAAATAGCACTGCACGGTCGAAACGGGCGGAAAGTCCTTCAGCAGATGACGCCATGGGCAACCGGTCGCTGCGATGTAGAGGATTGCGTCTAGCATTTCGCGAAGGTTCGTCGTGCGGGAACGTCCGAGCGGGCGCTCTTTCGGCATGAAAGGCTAGACCAGATCCCATTCGTGGTTTGTCAGATCGCTTGCATAGCGTGTCGAGCGCCGCGCACATTCCGCGCGGGCGATATAATCCCAGGGCATCGTGTCTACGTCAGTCGTTACCAACCGACGCGCATCACAAACCATTGATCTCACTCAACTCATTTCGGAGCGGCCTCTTAGGTGATACTGCAACCATCAAATGAGACTTCGGTTGGACTCATTGCTGGGCCTGCTGAAAGTTGAGATCATCATTCGAGCCTAGCCCCCTGTTCTCTTTCCGTCGAAACTCGCCGCAGAGTTCTTGGATCTGCCAGTAAATGCTCAATTTCAGCATGACCTCAGGTTCGAGCTGTATTGTGGGGCCTTCGCCTGATGGCTTTGGCACAGGCCGATACCCTTGCATCGCCCAAACGACTAGTTCGTTGACGGTCTTCGAAGCAGCTTCTTTGACCTGATTCTCATCTATTCCGAAGCATTCCAGACCAGGAAAAGCCGGCAAAGTCAGCTTGTATCCCATGCTTGAATCATGCTCGAGAAAATACGGATAAAACATAGCGATATGCCCCACGATTACAGTTACTTATGCCCAACACATCTCGTCTCCGGGCGAGTTGTAGGCCCACGGTCTCCTCCTCCACAGAGAAAACAACGAAGATAAATGCTCTATACGCTTATAAGTTGCATTTAGTACGATTAACATACCGTTAACAGCGAGTACATCCTGCAGCGTCAGGAGTGACACAAATAGATTTGAAGGTTCGCCGATCGCTGCAGTAATGAGAACTCTGTCAATTGGCAAGATTTGGTCTTGGGGGCGGCACTGAAATTGCTCCATCACTGCAGCTCAGGCGAAAAAGGGCTGACACGATACGTGTGCGACTGTCCATGGGGAGCCGATGAGCTTTGCTCAAAAAAATCGACCTGCTAATAAGACCATATTGCCACTTAGCTCGTACCAGGACACAAAAACAGAGAGCTTCAAATCGCGAAGACCCATGGGAGAGATCCATCGTCAAAAACGCAACGATTGCATATCTGCTGCGGAATTTCCTGAGGAGGTCGGACTAATTTACCCCTGTGCGGGTCAGGTGAAGACATGGAAAAAACGGCAGATCGGTGAAGGTAGCTTAACAAAAAATTCACCAAGACCCACCAATTGTGGCCAACCAACTGCTCAACTCGGGCGTTGAGATTAAATTGTGGGAAAATGAAATGCGCTCAGACTATACATATAGGGCTACCGATTTTGCGGATCGGGATATCGCCTACCTAGTGGATACCTATGGAGCAAATGACTTGATTGAGATGATGGCGCTCACCTTCGACATCTTGGATCGAGTGCCGGGTTCAGTTTTTCAGTTCGGGGAAAAGGAAAAGTTGCCTCGAATTAGCGTTGGCGATGTCAATATCTGGCTTAACTTCCCAAGTGAACTGCATAACTATGGTCAACACCTCGAAGGTGGCAGACTTGTTGTTGAGCTCATGAACACCCCCGATCGCGAAAACAGACCCATGATGGTTATCACAAATAGTGTAGATATCGCTGCAAGAACTGCCTTGCGATTGCGAGAAACTCGCCAACCCGAAATGGTGTATCGTCAGGTTAAAACCGTCAATGCCTTCAGCGGGCGGTCTGATATGTCTCAGTTGTGACTGCTCAGATGAGAGTGGCAACTTTGCCGTACACCCCTCGACCGACAGTGCATTGATCTGACTTTCTCGTGCTACTGCTTTCAGTACACACCTGATGCAGTAGCACAACCTGCCAACCCTTATAATCACTGCCACGAAACAAGCGGGCTATGCAATCAATACATCAGTTCCGGAGCATACCCTATGCTGCTGTTTTGGGTGCACGCAAATTTACCCCGTGTCACGCAACAGGAAACTCGAATGTTAGTTTACAAAGCCAGGACCAGTGAACTTCGGAGTATGATGCAGCGCCGGCACGACATATGGTTTCATTCCGTCAACGACACCTTCCTTGAATGAAATCGAGAAGTTGGAATATGCGCGACGCACAACTGGCTGGTCTTCAAACACATAGATTGACCTGTGACGCACATCGCTTCGAATCCTCTGAATCAACCCGTCAACTACTTGTTCAGGTCCTTCGATAACCTGCAAAAAATGTGTGCGATCGAGATGCAGAATCCCAGTTATTCCGCGACGCTCATTGCCTTCGCAGCTTCTTAGGATGTCAAGAATCCTGACATCATTCGGGCCGCAACAAGTCGTGCTTCTGTAACCCAGCCTCTTCATTTGCGCCTCCTTTGTGTTAAGTTCGATGTAGTTTTCGCTAACAATTCTTAAAACTTCGTAAAGAAGTCTAGATATCGCGGCAATCAATCTGCCTGACACCAATTGTGCGCTTTAGTCCATATTTTCGCCGTGTTTTAGCCATAATATAAGGAATCCGTCTTGGGGACGATATGATGAGATCCAATTCTCCTCCGGCGGTCTGGACAGTTCGTTATTGGCTTGCCCCTCCACCTCCTACCCATCAATTCCAAACCCCACACCACCAACCCGCTCCCACACCCCTTCCAGCAACGCCCGGTTCATCGCCTGCGGTCGCCATACGTCCCCAAACCCCTCCCAGCTTTGAAACAGCTGATACGGCATACCCCCTGGCCGCAGCTTCTGCAGCGCCGCGCGCATCCGCTCAGCCCGCGCTGCCGTCGAGCACACATTCAGCACCAACAGCGGAGCCGTCAGTTTGAGATGCTCATTGTATCTGGCACCGCATACATACGCCTCATACTGCAGAAAGCTCCTGACCACGCATTTGCGGTTCCAGTTGCTTGACGTCAGCGGTTCCGTAGCGCGGTCCGCTTCCACGACAAAGAACCGGAACCGGCTGCCTGCAGCGGTGTGATACTCCAGCCCGAACAGAGCATCGGGGATCAAGTATTTGGTTAGCTGTCGGCCTGACGTAGGATCAGCGATTGTCACTGGATAGCGCAGCTCTGCCCCAGCCCGCTCCAGGATGCGCCAGCCCGGAACATAGGTCAGGTCCGCTCGGGCCATCGCCACCAGCTCAATCGACGCGGTGATGCAGGCCACCATATGACCGTGCAGCCACGGGCCTGATGGTCGGGCGTTATGAGAACGCCAGCGATCAGCGGCCCGCAGTGCCGTCTCAGCCGCAGGCATCAAATCATAGATCAATTCGTTATACCGGCTGTCGATGGTCCGAAACTGCTGCAAAGGCCGCGTGAGATACGGGCCCTCATGAGGCGTGTTCGCTTCGTTGAACAAGTCCGTCAGCCGCTCCTTGGCGCGCTTTTCGCTCACCCAGCGGTCTTTGGTACGCTCGTGCAAATACGACGATGGCAGCGGGCCGTGCTCATGCAACAGCGCAAACCACAACACATCACGCTCGGTCAGTGTGATGCGTTTTCCGGTGCTTTGGGGGAACAGCCGCGCGCGGCGGCCCAGGGTATCTAATGCGGTCATGGGTATAAAAACGGGCACGGAATGTCTCCCGCGCCCGTGCTCTCTATCTGCGCCGCCGCCGCGTCGTGCGCCTGCGCCGCGACACCGGACGCTTGCGCACGACCCGTCTGCGGGCAGTCCGTCGCTTGGTACTGCGGCGCTTGCGTCCGCCACTGACGGATATTCCGGCATATAATCCCATACTGGCCATGATGGTCCTCCGGTTTCTGGAGCCAACAGACAAGCAGATCAGGTCGGGCTTGTATCCGTGCGCTATGTTCAACAGTGGGCCAGGCGGTGCCGGAGTGATACGCTATGTGCTTGCGTTCACTTATTATTTCACCAGCTGGCCGAAGGATCGGTGTTGCCGCCAGCAGGTGGTGATGAGCTGCCACCATCGTCAGGCGGTGGCTCATCTTCGCTCGTGTCTTCTGGTGCGTGATCGTCGTCCGCATACCCATCCAGCTCGGTGTAATGCACGGCGTAGCGATCCCGCATCTGTCGTTGCAATGCCCGGCGCTCGCGCAGGCTCATCCGCTTCTGCCCCTCGAGCCAGCCAAAGGGAAATGTCAGTGGCAGGGCTGATGGGGTCACCCCGCGTATATAGGCGGCAAAGCTGCCCTTGGGCTGCGCTTCGATCAGCTTCGGATCGCAGTAGAGTTGCGAAGCCAGGGATCGGGCGTCCCTGGCCGAGACCCCACCCGCGAACTTGATCGAGGTATTGGCCGCAAAGGCTTCCTGCAGTTTCGGATCAAGCTGCCCGAGATATTGATGGGCCAGCACCATCCCCACCTTGTATTTGCGGGCTTGGCTGAGGATTACCCCGATATTGCGGTCAAAGTAATCGGCGGCTTCATCGATATAGACGATGGTGGGACGGCGCTTGCTTTCTGGCAGTGTCGCCCGCTCCTGCGCTGCCTGGGCGATCAGGGCAATGAAGAACCGTCCAAAGATCTCGGTGCCGGCTTCCTTCAGAAGGTCCTTGGCGGTGTTGATCAGGATCACCTTGCCTGCGTTCATCTCGGCAAAGAGGTCAAGCTTGGACCGGGGGTGGGAGAACATCCGCTCAAAGGTCTGGTTCTCAAGAATGCCCCAGAGGCGGCGCAACACCTGCTTCTTGGTCTGCTCGAATTCCTTGCTGGCAAACTCGGTCTCAAAGAAATGCCGGGCGGTGCCCGAGAGCTTGGCGATATGGGCGGCAAACCTGACCTCACTGCCCGGTTCCATCAGCTCACGCAGCGTATGGATGGTGGCGTCCGGGATATGCAGCATCAGGCGGGTCACATAGCGAAAGATCACGCTCTGCTTCTGCGTCATCTCGGCGGCCAAGAGCGAACCCAGCACAAAATCATAAAGCTCGAGAATGGAATTGGTCAGGCGCTCCCGCTCCAAGGGCGCGTATCCCTTCAACCGATCGATCCCCACATCGAACAGATTGAGCGAGACCGGCCATTCCACATCGGTGGGGTCAATGATGACGATCCGATCTTCGAGAGCACCACCGGGAGCGAAGACCGCCAATTGGCTGATGGTGCGGATCAGATCGCCCTGACTATCAAGCACCACGACAGAGCGATCCCCGGCAGCGACAGCTTCGAGGTCACGGCCAATCAGATATTGCAGGGTCTGGGTTTTGCCGTGACCCGACCCCGCTACAATATGATGGTGCTCAAACCGCGCCGTGGTTGGAATGTGGAAGGTCACCGCCTGGTCGAAGACATCAAGAAGCGGCGTGCCGCCGAGATAAGCGCTGACTAATGCGCCAGGATCGCTGATGTCTGATTTGCTCGGTAATCGGGGCATCTTTGAGAAGCCCGCTGGATCGTTTGGATTGCCGCCCGAGGCTGCAATCACATTGCGCTCCAACCGGTCCAGATGCCGCCCCATGAGGCCCGCCGCCTGCAGGTCCTCATCCGATATGGCTGAGAGGATGGCCTCGGTGACACCGCCGATGTCGCCGAGGCTTTCGACCAGTGTCGTGTGTGTCGGAATGCCCTCGGCACCGGGATCAGCCAGGAGAGCCGGGCAGGCGTTGTGTACTGGCGCAAGCACAGCGATCAGCGCCTCTAGCAGCGACTGCCGACTGCGCGGAAAGTCAGCCACCAGCTGCCCCTGCGCATTCAGCGCATCGCGCAGCTGCCAATAGGCGGTGATCGAGTGGCGCTCGGTCCAATCGATCTCGGGCAGTACGAACAAGCCCTCATAGGCGAAGACGCGGTCCACCAGGCGATAGATGATCTCGAATTGCGGATGGTCCGCGTCGAGCTCAAAGACCCGCAGCAGATCGGCGATCAGCTCATTGCGCAGCGTTTCCTGCCCGGCTTCACTCAGGAGATCATGGGCCAGAAACTGGCGGCGCACCCGCTCATAGAGCGCCCGGGTCTCGGCCTCGTCCGAGGGCCGGAAGAGGCCATGCACAAAGGCGTGCAGGCGGGCTGCAAAATGCAGCGCCATCAGATGCCTTTCAGGATCACCTGACGCGCTTCCTCGGCTGGCAGGGGCTCGATCGCATGGCTCGCCACACCATCCCAATGCGTGGCGCTTTCCATGACCTGACGCAGAAAGCCACTGACAGTCTCCAGCCAGACCTCCTTGCGGGCCAGTTCCACCACGCTTGTGCAGATGAAATGCCGTCCATGCAGCAGGTCTTTCACGTAGATCGTCTCACGCTTGTCGTTGAAGAACCAGTAGCCCGACGCGCCGCCAGCCAGCGAACCAAGAGCTGCGCCCGCCCCAGAACCAAAGGCACCTGAAAGGATCGCACCGACGATGAAGAAAACGAAGATCCCTATCAATGCGGCGTTGCGGACCAAGTTGGGCTGGATGGCTTCAATCAAGACGGATTGGTCGAACTTATATCGGCTAACAATCGCTTTCTCATCCTCCGAGAGCTCCAGCTTGCCCCAAAGTTTGAAATACACCCGCCCGATCTTCCCCGGGGTCTGCTCGCGTTGAAACAATAGGTTCATCAATCAGTCTCCTTCAAATGTATCGATCGGCTCAAATAGCGTGGACAGAGTGAACCTGCGAAGGACACGGTTCGTCAAGTCTGCTCTGCAGGCAGGGGCTCACACATCTTTTTGGGAGAAAAGTGGTGAAGTCGCGGGGGTGCGGGATCTCAAAGCGTGGTCCGCTGGCCAGCTGTGTGGCGGTATGAGTGCGGATTGGAAGTTGGGCGACATGGGGATACAGGCGGCATGGGGCGTATCCCTGGTTTTTGACCCAGCCCCTTGATCCGGGTCGTTCAGGTGTAGAATCCGTTCCTGTTTCTTTCTGTTGGTTTGGTTGCGGTCAAGGCCTGCTGAGCGGAGCCCTTGCGGAGCTCAAGCGAGGCAGGCCGTGTGGCACGGTTGAGATTGGCGTAAGCTACGCGCAAAAAAGAGGGACTTGATCCCGGAGCTAGTAATCTGGAACCCGAGGTGCGGTTCTCATCAAGGCCTGGCTGCCAAAATCAGCCACTGATCAGAGGCCGGATACATTTACGCAAGCCAAAGACGTCATCTCACATCTTGCAACCGCGGGGCGGACCATACATTTTTTGTTGCGAGATACTTCAAGGCAGCGTTGTCCAGCATCGCATCCGCAAGCATTCGCTTCAGACGATTGTTCTCGTCCTCAAGTGCCCGCAGCTTCTTCGCATCAGAGACGTTCATTCCGCCATACTTCGCTCGCCATTTGATGGGATGGATGTCTCTCCCTCCAACCGCAACGCTGTGAGGTATCGCAGCAAATTGGAGAACGAGATGACGATAGCATTTATGGGGATCGACTTGGCCAAGAACGTGTTTCAGATTCATGGCGTTGATGCAGACGGCAAGGCCGTGTTCAAGAAGCGGGTTCGGAGGGAGGGGTTACTTGCAGAACTGGCCGATATTCCTGCCTGCCGGATTGGGATTGAAGCCTGCACAGGCGCGTTCTGGTGGCAGCGCCAATTTGAGGCACTGGGCCATACGGTCAAAGTGATCGCACCGCAGTACGTCAAACCGTTTCTCAAGCATCAGAAGAACGACCGCAACGATGCTGAGGCCATTTGCACCGCACTGATGCAGCCGAGCATGAAGTTCGTCCCGTCCAAGAACGAGGAGCAACAAGACATTCAGGCTCTGCATCGCGCGCGCCGCCGCCTTGTAAATCACCGCACTGCGTTGGTCTGCCAAATGCGGGGTCTTCTACTCGATAGAGGTGTCACCATCCCGCTGACATTGGGCCGTGCACGGCAACGCATCCCAGAGATTCTGGAGGATCAATCAAACGGCCTGACCGGCATGACCCGTGAGATCATCGCCGATCTGTTCGAGTTCATGCTGCAGCTCGACGCGCGGATCAAAGCCTTCGATCGCCGCATCGATCACGTCTTCCGATCAAACCCGGATTGTCAGCGGATCGCCCGGATTTGCGGTGTCGGCTCCAAGACCGCGACCGCCGTCGTTGCCGCAGTCGGTGACGGCAAAGAGTTCAAGAACGGGCGGCACATGGCTGCCTGGATGGGTCTGGTGTCACGCCAACATTCCAGCGGGGACAAACGCCTTCTGATGGACATCAGCAAACGCGGGGACAAACATCTCCGAACGTTGCTGATCCACGGTGCCCGATCCGTCGTCCGCGTGTCACAAAGTCGAACCGACGCCTTCAGCCGATGGGTCAACTCGATCCGCGAACGACGCGGGGTGAACAGGGCTATCGTCGCTGTCGCCAACAAAAATGCGCGTATCATCTGGGCGATGCTGCGTAGAAATGAAGAGTTCCGCGCTCACGCTTGAGCAAAGAAGAGGATTGCAAGACGACCAAGGAAATGAACCGACCGGCAAACTCCGGTGTGTGAGGAACCTGACTCTTATAATGGCCTGCTGAGGCCGACCATTTGTTGAGACTCACCACGCGGAATTCCCATTTGGGCGCGCCATCTGCCCGGCGACGTCGGATAGATGTTTGCAACTAGGGAAACGCCGTCAGATCAGGACCAAAGAAACCTTGCAACGGGAGAGACATCCATAGATGTAGAACGTGGCATCACTGATCCCGTACTGCCGGCACAGCTCTTGGGCTTTAACGCCCGCTTCGTATTCCTTGATCATCCCAATGATCTGTTCGTCACTAAATCTGCGTTTCATAGTCCATCCTTTGCTTGGACGGATCACTAAAACCTCAGTGGCCTGATTTCAGGTGGCTGGGTCACGATTTATGGGCAAGGATTAGCAGGTCAGAAGTGCACGCGAGGGTGATCATGTTTGGGAGGGCGGAGAGTTGCCATTCGCTGCACCTACAAGCTCGACCGTCGGGACCACCGAAGCCCACGTTCGCTGCAGTTGCTAACGAAGGACGCTTTCACGCGTTTCTGCTCTCGTGCCTGCTCTCAAAAGCCAGAGAGCAGGTAAAAATATTTCAATATTGGGATCAGAGCAATCAAAGTTCGCTAAGGTTGTTTATTGTTCCAACCCAAATTTTCTCAGCCATTTTTTCCACAGCAAATTGCATTGGAACAGTATTGGAGAATACGAGCGCTGCTTCAATTTTCTTAGTAGAAATGCCCGCGTATCTCTCAAAAGCTTCCTTCTCTTTCCGTGCTTCCCGCCAACGGGTCAAGTGTTTTGACATTAAATCTGGTTTTCCTTTTTCATCTGGTTGACCGCGAAACTTCGATAGCTGCTTTGATACTTCGCTTGGTGTCTTTGCAAATTTGAGGTGCTTACATTCAAGTAGGATGATGCGACCATCCTCCCGCCAGGCAAGAACGTCGATGTCCCCCAAATCCGATGCCATTTTTCTTCCCAGAATCGCACCAAAACTCACGGTAGACTCAGCGGTCCAACCTAGGGAATTGAGTGCCCCGATGACTTTCGCCTCGAACTCTCTGCCGCTCTCATCTGCAATTGCGCCGAACCACTTTCGCATCTTGCGAGACGATAGACGCGCAACTTCAAGGTTGCCTTCATAGAGGTTCATCACCGTGGACGCGAAGCCATCGCGAACCATGCCTGGAACTAGAAGTAAATCTGCGTCTTCACTGTCTCCCAGCCTTACGATGGGGCGACGTGGGATACTCAAACGACGCCGGAAACGCCAAGGCTGACGATCTGCATCGTCAAACCCATCTGGAACGTTCTTCCAAGTGTCGCGCCTGACCGTCTCTAGCGCGCACAAGATATCTTCAGCATTCGTAATGACCGATTTTGCGCGTTGAAGGAAATCCTTCCTTCCTATTATCGAGTAGATCGCGCCACGTTCCATGCACACGTTTTCGACTTCATCAACGAACAGGCGAAAACTCTGAAAGTCAGCGCCCAATTCCTCCGCGAAGGCGCTTTCAAAAACTTCATCACGCCCCTCGAGATTGGAGTCATCCTTTATCACTGGTTGAACGAGGTAGTTCTCGTACGTCTCTCGGCTTCGGTCTATCTGAGCATTTGCGAAGTCGTTTCCGACCTGCTCCATCACTTCAGTGTAAAATGATGTATCGATCCCAATCTGCCCAGCAGGTGATATTCTTATCTCTGGTCGCATTGCTCCGTATCTAATGGCATCAGAGTAACCCCCTAAGTGAAAAACGAGCATTGCTCGCGCCATCAGACGAGAAAGATCGATGGGCGCGACTTCAAGTCCACCGTCAATTGCGCAGTGATGGAGGCCGATCTCCAAGAGCAGACGACAACTTAGTGTTGAGGCGTTCAGTTTCTGAAGCATCTCAACAATCTCTGACCGAACTTTGTCTTCGTCGTCTGCGAGGCCGATGATTGCACCGCCAGTTCGCTTCCATCGACGGCCATCAATCTCGGCAGCTTCATGGTTGCGAGCAACGGCCTCAGCCAATGAACGCAAGTTGAACTGGGCTAGATCGCTGATGAGATCATCTTCCGCTGCGACGGTGATCGCGTTGATTGCCTGAGTAGTCTCTGCCACGCCTTCAATCACGCCGCCGGGCCGCGCGACTCCGCTCCACCCCAATCCAATGCGCAATGCCCCGTCTTGAATTTGGCTGATGCTTACTACGCTTCGGTCAGCCGTGGTCGTGAGTTCATCGCGGAAGTCTTGCGGTGCAAAAGCGTGAAGTTGGCGGCCTTGCTTGGAACTGACAATACGATCGAGAAGTAGTGGTATATGATCTCTGGGCTGTTCCGCCAGTTCCAGAGTACCCTCCAAGACCTTCTCAACGAGCACTGCCTCTGCAATATTGTCACTGTTCGACAATCCCCGCCAGAAATCACTTGCTATTGTCGTGGTAATATTCGCCTTGTCAGCATTGACACTCAGCGTGATTGAATTAGCGATTTCATCGCGAGAAGCCGGAACAACTTCACTTGCAAGCGTTGCTGGTTGAGGATCAATTCTTAGAAGCCAAAGCAACTTTTCAGGAAGCTGAAAGCCCTGACTGAAAACAACAGGTGCTATCCTCTCGATCCACGTTCTTTGTACCTCAAAACCACCAAAAACCGACCCTTCGGTATTCTGATCTATCTTGGTGGTCTCCACCCAGATACAGTGGTCGTCCCCGACCCACGCAGCCCGCATTATCCCAGACATTAAATCAGCGGGTGAACAATACATCCTTGAAATCCCGGCGGGCGACCGAGCGCCACCATCTGCTCGGCGCATAACCGAGGTTGATCCATCAATGTAGGTAACTGCCCGCAGATCGTTACGCTGATGATATTCAAGTCGAATCTTTAGCTGTGAATTGATGGGCGCAACTATGAACCCGTGTTCAATTCCATCGGGCATAGCGTCGTGCGGGACCAAGTGCCCATTATTCGCAAGTGCGTCGCCAACCTGGGCAAGAAGACCGTTTGTGTGTTGAACTTCAAAGCCTTTCGACGCGAGATCGCGTTGCGCCATCTTGAGGCAAATCAGATCGGACAAGGAGAAATCAGTTCTCCAACCGAGCATCTCTGCGTCGTACGCACTTAAAGGCGCGACAAACCAATTCTCTCCAAAATCTTCAAAACCTAGCATTCGACCACGACCAAAGCCGCACATAACAATGAGAGTAAGACCTTTCTTAAATCCTGGCTTTGCCTCGCAAAACTCTCGCGCTGCCTTAATTGAGTCGTCGAGGGCAACCTGCACGCCTGACGAGTTTGGCGTCACGCCAAAGAGCCCAGTATCGCCAAAGCCAGCCAGATCATCGTTCGTCAAGATGAGTTGAACCCAATAACCCGGCTCGAACTCAAATGGCATTGAAGGCATGACTGCTTCAAAGCTGAGTGGCGCTCTCTCAATGTGCAAATTTGAGATCATTAACGTCTCGCTGAGGCGTATCGCTTGCCTTTGCAGATGTAATTTTCGAAGATTCTGTATGGCATTAACACCGAGCGAGGCGCATTCTTCGATTACAGCAATTCTTATTGCTGTTCCCAAACCAGTTGGTAAAGCGACAACATACTCATCATCAAACTGAATAATTGGATATCTAAATAATTGACCCGATCCAAAGTAGTCCATCGTTGGTTGATGAACCTCACCTTCTAAGCAAAAATCAGAAATGTCTTCTTCGTTGGTTCCTATTTCAAATAGGTCATGAGATTTGATAATCGCGACTTCTGTCAGAGAGCGAACGTTTGGAATGTCTCGCACTGAGATTTTTCGTCTGATTGGGTCTTCAGAACCCACTGTGTATGCAGCTACCCTCGCTCTTTCGCAGAGCAGGTTAGAGATCATTAAGATCGCCCTGCACTTGTCTTTTATCTGACTGAGAGACGCGGGCATCTTTTCGACAACACCCAATACTAATTGGAGATGGTATGTATTAGCCTCGCTAAGCCCCTCGAGTACGCAATAGTTTTTTCCCTCAAAAACAACTCGCGCTGAAAAAATATCCTCTGCTGGATCTTCTTGATACCCAACAATTTTTCCCGACTCAGAGAACCAAGAAATAAGGTCCCTTTGTCTCGGGAAATTACCGCCTTCACAGATGGACGCCGCTGCATGTGCCAACATCTCAAGTCTGAAGTTTGAGGCGTGGAAGATGGGCATCATCAACATGCCACTAATAGCGCCGAGCGTCACTTTTCTGTCGTACTTTGAAAGCGAATTTGAGAACTTGAGTACTTTTGCTTCCGAAGACTGCCGCATTCGTGCTTGAATTTCATGAATATTGGGAAATCTATCGGTCATAGTCGGAATTTATCATGAACACTCATGGCTATCCATCATGGTATGCTCTGGAACCGTCATTCAGCCTGATATGATGAACGACTGATTTGTCCGTGCCTCAAATTTCGTCGGGTCCAAATGCTGCGGATCGAATGAATGTCCGCAATCGGGAAGAAAATGCAAAGCCCAGGACCGATAGAAAAGATTAGGCATGGGCCTAAATTGATGGGTGACCGAGCTGTGCACGCCCGGCCACCCTGCTCCTGAAGTCAGGAGCGTCGGACAGGCGCTTCGCGGCGGTCAATCCGCTCTCGGATCCAATCCAGCACTTCGGCCTCAATCCATCCCACTCTGTTAGGGCCGATCTGTACCCTTCTCGGGAACGTCCCAGCCTTTTCCAGTCGTGCGATATGTTGCGGTGAATACAAGACCAGCTCCTTAAGCTGACGCTTTGAAAGTATCCTCATCACGATGTCTCCTCGAATGAAGAGCATCGCGATGCCCAAGGTTACGACAATACCCATGGGTGCGGAGACGCTATCACTCGCTCACCAGCCGCGTCAAAAATTGATCGTGCTGTGCTAGCGCGGCCTGCATCTCATCTTGATAGGAGTAGCGGTTGTATACGGCGGCAACGCCGCTCAGCGTTCCTGAAACATGGTTCAGCAGCTTTTCTGTGACATGGATGGGCGTGCCGATCCGTGCCATGTTGGAACTGAAAGTACGACGCAGATCATGAAGCGTATACGCTTCGACTTGAATCGGTGCGTCAAACCGCTCTTTCGATTTTCCCCATCCATTAAAGGGCCGGTCTTCGCTGCCACGAGCCGGGAAAAACAGATCACCAATCTCAGGCAAATTGTCTAACTCCGCTTGGATCAGCGGCGAGATTGGCAGTCGATGCTCACGTCTGTTCTTGGTGAATGTGGCTGGGAAAACGATCAAATCGTCTTCAAGCCAACTCCGACGTAACGATGCGATTTCACCACGCCTCTGGCCAGACAGGATAAGCAGACGGATGATCGAACCATACGGATACCCAACTTCTTCCGATCTCTGCCAGATCGCCTTCAAATCTTCATCTGAAACCACGTTTGATCGTGCCGCAGACTTGAAGGACATCGGCGGCAGGGGCGAGTGATCAATGTATCCCTGCTTCACGCACCAATTCAGCATGATACGTAGCGTGACAAATGCATGTTGCTGCTCTGACGGCGTGGCGCTCAGCCTATCAATGGACCGCATAATGTCAGAACGAGTTAGCTCAACCAGGTTCTGCGTATAGCTGAAATGCCTATGGAGTAGACGGTGATAATCTGCATAGGTCCGCTCGCGGTTCTTTCGTTTGCTGGCGGTCAGAAACCGCGTGCGGGCGACTTCAAATGAAACTCGCTCACTCTGCGGACGCAGGGTGTCGAGATCCAGCACTTCCGCTTGAATGCGCTTCGCTTCCTTGCGCGCGTCAGCCAGCGACAGCGAAGGATAGCGGCCAAGCGTTCTAAGGCGGCGTTTCGGCCCATACATCACAACAAACGACTTGCTGCCGCCCTGTGATACTCGAACGCCAAAACCACGCAAGCCGTCGTCGAAGAAGGTCTTCTGACCTTCTTCTGGGGCCTTCAGTTGTTTGATCCGCAAGTCCGTTAGTCGCATCTTAGTCGCATCTTAGTCGCATAAATCGCAAACGTAGGGGTGAGAACGCATATTCATCAGTGAGAATGATAATTTCATATTTCCAGTATGTTAGCAACTATTTTGGTGTGGTATGCTCTGTCATGAAAACCCTCAATTTCTGAATCATAATCCGCGTGTCGGGGGTTCAAGTCCCTCCTCCGCTACCAAAATTCCTTGCTGAGACAGCATCGCACCACGCGGTGGTTATCGTCTCTTGGGTCACAAGGAACGCCGTCGGCACTGATGGTTACAGTCGGCATGTCGTCACACGAGCCAGGATCCGACCTACGGCTTCGCAAGAAGCCCCAGCCAGTCTGCTGACAGTGATGTAATCCACAGCGATCCATCAGAACCTCGGACGGCACCGGTCGTCAGTGGATAGGTTCCCTCAGGATCCTGCCAGACCTGGTCAATCGCACCGTCCGGTGTCAGCCGGATGATAAATCCGTAGCTGACCGCCTTTGGCCGGATCGCCGCAGGCAGGCGCTGGATGATCTTTCGAACGAAAGGGTATTGCGCCAATGTATCGGCGAGCGGCACACGCTTTGACACCAGGCCCAGCAGGAAGCCGCCATCGGTGTCGCGTTTGATGTTATCAGGAAATCCGGGCAGGTTTTCGTGCATCGTCTCGACCTCGCCCTGCCGATCACCCGTGATCCAGAGGCGGCGAATGCGGGTCTTGCCAGTCTCGACAAATAGCAACCAATCGCCGGTCGCGCTCATCGCGATGCCATTCGCGAAACTGATGCCGCCGAGCATCTCCGCCGCGCCGCCCGTCACAGGATCATGGCGGAGGATACGGCCCGTGCGGCCATGTTCGAATATCTCCAGATAGCTGGCTTCCAGTGTTCCGCCGAACGCCTCGGCCCCGAACTTGGTGGACGCTTCGGAAAACCAGATCGTGCCATCGGGCGCGAAATCGAGGCTGTTGGCATAGACGATCCGCTGTCCGGCATCGTCATGATCCGCGATCACCTCGACACCCTCAGCCGTCGCACGCATCAGCCCGCGATAGGCATCGGCAATCCAGACGGAGCCATCCGGGTGCGCCTCGATCCCCAGCGGCCGCCCGCCGGTCTCGGCAAAGACAGTCATCTCACCTGACGGATCGCGGCGCAGGATGTCGCCTTCCCCCGTCGTGAGGAACAGCGCCCCATCGGTGCCGATGGCCGCGTCTTCGGGTCCGTGGCGTCCGATGATGTCATGCCGCTCCAACCCGGCCAGCCGGGTATTGGGCGCGAAGTCGCCAACATATCCGGCAGAGGGTGTAGGCGTCCACGCGACCGGGTCGATTGGCACGGGCCAGAACAAAAGATAGGCGAGCCCGGCAATAACCAGCACGCCCAGCGATCGAAGGATGCGTTTCATAAGCGGACAGTACATCCGCCCCGGCAGGTTTCCTATCGAAAACGGCCACCTGTGCGGCGCGCACACCATACGCCGAAATGCGCCCGCATCATTTGGTCTTTCGCTGTTCCGGATGGAGGCTCTTGCCCAGAATATGGGCGCTGCTGTGAACCACGTGCGCACCAGATCCGACGATCAGCGGGTCGGGCCTGCCGACGGTGCGATTGTCCTTGCCGCTATAGGGCATGGAGCTCAGGAAATGCCGCATGCAGTTGATGCGGGCGCGTTTCTTGTCGTCTGACTTGACGATCGTCCAGGGCGCATCCGCCGTGTCCGTGTAGAACAACATCGCTTCTTTCGCCTCTGTATAATCCTCCCACTTATCGAGAGACAGCCGGTCGATCGGCGACAGTTTCCACTTCTTCAATGGCTCATGTTCGCGCGATTGGAAGCGCCGCAATTGTTCTTCTTGGGTAACGGAGAACCAGAATTTGAATAACCGCAGGCCGCTGCGTGACAGCATCCGCTCAAACTCCGGTGCCTGACGCATGAATTCGAGGTATTCGTTCGGATCGCAAAACCCCATGACCCGCTCGACACCGGCGCGATTGTACCAGGACCGGTCGAAGAGAACGATTTCGCCTGCCGCCGGCAGATGCTGCACATAGCGCTGAAAATACCACTGCGAGCGTTCGCGGTCCGTAGGTTTGTCCAGCGCGACAACCCGGGCACCGCGCGGGTTCAGATGCTCCATGAACCGCTTGATCGTACCCCCTTTGCCAGCGGCGTCCCGCCCTTCGAACAGCAAGACGACCCGTTCACCGGTTTCTTTGACCCAGTCCTGCAGTTTCAGCAGTTCAACCTGCAGTTCCGCCTTCTGCCGTTCATAATTGGCCCGCCGGATCTTGCGCTTGTAGGGATACTCACCCGTTTCAAATAGCTGGCGAACGGCGATGGGGTCCTGTCTGACCTGTGCCAGTTGACGCAGCCGATCTGCGGTCTCGCGCACGGGAACCTCGGTCGATGCCGGATCTGCTGGATTACCAGCACCATTCGACTGTTCGGGCTTGCCGCCATTTACTGACGAACCGTTGAGGTCGGATGCGTGAGGCAGTGTTGCTTGCTTCCCAGACAATATTCGTCTCCTCTTCTGTCCCAAAGGCAGTGCGGACATGCGGTCCGGCCGGCGATCCGCAGCTACGCGAGCATCCTGGCGAGTTCGTCCTTGAGGTGCATGCGTCTCTTTCGCAGATCCTGTTCAGCAAGGCTGTCAAGCGGCTCCACATTCGTCTCGGCCCGATGAACTGCGCGATTAACCTCGTGATAGTCGTCAAACAGCTTTTTGAAGTGGCGGTCATTGGTTTTCAGTTCGTGGATGAGGTCGGTCTTGTCCGGAAATTCCTCAGCCAGTTCATGAGGCGTGTGCGTCATCAGTGAAGTCCTCTCTGTCCATATTACGAAAAACGTAGTGTGGTGTTCCGGCGCGCGTCCTTGATCTAGCGCAATTTTGGTTGGATTTTTGGCGTGCTGCGAACCCAGGTTTGCATCATCTGCAGGTTCACTACCCCCCGGTCGGAAATGTGGTCAGAGGCAGGCAGCGCCGACAGATTGAGGCAGGTGGCGTTCGCCCGACATGGTCAACGTTGAACGGTCGAGCGGCTCTTTGAAACTGCCGACACGCCAATCTGCTCCGCTACTGCGCCATCTGGACTGTATTCTCAGATACAACCGCCGCCAGATGCGCCCGGTTGTCGACATCCAGCTTGGCATAGATCGACTGGGTCTGGTTGCGCACGGTGGATGGCGCTATGCCCAGAAGGCGCGCCGTTTCCTTGTGGCTCTTGCCATCGGCAAGGGCGAACGCCACTTCGCGTTCGCGCCGCGTCAGAAGATCGAAGCTCGTCAGCCGGCGCAGCGTCAGCCGCCGCAGGCCCATGCCTTCGGTTCGCTCGCTGCGATGGGAGATGAGGACAAGATCGCGATCTGGCAAGACATGTTTGCCCTGGCACCGCGCCAGAGGGCGGAGCGACGGTGGCAGACCGTTTTCATCCATGTCAGGCAGAAGATGCCCAAGGCGGGATTTCAGGTTATCGAGGCCCAGCAGCCCCACACCGTCATCATTGACGAACACCGATGCTGCGTCACTGCGCAGGCCCGGCCGGGCGGTCATGCACCGCATGGAGGATGACAGCTGATCGACCGCACATTGCAGAAACTCCAGCTCGTCCTCATCCCATGGCCGCGCCAGTCCGCCCCGATACATCGACATGTAGAATGCCGGGCGGTTGTCGGTGCGCACATCCATAGCGGTCGCCATGCATTTCAGATCGAACCGTTCCGACAGGGCGATCATGCCGTCGGTCTGGACGTCGCCGGACCGGGCATATGACGCGGCATGGCCGGGATTGCGCCACACACCAGCGGCAAGCAGGTCTTCTGACGCGATCTCCGACCAGACATCGAAATAGCCGTCGGGCAGATTGTGAGGGCATTGCGCCTCGACCGTGACAGCATCGGCGCACAGGCGCGCCCACCCATACCACGCACAGTCGAAACCGATGATCCGGGACAGCGACAGCACGCCCCAGCGAGCAAGCTCCTCGACGCTGTCTTCGCACGCGCGGGCGTTCATTTCGCCAACAAAACTTGAGAACTGGCTCAGTCGATTTTGCATTTCTCAGCGTCTCATCGACGCGATCAGCCTGTCAACGCCAGAATTTCTCATCCCCCTTATATGCACTGCCCGGCAATGCGCCGTCCTTCACGAAAGCATCGAGGACGTTCCGCATGACCGTGGCGACGTTGTTTTCACCCCCCTTGCAGGGCAGAGCCTGGCTCCAGCCAATGGATCCAGCGGCGAAGACAGCGCCGTGATTGGCGGTGGTAAAGAAGATCATATCGCCGCGCACCTGCGGATCCTGACTGCCACCCCGGCCCGGAAAGGCATAGGTGATCTCTTCGGAGACCAGCGGATAATTGTCCGTATGATCGATCGAAGCTGCCAGCAACAACGTGTGCGGCGGCGTGCCAAGCGCCAGTTCATAGCGGTCAAGCTCCACCCCCGCCGCACCGCCGAGCGCGAGGCCAAAGTCGCCGATCAGCTCCTCTTCCCCGATACCGTCGAAGATCCAGGCCGCGCGTTTGTGAAAACTGTCCGGCATCCGCTCGAACGGCTCCGCCCGATCCATGCCTTCGGTCGAGAACCCGACCCCGACCAGTTTCTGCGGTGCCCGCCCGCGATTGCGCCAGAGGCCCGACCGCTCGCCCGTCGTGGCGAGGTACCCCTCCCCCGGCTCCGCCTGCCAGGCGCGCGAGCCGCTGTCGAGCTTGCGCACCTCGATACAGGCCGGATCGTCCGGGCAGGCACTGGTCACCCAGTAATAGCCATTGCCGCCGAGATACATCATCCGCCCGCCCCCGATCAGATAAGCCTCCGTCGCGTCGAGCATGCCTTCGGAATAATACTCTGGGTGGGTGCAGTTGATGACGGTCTTGTAGGGCGACAGCGCGGCCATGCCTTCGCGGTCGACATCGTGATCGGTGATCAAGTCGTAGTCATATCCCGCATGTTCCAGCCACCAGAGAAGCGACAGATCGGCGGGCAGCGCCCAGGGAAAATTCATCCCCGCCATCCGATATCCGGGCCGGATATTGATGATCGGGCGCTTCCAGGACGAATAGCAGACCCCCGCCCCATCGGAATGGTGGTCATAGGTCGACAGCCCAAATTCCTGCAGCTTGTTATATTCGATGTCATCGCCCGAAATCACCGGCGTATGGGCAACGATCGCCTGCGCAATCTGGGCATCGAAGCTGAGATGCTCGTTCGCATAGGCCAGATAGGTGAAGGTGGACATCTGCACCGCGATCTTCGCACGCGGCCTGTCTGGCCGGATGATCACCGGCAGACGGTCAACCGCATCGCCCGCCGTTACCTTTAACGCATAGACGCCCGACCTGAAATCGGCGGGCGGGGTCCATGTGGCAGTCGGCGACCAGCCGCAATCGGTGAGGGCATCATCATGATAGGCGATCCCGCCATATTGCGAGGGGTCGAGGCGAAAGCTATCCTCCCGCCCGCGCCAGTTCCAGCCGGTCATCGCACGGACCGGACGGTTGACGCCTGCGGCATGAAGGGCGTGGGGCCCGGTGTCCTGAATGATGGTCCCGATGCCGCGATCATCATAGCCAGCGGTCGTGTCCCAATAAGCCAGCGGGTCGCTCGGGGCGTCCCCCTTCGCGATGGCTGCAATATCCCCGGCGGGCCATGCGCGCGCGACAATACCGGCGCGGTCGATCTTGCCATTGTAGAGCATGGAGACAAATGATCCCCGCTCAGGATTTTCCTCGTGGGCTCCGGCGATCAGAAAGGGGGCGTCGGCGGGGCTGGGACCGGCGCGCAGCGTCTCCACCACATGGGAGTTGTGGTCGAAGGGCGCGACAAGGCCGATATGGGAATTCCATGAGTTCTGAACGCTGATCTGGCGTAGCCGTGCCTCGCCCGTTGCCGGATCGAAACTGGCCGCGGCCAGCACCCAGACCTTGGGCACCAGCGGCGCGTCCGCAGTGACCTGATCGACGGTCTCGCCATTGCCAACCCAGAATTCCAGCTTTCCTTCGGGATTGATACCCAGCGCATAGCCCTTCGACTGGTTGATCGACCAGCGCCCGAGGATCGTCTGGCGCTGGCCGCCGGGGGCGGACGGCCAGATGAAAGCATGAACCGTAAACGCGCCATCAGGTGCCAGACGGCCATCGGCGTCGGCAACCTTCGCGAAGGAGCCGTTCTGGGTGTATTGCCGCCCGACCGGCAAGGTTGCGGGGATGTCCGTCTCCACCACCTCTTCGATGAAACCCGGCCCATCGGGATTGAAATCACCGTGGATGAGCCGCACCAGCTCGGCCTTTACCTCACCCGTTCCCTCGGCGGAGATCATGAACTCGATCAGCTGCCCGGCCTGCGCCGCCAGGGGATCGGCATAGCCAAATATGCGGATATCGGTCATATCAGCTTTCCAGAAGGTCGTTGACGCGCAGGAGGAACACCGCGTGATAGGCGTCCTTGATATCGGTATATTCGCGATCATCCACCACGCGGGGTGGCATGCCGCGAATGCCCGAGACGGCCATGATGCGGAACCGTTCCTCCGCCGGAGCCATCCGGTGGATCACGTATTTATCCGCCATCTCGCCGCGCCGAAAGAAATTGAGAACCCGCGCCAGAGCATCGGAATGGCGGCCAAGCGGGTCGCGTTTGTGCTCCTCGATCAGCTCCGGCGTGATCATCACCTTCAGGCGTTCGCGCAGGCGTTTATTGAACCGGCGATAGTAAAGCTCCTGCTTGTCATGGGTTTCGGCGGCTTCTTCGGGCATGGCTTCGCCGCCTTTCTCGGTGCGGCGCGCGCGACGCTCGCCGGCCTTTCGATTGCGAAAATCGCGAAACTGGTCGCGCGCGCCTGTCAGTCCCTCGCGCGCGAAGATCGTCACCACGATCATGATCAGGGCAACGATGATGATGCGCAGCGGCCCCAGCTCAATCAGGCCCTTGTCGATCAGGGTGACGATGGCCGCGCCGACCACCGCTCCCTCCGCGCGCCCCAGCCCGCCGATGACCATCATCGCAAACAACAGGAGAAGCTGATCGAGCGAAAAGATCGAAGGGGAAATCGAGCGATAATACATCGCGTAAAACGCCCCAACGACGCCCAGCGCGGCAGAAGATATGACAAAGACCCAGAGCCGCGCGCGGCGAAAGTCGATCCCGACGGCCTCCGCAAAGGCCTCATCCTCGCGCGAGGTTTTGGCGACACGCAACAACATACCGAGGCGTTCCGAATTGACCAACCGCCAGACCAGCAGCGCGCCGAGCAGCAAGAGGAACGTCCCCGCAAACCCGAGCAGCAAACCAGGGCGCTGCAAAAACCAGTCCTCGGGGATGAAACTGTCGACCTGCGTGATCGCGCCGCCGGTCTGCGTCAGTGCCTTCAATTGGGAGACAAAAACGCGGCAAATCTCCGCCACACCCATGGTCAGCAACGCATAATACAGCCCGTCGAGCCGCGTCGACGGAGCGGCGAGGATCGCCCCGAAAACGAAACCGGCGGCAGGCCCGATCAGCAGCATGAACGGCCACGGCACGCCGAGATAGACATTCGCCGCCGCCGCCAGGTAACCGGAGGCACCCACGACAGCCAGCGTCGCAAGCGAAAAGATGCCAGCGGTCCCGACGATCAATGTCCAGAGGACGTTGATCGCAGCATAGATGCAGAAGATCGACACCACCGAGATCATCGAGTTCGGCAGAAACGGCGTCGCGACCGCCAGTGCGCCAAGGCCGATCGTCCACCAGAGCGGTTTCTTGTCCACCAGCACCCGCTCACGCCCCAGCGTTTTATCATTGTGGATATCGCGCCACTTCAGCCAGTGGCGGCGCGATCCCGGCACCCGCGCGCGCGCGCGTGCCGCATTGCCGTCGGGGGCACCACGCCATTCCCAATGCCGCCTGCCGACCTTGAAATAGGTTTTCTCGGTCATTCGCGGGTATCATCCAGCAGGCCGCCAATGCCGCGCGGGCGGATGATGAGAACGGCGATGATGAAGGTGAACGTGGCGAACATCACATAGCGCTGTCCGAGAAACGGGGTCGCGCCGACACCGGCCTCCAGAAACCCGACGAGCAGCGCACCGATCATCGCGCCGGGAACTGATCCAAGGCCGCCAAGGAGCGCAATCGTCAATCCCTTGACCAGCGGGATCACCCCCGCGGTCGGGCTGACAAAAATCGTCTGGCTGAGAAGCGCCGCCGCCATGCCCGCCAGCGCGCCGGTCAGCATCAGGACAGGCAGCGCGGTCGCCTGACGGGAGATGCCGGAATAGGCAGCGCCCTCGGCGTTCTGCATCATCGCGCGCACCTCCAGCCCGCGCCGCGAATAGCGCAGCCAGCCGAGCGTCAGCGCCATGATGATCGCAGCGCCGATGATCGTGCCGGCCTGATCGTAGCGGATCCTGGTGCCCCAGACTTCCCACCGGCCAAAGCCGAAGATCTTCGGCAGGCCCTGATTGCGCGGCCCGAACCACCACAACAGGCCCTGCACCGTCGCGATGTTCAGGCCAAGCGTGATGATCAGTGCGCGAACCGGATAATTGGGCTTGTCATGGATCGGCAGGAAGGCCAGCGCATAGATGATCGCGCCGCAGATCGCCCCGGCAATCAGTGCAGACCCCACAAGCGCCCCGGCCATGGCGGCGCTCGCCAGCGCGGTCTGGCCGAGGCTGGCGGCAATGACCGGCTTCAGCGCGCCCGTGACAACCCATGCGGCGTAGCCGGAGACGGCGAAGGTTGCGCCATGGGCCATGTTGATGATCCCGACCGATGACCAGAGGATCGAAATACCGATGGCCATCAGCGCGTAGATCGACGCGAGGTTGAGGGCATAGACGATCAGACCCAGATCCATCACGCAAGCTCCACATGGCCGACATCACCGCGCATGCGTCCGGCATGCATGCCGACGATCCGGCTGGCGCGCCCCGTCAGCAGGGTCACGTTCTGCTCAGCAATGATCATCGCGCCTGTGACCGGCAAATCCCACAACGCCTCCATCACCCGTTGGGAGATTTTTGGCGCAAGGCCCAGCGATGGCTCGTCAACGAGATAGAGCCGCGCCTCGGTCATCAGCATCCGCCCGATGGAGACCATGCGCCGCTCGCCGCCCGACAATTTGCCGACCAGCGCATGCTCCAGCGGGCGGAGCGGCGGAAAGATGTCAAAGACACGGTCGATGCGTGCCTTGCGGTCGCGCCAGGCGGCGCGGGTATGGGCGCCGCATTCCAGATGCTTGCGCACGGAAAGGCCCGGAAAGATCGCATCCCCCTGCGGTGCCACGCCAATGCCGCGCCGCACCAGCCCCGGCGTGCGCCGCCCTGCCCCGAGCGAGCGCGTGCCGCCGATCTCCGCCCCGTCCAGCAGGACGGAGCCTTGCTGCCAGCCGCTCATATGCGTGATCGCGCGGATCAGTGTGGTCTTGCCGTGACCATTCAGACCAACGAGCCCGATCCGCTCCCCAGCCCGCACGGTCAGGTCGATCTCATGCAGAACACGCAGCGGGCCGTAGCCAGCGGAGAGTTGGCGGATTTCCAGAATCTCAGGCATCTGCACCCTCGAAATAGGCGGCCTTCACGCGCGGATCGCCAAAGACATCGCGCGGCGCACCTGCGGCGATGACCTCGCCCAGATCCAGCACGACGCACGCATCTGCGACCGCCGACAAAAGCTCCAACCTGTGCTCGATCAGGACGACGGCGATGGCATATTCATCGACCAGGCGGCGGATGATCAGGTCCAGCTCGTCAATTTCCGCATTGATCAGACCCGATGCGGGCTCATCCATCAGGATGACCTTCGGCCCGCGCATCATCAGGCAGGCGAGCAACAGCTTTCGCCGATCAAAGGCACCCAGCGCAGCCGCCGGTGTCTCCGAGGATGTATGGAGATGCGCCAGCCTTGCAGCCCATTCCGCATCATGACGGCTGAGATAAGGCCGCCATGCCTTTCGCGCCGCACGAAACGTCTCCCCAACCGTGAGGGAGGCCGGGACAACCGGGCTTTGATAGGTGCGCCCCAGTCCCATCCGCGCGCGGCGGTGGAAGGGCATCCCGGTGATGTCCCGGCCATCAATGCGCACAGTGCCCTCATCCGGTTTGTAGCGCCCGCAGAGAACCTCGAAGAGAGACGTCTTGCCCGCCCCGTTCGGGCCGACGAGGCCGAGTATCTCGCCGGGCTTGGCCTCAAGGCTGACATCCGAAAGGATGCACCTGCCGCCGAGCGACAGGCGCACCCCCTCACAGCCAAAGAGCACCCGCCCGCCCCCTTCAGCTCACATCCACGGGGCGAGGCGGAAGGGTACCTCGGCGAAAGGTTCCGGGGCGATGATCCGATGTTCGTCATCCTGCACCTGAAAGAAAAGATGCGCCTGTCCTGCCTCTGGATCGTCCGTCATGTTGGGATAACTGATCCCGGAATTCGTCTCGGGCCGAAACTTGTAAAAACCGTTGATGCCGCGATACTCCATCGCGCGGATCGCATCGCCAACAGCGTCGAAATCAGACGGATCGCCAACCTCCGTCCATGCCTTGGCGAGCATCTGCACTGCATCATACCCCCCGCCGGTATAGACCATGCCCATCGTGCCGGGATACTTCGCGCGGTATTTTTCGCGAAAGGCCGTGCCCATTTCGTCCGCATAGACGCCGTAAACCGTGCCCCAGACCATGCCTTCACCGGCGCCTGCCGCCAGATCGAGGAATTCGGGCTGCGAGGGGCCGTATTGCAGATACACCAGCGCGCCCGGCACCGGATCGAACGCATATTGCTGCGCGAAGGCCGCAAGCTCCGCCGCGACCCAGTGGTCGATCATGATGGCCGCCGCATCGGTTTCCTGCAGCGCGCGGATCACAGGTGCCCAGTCCTGCACGGGGAACTGGATGTCGGTGATCGCAGCCAGCTCCCACTCCCCATCGCTGGCGGCGATGGCCTCCTGCGTGGCCTGCGATATCAGCTGGGTGTAGCTGATCTGACCCTGAACGATGTGAACCTTGTTGTTCTTCGGCTCCCACTGACCGCTGTTCTTCAGATCGGAGAGGAACTTGATGTAACCCGATCCGTACCAGACCTCCGGCACATCAAGCTGAAAGATGTTGCGGTACTTCTCCGGGTTCGACATGAAGAGATCATCGTTCACCGACGACGTATTGCCGTGGACATAGGGAATGCCCGACGGCGCGGCGGCGTCCATCGCGGGTTGGGGAATGATGGTGAAGGCAGATGCAATGGCATGGGATCCGCCCTCGATCAGCGCCTGAAACCCCGCCACGTTGCCTTCGGGCGTCAGCATGTCCAGATCGATGATCTTCGCCTCAAGCTGGCGACCGAGCACGCCGCCATCGGCGTTGATCTCTTCAATGGCCATCATCGCGCCATTGGTCCAGTCCTGATGATCGGCAACCCCGACCGGGCCCGACTGGACGGCGGGGATACCAATGATGATGTTGTCAGCGGCAAGGGATGGCACCGTTGACACCCCCAACGTCAGCGCACCCAATGTCAACGCGGTAGCGGCGACCAGATGACGGCGGCTTGCATCGATCATGATGTTCTCCTTTTCCTCCCACCACCTAAAAATAAGGACAAGCGGGCGGTCCATGATGCAAATGCACTAGGCGGGCTGAGCGGAGCGGCCGCGCCCATGCCGACCTCACGCGGCCTTCAGGCGAGCCACAAATCGCATTTGGCCGCGACTGCCTGCGGTTTGGTCGTGCTGAAAGCCGAAGGCGCTGCAGAGGATCTGCATGGGCGTGTTTTCGGTCATCACATCGCCCTGAAGGGTCTGGATGCCCTCTGCGCGGGCGTAATCCAGCAATTGCCGCATCAAAGCGCGCCCGATCCCCTCCTTCTGGCGGTCGCTGCGCACGAGGATGGCAAATTCGGCGGTCTCGTAATTCGGATCGGCGGCAAGGCGTGAGACCCCGAGCAGACTGCCATCCTGCGGATCGATGGCGATGAAGGCCATCGCGCGGGCATAGTCGATCTGCGTGAAACGGGCGATCTGTTCGTGGCTGGCATGCGAAAACGCGCCGAAAAAGCGGAACTTGATGTCCTGCTTGCTGAGCCGGTCGATAAAATCGGGGTAGAGCGCCTCATCCGCCGGGCGTATGGGGCGGATCAGAACTGGGCCCTTGGCGCAGATCGCGTCGGTCGTCCATTCCGCCGGATAGGGCCGGATCGCAAGTCGCGATACCGCCTGCCCCGGCTTGACGACGATGCGCGCATCAAGCGCGATGACGCCCTGATCGTCGGCCAGCAGCGGATTGATATCCAGTTCCACAACCGAAGGCAGCTCCGCCGCCATCTGCGATATGCGGACCAACACATGCTCAATGGCCGTGCGGTTGGCGGCGGGCCGGTCGCGATACCCTTTCAGCAGCTTGCCGATCCGTGTGCGGTCGATCATGTCACCGGCCAGCATCGTATCCAGCGGCGGCAGGGACAGCGCCTTGTCTGCCACAACCTCCACCGACACACCGCCAGCGCCGAACAGAACCACCGGGCCGAAGACACGGTCATCGTTCAGCCCGATGATCAGTTCATGCGCGCCCGGCCTGCGGATCATCGGTTGCAGCACCAACCCGTCGATGCGCGCATCCGGAGCTTCGGCAGTGATGCGCGACAGCATCGCGAGCGCGCCGATGCGCACGTCCTCGGGGGAAGCAAGATCAAGATGCACACCGCCCACATCGGACTTGTGCGAGATATCGCGTGAGAGGATCTTCATCGCCAACCTTGCGTCGCCGCCTCCATTCAGCATATCGCGCGCGGCGGCCTCAGCTTCGTCAGGGGACGCGACGATCCGCGTCTCCACCGCCGGGATGTGATAGGCGGCGAGGACGTCCTTTGCCTCAGGCTCGGTCAGGATTGTGCGCCCCTCACCGATCACATCGTTGATGATGCAGAGCGCCGCCTCGCGATCCGCAGGCTCTTCTTCGGACGTGGCGGGCGGGCAGCGCATCAGTTGCCTCTGGCTCTGGCGATAGCCGGTAAGGTAGGAGATCCCTCTGACCGCCTGTGCCGGGGTGCGAAAGACCGGAATGTTCGCAGCCGCCAGTGCCGCTGCCCCGGCTGCCGATGTCGCCTCGCCCAGCCATGTGGCGAAGATCGGCTTCGGCCTGTCCGTGACGCGCTTGACCGCCACCACCGCCTCCGCCGCCTGAAGGGACGAAGCGAGGCCCGTGGGGCAGTTCATCACCAGAACCAAGTCGGCCTCCGGTGCCTTCAACAACGTCTCCAACGCGCTGGAATATCGGGCCGCGTCGGCATCTCCGATGATGTCTACGGGGTTCGCGCCCGACCATGTAGCCGGAAGGATCGCGTCAAGCCTCGCCCTTGTCTCAGCAGATATCACCGCCAGATCCACCCCCGCCGCCGCGGCTGCGTCAGCGCCGAGCACACCAGCCCCGCCGCCATTTGTCAGGATCATCAACTGGTCGGAGGCCACGGGGCGCACCCGCGACAGCGCCTCTGCGGCATCGAACATCTCCTCCAGATCGGTAACGCGGATGATACCGGCCCTGCGCAGCGCCGCATCATAGATCTCGTCAGAGCCTGCCAGAGCGCCCGTATGGGACGCCGCGGCGCGCGCCGCAGCGGCGGAGCGTCCGGCCTTGACCGCGATCACGGGTTTGGCGCGGCTGGCGGAACGGGCGGCAGACATGAATTTGCGCGCGTCAGTCACCTGTTCGAGATAGAGAAGAATGGCCTTTGTCTGGCGGTCTGCCGCCAGATAGTCGAGCATGTCGCCCACATCTATGTCGGCCATGTCGCCGAGCGACGCGGTGACCGAAAACCCGATCCCGCGCGCCGCCGCCCAGTCCAACATGGCCGTCACGATTGCACCCGATTGCGACAGGAG
Source organism: Pseudomonadota bacterium (assembly GCA_039030855.1). Taxonomy (GTDB): domain Bacteria; phylum Pseudomonadota; class Alphaproteobacteria; order Rhodobacterales; family Rhodobacteraceae; genus Pikeienuella. Next base: position 29,423 of record JBCCDJ010000007.1, read on the forward strand.
CGCAAGGCCGCCCTTCGCCGGTGCGAGATGGGCAAAACTGGCATCAAGCCCGATATGCGGCACCTGAAAGCCGAGGCAATTTGGCCCGATGATGCGCAGTAGATGGGGCTGCGCGGCATCCAGCATCCGCTGCCGCAGGGCCGGGTCAAACCCCGCTGAGATAACGATGGCAGCCCGCGAACCCGCTGCACCGAGATCGGCGATGATGTCCGGCACCGTCTGGGCTGGCGTAACAATGATCCCCAGATCGGGCACATCCTGAAGATCATCCACCGACGCCGCGACGGGCATCCCGTCTATGTCCCGGTATTTCGGATTGACCAATGACAGCCTGCCCTGAAACCCGCCCGACCGCAGCCGGTTCAACGCAACATGTCCAAGCGAACCCTGACGCGCGCTCGCGCCGATCAGGGTGACGGACCGGGGAGCGAACAGCGCATCGAGATTTCGTATGCTCATGAGGGTTGCCTATTTCTGGAACACATATTGCCCTGGCGCGGCACCGAGCACCGGCACAGGGGCGCGGGCCATGCGCGACGCCTTGGTCGCCGGGCTGGAACGCGCCGCGAGCCATTCCGCCCATGCCAGCCACCATGACCCCTCGGCGTCATGGGCGCGCAGCAGCCAGTCATCGGCGTCCTCATAGGGCGCATGGGCGGGGGTGGTGCGCATCCGGTAGGACCGGTGAGGTTTGCCCGGCGCTGATACAACACCTGAATTGTGCCCACCCGTTGTCAGCACGAAGGTCACTTCGGCATCGAAATAGAGATGCGCCTTGTGAACCGACCGCCATGGCGCAACATGGTCACGGGTCGTGCCGAGTGCGAATGTGGGCACGCGGATATCTGACAGGGCAACTGCCGCATCACCAACTTCGTAACGCCCCGTTGCCAGCCGGTTTTCAAGGAAGAGCTGGCGCAGATATTCCGAATGCATGCGCGCGGGCATCCGCGTTGCATCCGCATTCCAGGTCATCAGATCGTTGGAGACATAGCGCTCGCCCATCAGGTAGCTGCGCACGATGCGCGACCAGATCAGGTCGTTCGAGCGCAATATCTGAAACGCGCCCGCCATCTGGTGCGTGTCGAGATAGCCCTGCTGCCACATCATGTCCTCAAGAAATGCCACCTGGCTTTCATTGATGAACAGCATCAGTTCCCCCGCTTCGGAAAAATCCGCCTGCGCCGCCAGCAAGGTCAGGCTGGCGATCCGACTGTCACCGTCCCGTGCCATTGCCGCCGCCGCGATGGTCAAAAGCGTGCCGCCGATGCAGTAGCCGCAGACATGGATCTGATCGACGCCACTGCGCGCCTGCACGGCATCGAGCGCCGCCATCTGGCCGAGCGAGAGGTAGTCATCCATTCCCAGATCGCGGTCAGCCTCACCCGGATTGGCCCAGGAAATCATGTAGACCGTATAGCCCTGCGAGGTGAGGAACCGGACCAGCGAGTTGTCCGGGCCGAGATCGAGAATATAGTATTTCATGATCCAGGCGGGCGTGATCAGGATCGGTTCCGCGTGAACCTTCGCCGTCGTTGCCGGATACTCGATCACCTCCATCAGCCGGTTGCGAAAGATGACCTGTCCGGGCGTTGCCGCGATGGTCTCGCCGACGACGAAGTCATTGTTCGATTGCGCCCGGCCGCCACTTATCGACTGCATCATGTCGACCACCAGGTTCTGCCAGCCGCGCAGGAGGTTCGCGCCGCCGGTCTCCAGCGTGCGCTGCAGAACCTCGGGATTTGTCATTGCGAAATTGGAGGGTGCGAACATGTCGAGAATCTGGCGCGTGCAGAACTCCATGACGCGTTCATGTTGTGGGGTGACACCGCGAATACCGGTGGTTGCATTCCACCACCATTGCTGGGCCAGAAGAAACCCCTGCGAGAGCATGTTGTAAGGCGGCGCACGCCATGCGTCGGACGCAAACCGCCTGTCCTGCGCCAAGGGCGCAATGCAGGCGGGGGTGTCGGCACCTGACAGCGCGCTATCTGCGGCGAAACGCTGAAACCGGATGAATTTCCGCACGGCCTTGTCGACCAGCTGAAGGCGCTTGCCAGGCGCGACCGCGATATGGCTGGCCCAGTCGGCCCAGGCCGCACCCAGCGCCGCCGGTGATATTCCCATCGTCGTATGGGCCATTGTTGCCCGCAGCGCACGATCCCAGCTATCGGTCAGCGCGGACGGATCAGGGGGCTCCGCCCCCGATGGGCGCTTGGAAGGTCTTGGAACCGGTGATGCGCCATCCGGCATTAAGCTTCTGATTTCGTTCACAGGTCTTCTCCACCTTCGCGCCTCGGCCCATTGGCCCGCAATCCGGGGGGCATGGGTGGCCGTCGTCACTCTGGCCGAGTGGTGAAGCGGTGTATTTGACCACCGTCAAAACATCACAGGCGAGATCACGGAATGTCGGCATACCGGCCCGATCCACTGATCGGCCGGTTCCCATTCGCATCTCACAGGAGGAAGACATGACGCAAACGCACAGCCCTTCCGATAACGGACACCCCGCCGCATCAGTGCAGACGCGAGCGGAGACCTCTCCGTTCCGGGCCCTGCATGACGAGATGGACAAGTTCCTGAGCACGCTTTCCTTTCCGAACATCGCCTGGGGCGGGCGCGACGCGTCCGCGGCCGGGACGCTCGGGCTGCGGGTCGACATCGCCGAGACCGACAAGGCCATCGAGGTGAAAGCGGATCTGCCGGGCATCGATGAAAAGGATGTCGAGGTCATGCTGGACGGGGATATCCTGCGGCTGACCGCCACAACATCCCATGACGACGAGCGCAAGGAGCGGAACTGGCATGTGCGCGAACGTGCCGTCGGCACTTTCAACCGCGCTATCCGGGTCCCCCAGGGCATCAAACCCGAAGCGGTGGAGGCGCATTTTGAAAGGGGCGTCCTGACCATCACCCTGCCCAAACCTGCCAACGGGTCCGGTGCGAAACAGATCAAGGTCAAGGCAAGATAGCGCATCCATGATCGGAACGAATGGATAACGGCGGTGCACAACAAGTGCATCGCCGTCTTTTGCTCGCCGACAGGTCAGGCGGCCAGCGCGGCACGTCCCTCAACAACACGAAACCGGTCAGTGCCTTTCATCTCGATCATGCCGGACTGGCGCAGGGTGCTGAATGACCGGCTGACCGTTTCCAGCGACAGGCCAAGAAAATCGCCGATCTCCTGCCTCGTCATCGGCAGCGACAGGTATCCGTCGCCGCACCGACCCTTGGCAAAGTCCTTCAAGAACCACAGAAGGCGCTGCGCCGCCGGTTCAAATGCCAGAACGCTGAGCTGGCGTTCACGCTCCGCCAGAACCCGCGCCACATAGGCGCGTAGATCGCGGCGCAATTCGGAGTGCTGCTCAAGTGCAGCCTCCAGCCGCGCAATCGGGATCGACCGAGCGACGACGCAATCCACGGCCTCGGCGGAAAAATGCCACCGCTCCGGATCGACAAAGCCAAGCACATCGCCCGCGCGCGCAAATCTGAAAATCTGCCGCCGCCCCTCCTCGGTGAAGGAGCAGCAGCGAACCGTTCCCGCAACGACCTGATAGAGATGTTCGATCTTGTCGCCCTGTACCACGATCGATTGTCCAGGCTGAAACCGCAGGGAATTGAGCGATCCGCAAAACAGATCATCGATCCGTGTTATCGCACCGTCCGGCAGCGTCAGTGTCGGGGTGACATGTTCGAAGGCGGCTGACGTGAACGATTTCATGGTGACGGCTCCCGGGGTTGTTGTTGGCGCTTCTTTGTCGTGCCTCACCAACAAAATCATTCGGGGCCGCGCGCGTTAGTCGGGAGATTCCCTGATAAGGGTTTACCCCTAAAACCTTTGATGCATCAATTTTCGCTTCAATACCGTCCCCAGAAATGGAGATGCAAAGGCAGCCCGGTAGCGAGGGGGGAATGCTACCGGACTGCCCTCATGCCCTGATCACGCTCGCGCGCTCAGGCACCCTTCTTGGATTTGACGTCAATGGTTTCTTCAACCTGATGCTGGACGTCCTCCATCACTTCCTGCGCCTGTTCGGCATAGGCACCCGCTAGAACCCCGACTTCTTCGGAATAGTCCTTTACCGCGGTCTCGGCGAATTTGGCACAGATCGCGACCGCATCCTGCGGGGTCTTGCAGCGGGCCAGTTCATGCGCCATCTCCCGGTCCTGGATCAGCCGCCGGTTGAAAAAACCGAACAGCTCCTTATTCATCAGCGCAAGGCGTTTCATCATGTGGTTCTGCGCCTCGGCGGCAGCCTGGAAACTGCGCTGGTTCGCGGCGATGATCGGTTCCATATCAAAAGGCGCGAGATGCATCTTCATCGGGTTCGCGCCGGTTCCATTGGGCTTGGGGTCGGCCTTGGGCATAACCGTCTCCTTCATTATTTGGGATGTACCCATGCGTGATGCAGTCCGGCGCGATTTGCATTGATACATGTCAAGACGCGATCATTTATTGCTTTGATACCGGTCAACGTGCGGGCGCGATACCGGGCCTAAATCTGCCTCCGCACTATCGGAGGCCGCCATGGATAACCATCCCCAGACGCCTGAACGAGACGGCCTCGACGACCATGCGATCGACGCCTTGCGCGCGAAGCATGGCTGGAACGAGCTGCCGCGCACCGAGCGGCCATCGGTGCTGCTGATACTGACACGCCAATTCAAAAGCGTGCTGATCCTCATTCTCTGCCTTGCCGCTGCTGTTGCACTGGCCGCCGGGGCCGTTGTGGATGCCGTGGCCATCGGCCTTGTCATCGCGCTGAATGCGCTTCTCGGCTTCGTGCAGGAATGGCGGGCGGAGGCCGCGCTCGATGCACTGCGCCAGATGCTGGCACCGGTTGCCAGAGTTCGCCGGTCAGGGAAGGAGACGAGCATACCGGCCCGCGACCTGGTGCCCGGCGATGTCGTGATCCTGTCACAAGGCGATGTTGTCCCCGCCGACACATCCCTGACCGTCGCGCAGGGCATGAAGGCCGAGGAAAGCGCCCTGACAGGCGAAGCGATGCCCGTGGAAAAATCCGCTGGCAGCCCTGAGGGCGCTGGCGCAGTTTTCATGGGCACATTCATCGCTGCAGGCCATGGCGAGGGCGTGGTGACGGCCACCGGGCTCGGCACATCATTCGGGCAAATCGCCGATCTGTCGGCCAGTGTGGATCGCGGGGCGACGACGCTGCAGATCCAGCTTGGCCATCTGGCGCAGCAACTGGGCGGCGCGGCGGTCCTGATCGCGGCGCTAATCGTCGCCCTTGGCGTGGCCGAAGGGCGCGTGCCGGCCGAGATATTCATGGTCGGCCTGTCACTGGCCGTTGCAATTGTGCCTGAGGGATTGCCCGCAGTCGTGACCATCACGCTCGCACTCGGCGCATCCGCGATGGCGCGGCGGGGCGCGCTGGTCCGGCGCATGCAGGCGGTTGAGACCTTGGGGGCAGCATCGGTCATCTGTACCGACAAGACCGGCACGCTGACTGAAAACAAGATGACCGTGTCGCGGATCTGGACGCCGGTTTGCAACTATCACGTGACTGGTACGGGCTACGATCCGGTCGGGCAGATCCTCCGCGACGCGGTGTCCGTCACGGTGGATGACGACCCCGTGCTTGCCGGATTGATGGACACCATATCGACCTGCAACCATGCGCGGCTGGAGCAAACGCAAGGTACCTGGCGTATCAACGGCGAACCGACGGAAGGCGCGCTGATCGTTCTTGCAAAGAAGGCCGGTTTTTCCGGAACCGGCACCAAGATCATCTCAGAGGTCCCGTTCAGCAGCGAACGTAAATGCATGAGCGTGACAGCCAAAAGAGCCGATGGCAGCAACACGCTGCACATGAAGGGCGCGCCGGAGGCCGTCCTCGCCCATTGCACGCAGGTCGCGGTGCCCGGTGGTCTGCAGGATCTGGACGATCACAAGCTGGCCGAGATCGCGAAACACTATGAGGCGATGGCCACCAAAGGACTGCGTGTGATCGCAACCGCCCGCCGTGAGGATGCGGCGGCGGATCAGGGCGAAGACGGCTTGGTCTTTACCGGCCTTTTCGGCATCATCGACCCGCCCCGCCCGGAGGTGCGAGAAGCCATCCGCGGTGCGCATGAGGCAGGCATCAGGGTCATCATGATCACCGGTGACAGCCCCGTCACGGCCAGCGCCATCGCAGCGGAGCTCGCCCTGCCAGCCGGGCGGGTCATCACCGGTGTCGATCTGGAGGGGATGGATGACGCGGCGCTGGATAGCGCACTGGCCCATCCGGTCCTTTTTGCCCGCACGACCCCGGCACACAAGTTACGCATCGTGGAGGGGTTGCAACGTGCCGGGCTGGTCACCGCGATGACGGGCGACGGGGTCAATGATGCGCCCGCATTGAAGCGTGCGGATATCGGTATCGCGATGGGGATACGCGGCACCGATGTTGCCAAGGAAAGCGCGGATCTTGTGCTGCTCGATGATAATTTCGCCACCATCGTCGCGGCAATCGGCGAAGGGCGGCGGCAGTTCACCAATATTCGCAAATTCGTGCGCTATCTGCTCTGCTCCAATGCGGGCGAGGTGGCCGCCATCACCACCAATATCTTCCTTGGTGGTCCGCTCCTCTTCCTCGCGTCTCAAATCCTCTGGATGAACCTCGTCACTGACGGCATTACGGCAGTTGCGCTGGGGGCGGAGCGGGCCGAGCCAGGACAAATGGCGCATAAACCACGCGCGAAGACCGCACCTATTCTCGGGCGAACCGGGATGCTGACGATCCTCGGCTTCGGAGCGTATACGGGGACAGCCAGCCTCTGGCTGTTCCTCACACTCCTGCCGATGGGTGAGGATCTGGCCCGCACCACGGCCTTTACAGCCATGGTTGTGTTCGAGAAGATCAGTGTCTTTGCCTTTCGCTCCCTCAACCTGCCAAATGCGCGGATCGGTTGGTTTTCGAACCCGTTCCTTTGGCTCGCGCTGATCATAACCATGGGCATGCAGGTGGCAGCGGTCTACTGGCCACCGCTGCAACTGCTGCTGCACACGACCGCCATCGGCACCGATCAATGGTTGCTGATCGGTGCCCTGGCTGCACCGCTGCTGATCGTGCCGGAGATCGTCAAGGGCGTCCGGCGGTCGACCTGATCATTGACCGTCCGCTGCCACGGCAGGACGCGGTGCAGCAAGGCCGCGCGCCGCCAGATACCGCTCCAGCCCACCCGATGTGATGGCACCGATGCCCAGCAGCACGATTGCGAAGTTCACCAGCCAGCCGACAAAGGGGACGAAGTTGATCAAGGCCACCGCCGTCACCGTGCCTGCCAGGACCAGAAGTCGCCCGAACAAGGCCGGCTCCGCCCCACCGAAGCCGGTCCAGACGCGCAGGCCAATCACATAGGCACCAAGACAATACCCGAGGGTCCAGATCACAAAGACAGCCAGTATGACGACCGGGATGAAGAGGATGCCAACGAGCGTCATGCCTGTGATCGGAACCAGACCGAACAACACCGAGAGGCCCAGCACACCGACGATCAGATGCAGCCCGGGCCGCGACAACGCCGCCTGGCGGCGTGCCTCCACCACCTTTGGCATGAAGGCGAGGAACAGTGCCGCCACCAGCACGACAAAGGCCAGTGTCACGAGGAACCCGGCGAAGACCACTAGGAAAGGGGGGACGAGCGACGTGTCGTCCATACCCCATTCATCCACGTCCCTCAGCATCCTGTGGGGTGCGAGGGCAGTGAAAGTCACCCGTTCCGCTGCGATCACATCTGACGGAACATCGATTTCATCGGGTGTGCTGTAGATCAGATCCCCGCTGATGCGCGCGCCCGACCCGAACGATAGCTCCCCCGCCATGACGCGGACGTCGCCTGCAACGGCAGCGTCCAGAATCACATTACCGCCGGCCACCATCAACGCGCCATCCACCGGACCGCCAATCGTGACGGTACCGCCCAACAGGCGGGCATTGCCGCCGACTTGCGCACTTTCAGTCGTTTTCACCGACCCCCCGATCACGGTCAGGTCCTCCGTGATGACGGAGCGGATGGTCACGGCACCACCAATAGCGTAGGCGTTTTCGGCGTCGATCTCGACATCCACGTCGAAGCCGGAGACGTGAACATCCCCCGCCGCCTGCCCGCGCACCGTCACCGAAGCACCGCTGACGAAAACGTCACGCGCCGCGTTCAACAAATCGCCGGAACCCGAACCACCGCGAAAGTGATCCCCTCCGATCGTCTCGACACGAGGCGCGGCCCCCGCCACACCAATATCTGCCATCAGCAGCAGCCCGATCAGAGCTGCAAGACGCGTCCAAGAAATCTGCATCTCATCCTCCACTGGTTCACGATACAACCAGCTATCCGCGCTGATGCGGGCCTGCCTTGAGAACCGTCAATCCGCCTCAGCAAGACCGCGCGGTCCCGATCCCCGCGCGTGGCCGATGCCGGGTTGACCAGTGTCAAATTGCGATGGGAACCGCCCCCTAGGCTGATGCCGAACCGCAATCGAACATGAGAGGCAGAGCCATGGCCCGCCCATACCCACATTCCCAGTCCCGCCGCGTCCTGCTGAGGGCGGGCATGCTTGGTATTCTGACTGCGCTGGCCCTGCCGAAGGCACCATCGGCGCAGAGCCATGGCGCGGTTACCATCAGCATTGACGAAAGCCTCGGCTCGGTCTTCGGGCTGGCCAGGATATTCATCAACGATGAGCCGCAGGGTGTGCTCAGCGCCGGGTGCTGCATGTATTTGCAGGTGGCTGCGGGCACCCATGATCTGACCCTGCGTTGGTCGGACCACGAAGTGACAGCCGAATTCACATCGAACGGCATCGACACCATCGCCTTCCACCTGACCGCCGAACGCGCGCTGATCCTGCTGGAGGAATAACAGCCGAACCGGCCTTCCCCCGGCAGGAAGCCATGTTCCCGGTTATTGATGGAGGTCAATGCAGCAATGTCGTGCCCGGCGCATACAAGACCTAGGCATCAGTCAATGAAAGGGCAGCAGATATGTCGTCCAAGACCATATTGATCGTCATCCAGAGCGTCGAGGAAGTGCCGCGACTTTTGTCGGTCGCTGCAACGATTGCGCGGGACACCAACGCCCATCTGATCGGGCTCCATGTGGCAGAGACCATGATCCTTTTGTCCGAGGCAGCCTATCTGCCGGTCTCACTACAGGATCAATTGACGGAATCTCAGACCGAACGCGCCGCCGAGATCGACGCCGCCTTCACCAAAGCGACCGCTGGTGAGACCTTCGTGAGCGAGTTCCGCTTTGAAAAGGTCACGGGGGCCACGTCTGCGGATCATATCATCGAACAGGCCCGATGCGCCGACCTTGTCATTATGGCGCAGCAACGCAGCGATGCCGACAATCCCACCGCCGAAATCGCCCTGGAGCGGACCATACGCAAATCCGGGAGACCTGTCCTGGTTATACCCTATGCCGGGGACTTCGAAGTCGTCGGCAAAAACGCGATTGTGGGATGGAGCGCGACGCGCGAGGCAACACGCGCCGCCCATGACGCCGTCGGGCTGATCGGCGAGGGCAGCTCAGCCTATATCCTGACCGTGCGCAGCAGTCGCAGCGATGACCGCGCCGTCGCGACCGCCAAGGAGCTGGCGCAGACCTATGACCGCCACGGGATCAAGGCGGAGGTGGCAGAGCGACTGATCGATGACATCTCCATCGCTGATGTGCTCTTGAACGAGGCGTTCGAGCGCGGTGCGGACCTGATCGTGACAGGTGCTTTCGGCCATTCCCGAATTTACGATTTCGTGATCGGCGCGACGACCACGAAACTGCTGGAAAGCATGACCGCCCCGGTCCTCTTTTCATCATAGACCTACAATCGCCAGGAGGATTTTCGATGTACACTCATATACTTGTGCCCGTAGCACCTGACCATCAGGGACGCGGCGAGGCAGCCCTGTCCGCGGCAGAAGCCCTGCTCGACGACGATGGTCGCATCACCATCATCCACGTGAACGAAACCATCCCGGCCTATGTTGCCAGCTACGTTCCCGCAGACGTGATGCAAAAGACCCATGATGAAATCCGCGATGCGATGAACGATCTGGCCAAGCGGAGTTCGGCACAGATCGACGTGGCCACGATAACGGGCCATCCGCCACGGGCCATCACCGAATATGCCGACAGCCATCAAGTGGACTGTATCGTGATCGCATCGCACCACCCCGGCATCGCCGACTATTTTCTCGGCTCTACCGCCAGCTGGGTGGTTCGCCATGCCGACTGTTCGGTGCATGTCGTGCGCTGAGGCACACCGATCCTACGGTGATGCTCTGAAAGCCCTGCGGCATGGGAGCGAGGACATCGGTATCACAAGTGCCCTCATCACCCCTGCCGGTTGCCGTGCTTCGCCCAAGATCTAATCGAGAGAGAGGCGGTTAATGCTTAGCGCAGCGACAGGACCAAAAAGGATGCACTGTCGCGACCCAACCGTGGTGGCCGGAGAAGGCAACGGTGATCAGGCCGCGCGGCCGACGCTGCGAAGCTTCAGCACAAAGTCATCGATCAGATCGTCAACCCTGTGCGCCTTGTAGTCCGGGTCGCGAACGACGAGCGTGGCGACGGGGCCCTGAGCGGTCAGCTTCTCCATCTCCCGAAACGCACCGACACTGCCGCTGCCGCCCTCAGTGCAGAAAAAGGCGACGCGGGCGAAGTGCTTGCCTTCGCGTCGCAGATAGGCCCGCAGCGGCGGCACCATAGCCCAGCCCCAGATCGGTGTGCCGATGACAACAAGATCGTATTCGCCTGGCACATGGCGCGGCGGGGCGATCTCCCGCACGCCGCGCAACAAAATGGCGAGGAAAGTCCTGATCATGGCCATGAATCCGGTGGCTGGGTAGCTGTCCTCGATAATCTCCACATCCGCGCCGAGCCGTTCTGCGATGTTCAATCCCACGGCCTTCGTGCGGCCGGTATTGGACCAGCATGCAACCAGTGTTTTCACAATCTCTCCTCGCCGCGTGCATACGCCTCCAGATACGGGCGAAAGGCGGAGATATCGCATTCGGCGTCGAGGGCCGTTGCGATGATGTCTTCCACCTCCATCTCCCTGGCCATGACAAGCGACCAGAGGATGGCTGACCGATGGCCTGTGCGGCAGAAGGCCAGTATGGGCGTTGGCAGATCGCCCAGCGTCTGCTCAAAAGCCAGAACATCGGTGTCGTCAATCGCCCCTGCAATCACCGGGAGGTGAGCGAAAACGAGACCGTGATCAAAGGCCAGCCGCCGCAAATCGTCGGTATCCGGCTGATCCTCCGCCTCGCCGTCGGGCCGGTTGCTGAGGATCGAACGAAATCCAAGGTCCACGATGTATGGCAGATCGTCAGGCACGATCTGCGCCGCAATGCTCATGCTGCCGCTGAGGGCTCTGGGGATCATCAACGCCTCCTGCTGACTGTTCGTAGGTGCGATCATACAGCATCACGTGGCGAAGCGGTTTGACAGGGCGCAAAGACGAGGCACAAGAAATATGCTTCTACGGCTCCTCATCGCTGGTCGTGGGCCTGGCCTGATCAGGATCGATCCCCGCCTTCATCGCCATGCGCACAAGATGCGAGAGGCTTTTGGCTCCGGTCTTCTCCATCACACGAGCACGGTGAATCTCAACCGTCTTGGGACTGAGGCCGAGGCGATAGGCGATCATCTTGTTCGCTGCCCCCTCCACGACTTCGAGCATGACTTCGGTCTCGCGCTTGGTCAAAAGGGAGAATTTCTTCTTGAGCACCGCCTGTTCCTGCTCCGGCTCGGCAACTCGGCGCGCTGTTTCGATCCGGGCCACCAAGTCGCTGTCATCAAAAGGTTTTTCGATGAAATCACAGGCGCCGCGCTTTAGCGCGTCGACCGCCATGGCGACATCACCATGCCCCGTCATCATGATAACCGGTGCCGCACCGATGGCCCGCACATGATGGTCAAGCGCCTCCAACCCGCTCAGGCCCGGCATATTCACGTCCATCAGGACGCAGGCTGATCGCGGTCCGGTCGTGTCTAAAAAGGTCGTAGCATCGGGGTAGTGACGGCAATCATAACCATAGCGATCCAACAGCGCGGCCAGGGACAGCGCAACGTCGTCATCGTCATCGACAATTTCGATAAGCGGGCGCGTAGTCATGCGTTATCGGCGGTGCGGAGGGTGAAATGAACATTCGTTCCGCCATCCGGGTTGTTTTCAGCCCATATCTGGCCGCCATGGGCGTGAATGATAGACCGGCAGATCGCCAGCCCGACACCGACACCATCCGGTTTGCTGGTCACCATCGGATCGAAGATCGCGGTCAGCATATCGGCGGGGATACCGGGGCCAGTGTCGCTGACCGTGACGACCACACATTCGTCGTCGTTGACCGTGGCCGTCATCTCGATGCGATCCCTCATGGGCAACATATCGGTTGCGATGCGCTGCTCGGTGAGCGCATTGCGGCCCTCGACCCCCTCAACCGCTTCGCGCGCGTTGCGCAGAAGGTTGATCACCACCTGTTGCACCTGAATGCGGTCAGCAAGAACCAGTGGCAGGTCTCGGGCCAGATCAAGACACACCTCGACAGTCCGATCATCCTCCCCCGTCTCGCTGACATGGACCGCTTCTTCCACAATGGCATTGATGTCGTCGGGTTTGAGGTTGACCTTGCCGCGTTCGACCAGGCCCCGCATCTTGCGAACGATGTCGCCGGATCGCAGGCTAAGATCAGCTACACGCTCGACATAGCTGTGCGCCTTGGACAGGTCGCCGTCGTCTTCCTCCAGGATGAGCGCCGCTGCTTTGGCAAAGTTGCTGATCGCAGTGAGGGGCTGGCTTAGTTCATGGGCCAACGCCGTCGACATCTCTCCAACCACCTGTGCACGGCCGGTCTGGGCGAGCAGACGCTCCAACCGCCGCGCCTTGGCATTCGCGGCGTTTTCTTCCGTCTTGTCGCGGATGAACCCGACGAAAAGATGGTCATCTTCCTCGCGCAGCTCACCAACCTCCAGATGGGCGGCAAAAGAGGTCCCGTCGCGCCGCAATGCAATGACATCGCGGCCTTGCCCGATGACCTGACGCTCCCCCGTCTCCTGATAGCGGGCCATGTAGCGATCATGCAGTTCAGCGTGGTTTGCGGGCATCAGTATCGAGAGGTTCTGACCGATCACATCCGCCTCCCGCCAGCCGAAAATCCGCTCAGCCGCGCTGCTGAAGCTGAGAATACGACCATCGCCAGCGGCAATGATTATGCCTTCAGGCGCGGTCTCGACAATGATGTCGAACAATTCCGCCTTCGACCGGCTACTGGCGAGCCGGCGATCAAGTCCGATTGACGATGGCCTAAAGTCGTTGTCCGGCACAATGACAGTTCCTCGGGGCAGCCCCACCCGAATGACATGCGCGGCAGCCTAAACCATGACGAGACCCGCTGCCAGAGGTGGCGCATGATTGGCAATGGCAGAATGCCTGCGCAGATTTATCTGCGATGACACTGCCTACGGTTTCATAGGCTCGTTGCACCATGCCGCAGATCGTGCCGACCTGTAGCGTTTCGCGATCCAATCGCACATTGCAGGTTATTTCCCGATCAGCAAGTCACAAGGCGGGTTTCTGATCAGGTCGGCCGTGAATTTTCCAAGGACATAGCGTCCCCCAATGGTGCGTGTATGCCCACCGATGGCCAGCAGGTCGTAGCTGTCCTTGCTCAGTATATCGTCCAGCGCGTCGCGCGCGCTCGCCTCGACGAACTTCGGGTCAGGCAGATCATTTGGAAGCGGGTAGCGCGATTTCCACGTCTCATAATCCTGCCTCGCCTCTTTGGAGAACGAAACTTCATGTGCATGAAAGAGTTCAAGATGAGGCTGGCGCGCCACCAAAGGAATGGTCTTAACCGCCGCGGTGCAGACGCCCGAAAGGGCGGTGCCGCATAACACATGCCCATAAGGCTGATCCGCTGCCTTGGTCACAAGAAGAACGGGAACCTCGCTTGAACGTACCAGATGCTCCATCGTGGTTTCCCTGATCTGATCAAGGAACTTTCGCCGACGATGCTGACCAACAATCAGCAAATCCGCCTTAAAGGAAACAACGGCCTCGCCAATTTCCGCAATAGGATCGCCGACGACGACCCTGACTTCATGGTCAAGTGCGCGACCGGCGGCATCCTCGGCAACCTGTTCAGAAATAATGGTTTTCGCGCCAACCTGCACCGGATATGACAGGTCCGCTGGCAGGTCTTCGTTCACGACATGTATAACGAAGAGCCTTGCATCGGCCGATATGGCGAGATCGACCGCGCGGCTGAGGGCTGGTCGCGAGCGATGCGACAGGTCGCTGGCGACAATAATGGTTTTCATTGCTTAGTGCTCCCATAACGCCCGCTTTCAGATGCTCATGTCGATATATGGGACAAGTTCGCTGCCACAAGGCCGCCGCGAGGACGGTTTGGTCGCCGGTTTGCATTGCCAGCCATGTTCGTCCTTACCTGAGCAGGCATTTGCCGGATGCAGCTGGTGCCTCATGCGAGAAGATCCCAACGCAAACTTCTAAATCCCCCGGCACCACCCGAATGTGCTTTCAAAACGATGAAGGAGGGCCGTTGACTGGCCCTCCTTCGGTTGTTTTGCCGCGCCCGTCCCGGAAAAGATGGGGGCGGGCGCGGCAGCGATGTCCGCCGCTATCAGACGAAGTCGAAGCTCGACGAGTTGGCAAGCAACTGGATACCGTCATTGTCCAGCACTTCGTCGTAGATCTCCACATCGGCCATCTGACCCGAGAGCGGATTGGTGAAATCGCTGGCACCGGTTGCGCTGGCCCAACCAAGGCCACCGACCTGCAGGAACTCCTGATTGGTCTCCCAATTCATGATGAACCCGGCCTGCTGATCGACCAGCGCCCCATCGACGAAGAGGGCGACGCCCCCCGCACCGAAGGTGGCGGCGACTTCGTACTCCTGACCGGCCACGAGGTTTTCGAAGACGAAGACCTCGCTGTTCACGCCGTCCTGGAAGCGGACATTCAGGTCGCCGCCCTCGATGTAGGCCGCTAAGTGATTGCCCCCACCGACAAAGCCGGAGGCATCCTTGGTCACGAGGCCCTGGCGCGTGCCAGGGTTATCGTCGATGAACGAGAAGGCGATGGTACCCTCCGCAATCTCCAGATCCGCCGTCGGCGCGACATTGACCACGTTGCCGTTTGAGCCGTTGAAGGTGGTAACGCCTGCCAGTTCAAACACCGGCTCGGGGACCACAGGCTCATCCGTGACATCGACCGAAACCGTGGCCGTGTCGGTCGGGCCCGCCCCGTCGCTGACAGTGTATTCGAAACTGTCAGAGCCGAGGAAGCCCGCGTCCGGCGTGTAGGTGATCGTCCCGTCGCCATTATCGACCACGGTGCCGTTCGCGGCAGTGCCGTTCGCCACCACAGAGAGGGCGTCGCCATCCACATCGATGTCGTTGGCCAGCACATCAACGACCACGGCCTGACCGACCTGCGTCGCCACCGCATCATCAACCGCCACCGGATCATCATCGACCGGCGTGACCGTGACATTCACCGTGGACACATCGATCCCGCCATTGCCATCGCCGATGGAGATGTCGAAGGCGTCAGAGCCCGCGAAATCAGCATCGGGCGTGTAGGTGACCGTGCCATCGCCGTTGATGATCGCGCTGCCATTGGCGGGTGCGGCAACCACCGCAACCGGTGCCAGCGGATCGCCCTCCGGATCACTGTCATTCGCGACCGGGTCGAAGGTTGTGCTGCCATCCTCGATGACGGTGATGTCATCATCGACCGCAACCGGTGCCCCGTTGACCGGGCCGTCCGTATGCAGTTCGACGATCTGGTCGGCATCCAGCGCCTGATCGAAGATCTGTTTGTCGGCGATGATGCCCTGGAAGGGTGCATCGAAGCCTGTCGCACCCGAGGCACTTGCCCAACCACGACCGCCGAACTGGATCACCTCGACATTCTGCGTCCAGTCCATCACCAGCGGATCGCTGGCAACCTCGGCACCGTCGAGATAGACGGTGCTGCCGCCCGGTCCGAAAGTCGCTGCGAGATCATATTGCTGACCTGCATTGATCCCCGGAATGACCAGCGACACGCTGTTGGCCCCATCCTGGAAGCGAGCGATCAGATCGCTGCCATCCAGATAGATCGCCAGATGGTTGCCGCCGCCAACAAAGCCCGACGCATCCTTCACGAAGAGGCCCTGCGCCCCGTTCGTATCCGCCGCGGTGAACGAGAAGTTCACCGTACCCTCGGGGATGGAGAATGTCGGATTGTGCGCAATCTCGATCACCCCGTTGTTCTGCCCGTTGAAGGACGTCTCACCCGGCATGTCGAAGATCGGATCGGGGAAGGCGGACACCTCCACCGTCACGGTCGCCGTATCGGTCAGATCGCCATCCGTGACATCGTAGGCGAACGTATCCGTCCCCTCGAACCCGGCATCAGGCGTGTAGGTCACGGTGCCATTGCCATTGTCGACCACGGTGCCGTTGGCTGCATCGACGATGCCCGCGATGCTGAGCGCATCGCCATCCACATCGGTATCGTTGCCAAGGACATTGATGATCACCGCCTCATCCGCCGCCGTCGATGCAGCATCGTCATTGGCGACCGGTGCGTCGTTGACCGGGGTCACGGTGATGGTGGCCGTCGCCGTGTCGAACCCGCCATTGCCGTCGGTGACGGTCACATCGAATGTGTCGACCCCGTTGAAGTTGGCATTGGGCGTGTAGGTGACGGTCCCGTCCGGGTTGACCACGGCCAGACCATTGGCCGGCTGCGCCGCAATGACGAAGCCCACAACTGTGTCGCCATTGGCGTCGGTGTCGTTGGTGCCCGGCTGGAAGGTGACGGAGCCATCCTCAGCCACGGTATCGGCATCGGCCACGGCGACCGGTGCGATGTTCGGGGCACCGAGGACGGTCACATCGACAGTCGCCTGCGATGGGGCCCCGCCCGCCTGATCGTCCACCGTGTAGGTGAAGCTGTCATCACCGATGAAGCCCGCATCCGGCGTGTAGGTCACGGTCCCGTCGGGATTGACCGTCACTGAACCATTCGCGCCATCCGTGGTGACTGCGACAATCAACGTGTCGCCATCGACATCGATGTCGTTGGCCAGCACATCGATCACCGCTGCCGTCTCCAGCACCGTGGTGGCGCTGTCATCAACGGCGATGGGGTCATCATTCACCCCCGTCACGGTCACGGTCACAGTGGATATGGCGGTGCCGCCCTGCCCATCCGAGACGCTGACATCGAAGCTGTCGGTGCCGTTGAAGTCCGGGTTCGGGGTATAGGTGACGGTACCGTCGGCTTCGGCAACAGCCGTGCCATTGGCAGGCTGCGCCGCAACACCCGCCAGGGTGACGATGTCGCCATCGGCGTCGCTGTCATTGGCGACGACGTCGATATTGACGCTGCCATCCTCGGCCACGGTCGCGGTGTCATCCACCGCCGTCGGGGCCGCATTGCTGGCACTGGACCGCGCGGCAAGCGCTGCGATCTGCGAGGCGGTCAGCGCCTCGGAATAGATCTGCTTGTCGGCGATGGTCCCGCTGAACGGTGCATCGAAGCCCGGCTGGCCGCTGGCGCTGCCCCAGCCGCGTCCACCCCACTGAATGAACTCGACATTCTGGGTCCAGTCCATGATGAGCGGATCGGCATCGATCAGGTTGCCGTCGACCCAAAGCTCCACTCCATCGGTGCCGAAGGTGGCGGCAATCTCGTACTCGGTCCCGGCCTGGATGCCATCGAACTCCATAATCGCGGAGTTCGCACCATCCTGGAACCGCGCTGTCAGCGTATTGCCGTCGAGATAGAGGACGAAATGGTTACCTCCGCCGACAAAGAACGAGGCATCCTTGGTGAAGAGGCCCTTCGGCCCGCTGACATTGTCGGCGGTGAAGGAGAACGCGACCGTGCCTTCGGGGATCTCGTAGATCGCATCATGCGGGATCTCCATCACCGCACCCGGCGAGCCGTCGAAGACCATGACGCCCGGATCGTCCAGAACAAGGCCCGCACCCTGTTTGACCACCAGCGGCGCGCTGACCAGACCGGCCTCGCCGTTCTCGGTGACGCGCGCGACCAGATAGTTCAGGCCGCCATCGGGCGTGTTGCCCGCGCCCTGTGTTTCCAGCAGCGATGCCGAAACCGTGGCGATGCCCGAGGCATCGAACGTGCCGGTGAAGATCGCCTGACCGGTCATCGCCTCGTTCGCATGGAAGGGCAGCTCGGCCGCCGTCACATCGAACGGTGCTGCACCACTGGCGATGAAGAGCCTTGTGTCGACCTGCAAGAGCTCAAAGCTCGCACCCGGCGTGCCAGTGATCTGGACATCGAAATTCGTCCCCAGAACATCGACCTGATCGCCCGGAAGTGACCCTACGAGATCACCGCCCGCGCCCACAACCGCCAGCGTGGGCGCTGCCACGACATCTTCAGATGTGATCTGCGCAACCGAGCCACCAAGGCTGCCTTCCTCAAAGAGGCTGCCGAGCGACATTTCGGTATTGGTCCCGTCGGTGAAGGTGACCGTGATGGTGGAGCCGATCAGCTCGTACCCCGAGACAGCGCCTGCGGCACCAGCACCCGGCACGGCCTGGATGCTGTTGGGGTCGATATCGGTGGTGAAGGTGAATGTCTCACCCGGATTGAAGTCGGTGAAGTCGATCGTCAGCTTGTCGAAGCCGCCATTGCGCGGATCGGAGAACGGATCGACAGCCGGATCGCCCGGAACCACCAGCCCGGTGACCACAGCCCCGGAATTCGGCGTGAACGGCGAGGCCGTCGCATCACCGCCGGCACCGGTCGGATCGAACACCATGTCCGGCAGGAACCCGGTGCTGAGATCGAAGGTGACTGAGGCGATGTTGACGCCCGCCGCGGACGCGTTGAACAGTTGGAAGCTGCCCTGCGCGAAGGTCGACGCATTGACGTCGGCACCCGGCGTCACGGCAACGTCAAGCTGCCCGCCTTCGACCTGATCGGTCGGCTGGACGTTGACGGCGAAGGTGCCAAGCACCTCTTCCACCACGGCATTGCCGAAGATGTCGGTCACTTCACCCTCGTTGAGAGTGATGGTGTAGTCGCCATTGTCCGCCTCGTCCCATGCCCCGCCCGGAGGCGTGATCGCGTAGGTCGCAAGGCGCGCGCCACCATCGGCGGGCACATCGACAGACACGAAGGTCGCCGCCGTGGTGAAGCTGCCGCCCGGCCCCGACACCGTGACGTCGAGACTGTCGAGAGTGGAGACATCCACCGCTGTCGCGTCCGTGTACTCGACCTGGAATTCATAGGTCGATCCGACAGCCGTGACATCGGCTGCCGTCAGAACCGCATCCGGCGGCGTTTCATCCGCAGCACCAAGGGCGATGATTTCGATCGCCTTGGCCGTCGTGTTCTCAAAACCCTGATGCAGGAACGCGAGGTCAATGGACCCGTCGCTCGTGGTCTGGAATGACAGAACGAAACCCTTGTTAAAGCTCTCGCCCGCCAGGGTGTACTGGTCGATATCATCGAACACTGCGGGCACGACACCATCGACGCTGACATCGAAGATGCGGTCGCCGGTCGGATCGCCGTTGCCGTTCAGGTCAGGCAAATTGCTGAAGGTCTCCGCGAAATAGAGGTTCACGACGACATCTGTGCCCGCTGCCACGTCGAAGCTGTAGGCAAGCGGATCGCCTGCTGGCAGATCGAAGCGCTCGTTCTGGAAGATCTGCGCAGGCGCGGCATCCGGAATGCTCGGGTCGGTGATGTCGATTGTGGCGCCGGTAGACGGAAAGCCATTACCACCCGAGACGAGGTTCGGGCTCGGGTTCGCATTGTTGTCCGCACCCCAGCCAAGCGTACCATCGGCAGCGGCAACTGCCGGGCCACCGACGTTGACGCGGAAGAGCGGCGTGTCGCCAACAGGCGCGCCCACTTCGTTCACGATGAGGGCGAGATCCTCAACCGCCTGCGAAGCACCATCGTCAGCGGTCACGCTGATCGTGTAGGCCCCCTCGTCCGGCTCGTCCGTGATCCATTCGAATGACGCGGTACCGTCACCATTGTCTGCGAAGTTGTACTCCGCCGGGTCGATCACCTCGCCATTCACATCGCGGATTACCACGACGCTGAGGGTGATCGGATCCCCGTCGGCATCCGCCGCCGCGACGGTGAAGGACGCTGTTTCAAACTCAGCGATCTCGATATCGGCGATGGGGTCAATGGTCGGCGCGGCATTCTCGGCATAGATCGCGTAGATCGGGTCGGAGACCGGGCCCTTCGGCAGATCGCCATTTGCCGGATCGATGATTGTCGCAACAAAACCGAGCGGAAGCTGGCTTTCGATAAAGGGCAGCTCGAAGCCCGGAACATCGGCAAAGTTGAAGAGCGCCGAGATGTCCTGCGGCGCACCGGTCAGCAGCACGTCGACGGTCTGGAACTCAGCCGCGTTATTGGCAGGGAAGTCAGACGCCGCCAGCGCCGCCAGCTGCGCATCGAGCTGCGAAGCGAAAGGTTCGGGGAAGTTGTTGTTGACCGGCTGAATGATGCCTTTGGTCAGGACAACGCGCACTGTCTCTCCCGCCGGGCCATCGACGATCACGGTCGGGCCGCCATCGGAATAGTTGCCGACATCGCCCTCGCCGAGATTGTTGACGGTCAGCACCGCCTCCAGTCCCGCGATATCCTGCGACGCGACGCCGAGCGATCCGCCCTGATTGCCCGCACCGCTCAGTTGCCCTGTGGCCGTGGTGCCATCTTCGAAGGTGATGGTGTAGGTGGAGCCGATCAGCTCCGCCCCCGAAACGCCGCCGATATCCCATGCCGGAACAGCGCCGCTGTCGAGAATGCCCTTGGTGGAACCTGCGATGGAGTTGGGGTCCATATCGACAGCAAAAGTGACCGTCTCGCCGGTTTCGAAACCGCCATCGACCGCGGTATCGAAGATCAGCGACAATCCTTCGAACCCGGCGGTCCCGCCAGCCCCGATATAGGGGTTGTAGGTGGATGGATCAGTAACTCCCGTGCTGCTGCCACCCCCAATGGTCAGCGGCTTGCTCACCGTATCGCCTGCGACCCCAAACGGATCGAACACGCTATCGGGATAGAGCGCGTTAGTTACGTCAATCTCGATATTGGTGATCTTCTTGGTGCCGGTGTTCTGGATCACGAAGGAGCCGCCGCCAAAGTTGGAGATCTGCACATCATCAGATCCAACGGTAACCGAGAACTGCGCCTCGCCGCCGGTCGGCGCGGGCGGTGTCACGTCGCGCACCACGATGGCGCTGATCTTGGCATTGTCGGCGGAGGCAGAGAAATCGATGTCGATCGCTCCGGCATTGCCGAAGGCGTCGGGCGAGACACCTGCTGGCAATGTAAAGACAATTGGCTGATTGATGTCCCCACCGGTCTGCGCGAGGATATCGAAATCATCCAGAACGATCTGCCCCTCAACCGTCACGTCGAAGACGCGTGTTCCGGCCCCGGAGGCGAAGATCTCGGCGAAGTAAAGCTCCACCTCATAGAGGCCCGGCGAGACCGGGATCTCGTAGGACAGGGTGCCGCCATCGGCACCGCCGAACCGCTCCGTCTCGAAGACGGTGCCATCGAAGACCGGCTGTTGGCCATTGCCAGCATTGCCGTCCGCAAAGGTGCTGCCGTTCAGGAAGCCCGTATCGGCCTCAAAGTCGATGCCATCCTGGGTCAGTGCAGGACCGCCGGCATTAATGGCTGCAACGATGTTGGAATTGTCCGGGATCGCCTCGGTCACGAAAACCAGCTCGGCGGAAGACGGATTCCCCCCCTGGTTCAGCCAGAAGGTCAGCTGACCGGTCAGATTGCCCTCGTCAAAGCCCTGGAACCCGAAGGTCGGGTTGTTCATGCCGGTCAGAAGATCGGTGCCGACATCGCCGTCATTATAGACGAGACCGCCAAGCAGGTCGCCAGGTTCCACCACGCCATCTGGCGTAATGCCAAGCGCCGGGACGGCGGGATCGATCACGAAGTTATCTCCTGCGACGAGACCGATAAAGGCGCTATTGCCTTGATCTGCATCATAATTTGCCAATGTCACATCGACAAGACGGAACCCTTCGGGAATATCGACAGTGATGAAATCACGATCCAACTGGCCACCTTCGAGGGCCGAAAAGACGGTCGTGGCACCACCAGCGGCCAGCGTCACGGAACTGGGCGCAGCTGCGTCGGAAGAGAAATCACCACCGATGACAGGCGTGCCATTCACGCTGTCGACGGGATCGCCGCCACCGACCTGAACGATCTCGATGCCCTTGATCGAGGGGTTTTCGACCCCGTGAAGGAATTCCAGATCAACCGTTCCGTCACTGACCACGCGGGAGGTCACAACCGCGCCCGTCAGGAAGTCACCTGCCAGCGCATATTGGTCAATATTGGTGAACTCAGCAGGCACGATGCCATCAACGCTGACACTGAACACCCGATCACCCGTGGGGTCACCGCTCAGGTCCGCGTCCGGGATGGTGGTGAACAGCTCTGCCAGATAGAGACGGATCTCAACCTCCGACCCGGCGGCGACGTCGAAGGAATAGGCCATCTCGCCATTCGTGTCGCTCAGAAGGTCAAACCGCTCAACCCCCAACACCGCTTCGGGCACCGCGAACCCGTTCAGCAGCGATGTATCGATAGGACCCGTTGGCTGTCCATTGGTCGGGAAGTCGTTGTTGGAGCCGGGATTGCTCAGGAACGGTGAGTTCTCTGCCTGCGTGTCGGCCGACCATGCGGGGCCGCCATCCGTCGCGGCGACCTCCGCGCCGCCCGCATTGACGCGGTAAAGCACCGTGCCGTCGGCGACGTCATCATCGGCGATGGTGATCGTCGCGCTGCCGGTGCCGATGGAGGCATTGGCACTGACACCGGTGATGTCGATGCTCAGCGCCTCATCACCTTCGATATCGCCATCCGGCAGGATGGTGATCGGGATCGTCACGTCTGAAGATCCACCGGCGATGACAACGGTACCCGAATAGGTCTGCGTACCCGCATCGAAACTCGCCCCCGGCACGTCGAAATCGAGACCGGCACTGGCGGTAATGCCGCTGACGGTGAATGACACGGAAACCGTCTCGTCATTCGGTACGGTCTCGCTGGTCAGGATCGAGACCTGCGTCTGACCGTCGCTTTCGCCCACGGTGATCGGCCCATTGACGATGGACACGGACAAACCGTCATCACCGCCGCCGAGCTGAATAATCTCGATCCCGTTGATGAGCGGGTTTTCGGTGCCGTGAATAAACTCGATATCGATCGCACCATCGGTCACTTCGACGACGTTGGAGATAAGACCGCCAGTTTCATGACCGAAACGGGCCGACAGGTCGACATCGTCGAGATTGGACAGGACCTGACCTTCGATCTCGACATCGAAAACGCGCTGACCGGGGGCCGATGTGCCGCTGAACCCGTTGCCGACGTAAAGCCGGACTTCATAAAGCCCGGCCTGCAGCGCCTCGAACGAGAACGACATCTCGTCGCCGCCCGCCATGTCCCACCGTTCGGTATCGAAGATCGCGCCGGGCACGGTGCCGGGCACTGTCGCGCCGGGCTCTACCCCCGGGAATCCGGTGGTGTTGTTGCTGCCGGGGTTGGAGACAAATTCGCTGTTCGCCGTCGCGGTATCGGCCAGCCAGTTCGGCCCACCATCAGTCGCGGCGATTTCCGGACCGCCCGTATTGACGCGATAAAGCGTCACCGCGGAGGTATCACCGGTGGCGTTGATCTCGATCTCGTCGAAAATCGCTTGGAAGGTATCCGCCTCCAGCTCGCCCGTGTTGGAGGAAAAGAGGCCCACGGCCAGACCGGATTCCTGGCCCTGGATCGTAAAATCGCCATTAATGGCGTCGAGAACGGAGGAACCGGTCAGCGACACAGGCGTGCCGATCACAACCTGATCGCCATTGATCGTCTCGTAGGTGACCGTCGGTATCGCGGTTTCCGCCACCGGATCGACAAGAAGCTCGATGAAGATCTTGCCGCTTTCAGGGATCTGCGCGGGGTCGAAAATATCATTGGCTGCAAGGGTATAAGTGTTCGCACCGGGAATTGCATCGCCATTTTCGAGCGAGAGCTGGATGCCCGATCCGGCGTCGGAATTCTTGATCGCAACAACCTTAAGGTAGTTCGACTGATCTCCGGTGCCGATGTAACCACCGATCTGCTGGAAGGTGCCGGTAATCTCGTCAACCGGGTTGAACATGGTCCATTTGACGGTGAACGTCTCCACCGTCGGTGCGACCTTCACGCCGGTATGGAACAGGTAGGTGCCTGAGTTCTGTGCAAGAAACGGATCACCGTTCGAGACATTCTCGACCACGATGGTGCCGCCGCCCGCTGCGGTCAGGAACTTCACATTGTCAAGATTGATGACCTGATCAGGCAGGGTGGAGGGTTCCTGGAAGAACTGTTCAAAGTCAGTGATACCGTCGACCATCACACCGGTCAGACCACCGCCATAGCCGCTCGGGCCAGGCAGGTTGCCGTCCTGATCGGGGTCAAAGTCCCAGACATATTGCTGGCCGGGCTGGATCAGCACGCCCGATCCGTTCGACGCATCGCGAATGAACGCGTCCACCGTGTTCAGGATACCATCATTGTCGAAATCGGGATCATCCGGCAGCACCAGATCACTGGGCGCGAAGACCTTGATGCCGTTGCCGCCGATTTCAGCGACAAACAGCGTTCCATCGGGGCCCATGGTCACATCAAGCGGCACGGAAAGGCCGGAGGCGAGGCTGAAAACACCATCGCCATCAACAACTTCATCGTCGGCGGTGCCGAGGATACCATCATTGCCGGGACCGACCAGCGCCTCCACTTCAGTGCCGTCATCATTGAGGTTCAAGAGCGTGAGGTTGCCGTTGAACTGCGCCACAACCAGCGCGCCATCAAGTGCGCCGTCAAAGGCGTCGCCCTTGTATTCCACCAGACCATTACTGGATGAGCCGATGTTCACCAGAGTGTTGCTTTCGGGGCTGGACCGCTCCACACGTACACCGCTTTCCAGAAGGCGGTCAGGATCGCCGGTGAACTTGCTCGGGTCGATCAGAAAACCATCCTGAATCTGGACAGAATCCGGCACAAGCGCCGAAAGATCAGGCACAAAATTGACCGCGACGTTCTGATCGGGATTGCCATTATCGTCATAAACGGTCCAGGCGAGGTCCTGATTGGCGCGGGTCGGGTTGGCGTGGCCGTAGTAGCCACCCTCCTCGATCTTGAAGAGCGGCTCGGGATCACCGGTGCCGCCGTTGTTCACGGCATGGGTCGCCTCGCCATTGGCATCGGTAACCGGATTACCGCCAAGACCGCCATTGGAACCATTGTCGACCGTGTAAAGCCGCCCGTCATCCGTGACCACGATGTCGAATGGATTGCGGAAGCCGTCGGCATAGATGCGCAACGGGGCATCGGCGGGCAGGATCGCCTGATTGAGACCGTCATTACCGCCCCAGGGGCCCGCAACATCCAGACCGTTGGCATCCTCGCGCACGCCATCATTGGCGATATTTGGATCATCCAAGGTTGGCAGATCGTAGATATAATCACGGGCAAGGCCGCCCTGACCGCCAGCGGGATCGGTCAGGATCGGACGAGATTCGATATCGTTCAGGTCAACGGCGAGCAATGCGCCAGACAGCGTGTATTCGCCGGTGTAGGAGAAAAAACCGCTCGGCGCGCCATTGTTGGTGTTGCCGCCATTCTGGACGAACAGCGTCTCGCCATCAGCGCTGAGCGCAAGACCGTTGGTGGAGTGGTTCTCTTCCGAGCGGGGAAGGCCCCGGATGATGTCAACAGTTTCCCAATCGGTGCCGTTGAACGTGGCGCGGGTGACCACACCGGAATTGGTGTCGAGGTTCTTCTCGCCATTGCTCGCAATTTCCGGGGAACTGGAAGAGATGTAGAGGACAGGATTTTCGACAGTACCTGTTACCACAAGACCTGTGACCTGCCGGTTGGTGAGGCCAGCTTCCGAGCCATCATCATTGTGGTTCTGGATCGATTTGACGACTTCGGCACCACCTGCAACGGTCAGCACCTCATGGGCGACCGCTTTGTATTCACCGTCCTCAACCGTCATCGTGAAGGCGTTGATCGTGCCGTTCTGTTCAGAGACGTACAAGCGCCCGTCCGGGCCAAATGCTAGTGAGGTCGGGTTGTTCAGGACCTGTGGTCCCCCTTCGATGCCGTTGAAGTCGCCAACCTGATTGAAATTAATGTCCATAGCTTCCCCCGGCGGGCCAAACCCGCGCAATTGTGCTGCCTGGCGCAAGCAGAGCTTCCGCAAGCCAATATGAATTCACGTGATTTTCTTGAAGCAGCTACCCGCTTCAAATAACGCTGATAAATACGCGTTACGCCGCCACCCACAGACCGAGGTCGTGTTCAAAATTTGTATTGGTCGCACCCCTTACACACACGCGCCCAATACTACAAAACAAGCCGAAACTTTTCAGATGACGAAACGTTAACACCCTATTAATCACTGTCAAAACATCTTTTTGATTTTTATAAATCATTGATTTTGAACATATATAATAGACTCAAGTGCGTTAGTGCACACAACTGATGGGCGAGCCGATTTTCATTTATAAGCATCGAAGTTGAACTTCTCACCATCGTTATGCGTAAGAGAATCGCACCTGTTGGCAGCTCCGTTCACCAACACCTGAACGCGGCGGACTGGCCACCACTCACCCGATTGCTTAAACGAAACTGCGTTCGTTAGCGGAGATCCCATGAGCCAGCTTTTCAGCCCCTTTACCCTTGCAAATGTCACAATGCGCAACCGCGTCGTCGTCTCCCCGATGAGCCAGTATCGGGCCATGGACGGCCACGCCAATGACTGGCATCTCGTTCATTTGGGACGGTTTGCGCTTGGCGGGGCGGGGCTCGTCTTTGTCGAGGCGACGGCCGTGCAAGCCCATGGGCGGCGCACCCATGGCGATCTCGGCATCTGGGATGACGCCCATATCGCCCCGCTGGCCCGTGTTTGCAGGTTTCTGGAAGACGAGGGCAGCGTACCGGGTATCCAGCTCGGCCATGCCGGACGCAAGGCATCGGAGCGACGTCCCTGGCATGGCGAAAGCCCGGTTAACGACGAAGACACGGCACAGCGGGGCGAGCCACCATGGCCAACAATCGCCCCCTCCGCCTTGCCCTTCGCCGATCCCTGGCCAGTCCCCGCTGAGATGACCGAGGCGCAGATCGAGGAGGTTATAGCTGCCTTTCGTGACGCCGCCCGCCGGTCCCGCGAGGCGGGGTTCCGGGTGATCGAGGTCTATGCGGCGCATGGGTTCCTGCTGCATCAGTTCTACTCCCCCATCGCCAACCGGCGCGGTGATCAGTGGGGCGGATCGCTCGACAATCGCTGCCGCATGGCGGTGCGGGTGGCCGAAGCGATCCGCAAGGAATGGCCTGCGGAGCTGCCGCTGATCTTTCGCCTGTCCGCCACCGACTGGATGGAAGGCGGCTGGACGGTCGAGGACACCGTCCATCTCGCAAAGCTCCTGAAATCGAGCGGAGTCGACATGATTGACTGCTCCACCGGCGGGATCGGCGGCATGGGCGGGCGGGAGCGTCCAGCGCTGATGCCATTGGCCCAGAATTTTCAGGTGCCCTTCGCGGCGGAGGTGAAACGAGAGGCAGACATGCCCACCATGGCGGTCGGCCTGATCTGGGACGCGGACGCGGCAGAGCGGATTATCGCCGAAGGCGAGGCCGACATGATCGCGATGGCCCGTGAATTGCTGGATCATCCGAACTGGCCCTTGCAAGCGATGGCCCGGCTCGGCGCGGATGAACGCTTCGCCGCATGGCCGCCCGAAAGCGGCTGGTGGCTGGATAAACGTGAACGGCTTTGCAAAAAGCTCGACCTTCGCTAGCGTCTGTGCCGGACAGGGCAGTGCCCGGCACAGGACAGCGCGAGATGAGCATACCGAAACTTTCCGCCACACCCCAACGCGAGGCCTATGACGTCGTCATCATTGGCGGCGCGATGTATGGATCATCAGTTGCGTGGTGGCTGACCGACAACCCGGATTTCAACGGCTCCATTCTCGTTGTCGAACGGGACCCGACCTATGAATTCACGTCGACATCGCACACCAATAGCTGCATGCGTCAGCAGTTCTCCAACAAGGTGAACGTGCGCATTTCGCAGTTTGCGGCCGACTACGTGAAGAACTTTCGCGAATATATGGGTGGCGACGACCGTGTGCCGCGCCTGGCGCTTAACAGCTACGGCTACATGTATCTGGCAGATAATGATGATTTCGCACAGACATTGCGCGAGAATCAGGAAATTCAGTCGGCTTGCGGCGCGGGCACCAAGTACATGACGCGCGATGAGATCGCCCGCGATTACCCGTTCTATCAACTCGACGATATCATCGGGGCCAATCACAATCTGGTCGACGAGGGCTATTTCGACGGCGCGACCCTTTTTGATTGGTGGAGGCGTTCCGCGCGGGAGCGGGGTGCGGAATATGTCACCAACGAGGTCACCGCGATCACCCGCAACGCTGCTGGTGATCGGGTGGAAAGCGTCACGCTGAAATCGGGTGAAGTGATCTCTTGCGGCACCGTCGTCAATGCCTCCGGCCCGCGCGCGGTGCTGACATCGCGCATGGCGGGGATCGATATCCCGGTTGAGCCGCGCAAGCGTTACACGTTTATTTTTGCCGCCGAAAAACCGCTGGACCGTGATCTGCCGCTCACCATCGATCCGAGCGGTGTCCATATGCGCACGGACGGGCAATACTACCTTGCCGGCTGCCCGCCGGATGAGGATCCGGCGGTCGACTACGATGATTTCGTGCAGGATCATTCGATCTGGGAAGACAAGGTTTGGCCCATCATCGCCAACCGCATTCCGCAATTCGAGGCGATCAGGCTGACGAATTCCTGGGCCGGGCATTACGCCTTCAACACGCTCGACCAGAACGCGATCATCGGGCCCCATGACGAGGTCGAAAATTTCATCTTCGTCAACGGCTTCTCCGGCCACGGGTTTCAGCAATCCCCGGCCATGGGGCGCGGCGTGGCAGAGATGATCACCTATGGCGAATACCGCGCGCTGGACCTCTCGGCCTTCGGCTATGCGCGCATTGCCAGCATGACCCCATTCCTCGAACGCGCTGTCATCTGACGGCCCTTATCGAAAGTTGACGCGATGAAAAAGCTTGTCCTCACTGGTGCCGCCGGGCGGCTCGGCTCTTACCTGCGCGAGCCGCTGACGAAGCTGGCCGACAGTCTTGTTTCGACCGATCTGACGGATGATATCGGCAAGCTCTATCCCGGCGAGACCTACTACAAGGCCGATCTCGGCGATCTCGCGGCAATGACGGCGTTGATGGAGGACGCTGATATGGTTGTACATTTCGGGGCCATCGGGGACGAGGCGCCTTGGGGCGCGATCCTTCATTCCAATATCATCGGGGCCTATAATGTGTGGGAGGCCGCGCATCAGTGCGGCGTGCGCCGGGTGGTCTATGCATCCTCCATCCACGCCGTCGGCATGCATCCCAAGAACGAGTTCATCGGCACCGACGCCGCCCACCGGCCCGACAGCTACTATGGGCTCGCCAAGTGCTTTGCGGAGGACCTCGGCAGCCTTTATTGGGACAAGCGGCAGCTTGAAAGCGTGTGTTTGCGCATCCTCTCCTGCGCGCAGATATCGAACCTGCGCGCGCTCGGCTCCTGGCTGTCCTATGATGATCTCATACGGCTGGTGGAGGCGTCGATTACCACCCCTGTCACCGGTTTCACCATCGCCTATGGCGTCTCCGCCAATGACCGCGCCCCGGTCGACAATGCGCGGGCCAGCTTCCTCGGCTATCGCCCCCAGGACAATGCCGAACAATTCGCCGCAAAGATCCTGGCGGAGGAGCCGCCGCTTGACCCGGCTGACCCCGCCGCGATGTGCCATGGTGGCCCCTTCGCCACCGTCCCCTTGGGCGAAAGCGGCACGGCCACGATGAAGATCGTCGACGACAAGAAGGAAATCTGAAATGGGCACCGCACCCCGGCTGACCGCGAGCCATTGGGGTGCCGGGGTGGCGACGGTGGAGGCGGGGCAGATCACCGCCATCCGCCCCCATCCCGATGACCGCGACCCGTCGCGTATCAACGAAAACATCCCCCTTGGCGTTCATGGCCGCGCCCGCGTCCTGCGCCCCGCTGTGCGGCGGAGCTATCTGGACCACGGCCCGCTCAGCACACCCGGTCAGCGGGGGGAGGAAGACTTCGTCGAGGTTTCCTGGGACCGCGCGCTCGACCTCGTCGCTGCCGAGATCACCCGCATCAAGGATGCCTATGGCAATGAGGCGATTTATGCCGGCTCCTATGGCTGGGCCAGCGCCGGACGGTTTCACCATGCGCAAAGTCAGCTCAAGCGGTTTCTGAACGCGGCAGGCGGCTTCGTGCGGTCGGAGGGGAATTATTCCTACAACGCCGCGCTGGTGCTCTGCCCCCATATCTTCGGCGATTTCCGCCTTTACCTGAAGGATGCGACGCGCTGGTCGACGATTGCCGAGGCGGGGGAGCTGGCGGTCATGTTCGGCGGCGTGCCCTTGCGCAATGCGCAGGTCTCCGGCGGCGGGGTGGCGCGGCACAAATTGCGCGATGACATGCTGGCGGCGCGCAAAGCGGGGGTGGAGTTCGTCAATTTCAGCCCATTGCGCACCGATGCGGCCGATGCACTGGGTGCCGAATGGCTGGCCCCTCGCCCCGGATCAGACACCGCGATCATGATGGGGCTGGCTCATACGCTTTTGGCCGAAGGGCTGCATGATGAGGCGTTCTTAGCCCGCTACACTGTCGGCTTCGATCAGGTGGCGGCCTATCTGCGCGGCGATGTGGATGGCATTGCAAAGGATGCGGACTGGGCGGCGGATCTGTCCGGCATTCCGGCGGATCGCCTCCGCGCCCTCGCCCGCCAGATGGCGGCGCGGCGCACGATGGTGTGCATGGCCGTTGGTCTACAGCGCGCCGACCATGGCGAGCAGCCGATCTGGATGACCGTGACACTGGCCGCGATGCTGGGCCAGATCGGCCTGCCCGGTGGCGGTTTTGCCATCGGCTATGGCGCCGATGCGACCATCGGCACCGCCAACCGCCCCTTCCCCGCCGCCAGCTTCCCGCAAGGGCATAATCCGGTCGGTGCCTATCTACCGGTCGCGATGATCACCGATATGCTGCTGAACCCCGGTGCGGAATACGACTACAACGGGCGGCGCATGCGCTTCCCCGATGCGCGGATGGTCTGGTGGAGCGGGGGCAACCCCTTTCATCATCATCAGGACCTCAATCGCCTCCGCCGCGCCTTTCAACGCCCTGAGACGATCATCGTGAACGAGATTTCATGGACCGCCACCGCACGCCATGCCGATATCGTCCTGCCCGTCGCCGCCCCGCAGGAACGCGCCGATTTCGCCGCCGGGACCCATGACAACGCGCTGATCCCGATGCCGCGCATCGTGCCGCCGCCCGGCGAGGCACGGATCGAATACGATATCTTTCGCGATCTCGAAGCACGGCTGGATATTGGCACCGCCTTCAGCCGGGGCCTCAGCGCAGATGAGTGGCAGGCGGAGATGTGGGAAGAGACACGCGAGCGCGCCGCCAAACGTCAGGTGACGCTGCCCGGCTGGGAGGAGTTTCTCGCCGGCGATGTCGTGACCCTGACCGACCCGAACCCGACCTCCGTGACGATGGCGGAGTTTCGCGCCGATCCCGATGCCAACCCGCTCAAGACCCCCTCCGGCAAGCTGGAGCTGATGTCCGAGACCATCGCAGGCTTTGCCTATCCCGACTGCCCCGGCCACCCGACATGGATCGCACCGCGCGAATGGCTTGGTGCCGCGACCGAGGCGCATCCGCTGCACCTCATTTCTGGCCAGCCGGAGACGCGGCTCCACAGCCAGCTCGACATCGGTGCCTTCAGTCAGAGCCGCAAGGTCGCGGGGCGGGAGCCTGTGCTGGTCAATCCAGAAGACGCTGCCGCGCGCGGGATTGCGGATGGCGACGTGGTCGTCCTCTATAATGATCGCGGACGGTGCCTCGCCGGGGCGGTGGTGACGGCGGATGTGCGCCAGGGGGTCGTCTTCCTGTGGACCGGCGCGTGGTATGATCCCGATTTTGAGGCACCACAGGATCAGGACCGACACGGCAACCCCAATGTCCTGACCCATGACCTGCGGACATCACGCCTCGCCCAGGGCCCGGCCGCGCAATCGGCGCTGGTCCAGCTTAGCCGCTTTGACGGTGACGCGCCGCCGGTCCGCGCCTATGACCCACCGGTCAGCCCGGCTGAATGATCCCCTCCACCGTCTCGATCAGCAATGTCAGCTCATGCGCTTCGCTGAACCGGTGATCCGCGCCCTTGACCAGGGTCAGGCGCGTGTCCGGCCCCTCCACATGATCAAGCAGCGCCAGTGCGACAGACGTCTCCACCGCCTCATCCTCCGTGCCCTGCAATAGATGCACCGGAAATGGCGCCGCTAGCGAGCTGGTCAGGATCAGATGGTCCTCCGCCTCATCCAGCAGCTTTTGGGTGATGATGTAGGGCTCGTCAGAATAATCAGATGGCCGCGACCAGCGGCCGGTCTGCGCCATTTCGAGCCGTGCCGCCTCGTCCATCTCCGCCCGCATCACGCAGGTGAAATCGGGGGCAGCGGCAATGCCGATCAGCGCGGCGATCCGTTCCGGCATCCGGCGCGCCAGCAACAGCGATATCCAGCCGCCCATGGAGGAGCCGATCACGATCTGCGGGCCCTCGGTCAGTGCCCCGACCGCATCTGCCGCGTCACGCGCCCAATCGCCGATGCAACCGTCTTCAAACGCGCCGCTCGACTGACCGTGGCCGGTATAGTCGAAGCGCAAAAAGGCACGGCCCGTGCGCTCGGCCCACGCTTCCAGCGCCAGCGCTTTGGTGCCCTCCATGTCGGATTTGAAACCGCCGAGGAAAACCACACCCGGCAACGCGGCCCCCGCGCCGGTCGCGTGCGTTTTGTGATAGGCGATCCGCCGATCACCGGGCATAGTCAGAAAGGATGGTTCATTCATGCGGGGTTTCCCTTGACCGAGACACTGCAACTTGCAGATCAGCCTATCGCGCCGGGCACTCTGGTGAAACCGCTGACCGTGCTGCAGATCGCCCCTGCCCTGTCCATGGGCGGGCGGGAGCGGACAACCCATGAGGTCGCGGTCGCCCTGCGCGATGCGGGCGGGCGGGCGCTGATCGTCGCGCCGCAAACCCCCGCCGCATTGCGCCTCAGGGCTTCGGGGGCGGAGCTGACGGCAATGGGCGTGGATACCGCATCGCCCTTGCGCCAGCGCAGCAATATTCGTGCGCTGATCTCTCTGATCCGGCGGGAACGGGTCGATGTGGTACATGCCAGATCCCGCGCCGGGGCACTGATCGCATCAAAGGCCGCCGCCACGGCGGGCGTGGGGTTCGTGACCACCTGGGACTGCATCCACGGCCCCGACAATTTCTTCACGCGCCCGCTGACCAAGGCGCTGTCGTCCGGTCGCCCGGTCATCGCCGTGTCCGACTTCATCGCCCGTCATCTGGCGGAGGATCATGGCCTATATGCTGACCGCGTGGTGACCATCCCGCGCGGTGCTGACATGGATGTCTTTGCTGAAGAGGTCGTCAGCCCCGCCCGCGCCGTTCATCAGGCGCAGGCGATCGGGCTGGCGGAGGATCCGCGCCCGGTCATCCTCTCGCCGGGCCGGATGGTGGAGGGTAAGGGCCGCCGCGTGCTGATCGCGGCAGCCGCTCGCCTGAAGACATTACGCGAGGCTGCCGATTTCAGCTGCGTGATCGTAGGCGATGGCGATCCCGCCCACGCCGCGATGCTGGAGGAGGAGATCATGCGCGCCGGCGCGGGCGATGTGGTCCGCGTCGCCGGCCCGGTCAGCGATATGGCGGCAGCGCTGAAACTCTCAGCCATCGTCGTGGCACCATCCACCGCGCCGGAAACTGCGGCGCGTGTCATCATCGAAGCACAGGCCATGGGCCGCCCGGTCGTCGGCACCAATCACGGCGCGATGCCCGACATGATGAAAGGCGGCGAAAGCGGCTGGCTGATCCCGCCCGGCGATGTCGAAGCGCTCGCCACAGCGTTATCAGAGGCGCTGGACATGGACGAAAGCGCCCGCGCCCATATCGGGGTTGCCGGGCGCGCGCTCGTGCGCTCACGCTACACGCTCGCCACGATGCTGGCCGAGACGATGGCGGTTTATGAACAGGCCGCGGGACGCACCGATCCGCGATGATGCACCGCACCTCTCGCCTAGGTGACAAACGCTGATTGCATTTCTATAAGGCCGCAAAATCGCGTTCGTTTTCGTTTGCAAGGATGTCCCAGGTGACCATCAAAGTTCTCGGCCACAAGGCCCCCGATACCGATTCCACCGGCTCGCCCCTGATCTGGGCCTGGTACCTGTCGGATGTGAAAGGCACCCCCGCCGAGGCGCGGCTGCTGGGTGAGCCGAACACCGAGGCCGCCTTCGTGATCAAGCGCTGGGGGTTCGACCAGCCCGAGATCATCGCGGATGTGGCGGCGGATGAGCCGGTGATCATCGTGGACACCAACAACCCCGCCGAATTGCCCGCCAGCATCAACGATGCCGATGTGCAGGCCATCATCGACCACCATAAACTGGTCGGCGGGTTGGAGACGAAAGGCCCGATCGACATCACCATCCGCCCGCTGGCCTGCACCGCCACAATCATGCACGATCTGATGGGTGATGATGCGGCGAAAATGCCCGACAACATCAAGGGCGTGATGCTGTCCTGCATCCTCTCTGACACGCTCGAATTCCGCTCGCCCACCACCACGCCCCATGACCGGGCGCTGGCCGAAAAACTGGCGGAGGAGCTGGGCATCTCCATCCCCGACTACGCGGCTGAGATGTTCGCGGCGAAATCCGATGTCTCCGCCTTCTCCGATGCGGAGCTGCTGCGCATGGACAGCAAGGAATATGCGGTCGAGGGCACGAAATTCCGCGTCTCCGTGCTAGAGACGACAGCCCCCGCCATCGTTCTGGACCGCAAGGCCAGCCTGATGGACAGTATGACGAGCGTCGCCGCAGAAGACGGTGTCGATCAGGTCCTCCTCTTCGTCGTGGACATCCTGAAAGAGGAAGCGACATTGCTCGTCCCCAATGACCTGGTGCGCACTGTCGCCGCCAAGAGTTTTGGTGCAGATGCGTCTGGCGACGCGGTGGTTCTGCCAGGTATCATGAGCCGTAAGAAGCAGATCATTCCAAATCTGAAACTCTGACCTCTCCGCCGGTTGACCCGGCGGATTATCCACGCTCATCTCCCCCTGCAATTGCAAGGGAGATGAACCATGCCGACAGTCCTCGTTCAGGGCAGGATCGCCGCACCGAAGGTCGATCTGATGCGCCGTTTTGCCCCGGATGGATGGACTGTCGATCTCTGGGATCCCGGCGCTGATCCGGTGGAGGCGTTTGCCCCTCTCGCCGCCAACGCGGATGTCATTGTCGGCGGCGCGATCCCGACCGACTGGCCGGAGACACCTGATCTGAAACTCTTCCAGATCCCTTGGACGGGCTATGATTTCACCGCACCGGAGAAGATGCCGAAGGGCGTCCCCGTCGCCAATACGTTTGAGCATGAAACTGCGATTGCCGAATATGTGTTGGCGGGCATGCTGGAATGGCAGATCGGCCTCAGCCGTCTAGACCGGAGCTTTCGCGAAAACGGCTGGGGCGGCGAAGGCCCGGGCAATGCCGCCACCCATGGCGAGCTGATGGGCCGCACGCTCGGTATCATCGGTTACGGCCATATCGGCGAGGAAACCGCGCGCCGCGCCCGCGCTTTTGGCATGCGCTGCATCGGCATTCGGCGCAGCAAGGTGCCCTGTCCGGAGGAGTTGGACTGGATCGGCCAGAACGACCGCATGAACGATCTTCTGGCGGAGGCCGATTTCGTGCTGGTCGCCTGCGACATGAATGACGAGACAATCGATCTGATCGGTGCCGCTGAGCTGGCGCAGATGAAACCGACAGGCGTTGTCATCAACGTGGCGCGGGGGCGGATCATCAACGAAGATGCGCTCTACAACGCTTTGAACGACAAGGAGATCGGCGGGGCCATTATCGATGTCTGGTACAATTACAACCAACCGGGCCAGCCCGATGTCTGGCCCTGCAACCAACCCTTTCAGGATCTCGACAACGTCATCCTCTCCGCCCATCGCAGCGCCGTGACCGAGGAGATGCACGAGCGGCGCTGGCAATTCGTGGCCGAAAACTGCGCGCGGATCGGGCGCGGGGAAGCGCCCCTGAATGTGGTCTTTCACGGCACGAGGGACACGGCTGGGGGCTAGCGCGCCTCAGATCTGGCGCGCGCCATCGGCGAAGACCTGCCGCCAGGCGAGGATGCGATAGGATTTGCGCAGGCCCGTCGGCCAGAACGGGTCGGCATGGACCAGCGTTTCGGCGGCAGCGGCGTCCGGCGTATCGACCAGCCACAGGCCACCTGCCCCCTTTCCCGCTACTGTGCTGAGCGGGCCAGCGGCACTGATCGTGTCGGCATGCTGTTCCAGAAAGGCGAGGTGCCCGGCCATGTGTTTTTCCCGGATGTCACCGGGGGCTTCCGGATCATCCTCGAACAGGATCACGAATTTCATGCTGACCTCCTTTTCATGAATTGAGGCCCAGTATCGGCTGCAAAATCGCTGATGACAGGGACAATCATGCAGATCTAGACTGCAAGAGTGCAGCACTTAAACTGGAACGATCTGAAATTTGTCCTCGCCCTCGGCCGGGCCGGGCATCTGGCAGGGGCCGCGCGCCTCCTGAAAGTTGACAGCACGACCGTATCGCGCCGGATCAAGGCGCTGGAGCGAACGCTGCGGGCGGACTTGTTCGCGCGCACCCCGTCAGGCGGCCTCCGGCCCACCGAGACCGGGCAGCGGCTGATCGCGGAGGCGGAGCGGGTGGAGGCGGCGCTCGCCACCCTCGCCGATAACCTCGGGCGCGAGGCGGCGGAGGTTGCGGGGACGGTCCGCCTGACGGCTGTGCCGATCATCGTCAATCGCCTTATTGTCCCTGCCTTGCCCTTGCTACAGGCACGCCATCCAGGCCTCGAGCTGGAACTGGTGCCGGAGGGGCGCGATCTCGACCTGACACTCCGCGAAGCTGACCTCGCCATTCGCCTCGCGCGCCCGGTGACGGGTGGCAGCGCGGTCATCGCGCAGCGCATCGGTCATCTGGCGCAGGCGGTCTATGCCGCCGCTGGCGCGAGGCACGACCTGCCCTGGATCACTTATGACGACGCTCATGCGCACTTGCCTCAGGCCCGCTGGATGGCAGCGCAGGCGGGTGCCACCAGCGGCCTCCGAGTGGCCGATGCCGAAACGGCGCTGGCAGCTGCCGCGGCTGGCTTTGGCAAGGCCGTTCTGCCGCGTGCCGTGGGGGTTGGCGATCCGCAGCTGATGCCTGTCGCCGCCGACGAGCCGCCCCGCCGGGAGGTCTGGCTGCTGTCACACAACGCGCAGCAGCATCTGCGCGCGCCCGCCGTGGTCAGGGCATGGGTGCAGTCATTGCACTGCTGGCAAGCGCCATCCTCCGGCGGGTCAGGTTGAGAAAGCGCAGGGTCAGAAGGATCGCCGCCACGATCAGTCCCGCCGCCAACCCGATCCAGAGGCCAACGCCATCCAGCCCGAGCGTAAAGGCCAGAAGATATCCACCACCGATCCCGAGCACCCAATAGCCAAACGCACCGATCCAGAGCGGGAAGTAGGCGTCCTTCAACCCACGCAGCGCCCGCGACATGATCGCCTGCGCGCCATCGAACACCTGAAAGACCGCCGCGATCAGCATGAGCTGCGCCGCGATTGCGGAAACCTCGGCAAAGCCCGGATCGGTCTCAGCGACGAACATCCTCGTGATTTCTTCAGCCAGCACCAGCGGTGCGATCACGAGGATGGTCAGAAGCACCATGCCCATCATCAGCCCTGTCAGCCCGGCGCGCCGCGCCCCTGCCGGGCTGGCTTGCCCGATATTGAAGGCGACGCGCACCATCGTCCCCTCCGCCATGCCAAGAGCGATCACGAAGGGAATGCCGATCCACGCCATCAGCACCTGATGGGCGGCCAGCGTTTCCGCCCCGATGATACCGGAAAGGATGGACACCGCCGTGAACAGCCCGGCCTCAATCGCCACCAGCGCGCCAATGGGCAGGCCGAGGCGGAAAATCTCCGCCATCAGCCTGGGGTCGATCCGCAACCGGGCGCGAAAGAGGCCGTAGCCGCGTAAGGCCGGTTTGCGCCAGATATAGCTGACCAGTGCCACGACCATCAGCCAGCTGACAACCGTTGTCGCGACCCCCGCCCCGGCCACGCCCAAATGCGGCAGACCAAAACGGCCATGCACCAGCCCCTCCGCCAGAAGCCAGTTGATGCCAACCGCTGTCACCGTGATTGCCATGACCGGCCCGGTGCGCGACAAGGCGGCCACGAAGTCACGGAGCGCGGTAAAGATCAACGTGGGTAGCACGCAGAAGGCGACGCTGTGCAGATAGGGCGTGGCGATGGCGGTCACCTCCGGATCCTGACCGGTCCAGATCATCACCGCATCGAGGTTCCAGACCAGTGCGGTGACCGGTACTGCCAACAAGACGGCAGTGATCAGGCCCTGGCGCGCGGCATGCCCTGCTTCCTGTTTGCGCCCCGCGCCTTCGGCTTGCGCAGCCAGAACGCCGGTGATCGACAGGATGCCCATCATGATCACCAATACCTCAAATGTCAGCGAGCCCGAGAGGCCGATGGCCGCGAGGTGTTTGTACCCTAATTCGCCGACCACGAGTTTCGTGGTCACGAACATTGCATATTCAGCGATATAGGCCGCCATCAGCGGCGCTGCGATCCTGAGGATCGACAGGGCTTCGGCACGGTTTTGCGATGTCAGGAACGGCATGTGACAGGTCCAAGGATGGCTTTCGCCGCCTTGGAAGGCCCAGGCAGGGCGTATGCCGTGCACATTAGGCGCGGTCTGTCGGGCAGGCAAGAGCAGTCGAAGGTATCAGTTCGCCGCCCGCATTGACGGCACTACAAAGTCGGTGATCACCTTGACCGGCAATTGCCACGCGTCAGGGCGGTTGTAATTGCCCGCGAGGACAACGACCACCAGACCGAGGCCCGCATTGATCGACAAACGCTGGCCACCATTGCCAAATCCTGCCACCCAAGAGGGCGGATCACCCTGATCGGCCAGCCACCAGAAATACCCGTATCTCAGCCCCTCTGCAGACATGCGCGGGGCCAGCGCCGCCTTGATCCAGTCGGCAGGCACGATCTGCGCATCCTCATAACGACCGCCCACGCCGACCATCACCCCAATCTTCGCCAGATCGCGCGCCGTTAGCCTGAGGCCAGAGGCGGCGGAGGGCCGGTCATCACCGCCCCTTACCCAGTCATGTTCGGTAATGCCGAGCGGCGCAAAGAGCCGCTCTTCGGCAAATTCGTCGAGCGTCATGCCGGTGCCGATCTCGATCAGCCGTCCGATCAGGGCCGTCGCGCCGCCATTGTAATCCCAGCGCGTACCCGGTGTCTCCACAATCGGGCGGTCGAGCGCAAAGCGAACCCTGTCCGGGGCCAACTCCATCGCAATCTCCGAATTGCGCGGGTCAGTATAGGGCAGGTCCTCGTTCCACTCGGTGCCCATGGTCATGGTCAGTGCATGGCTGACGAGGATCGTACGCCGCGCAGGGTCGGCGGCAAGATCGGGATAGCCCGCAAAGGCATCGACCAGCGGCGTATCGAGCGCAGGGACCAACGCGTCAGCCAGCGCGATTCCGTAGAGAAGACTGACGATGCTCTTGGTAACAGAGCGGATGTCATGCAGCACCTCCGGACCATGGTCGCGCAGGCCAAGCGGCGTACCCCAGCGCTCGTCCTCGCCCGGAAAATAGGCTTCGGCAAATACCCGCCCTTCCCGCAACACGAGAACTGCGTGCAGCCCTGACAATTCCCCATTCTCAAAGGCCGTCTTAAGGGCGGTTTCCATCCTCTTGTCTCCGGCAACAGCGTTGGTTCCGCCGATCAGGGCAAGACAGCCGATCAATGCAAGGCAGAAGCGTCTCACCGGCACCTCCTTGGTTGGCAGAAATGAGCATACCCTAATTTTTACCAATTATGCCATCTATTTAGCCGCTTACGCGATATCCTTTCCGACACGTATTCATCTGTTGGCTCGCCTTGGATGACAGTGTTCGCAAAAGATGGATGACAGCACCCGACCGCGAGACTGCTCATGCCATTGCCGTTGTCCTGCGACACTGTGGCCTGCAACTGGATGGAAAACCGGCCATGTCAAATTCGCTCGGCGACCGTCGGTCCAGTCAAGCAGGGCCCAAACGCGCCGCGACCGGAGATGGGCCGAGAAGCATCGGGTCGGCAATTGTTGGCGAGGTTCCGGGCAGCCCGCGCCTTGCCAAAAATCCAGCAACCCTGTGCCGTGAGCCGGTTTGAGCGAGGCGCATCTCAAAACCCTCACCGCCATCGGACGAAGGGACGGCGGGACGGCATGGTGCGTCACGCCCGCCCCCCGGATCGGAAAGGGCGGTTGGGCCAGTACGCCGCTGTCGATCGAAGCCGCAAACGCCGACTGCGCAGCGCGCGAATCTGAGCGCACCGGGATCTGAAACGCCCATTTCGGCAGTTGATCGCGCATGTAGCGTCGGCAGGTATTCATCCTGGTGCGCACCGTCAGCCGCGCCAGTGACCCGTGACCTGCGGGCGGAAGACCAAACCACACGTTGACTTCGGCCGCGTTCAGACAGATTTTGCGCGCGCTAACACAACCCTTTTTCGAGGATAACACCATGGCCGACGGCGCCCAGAACATCACGATCACTCTGCCTGACGGCGCGGAGCGGACGTATGCGACGGGCGTGACCGGCGGCGAGATTGCGACCGACATCTCGAAATCGCTCGGCAAGGCGGCGCTCGCCTGCCGGATCGACGGGGTGTTCAGCGATCTGTCGATCCCCATCACGGGCGATTCTCAGCTATCGATCATCACCATCAAGGATAATGCGGAGGCGCTGGAGCTGATCCGCCATGACTGCGCCCATATCATGGCCCGCGCGGTGCAGGAAATCTGGCCGGATGTGAAGGTCACCATCGGCCCCGTGGTCGAAAATGGCTGGTATTACGATTTCGACAGGGAAGAGCCGTTTTCGGATGCCGATTTCGAAGCCATCGAAAAGAAGATGCGCCAGATCATCGCCGCGCGCGACCCGGTGCGCACGGAGGTCTGGGACCGCCCCCGCGCGATTGCCCATTACGAGGCGAATGACGAGCCCTACAAGATCGAGCTGATCGAGGGCATTCCGGGGGACGAGCCCCTGCGCATGTACTGGCACGGCGAGTGGCAGGATCTCTGCCGCGGACCCCATCTGGTGCATACCGGACAGGTGCCGGGCGATGCGTTCAAGCTGATGCGCGTCGCTGGTGCCTACTGGCGCGGCGACAGTCGCAACAAAATGCTCCAGCGTATCTACGGCGTCGCATTCAAGACCAGGGCCGATCTCGAAGCCCACCTGAAACAGCTTGAGGAAGCAGCGCTTCGCGATCATCGCAAGCTTGGCCGCGAACTCGACCTGTTCCATCTGCAGGAAGAAGCACCGGGCATGGTCTTCTGGCATCCGAACGGCTGGCGGCTTTACCGCGTCCTGGAGGACTACATGCGCCGCCGTCTGGATGCAGCGGGGTATAACGAGATCAAGACGCCGCAGGTAGTGGACCGAAAGCTGTGGGAGGCTTCGGGACACTGGGAGAACTACCGCGAGAACATGTTCATCACAGAGATTGACGAGGAACATGCGAACGAAAAGCGTGTAAACGCCCTCAAACCGATGAACTGTCCCTGCCATGTGGAGGTCTTCAAGCAGGGCCTCAAATCGTTCCGCGAGCTGCCCTTGCGGCTGGCCGAGTTCGGCGCGTGCCATCGGTATGAATCTTCCGGCTCGATGCACGGCCTGATGCGTGTGCGCGGCTTCACGCAGGATGACGCGCATATCTTCTGTACCGAGGATCAGATCGAGGATGAGACCCGCCGTTTTATCGAATTGTTGTCCTCAATCTATCAAGACCTCGGCTTTGACGGCTTCGACATCAAATTCTCGACCAGGCCGGAGACCCGCGCCGGCTCGGATGAGGTTTGGGACAAGGCCGAGGCTGCGCTTGAGGCGGCGATCAAGGCCGTCGGCGCGGATTATGAGGTCGATCCCGGCGAAGGCGCGTTCTATGGCCCCAAACTGGACTTCAAGCTGACTGACGCAATCGGTCGCGAATGGCAGTGCGGCACCTTCCAGGCGGATTTCGTGCTGCCCGGACGGCTCGGTGCGTCTTATGTGACCTCGTCTGGCGACAAGGCCGTTCCCGTGATGCTGCACCGCGCGATCCTGGGCTCTTTCGAGCGGTTCCTCGGCATCCTCATCGAGAATCACGCAGGACGGATGCCGTTCTGGATGTCCCCGCGCCAGATCGTTGTGGCCACCATCACCTCGGATGCAGATGACTACGCGGCGGAAGTCGTGGCCGCGTTGACCAAGGCGGGGTTGCGGGCCGAGGCCGATACGCGCAACGAAAAGATCAACTACAAGGTCCGCGAACATTCACTGTCGAAGGTCCCCGCGATCCTCGCAGTCGGCAACCGCGAGGTCAGCGAGCGCACTGTGGCGATTCGCAGGCTTGGCGAGACCAGGCAAAGCTTTGTGGCTCTGGACGAAGCCATTTCATCGCTTGTCGAGGAAGGCCGTGCGCCCGACCTGAAACGCGGCAAGGCGGAGCGTTCGGCCTGACGATCAGGCCGCGCGCTTGGTTTTTGCAACCAGCGGTTTGTTGTTCTTCAGGTGTCGCGCGATCAGGCGCGCCGTGCGCGCACGCCCGACAGTCTGGTAGGCAGGCTCCGGTGCCCAGTCAGGCGCAAGCGTTTCGGGAAACAGCGCCGCGATTTCCGCACGCGCGGCATCGCTGAGCGATTTCAGCGCCCACGCGCCCGGAAGCAGGCTCTCCGCCGGGGCGTCATTTGCGAAAATCACCTGATGATCTTCGAGCAGGATGTGAAAATACGTCACTTCGCTTTCAGCAGGCACCGTGGTCACGCCCGGTAGCCCGAGAAGGTGCTTGGCTGGCACCAAACAGCGATCCATGCCGAACATGCGACCCACGATCGGAGACGCCACAAGCATGCGGTGCTGAGGAGAGACGATCAGATCGCCCGCGGGGATATTCGCGCCCAGACTGCCCGCAGCAAAGCGGATCGGATGCAGGGCCGGCCAGCGGCGCAACTCATCAACCGAAATCATACGCTGCCCGATCCAGATCACATCCCTGAACGCGCCGTTATCCGTCATGACCGCGGTGCCGACCTCAAGATCCTCCACCGCCCTGGTGCGGCCATCGGCGAGGCGGATGTTCGTGCCTCGGCCGAAACAGATGACAACCGAACCATCCGGCGACAGGTCCACGTCATTGTCATAGGCCTGACCGGGCCCAAGATTATAGTTGTTCTCGACAACGAAGTCTTCCCATGCGGGGGCATCGGAGACCGGGTCGGGATTGACGATCTCAAGCTCCGTTCCCGACGGATACTTCCCGACAAGACCAACGACGCTGTCGGGATCGCCCGGATTGGTGAGCGTTGCATCGAAGCCCCGCGATACAACCGCACCGACATACTGATTGTTGATCGTAACATGAGAGATCCGGTAGTAAATGCCGCTAACCGGGTCTTGCGCCACAAAACTGTAGTCGGTCTCGATATTGGCACCGGCGGAAAACGTGGTTCCACCGATGGTCACCGGATCGCTGAGCGAGCCAGCTGGATCGTCGGTAAAGACGTTCTCGTCGATGGTGATCGGTATCTGCGCCAGTGATCCGCCGGTTGCGCCAAAGGTGACCGACGACCCGATCCCGGCGCTGCCGTTATTGCTCTCGCCCCCCGGATTCGTGACGAGCGCACCACCGGGATCATCGATGTCATTCGGTTGGACCACTGCAAAGCTGAAAGGCATTCTGACCTACCGCGCTCTATGGCGTTCTCATGGCGTTCGCGACGTTTGATTAATGTTTTCGGGGAGAAATGCGATCAAATCATGGCAAACCCCGCAACGGCGGTGGGTAATCAGGTCTATTCAACTTGGCCGAAAACGAAAAATGCAGCAGTCCCGCACGGCGTG
Organism: Pseudomonadota bacterium; assembly: GCA_039030855.1. Taxonomy (GTDB): domain Bacteria; phylum Pseudomonadota; class Alphaproteobacteria; order Rhodobacterales; family Rhodobacteraceae; genus Pikeienuella. The sequence goes on from JBCCDJ010000007.1 coordinate 73,666, forward strand.
CACTCCCCTCAAGCCGGTGAGCCGAATTTTTCAAAATACGCGCTAAGGCAAACTGGGAAACATTGCTATGATTGAACATGGCAGGCACTCCTGTCTCTGGTGGGGCGGACATGGCGAGACACAAGATCGAGACGGCGACTGCACAGCCAGACGATGAGGGGCAAGAGTGAGCGAGACGATGGCTGAAACCGTGTTTCTTCTGCATGGGCTTGGGCGAACGGCCAATTCGCTGCTCGTTCTCGAAATGCGGCTGAAAGCGGCAGGCTATGACGTCGTGAATGAAAGCTACCCCTCGACCAAGGCATCGCTGGAGACACTGATCCAGGCTGAGCCTCCACGGCTGCTCGCGCTGCGCCCCAACGCCAAACGCGTGCATTTCGTGACCCACTCCATGGGCGGGATCGTCATTCGCGGGTATCTGGCCCGCCATGCCATCCCGATGCTGGGCCGCGTGGTGATGCTGGGGCCGCCGAACAAGGGGGCGGAGCTTATCGATGCCATGTCCCGTATCCCCGGCTTCGACCGGGTCGCCAGTCCGGCGGGCAAGGCCATCGGTGCAACCGAGGACAGCATTCCCAACCAGATCGATGATGCCGATGCGGAGTTTGGCGTGATTGCCGGACGGGTCTCCCTGAACCCGCTACTGTCGTCGATGATTGAGGGTGAGAACGACGGCAAAGTCTCCGTCGAAAGCACAAAGTTCGACGCGATGACGGACCATGTCGTCATGCCGGTGTCTCACACCTTCATGATGAACGACAAGGATGTCGCCCGTCAGGTTATCCAGTTCCTGAAGACGGGGCGGTTCGATCACGACATGGAATGATCCGCCACCGCGTGCATTTTATTTGTCTTGTGCACTAACATTTTGGAAATGCGATTGATGTAGGTCCGGGTTCGACAAGAGGTGTCGTGCGGCATTTGATGCCGGATCATGCCTTTGGCGGATGTAACCGGAGGCCCAGACCAATGAATGGTGGCTCGCTACTCGCGTACGTGTTTACCGATCTCAACTTCTCGCCCGCGATCTCTGCAGCGGCGGATAACCCCGGCAATCTGAACGGATCGCCCTCGCTGACCTTCCCGCCGGGCGGCGAGACAGTGATGGTGACGATAAACGATGATGACGGGACCCTCGACGACGACTTCCAGGAAGGGGCGGGCATCAACCAGATGACCATGAACGACGTCATCCTGGACGATGGCACGGTGCTGGGCGTTGCTGGCGACATCATCGAGGTGGAATTCTTCATCACCTACCGCGACACGGTGACGGGTGAGGAGTTTGACGTCTTCTTCGGCGCGTTCGGTGCCGATGCCGCCGGCAGTGATGCGGGCCTCTTGACCGTCGTGTTTACCGAGGTGGCGTTTGTTCCGGGTCGCACTTACGACTTTGTGTCTGCGACGGATGGCGGCGGTGTGCCCTACACGAACCTGATCTGCTTCGCCGAAGGTTCGCTGATCGCAACGCCCCAGGGGCCCCGCCCTGTCGAGACGCTGGTGCCGGGCGATCTGGTGACGACGCAGGACAATGGCGACCAGCCGGTGCGTTGGGCCGGACATCGCCGGGTCAGCGCAGCCGAACAGGCGATGAACTCGTCCCTCGCCCCGATCCGTATCGAGGCGGGCGCGCTCGGCCCCGGTCTGCCAGAGGTCCCGCTGTGTCTTTCACCGCAGCACAGGGTTTTGCTGAGCGGTGCGCAATGCGAACTGATGTTCGGCAGCTGGTCCGTGCTTGTCCCGGCAAAGAGCCTGATCAACGACAGGACCATCCGCCCGACCCCCACCGAGGACAGTATCGGCTTCTATCATCTGCTGTTCGACAGGCACGAGATCATCTTCGCCAATGGCAGCCCATGTGAGAGCCTCCATGGCGGGCCGGAGGCGCTGAGCTCGCTCACCAGCATGCAGATTCGCCAGGTCGAAGCGCTGTTCGGCGCTCGTCCCGACAGCCTGCGGGAAAATACGACGGCCCATCCCTGCCTGAAGCACTACGAGGCGAAGAGCCTGCGGTTAACCTCTGCATGATCGCCGCAACGATAGCGTTTCCATACCCGGTCATTCTGCACCATTCCGCAGCCTCTATCATCAAGAGGCACCTGCCCCATATGCGATATCCGCGTGATGAATTCGGTGAACGAGCGGATGCTGTCCCGCCGCGACCTGTTCCGCTCCGCCGCTGCCCTGTCCGCCGTTGCCGCTGTTGGCACAGCCGCGGGCACCGTTTCCGCGCCGCCGGTACTCGCCCCAGGCGATGAGACCGTCGAGGACTTGGCCCATGAGCTGAGCGATGCGTTCCTACCTATTTCGGCGCGCCGGGGATCGCCGTGAGCCAGCCCTTAAATTTCACCGATAATGACTTGACCCGCTTCGAAATGACACTGAATGAGCACACCGGCACCTATATCGAAGCGCCGTTGTATTTTGCAGCCGACGGACTGGCCGTGAATGAAATCCCTGTCTCCTCTCTGATCGCACCGCTTTGCGTGATCGATATCGCCGCGCACGCAGCAGAAAATCCGGGCACGCAGGTCACCCCCGACGATCTGCAATCATGGATCGACACCCATGGGGACATTCCGGACGGTGCCTATGTTGCGCTGCATTCCGGTTGTGCTGCCAAGGTAGCGACGGATGAATTGCGCGGCTTCAACGATGAAAAACAGCACTATCCCGGCTTTCATGCCGGGGCCACACAGATGCTGCTGCAAACCGGTGCTGGGTCCATTCCATCAGATACGCTGTCGCTCGATCACGGCATTTTCTCCGATTTCGCAACGCATTACGTGTGGCCGCCTGCCGGGCGCTTTGGGATTGTGAACATCGCCAATCTCGACAAGGTGCCCGCCGCCAGGGCGACGCTCGTCATCGGCGCGCCCACGCATGAGGGCGGCACCGGCGGCCCGGCCCGCATTTTCGCAATCGTGTGATCGCCAGCGCATGAAAACGCGCTATTCTGTGTCTCGTTTAGCCGGAGGATCGCCCATGTTCCGTCTCGCCGCCGCTATTTTGACAATCAGCGCCCTGCCGGCCTTCGGGTCGCAATGTATCCAGCTTGCCCATCTGCCCGACGCCAAGATCTGGAACGCCTCCGTTTCGCCGGACGAGGTGCAGATCACCTTTGTCGGCCACTCGGCCTTTCGCATCGAAACCGGTCAGGGGCGCGTTGCGGTTACCGATTTCTACGGCGATCCCGGCCCCGGCAAGGTGCCCGACGCGGTCACAATGAACCATGCCCACTCATCGCACTGGACAGCCTTTCCGCCTGAGGAGATCACCCATCATCTGCGCGGCTGGGGGGACGAGGGTGAGGCGGCGGAGCACTGGGTGCAGCTTGATGATCTTCTCATCCGCAACATCCCGACCGACATCCGCGATTGGGGCGGCGAGTGGGAACGGGATGGCAATTCCATCTTCGTCTTCGAATATGAGGGCCTCTGCATTGGCCATCTCGGCCATCTCCACCACACTCCGACAGAGGAGGATTTTGCAATGATCGGGCGGCTCGACATCGTGCTCGCCCCGGTGGATGGCGGCTACACGATGCCGATCGATCAAATGATCGAGGTGATGCAACGGGTTCGCGCGCGGGTCATCATCCCGATGCACATCTTTCGCTCCGGTTCGTTGGAGCGGTTTCTGACCGGCATGTCGGACAGCTTCGAAATCGATTTCCATGACGGTGCCTCGATCACCTATTCCGCCCGCACCTTGCCCGCCGTGCCGACGATCAAGGTCATGGCACCTGCGGTGCGCGATGGCGGCTTCGGCATCGACGATGGCGGCTGATCAGGCCGCGCCCGACCACGTGCAGGTCGGCGGCACATGCAGACGTGCGACCATCCCGGCGCGCAAGGTGCCCGGCCGCTCCACCCAGCCGCAGATGCCACGCCTGATCCGCGCAATTGCGGGAAACGCCAGCCCCTTGCCCGGAAAATGACGCTCGATTTCTTCGGCGACGAACTTGCAGGGACCATTCTGCATGTCGTTGACGATAGAGGTGCCGTTTTCGAAAATCAGACGGCTCGAAGGCGGGATCTGCGTGAGGTCAGGCAGGCCTTCGAGAACGATATTGGCCCCGGTCCATTCCGGCGCGATCCGCTCGATCCCCATCTCGCTGGCAACGGCCCCCAGTTCCTCGACCGATAGAACCGACAACTGGCGCGCATTGCCGATCTCCGTCCCACGCGGATATTGCAATTTCACGCGGCTGCAGGACGGGCGGGTATGACCGGCGTGGCACTCGCCCACCGGGCCTTCGAAATCGAGCTGCAGAACCTCCTGCGGGTCGGAGCATAGCGTGACATTCCGATCATGAACGATGCCGAGATAGGCAATGCACGCGGTGTAATCGGTCGGCGTCAGGATCGGCATGGCGGGGTCCCTTTCTGATCGTCGCCAAAGGCATAGAGCGGCGCAAGTGCCTTGCCAAGCCCATCGCCGGGCGGCGGCGGCGGATACGCTTGCCGGGGCTGCGGCGCGAGCTTAACCTCTTACGCATCCGATTCCCGAACCGCGAGCGCAAATGACCGACAGCCCCGATGCCAGCACGCCCGATACCGGCGGACAGGACGATGGCTATCAGGTTCTGGCGCGCAAGCACCGCCCCCAGACCTTTGCCGACCTGATCGGGCAGGAGGCGATGGTGCGGACGCTGAAAAACGCGTTCGAGCGGGACAGAATCCACCACGCCTTCGTGATGACCGGCGTACGCGGTGTCGGCAAGACAACCACCGCCCGCATCATCGCCAAAGGCCTGAACTGCATCGGCCCCGATGGCACCGGCGGGCCGACGACCGCGCCCTGCGGCGTATGCGAGCCCTGCCGCCAGATCGCCGAAAGCCGCCATGTGGATGTGCTGGAAATGGACGCCGCATCGCGCACCGGCGTCGGCGATATCCGCGAAATCATCGATTCAGTGCGTTATCGCGCCGCCTCCGCCCGCTACAAGGTCTATATCATCGACGAGGTGCACATGCTCAGCACCTCCGCCTTCAACGCGCTCCTCAAGACGCTGGAGGAGCCGCCCGAGCACGTGAAGTTCATCTTCGCCACCACCGAGATCCGCAAGGTGCCGGTCACAGTTCTGTCGCGTTGCCAACGCTTCGATCTGCGGCGGATCGAGCCGGAAGTGATGATCGCATTCCTCGCCGGCATCGCCGCGAAGGAGAGCGCCGAGATATCGGACGAGGCGCTGGCCCTGATCACCCGCGCCGCGGAAGGGTCGGCGCGCGATGCGCTGTCACTGCTCGACCAGGCCATTGCCCACGGCACCGGACGGACGGAGGCTGATCAGGTGCGCGCGATGCTGGGCCTCGCGGATCGGGGCCGGGTGATCGACCTTTTCGAGATGATCATGAAAGGCGATGCGGCGGCGGCCCTGCTGGAGATTGGCGCGCAATATGCCGATGGTGCCGACCCATTGTCGGTCCTGCGCGATCTGGCGGAATTTACCCACTGGGTATCGGTGGTGAAGATCAACCCCGAACATGCCGATGACCCTACTGTTGGCGCGGATGAGCGGGTGCGCGGCAAGGCGATGGCAGAAGGTCTGCAAATGCGCGCCCTCAGCCGGATGTGGCAGATGCTGCTGAAGGCACTGGAGGAGGTCGGACCCGCCCCGAACGCAATGATGGCGGCTGAGATGGCGATCATTCGTCTGACCCATGTGGCCGGCCTGCCAACACCTGACGATCTGGTGCGCCAGTTGACGGGCGAGCGCGTGCCACAGGCACCCGCCCCAGGCACCGGCCCGCGCCCGGTCGGCCCGTCCGGTAATGGCGCGGGGTCGGATCAGTCGCCCGCGCGCGGCAGCGCCATGGCGGAGCCGACGCACCAGCCCGACCCCGCGCCGACAGCCGCCGCTGCGGCACTGATCGAATATCAAAGCTTTGACCAGATCGTCGCGTTGATCCGCGAGCGGCGCGACATGGTCCTGCTGACCGATGTGGAAAACTATGTTCATTTGGTGCGCTATGCCCCGGGCCGCATAGAATTTGCGCCCGCGCAGGGTGCGCCCGCCGATCTGGCGCAGCGTCTCTCGAACCGTTTGAATGTCTGGACCGGCGGGCGCTGGATGGTGTCATTGACCCGCGATGGCGGTGCCCCCAGCATCGCGGAACTGCGCCGTACCGCGGAAACCGAAGCGCGGGCCGAGGCCACCTCTCACCCGCTGGTCGCCGCCGCGCTTGCCACCTTTCCGGGTGCGCGCATCGCGGAGTTGCGTGACCTCAATGCCCCGACGGCGGAGGATGCTCCCCCGCCCCCACCCGAATATGATGATGAGGATTACGGCGACGACTGGTCGCCGGTTGATCCTTTCGCCGAATAGGAGACGACCCGATGTTCAAAGGACTTGGCGATATGGGCAAGCTGATGCAGCAGGCCCAGGAAATGCAGACCAAGATGGCCGAAGCGCAGGCCAAGCTCGAAGATATCACCGTCGAGGGCGAAAGCGGCGCTGGCCTCGTCAAGGCCACGGCATCTGCCAAGGGACAGGTCACGGGCCTGACCATCGACCCCTCGCTGTTCAATCCCGATGATAAGGAAGTCGTCGAGGACCTGATCGTCGCCGCTATCAAGGACGCACAGGATAAAGCCCAGGCCGCAGCGGCCGAGGAAATGGGCAAGGTGACGGAAGGCATGGCCCTGCCACCGGGTATGAAGCTGCCTTTCTGATCATGTAAGCAGCAGCGCAGTCGCTGTCCGGGCGACGCCGCGAGCCCGCATAAGTAACTGTAGCGTGATCAGAGGCTGCCTTTCCACGCGCGCAGGATTATCACGTCATCAGCCGCCCGCCGAATGCAAAACCGGCCGACTTGGCTGCTCGGCGTAGTGATCCAATCGGTCCACCAGCATGCGTGATATGGGCATGGGCCGGATGCTGATGTTGCTTTCCATAATGAAAGTTGAACGAGCCTGCCTTTATTTGGCCTCGAAATGATCATTCATAGGCCAAGGTGTCGATGGCGTGTAACTATGCAATCGCCTCCGCAAAAAGGATCAATTAACCATTGATCACGGACACGCCGCCCCGATGTGTCCGTGTGTCGGCGACAAGACACCCCTCCACAGTCGCCGACTTGGACAGCGCGGACATTTTTTCACCCGTCCGCGCTGTCCAGTGCCAACATGATATCGGAGATCATCTTCTTGGCCTCGGGCGCATTCCAAACCGCTTCGCCCTGCAGGCGCGCAACCTCGCGGCCCTGCCGGTCCAAAATCAATGTGACAGGCATGCCAAGCACCGCGGCCTCCGACCCCATACGCAGGCTCGGCTCGCGATAGATGTCGAGGCTTTCAACATTGATCGACGCGAAGAAATCCTCGATTTTCGAGGTGCTTGCCCGATCCAGAGAAATCGCGATCACACCGACATCATCACCGGCGATGTCCGCCTTCAGCTGATCGATATAGGGCATTTCCTTGCGGCAGGGCGGGCACCACGTAGCCCAGAAATTCACGACCATGACCTTGCCGTCAAAATCGGCAATCTTCATTTCGTTGTCATCGCCGGTCAGGAAAGTCGCTTCCAGACGCTCGCGCGGCTCATTGTGGATGATCAGCTTGCGCATGTCGCCGGTGCGCGCCTCTTTCAGCGCGGCAACCTCCGTTGCGCTCAGGTCGGCGGCGGCGGGGGTGGCACTCAGGCTCAGAGCGCCGTATAGCATCGCTGCACAGGCGATCAGGGTCTTTTTCGTCTTCATCGTCACTCCTTCGAACCGGGTAAGCCCATGACTGAACAGCGCAACCAAAACACAATGTGGGGCGGTCGCTTTGCCACCGGCCCGGATGCGATCATGGAGGAAATCAACGCCTCCATCGGGTTTGACCGCCGCATGGCGCGCCAGGATGTCGAGGGCAGCCGGGCACATGCCCGCATGCTGGCCGCCTCCGGCGTTATCACAGATAGCGACGCAGACCAGATTTGCGATGGCCTGCTCACGGTGTTGTCAGAAATTGACGACGGCTCCTTCGCGTTTTCCCGCGCGCTGGAAGATATCCACATGAATGTGGAGGCGCGGTTAAAGCAGCTGATCGGCGACCCCGCAGGCCGGTTGCATACCGGGCGCAGCCGCAACGATCAGGTCGCGCTCGATTTTCGTATGTGGGTGCGCGACCGGGTCGACGAAACGATCGCCGGTCTCACCGCGCTGATCAAGGCGCTGGTGGCGCAGGCCGACGGGCATGAAGCGACGATCATGCCCGGCTTCACCCACCTGCAATCGGCGCAGCCCGTAACTTGGGGCCATCACATGATGGCTTACGTGGAAATGTTTGGCCGCGATCTCAGCCGGTTTCAGGACGCCCGCGCGCGAATGAACGAATGCCCACTGGGCGCGGCGGCGCTGGCCGGCACGTCCTTTCCGATTGACCGGCAGGCGACGGCGGCGGCGCTGCGATTTGACCGGCCCACCGCCAACAGTCTGGACAGTGTGGCGGATCGGGATTTCGCGCTCGAATACCTATCCGCCGCCACCATCACGGCGACGCATCTCAGCCGGTTTGCGGAGGAACTGGTGATCTGGTCATCCGCCCAGTTCCAGTTTGTGAAACTGAGCGACAAATTCACCACCGGATCGTCCATCATGCCGCAAAAGCGTAATCCGGATGCCGCCGAGCTGGTTCGCGCCAAGGTTGGCCGCATCATGGGCGCGCTGGTGGCGCTGACCACGGTCATGAAGGGACTGCCGCTGACCTATTCCAAGGACATGCAGGAAGACAAGGAACCGGTATTCGACGCCGCCGACGCCCTGGCGCTGGCGCTGGCCGCGATGACGGGCATGGTGTCGGACATGGCCCCGAACGCGGATGTACTGCGCCGCGCCGCCGGGGCCGGTTTCGCAACCGCGACCGACCTTGCCGACTGGTGCGTGCGGGTTCTCAATATTCCGTTCCGGGACGCCCATCACATCACCGGCGCACTGGTGAAGACGGCCGAAGATCAGGGCGTGGATCTATCGGACCTGAAACTGGCCGATATGCAGGCGGTGGAGCCGCGGATCACCGACGATGTGTTCGATGTCCTGACCGTGGAAGCCTCTGTCGCTTCGCGCACGTCATATGGCGGGACCGCGCCCGATCAGGTGAAGGCGCAGATCGCGCGTTGGCAGGGGAGACTGGCATGACGAGGGTTCTTGCGATGCTCCTCCTCCTTTCGGCCATCACAATTGCAGGCTGCGGGCGCAAGGGGGAGCCGGCGACACCCGCCCCCACCGAAGACGCCCAGGAACAGCCGACGAGCTGAGCCGATGGACCGGGCGCTGAGCGGCGCTAGGTCTGGCTTACCGATCTTCTCACAGGGGCAAACACATGCGCACCATCTTTCTGATCCTCGCCATTCTCGGTGCCGTTGTGCCGATGTATTATTTCATCAGCTGGTTTGAGGAGTTTGGCTACAGCCTCGGTGCCATGGTGGAGGCATGGAACGTCAATGACGCGACCACTGGCATGGTCTGGGACCTGACCATCGCCGCAGTTACCCTGACCATCTGGGCGATCTGGGAGACGGTGAAGAACGGCAAATGGCTGAACCTTCTGGCCGTGCCTGCCACATTTTGCATCGGCGTGTCCTGCGGCCTGCCGCTCTATCTTTATCTGCGGAGCCGCTGATGGATCATTTCGCCTATCGGGATGGTGTGCTTCATGCCGAGGATGTCTCGCTCGCCGATATCGCGGCAGAGGTCGGCACGCCATTCTACTGCTATTCCACCGCTACATTCGAACGTCATATCAAGGTCTTCGAAGAGGCACTGGCGGGGATGCCGCATCTCATCTGCTATGCGATGAAGGCCAATTCCAACCTCGCAATCCTGCGTGTTGCGGTGCGTGCCGGGGCCGGTATGGACGTGGTGTCGGGGGGCGAATTGCACCGGGCGCTGGCAGCAGGCTGTCCGCCCGAAAAGATCGTCTTCTCCGGCGTCGGCAAGACCCGTGAGGAGATCCGCTTCGCACTGGTGACCGGCATCCGCCAATTCAATATCGAAAGCGAGCCGGAACTGCTCGTTCTGTCCGATGAGGCTACAGCGCTCGGCAAGACAGCGCCGATCACCATCCGGGTGAACCCCGACGTCGACGCAAAGACCCATGCCAAGATTGCAACCGGCAAGTCCGAAAACAAGTTCGGCATCCCCATCGCCAAGGCGCGAAAGGCCTATGCTGATGCCGCTGCCATGCCCGGCATTCAGGTCGTCGGCGTCGATGTGCATATCGGATCGCAGCTGACGGAGCTTGCGCCCTACGAGGCGGCGTTCCTGAAGGTGCGTGAACTGACGGAGGCGCTGCGCGAGGATGGCCACGAGATCAGGCGCATCGACCTCGGTGGCGGTCTCGGCATCCCTTACCAGATGTCGAATGAACGCCCGCCATTGCCTTTCGACTACGGCCAGGTGGTGCGCCAGACGGTCGGCGATCTGGGATGTGAAATAGAAATTGAACCGGGTCGCCTGATCGCCGGAAACGCAGGTGTGCTCGTCGCCTCGACTATCTACCGGAAGGAGGGGGAGGGACGCGATTTTCTCATCCTCGATGCAGCGATGAACGACCTCATCCGCCCTGCAATGTACGAGGCGTGGCATGATGTCGTTCCGGTCACGGAACCCAAGCCAGACACGCCGATTGCGCCGGTCGACATCGTCGGACCGGTCTGCGAATCGGGCGACACATTTGCCAAGCAGCGGGTGATGCCGCTGGTCCTTCCGGGAGAGCTCGTCGCTTTCCGCTCTGCGGGCGCTTATGGTGCTGTCATGTCATCGGAATACAACAGTCGTCCGCTTATTCCAGAGGTCTTGGTCAGCGGATCACAGTTTGATGTAGTGCGTCCACGCCCCACATATGATGAAATGCTTGCGCGCGACCGGATACCTGACTGGCTGGGATAGGATAACCCGGCCTGTTGCCCGTCCGGCACAGGAACGGAGGGCCAATGGCCGAGACTAAGACCGGGAAGAGACGCTTTTCGACGACGACGAGCCTCGTCATCGCGAAGGCGTCAGTGGAGCGGCAGACACGCCGCGCCCGCATCGCGCTCTGGGTGGAGCGGGTTCTCGGTGCTTTCTGGCCGGTCTGGGCGCTGATTGCCGCATTTGGCGGCCTGGTCCTGCTCGGTGTGCCCGCTTCCCTGCCGGTGCTCTGGCATTACGGATTGCTTGTGGTTTTCGGGCTCGGCGGGGTCGGCCTTTTCATCTATGGCTGCACCCAAATGCGCCGCCCGTCCGAGGCGGAGGCGCTTGCGCTGCTGGACGAAGGCACGCGGGGACGCCCGGCGCAGACCTATTCCGACGCTCTTGCCGCCGGAGCGGGCGATGCGGGGACGAGAACACTCTGGGCGGCACATCAGCGGATGCTGGCTGAAAAGGCCGCTTTGCTGAAGGCGCGAATGCCCGATCTGCGCGTTTCGCACAGGGATCAGTTTGCCCTTCGCCATGGCGCGCTAATCACGCTCGCCGCCGGGGTCATCGCCTATTTCGGTGCGGATGGCGTGCGGCTTGCCGATCAGATCAAACCGGGCGCCATTGCAGTCGCCGAAGCAACGCCGGCACCGACGGTGGAGGCATGGGCCTCGCCCCCACTCTACACTGGTGCGACGCCGATCTATCTGACCCGTACCGACCCCGCGGATGGCCCGGTATCGGTGCCGATCGGAACTGAAATCTCGCTCCGTGTCTTCGATGTGGAAGAGCCACCCGTGCTGGCCGACGGTGTTAGCGGCATAGCGGTGGTATTTGAAGACTCTGGCGCTGGCGTCTTCGATGCGGTGCTGGAAGTTCGGCAGAACGGCGCGGTTACCATCACGTCCGGCGAGACGCAGATGGCTGTCTGGGACATCGTCTCCATCCCCGATGTACCGCCCAGCATCGCCTTTGACGGCGAGCCCCATGGCGGTGAGCGCGGTGCACTGACCCTGCCCTACCGCGCCAGCGACGATTATGGCATCCGTATCGCCGATGCGCTGATCGAGCTGAACCGCGAGGCAGCAGCGGATGTGCCCGGCCTCAATCTCGACAGCGCACGGGCATCTGTTTATGAGCCGATCACGCTCGACCTGCCGCTGCCGCTGACCGGCGATGGCACCGAGATCACGGAAACCCTGATCGAGGACCTGACGGAACACCCCTGGGCCGGTCTGCCGGTTCGGATCACATTGACCGCGACAGATGCTGCCGATCAGGCGGGCACTGCCGAGATGACATTGCCGATGCCCGGTCGGCGGTTCTATCACCCCATGGCCAGGGCGCTGATCGAACAGCGCCGCGCCATCGCGTTCTCGCCCGACGCCGCGCCCCGCGTGCTCGACGTGCTTGAGGCGGTGATGGTCTACCCCGAAGACGCGTTCGACGACACCACGGCCTATCTTGCGGCGCGGATGGCGGTACGCCGCCTTGGCTATGCCCTCGAAGACGGACGGCTGGAGGAGGAAACCCGCAGCATTGTCGACCTTCTCTGGAAAGCAGCGATCCGGCTGGAGGATGGCAATCTTTCAAATGCCGCCGAACGTCTGGCCCGCGCGCAGGAACGCCTGCGCGAAGCTATCGAGAACGGAGCCTCGGACGAGGAGCTTGCAGAACTCATGCAAGAGCTTCGCGAGGCCATGCAGGACTACATGCAGCAGCTGGCGCAGGAAGCGCAGCGCGATCAGGCCAATGGTCAACAGCAGCAGCAACAGCAGCAAGGTCAGCAGGGTGATCAGCAAATGATCACCCAGGACGATATCGAGAAGATGCTGCAGGAACTGGAAGAGGCCATCAAGAACGGTCAGCAGGAGCTTGCGCGCCAGATGCTGCAGGCTTTGCAGCAGATGATGAACTCCATGCAGATGGCCCAGCCGGGGCAGGGTCAGCCCGGCCAGGGTGAGCAGACCATGAACCAGATGGGTGACATGATCGGCGAACAGCAGGGGCTTGCCGACCGGTCCTTTGACCAGATGCGCCGCGGCCAGCAGCAGGGCGAACAGCAGGGCGGCGGTCAGCAGCGCGGACAGGAAGGCGATCCGAACGGGCAGCGAGGTAACGATCCCGGTGATGATCCGGGCCAGATTGCGCGCGATCAGCAGGCCCTCCAGCAGTTGCTGGACGAATTGCGCGGCAATCTGCCCGGCTCCGCCGGTGAGGGCACCCGCGAGGCGCTGGACGAGGCGGAGCGCGCCATGGGCGATGCCGTCGACAGCCTCGAACAGGGCGACACGCGGCAGGCCGTCGATGATCAGGTCCGCGCACTGGATGCGCTGCGTGATGGCCGCCGCCAACTCGGTCAGGATCTGGCCGACGCGCAGGGGCAAGGCCAGGGCGATCAGGCCGGACGCGACGGACCGGGGGGGGATTCGGAACGCGAGGATCCGCTGGGCCGGCCGTCAGCAACCGATGGCCCGCTCAGCGGCGACAGCGTCAAGGTGCCGGGTGCCGCGCTCGGCAAGCGCGCCCGCGACTTGCAGGACGAAATCCGCCGCAGGTCTGGCGAGCGGACACGTCCGGCGGAGGAGCTGGATTATCTGGAGCGTTTGCTGGACCGGTTCTGACAGCCGAAACCCGCAGACCATCATCCGGACAGCTATGCAAGATACGCATTCCCGTCCTGCATGAACAGGCGTGGCGAAGCGTCAGGCGGCCGCCCATATCCGATCTGTTGATCATGGCGCTACGGTCCGACCCGCAAGCGCTGATCGATATGGCCTTTGCAACGCTCTCCACAAATCAGCGTGCATCTGAAGGCCATTATGACGACGGTCCCCGATATCGCACACGCCCCCCACCCGCGATATCGGGGATACGTCTTTCACAGCGGAAACGATTTCTGTTGGGCAGGGTCGCTTTGCGCGATTATCCCCAGGCCTCTGCCGGTGCTGCGGCGACCCACCAGTCGGGTTCCGCCTGGCGAAGGCGCGCAGCGGCCACCAGTGCACGGTCCTCGGCTTCGTAGAGACCAAAGCAGGTCGCCCCAGAACCCGACATCCGCGCCAGCGCGCAATCGGCATCCCAGACCAGCGCGCTCAGCACCTGTCCAATCACCGGGCGCAGCCTGCGCGCCGGGGCCTCCAGATCGTTGCGTTGCGCACCGAGCCAACTGGTCATATGAGCAAAATCCGCAAACCGCGCTGGTGGGGCGAGACCGGCAGGGTTTTCGCGCCTCTCCAGCGCCCCGAACACCTCTGCGGTCGACAGAGGCTGCATCGGGTTGACCAGCACCATCCAGAAGGCGGGATAGCCCGGCGCGGGCGACAGCCGCTCCCCCACCCCGCCCATGAGGGACGGCCGCTGCGCGAGGCAAACCGGGGCATCGGCCCCCAGCAGGAAGGCGATATCCGGCAATGCCTGCGTCGGTACATCTGGCCAGAGTCTGGCCAGAAGGCGCAATGCAGCACCCGCATCCGCTGACCCCCCGCCGATTCCGGCAGCGACGGGCAGGTTTTTTTGCAACCTGAGCGACGCGCCGGGCCTGCCGTTGATGCGGTCGGACAATGCCTGCGCCGCCCCCAGCACCAGATTATCACCGTCACCCGTCAGCGCGGATGCAAACGGGCCAGACAAGCTCAGACTAAAGCCCGTGGCAGGATCAGCCTCGACATAGTCACCAATGCGCGGAAAGACGGCGAGGCTTTCGAGCAGATGGTACCCTTCCGGCCCGCGCCCGCGAACATGGAGAAAGAGGTTTACCTTGGCGCGCGCCAGTTCTCCGCCGTCCATATCTGCGGGGCTGTCGGCAGACGCACCCGCGCCGTGATCAGCCGTCATTCGCCGTCGACGATTCGGTATCTTTCGCGGCGTTTTCAGATTTGAGCACCGCATCAAGACCATCCGCCAGCTTCAGCCGGATGCGTTTGGCATCTTTCTCTTCAGGATCGAACGAGAGCGCCCGACGCCACTGGAACGCAGCCTCCAGCTTGCGCCCGACCTTCCAGAGCGCGTCGCCCAGATGATCGTTGATAACGGGATCGATCGGCCGCAATTCCACCGCCTTTTCCAACTCGCGAACCGCGCTCGGATAGTTTTCCAGCAGGTAGTGCGCCCAACCAAGGCTGTCGACGATGTAGCCGTCATCGGGGCGCTGTTGAACCGCCTTTTCGATCATGCCCAGAGCACGGTCGAGGTTCAGCCCCTTTTCAAGCCAGGAATAACCGAGATAGTTCAGAACCAGCGGCTGATCGGGCTGCAATTCCAGAGCCTTGAAGAAATCAGCCTCGGCCTTGTCCCACTCGCCCGAACGCTCATAGCAGATGCCGCGCTCATAATAGAGAACCCAGTTCGGGCGGCCCGCGTCCTCCATCAGCCGGATTGCAGCGCTGTAGGCCTTCGCCCCATCCTCGAACTTCTCGGCGCGCCGAAGCAGATCGCCAAGCGCGATATGGGCATCAATCGCATCAGGCTCCCGCCGCGTTAGTGATTTCAACGCTTCGGTGGCCTGTTCTTCCTCTCCCATCTTGCGGAGCGAATCTGCGCGGCCAATCTCTGCCGAGCGGCTGAGGGCGCTGGTGGCCGGGATCGTCTCGTAGGCGTCGATCGCGAGAAGGTATTGTTCCTCCCCCTCCAGCAATTCGGCGGCCAGAAGCGCCGCGTCGTTGAAATCGGGGCGCAGCCATGCCGCGATCCGCGTGTAGAACAGGCTCAGCCGTTCTTCCCCATCGCGGCCTAGGGCCGCCGCAAGACCGAATAGCGCCTCCGCCGCTCCGTCCTGCGGGCTCAGAACCAGCGGCTCCACCTCGGTTCCGGCTTCAAGGGCTGCCAGATCAGCCTCCATCAAAGCGTCGCTGACGGACACGGACATCGCGCCCTCGTAGATCGCGCGCGCCTCTTCGACCTGCCCCGCATCACGCAACGCCGCGCCATAAGCACGTGCCATGCGGCCCGTAGGCACCTGCATCTGTTCGGCGATCCCCTTGAACGCCTCCAACGCGCCCGCGACATCACCGCTGGCATGGCGCATCAGCCCCGTGTGATAGCCTGCGAAGATCTTGAAGATCGGGCGGTTATCAAGCGTGGCAAAGGCCGCTTCCGCCGCTGTCAGGTCCGCAGGGTCATAGGCCGACCAGGCCGACAGCATCGCGCCGACAAGAGGGTGATAGGCACCTGGGGTTTCCGCCAGCCGGGTACGCGCCGTCTCCAATTCGCCGGACCTCAGGGCATCCGCCGTCAGCATCAGCGCCGCCATCCGGTGCCCGGGTCGTGCGGCCTCCAGCGATTTTGCCGACCGCAGTGCCAGTTCGATCTGGCCCGTCGCGGCCTGATAGATCAGCGCCTGTTCCATCAACGCCGCGTTTTCGGGGTCACGGGCAAGCGCTTTCGCAAAGTACCGGGCGGCAGCTTCGACATCTGACCGGTTCCCAGCATGCTTGCCCGCCAGATAGGCCCCCGAAAGTGACCCTGCGATCGCTGTGTTGATGCCACTGCCCGCGACCACACCCAAACTCACGACGGTGGCCAGAATCACGCTCGTTACAGAGTTCATGTCAGCTCCTTGCCCATATTTTCAGGTAATATAGGCAGGCGTAGGGGCTGCGTCTCGTCAAGTTTCCCCCCAATTCCGCGATTTCACGAATTTTCCCAAAAATGCCGCGACGTTGCCCCGAAAGCGAAGCGGCGATATGCACCGTGCCGTTATGGCGATTGATCCGGATACCCGCGCCCGACTGCAGGGGCGCACAATGATTCTCGGCGTAGGTGCCCAGAAAAGCGGCACTTCGTGGCTGTTTCGGTATCTGGCGGATCATCCCGCGATCTTCGGCTCTCCATTGAAGGAGCTGCATTTTTTCAATGCGTGGTACAAGCCGCATCTCTGCGGCAACTATGACGATCTCTTTCGCGCGACCCTGGCCCGCGCTGACACGGTGAAGGGGCGGCTTCTGGACCGCGAACGCGTACAGGCGCTGCGTGAGCGTGTGGCGATGATCGAGGACCGCGACGCCTATCTGCGATTCTTCGCCAGCCGCATCAGGGACGAGGCGTTCATGACCGAGTTTTCGCCCTGCTATTCCCTGCTGAACGCCAAACATTTCGCCCGCATTCGCGAGTACTTCGCCGAGGCGGATGTCACTGTAAAGCCCGTCTTCCTGATGCGTGAGCCGGTTGAGCGGCACTATTCCGATCAGCGGATGCGCGCCCGCGACAGCAAGGGCACCCATAACGCGCAGGCGCGGTTTATACGCAGCCTCGATACCTCCGCCTTTTACCGGCGCGGCCGGTATGACCGCACGATCCGCGGTCTTTGGGAGGCGTTCGGGCGCGACAACGTCTCCATCACCTTTTACGAGAACCTGTTCGACAATCCCGACCGCTGGCTTCGCGCGATCACGGATTTTATCGGTGTCGACTACCTGCCTCCCGATACCGAACGGCGGATCAATGCTTCACCACGTCCGGATGATCTGACCGAAGAGCAGACCACCATCGCGCGAAATCGGTTTCGCAAGGTCTACGCATTCATCGATGAACACTTTGTGGCCGACAAGCCTGCCAGCTGGGCGACGTGACATAACGTCAATGCATGACAGATATGCAAAAAAATTCTTCCTTTCGCATGTGCAATACTGCATACAGACGCTTCCTTAAACGTAATGTGACGACTCGCTGGAGGGCCCATGGCTCTGAACGATGATGCTTTGAGTTTTACTAATGAACAGGGGCGCCGCGCGCGCAAACTGTTCGCAGCCGTTGTGCTGGCTGCCCTTGATGATGCCATCAAGGATGAAAAAACATACGGTGTTGGCAAAGGCGCTGAAGGTATCGCGCGCTGGGCCAACAGCCGCGATGGTATGGAAGTGTTGATGAATGCCGGGATCGAGGTGAACAGCCGCACGGTCGACGGGCTCGTCGCCTTTGTGCGCCGCGGTGTTCGCGTCTCGAACGCGCTCAGCCTCAAAGACGATCAGGAAAAAGAAGCCGCATAAGCGCACTTGACCTGACGCGATGAATGGGCATCGGGAACGGTGCCCTTTTTCATCTCCGGGTTTTGCCGAACCGCGCTGGTCGTCTACGCTGATCCCGCAATACGGGAGCGAGAGATGAACTGGTCCATCCATCATGTGAATATTCAGGCGAAGGACGTGCGGCGCACGGCGGCCTTCTACACATCCATTCTGGGCATGGCTGAGGGACAATGGGTGCTGCCAGAGACGGCGGGATATGTGCCGGTGTCGCCCGACAGGCTGGCGCTATTCGACGATCCATCACGCGACGGGCAGGCGCAGGGGCTTCATATCATCAAGCCTGACCCGGAATTTGCGGCACGCAACAACCTCATCCACAATCCGTCCGTCGGGGGACATTTCGCTATTCAGGTGAAGGATATGAACGTTGTGATTGAGCGGCTGAAGGCAGCGAATGTGCCTTATTCAGATGCCGGGCAATTCGCGATTCCCGGCCTCTGGAACATCTATTTCACGGACCCGGAGGGCAATCTGATCGAGGTCAATCAGAAAGTCTGACCCGCGAAGGGCGGACCCGGCTGTCTGGCCCGGGTCCGCAACCTCGGATCACCGTTCCACATCGCCGGAGCGCAGCGGAGAACGCAGGCCCGGCGTGCGCGAACGGTCCAGACGAATGCCCTGCGAAAAGCTGGAGCGCGAGGAACTGCTGTTGCCAAACGGGTTCAACTGCGAGATCGGAGTTTGGATGCGGTAGGGGTCGCGACCATCCTGAAAGACCGAGCCACGTTCATTACGGGCACCGATGCTCTCACCAAACCCGCCACCGACGGTGCGCAGACCGCCAAACCGGACCGGGGTGATGTCCGCCGAAATCGTGGGAGCAGCGGCATTCGTTGCGGTGAAGGGCGCGGCGGCACCGGCCTGGGCGGTAACGGCGGACCCGGCAATGAGGGCTGCAACAGCGAGGGGGGCAATGCGGATCATCTGGTAATCTCCCGTTTTGGTGTGTTCGTGGAAAAGACGTGGGGAGCGCAGATCAAGCGCGCAAATCGCGGAGAGTTACGTTCGCGTCAAGTCGTGAAACATTGCGATCGGGGTCAGCCCACAGCCCACAGAAAAACTGCGCAGACCGCCTAAACCAGCGCCAGCGCGATTCCTCCGACGATCAGTGCCCCGCCCGCAAGCTCCCGCGTCGAAAAGCTCTCACCAAACAGGAGCGAGGAGGCGAGCGCGATGATCAGGCACTCAGCGCCGAGGATCGCCACATAAATGAGGCCCAGCCGCTCCGATTTCAGCGCTTCGAATTCCATCCACAAGCCGCCGAAGACGGTCGCAGCGATGACGAATGCCACAGCCACTTTCGGCCCGCCCTGCCCGAGGATTTTCAATGCGATCATGGCAACGGCGTAGAATGAGGCCGAGCCGAGTATGAATACAGGCAATGAGAGCGGCATGAGGGCGCACCTCTTTATTGCTGGGACGCCAGCACCATACCAGTCAGCGCATGAGGAGCGCGTGCAGGGCATCACACAGGCTGGAAGGGCTGTGCGTAAAGGCACAAGCAAGCGTACACGCCGACGGCACCGGTAGGGTGGGCTTCAGCCCACCAGAACCTCACCCATCCATCTTCAGCGCCGAAATGAACGCTTCCTGCGGGATGTCGACCTTGCCGAACTGGCGCATCTTCTTCTTACCGGCCTTCTGCTTGTCGAGCAGTTTACGCTTTCGCGAGACATCGCCACCATAGCATTTCGCCGTCACGTCCTTACGTAGCGCTGACAGGGTCTCGCGGGCGATGATGCGGCCACCGATGGCGGCCTGGATCGGGATCTTGAACATGTGCTGGGGGATGAGATCCTTCAGCTTTTCGACCATTGACCGGCCCCGGCTCTCCGCCCGCTCACGGTGGACCATGGTGCTGAGGGCATCGACCGGCTCGTCATTTACCAGGATCTGCATCTTCACGAGACTGTCCTCGCGATAGCCGGTCATCTGGTAGTCAAAGCTGGCATAGCCCTTGGTGACGCTTTTCAGCCGGTCATAGAAATCGAACACCACCTCGTTCAGCGGCAGGTCATAAACGACCATGGCACGCGATCCGGCATAGGTCAGGTCGAGCTGGATGCCGCGCCGGTCCTGGCACAGCTTCAGCACATCGCCAAGATATTCATCCGGCACCAGAACGGTCGCCTTGATGCGCGGCTCCTCGATATGAGCGATGCGCACGGCCTCCGGCATGTCGGCGGGGTTATGCAGTTCCTGCACGGCCCCATCCGTCAGGTGGATCTGGTAGATCACCGAGGGCGCGGTGGTGATCAGGTCGATATCGTATTCACGCTCCAACCGGTCGCGAATGACCTCAAGATGCAGGAGGCCGAGAAAACCGCAACGAAACCCGAAACCCAGCGCAGCAGAGGTTTCCATCTCGTAGGAGAAGCTCGCATCGTTCAGCGCGAGTTTCTCAATGGCATCGCGCAGGTCCTCGAATTCGGCATTGTCCACCGGAAAGAGGCCGCAAAAAACGACCGGCTGGGACGGTTTGAAACCCGGCAGCGCCGCCTCGCAGCCCTTCTTCTCATGGGTGATCGTGTCACCGACGCGGGTGTCACGCACCTGCTTGATGGATGCGGTCAGGAACCCGATCTCGCCGGGGCCGAGGCTGTCCACATGCTGCATCGCCGGGCGAAATACACCGATCCGGTCGACATGGTGGACCGAGCCATTCGACATCATCTTCACGCGGTCGCCCTTTTTCAGCTCGCCATCAATGACGCGCACGAGGACAACAACGCCGAGATAGCTGTCATACCAGCTGTCCACCAGCATCGCCTTCAGTGGCGCTTCGCGGTCACCCTTCGGCGAGGGCAACCGAGTGACGATCGCCTCCAGCACATCGGGGATGCCGATGCCGGTCTTGGCGGAGATCATGACCGATTCCGAAGCATCGATGCCGATCACATCCTCGATCTGCTCCATCACGCGATCCGGCTCTGCGGCGGGGAGGTCGATCTTGTTCAGTACCGGAACAATCTCGTGATCCGCATCGATGGCCTGATAGACATTGGCGAGGGTCTGCGCCTCCACCCCCTGGCTGGCGTCGACCACCAGAAGCGAACCTTCGACCGCACGCATGGACCGCGATACCTCGTAGCCGAAATCGACATGGCCGGGCGTGTCGATCAGGTTCAGAACATAAGTCTCGCCATCCTGCGCCGTGTAGTCGATGCGCACGGTGTTGGCCTTGATGGTGATGCCGCGTTCGCGTTCGATATCCATCGCATCCAGCAGCTGCGCCTTCATGTCCCGGTCCTGCACGGTGCCCGTGCTCTGGATCAGGCGATCAGCCAGCGTGGATTTGCCGTGGTCGATATGCGCCACGATGGAAAAATTGCGGATATGCGAAAGATCGGTCATGGCCGAGGATATGCGAGGGTTTTCGGGGCTGGTCAAGCGGTGTGATTGGCGCATGAGCCGGTTGCGATTGCAGCGCCGGGCACCATTGGCCATGGTGGGGCCATGACGGTGCCTTCCCCTTCCGACCCCGCCCTCGCCATA
Source organism: Pseudomonadota bacterium (assembly GCA_039030855.1). Classification (GTDB taxonomy): domain Bacteria; phylum Pseudomonadota; class Alphaproteobacteria; order Rhodobacterales; family Rhodobacteraceae; genus Pikeienuella. Next base: position 95,075 of record JBCCDJ010000007.1, read on the forward strand.
CATCGTCAGGATGCACTGGCAGCAAGGGTCTGCAGCCGGATCGGCGCGGAGTATGCAGGCGGGATTGCGCGCGGTGCCGACTGGGCCGCCAATATGCGCAGTTATGAGCTGATCGGTGATCGCCGGCGCGCCCAGCGCGGACATCTCGATTACCTTTATGTCCGCAGAACCGGGAATTTCGGCAACAATGTCATACAGTTGATCAATGCCGCAATATTGGCCGAACGATTTGGGATCAAACATGTCATCCACCGCACATCGTGGATCGATGATTATCATGCGCCGGGCGGACCCGCACTGCTGAACCGCCCAACGGCGCTTGCGGGCTCCTATGCAGGTCTTTCGGGCACCTATTTCGTTGCCTCGGCGATCTCCGCCCTCTCGGATCTGCCGCCTGAGCGGCGCTTGCGGGTCTTCGACGCCAGCATCAAGCCCGGCATCACGCTGACGCCTGAGCGGGCCACTGGGATATGTCTCAATCTTCGGGGCGGGTATGATGTCTTTGAAAACCCCGACCCCAACCGCCATTACGGTCAGCCGCCTATCGCCTACTATCAGACCGCGCTCACCAGACTTCTGCAGCGTCATGGCCCGCAGGAGATCGAGATTGTCCATCAGGACCACCGCAATCCGGTGCTGCAGCCCCTCCTGCACTGGCTTGAGCAGCAAGACCTCGGCCATCGTGTGACATCCTCCGGTCCGGAGGGGGACGCAATGGCTATGTTGTCCGCCCGCCATCTGGTCATCGGCTGGACGTCGTTCTCAGCCGCGCTTGCGCTCTTCTCGCCGCATATCGAAAGCCTGACAGCCTTTCGCGGCACCCACCTGCAGGAAGTCCTGCGCCGCGCACTGCCCCGGCTCTACCTGGCCGAGGACCAAGGCAGAGCCTATTTTCCGGAGGGACGCTGGCGAGGCAGCGCGCGGCAACGCGAAATGATGCTCAGCTATCCGGCTGAGGCGTTGTCATTCAACGACATCGCGGTGCAGCCCGACCGCGCAGATGAGGCGCGCCATGGCAGGCGCATACAGCGCGCTGCCCGCCTCAGGTCCGCCCTGTCGACCCTGGGACTGCCCCGGTTCTGATCGCATCGATCAACCCGTCAACGCCCTGCTCGATCAGGGCAAGGACACCCTGAAAATCACCCTCGTAATAGGGATCAGGCACATCGCGCAGGGGCAGATCCGGCGCGAAGTCCAGGAAAAGGCGCAGCTCAGCTTCTGCATCGGACGGCCGGATGGCCTGTAGTGCTTTCAGGTTGGCGCGGTCCATCGCGAGGATCAGATCGTACCTGGCGAAATCGGCCACTGTGACCTGCTGCGCCCGCTCGGCCGACAGATTGTAGCCGCGCACGGCCGCTTCACCCATTGCCCGGGCATCTGGCGGCTGACCCACATGCCAGGCACCGGTACCGGCACCCTCCGCTGTGACCAGCACGCCCTGCTGCGCCGCGCGGTCGCGGAACACGCATGCCGCCGAGGGTGACCGACAGATATTGCCGAGGCACACAAAAAGCACTTTCATGACCGAGCCATAACAGAGGATCTGCTGATGAACATCGTCATTCTGACAGGCGCGGGCATTTCAGCCGAGAGCGGCCTTGGCACCTTTCGCGATGCCGATGGCCTCTGGACGAAATACGCGCTGGAGGATGTTGCGACGCCCGAAGGCTTCGCTCGCGATCCCGCACTGGTTCTGGACTTCTACAACAAGCGGCGACGCAATTGCCTCGATGCCGCGCCCAACGCCGCCCATATGGCGTTGACGAAACTGCAGGCCGCTACCGGCGCGCTGATCGTCACGCAGAATGTCGATGATCTGCATGAGCGGGCCGGGTCAAAAGACGTCATTCACATGCACGGGGAGCTGTTGAAGCAGCTATGCCACAACTGCGGTGATGTCCGGGCAGCGACAGCGGTGATCGAACCCGAAACGCCCTGCCCTGCATGCCAACGGCCCGCACTACGCCCCGATGTCGTCTGGTTTGGCGAGATGCCCTACCATATGGAGCGGATTTGGGAAGCACTGGCGAACGCTGACCTTTTTGTCTCCATCGGCACATCTGGTGCGGTCTACCCGGCTGCGGGCTTCGCGCAGGATGCGAGGCGACGCGGGGCTGATACGCTGGAGCTTAACCTTGAGCCATCGGAGGGCGCGCGCGATTTCACATCCGCCATCTACGGCCCCGCGACGGACATCGTGCCGGCATGGGTCGACAGCGTGCTGAAGGGATAAGCGCGAGGCATCGACGCGGCATGAATGCCTCGCGCGGCAGGTTTACTCGGTCTTTTGCTTGTGACCGGAATGGTCGCCATCCCCCGAATGGGCGTCGGCGGCTCCCTCCATGTTGTGATCACCGTGGCTGCCATGGCCATTATGGCCTTCCTCGCCCCGGTTCTTTACCACGACATCGATGGACAAGTCCGCACCGCTCTCGAAAGTGAGTGTGACGGGAAAGCTCTGCCCCGCCTCAAGCTGGCCGTTCAGGCCCATCAACATGATGTGATAACCGCCAGGCTCCATCACGATCTGGCCCTTGGCTGGCAGTTCGATACCGGCCTCGACCTCCCGCATACGCATGACGCCATCGGTCATCTGGTGCTCATGCAATTCCACACGCTGTGCGACGTCGGATGCAGCACCAACCAGCCGGTCAGCGGTTTCGCCGCCCTCGACGATCACGTAGGCGGCACCGGCCTTCCCGGTCTTGGGCGTGGCGAATGCATAGGCTTCGGTCGCGCGGATCTCGGCATGTGCCGGCACGATCATGGCAGAGGCCAGCAAGGCCCCGAATAGAAACTGTTTCATGGGATCATCCCCCTGGTTTTTTGGGTTCGGTCTGGGTGTCAGGCGGAACCGCGCACCGGCGGCCCCCGCGCAGGATGCGCGGCCAGAAGGCGTTGCGGCGCATGAACAGCGCGATCAAGGTGCCAATGCAGGAACAGTGGCAGGGCGGTGCTCGACAAAACTTGATTATCTGCCGCCAGGACAGGCGCGCAGCCGATACACTGGGCGCAGGTCTCGAACCCCGTCTCGGTTTCCGGCTCGCCGGTCTCGAAATTGAAGACGACCGTTCGTTTCAGGCCGTCGATACCGCAGATCACGACCCTGTCGCCAGCCGCACTGGCCGGACGGGGCCCGGTGGCGAGGGCAATGAGCGCGATCAGAACGATCCGCAGGACAAGTGCAGGTTTCAAACCCATGCCCCAGACATGCCAACGGCGGCCGTGACGTTCAAGTGTCAGGCCGCCGCAGAATGATTGCATCGACGACGTCAGGCCGAGGCTTGTGCCTTCGCGATGTCCCTTTTCACTTTCAATGCACGCGGCGACAACTGCTCGTCGCGCGCTTTCGCCAGATAGGCGTCGAGGCCACCCCGATGATCGACGGATCGCAGGGCGGATGCCGCGATGCGGAAACGAAAGGACTGACCCAGCGTTTCGCTTTGCAGCGTCACAGGGTTCAGGTTCGGCAGATACCGCCGACGGGTCTTGATGTTGGAGTGGCTGACGCGGTTGCCGGTCAGCACACCTTTCCCAGAGAGTTCGCAGCGACGGGACATCTGTCTTACCTCGGCGTGATAACAACAAAGCACCGCCCGCACGGACGGCGCAAGAATTCAGAGAGCGCTTCTTAGGCGCGAGTCGGTCGGGGGTCAAGCCGTTGCTGCGCGTGAAAACGGTCCGCTCATCATTATTATGCCCGCATTCGCAATCCCGTCCGCGGAGGCGATCAACTCGCAGCCATCGCAACCGGGCCGCGTCCCGTCTTGTTACCAGGGCGCGAGCGGAAGATGAGCATCAAAATGACCGCAAGATTCACCAGGTTCCAAGCAATCCCGTTCAGAAACGCCATGGTGTAGGAGCCGGTCAGGTCGTAGATCCAACCCGACATCCATCCGCCCAACGCCATGCCCAACACGGTCGACATGATCACAAACCCGACGCGCGCGCCGGCCTCCTTGGGTTCCATATACTCGCGCACGATGATTGCATATGCAGGGACCAACCCGCCCTGGCTCAACCCGAAGATCAACGACACTGTGTAAAGCGTCGTCATGCCATCGGATGGCAGGTAGAGGATCAGCGCGATGGTTTGCAGGATCGACCCGATCAGCACTGTCTTCACGCCCCCGACCCAGTCCGCCAGCATCCCTGACAGCACCCGCGATACGACACCGCCCAACAGCATCAATGACAGCATCTCCGCCCCGACGCTGGGGCCATAGCCGAGATCCACGCAATAGGCGACGATGTGGACCTGCGGCATCGACATCGCGGTGCAGCAGGCAAGGCCCGCGAGGCACAAGAGCCATTGCAGTGCGCGCGGAGAAAGGCCAGAGGAGACAGATGCAGCGCCCGCACTCACCGCGGCGGCGGCGAGGCTGCCTTCGGATGGACGGCGGCGCAGGCCGAAAGACAGCGGGATCACCGCGAAGACGACAACCGCCGCCAGCGTCAGATAGACTGCGCGCCAGCCGTCCTCCGCCAACATGTCCGCCAGCAGCCAGGGCCAGAGAGCACCTGCCAGATAGTTCCCGCTGGCCGTGACAGTGACCGCGATACCCCGCCGCCGCACGAACCAGTGCGAAATATCTGCCATCAGCGGGCCGAAACTGGCGGCTGAGCCAAGGCCGATGATGAGATGGACAATGTTCAGCACCATCATCGACGGCGCGAGTGTGGCCAGAACGAACCCGCCACCCAGCAGCACCGCGGCGACCGCGATGGATGTGGCGGCCCCAAACCTGTCGACAGCACGGCCCATGGCAAGATTGCCGAAAGCAAAGCCGAACATCGTGAACGTGTAGGCAAGTGATGCGCCGCCCCGGTCGGCACCGAATTCTGCCTGCACCGCGGGCATGACAGCGATGTAGATCCAGATGCCAACACTCGCGATGGTCGCAATCAACAACGTCATCGCAAGGCGAAGCCACGAATAAGCGCTGTCGACGGCGTCATCTGTCATCGAACCGGCCTATGGTGCGGTACGGGGTACTGCTGCGCAGTTATGCAGGAGCCAGATACATTGTTTTCTGGGTCCGACGCACAGTCAGGTTTGATTGTTATGGGCCTTGATCGGACCGAAAGCTGCGGGCGCAGAGCAATCATGCTCGTCAATCCGTTGACGAGCGAAAGATCGCCAGCAATGTCTGGGCTGCGGCCTCGGGCGTCGTTCGGCCTTCGGCAACGGCAGCTTCCATATCCGGCAATGCAGCAGCGATGGCAGGTGTTGCGGTGAATGCCGTCTTCAGGCCCTCGTCGATCTCGAACCGCATCCATCGCGACGCTTGCATCGCCCGGTTGGCGTCATGATGACCATGTCCGCGCCGCCAATCGTCGATCATGCGCAGCCGCTGCCACACGTCCTCAAGGCCCGTCCCCTCCGCCGCCGAGACGATCATCGCATCCGGAACATTTTCCGGGTCCTGCGGGCGCTTGCGCATCAGCCGAAGGGCACCTGCATAATCGGCGGCGGTGCGTGTGGCTGTCGATTTCAGCGCGCCATCAGCCTTGTTAACCACGATGAGGTCCGCGATTTCCATGATCCCGCGCTTGACGCCCTGCAGCTCATCGCCCCCAGCCGGTGCCATCAGGAGGAGGAAAAGGTCAGTCATGTCGGAGACCATCGTCTCCGATTGCCCGACGCCGACCGTCTCTACAATGACCACGTCGTATCCGGCTGCCTCGCAGAGTATGATCGCCTCACGCGTGCGACGGGCCACACCGCCGAGCGCGGCGCGGCTCGGCGAGGGGCGGATGAAGGCGTTCGGATCGCGGCTGAGCTGTTCCATCCGTGTCTTGTCGCCGAGGATGGAGCCGCCCGTGCGCGCGGATGAGGGGTCAACGGCGAGGACCGCAACCTTCTGCCCGGCAGCGGTCAGCATCAGGCCGAAACTCTCGATGAAGGTGGATTTTCCGACACCGGGTGTCCCGGTCAGTCCGACGCGCATGGCCTGCCCCGATTGCGGCAGGACATTTGCGATCAGGTCGCGGGCGGTTTCGCGGTGATCAAGGCGTGTGGATTCAATGAGCGTGATGGCGCGTGCCAGCGCCCGCCGCTCACCCGCAATCACACGTTTGGCGAGTTCCGTCACATCTTCGGGCTTTGGCGCAGATGCCTCTCCCGTTGTCTCCGTTACATTGCTGCTCATGATCTGCTCCGCCTTCCACAGTGGTTGTGGCGGATTTCAGATCACGCTGCAATCGGAAGAACCCTCGACGCACACGAGGTCACGCGCTGGCCCGGGATTGATCAGGGAACGCCCTGTCCAGCCATGCCCACATGGCCCGTCGCGTCGGATATTCGATGAATTGCACTGCCAGTTCGGACAAGGCGAGGACGAGGAGCAAATAGAGGGGTGTCAGCAATGTCAGCGGTACGGCCAAGAGGTCAAAGCCGTAGTTGAGGGTGAGGAATGCCGCAGGATAGACGAGAACAAAATGCACCATAATGATCGGGTAGGAAAGGTCGCCAAAGCGCTGCAAAAGCGGCCCGCTCAGGAAATAGGCAAAGGCGGCTTTGCGGCGCAGGAATACGATCAGACAGATCGCAAAGACCCACGGTGCGACTGCCCCCAGGTTGCCCGTGGACATCCAGACAAAGCCAAGCGTGCTCAGCAAAACCCACGCTTCCACCAGACCACCATAGTTCTTTTTCAGCCGTTTCATGCCAGTTGAGATACGCTCCGACGAGATTGCGCCAAAGACCAGCGCACCGGCGAAGAATGCGGCTGTCATCCTCAACAGCAGATCAGCCACAGGCGACAGCGACACCAGGTCGAACATGCGCACGAGGATGATCGCACATACCAATCCCCACAGCACGAGCCGCGATAACCGGCGGGCCATCGCACCTGCCGTGCAAGCAAAGGCGAACATGACCGACATGAAGAGTTCCGCGGCAACGATCCAGGCCAGCGGGTTCCACCCGTAATCGGGATGCATGAAAATTTGCATGAACAGAAGGTTGGCCGCGAAGACCGCAAGATCGTCAAGAAGACCCGCACCGGAGATCAGCCGCGCGATGCTGTCGATCAACAGAAACGCGGCGATCCCTGCCACGTGAAGGGGGGCAAAGCGAACGATTCGCGAGATGGCAAAGCGCCCGATCCGGCGGTGATCCGTCAATGCCTCCGAATGGGCCCGCGCGACGATGAAACCAGCGATCACGATAACAAAATCCGCCAGAAGATGCAGGTTCCCGATGAACTGAACATCGCGCCAGATCGTCAGCATAAGCCATGAGCCGAGCGCGAGACCCAGCGCAGCAATTCCCCTCAGGGCATCCAATGGTTCGCGCGCACGCCGCTCCGTCATGACCCAGACCCATCCCACTATCTAAACAACAATTACCCGGGCCGAATGTGCGAACGCGCTCTGCCCATGAGACTGAAGATGCCGCTGAAGTCGTAAAGAGATTGTAAAGAACTCCAGTCCCTTTGCCGCAGATTTGCCTTCAATTTGATCTGTCCTGAAGCTGCCTTTTTCGATTCTTACGGCAGGCGAATTGTCCTAGACAGGGCATATGACGTCTCGCTTTGCCGATCTTCCCGACCTGCCCGTCCGTGCGGTGCTCTCCAACATGCAGGAGATGCTCGCAGCCCATGGCATGGTCGTGCTGACAGCGCCACCGGGGGCCGGAAAGACCACGCTGGTGCCGCTCGCGCTCCTGAACCTGCCGGGGTTAACGGGCCGCATCCTGATGTTGGAGCCACGCCGCCTCGCCGCGCGTGCCGCCGCCGAGCGCATGGCAAGCCTGCGCAGTGAGACGGTCGGCGAGACCGTTGGCTTTCGCATCAAAGGCGAGACCAAAACTTCGACCCAAACACGGATCGAAGTGGTCACAGAGGGCATTCTGACCCGCATACTGCAAAGCGATCCCGAACTGGCGGGTATTGATGCGATCATATTCGACGAATTTCATGAACGATCGCTGAATGCCGATCTCGGCCTCGCGCTGGCGGTGGAGGTCCGCGAAGCGCTGCGCCCTGACCTCCGCCTAATCGTGATGTCCGCAACGCTGGACGCGGAACCGGTCGCAGCTCTCCTCGGCGATGCGCCGATCATCCGGTCCGACGGGCGCGCCTATCCGGTGGAAACGCGCTGGCTGGCCATCCCCCGCAAGGCGCGCCTGGACGACGCGATGGCTGACCTGATCCGGACCGCCCACGATGCCAAAAACGGAGATATCCTCGCCTTCTTGCCCAGCGTGCGGGACATCCGGCACGTGGCCGCACGCCTTGGCACCCTGCCCGACACAACGCGCGTTCATTCACTATTCGGTGCCATGGCCTTCAAGGATCAGCGCGCGGCCCTCGCCGGATCTGCACCCGGACAGCGCAAGATCGTGCTGGCGACCGCCATCGCCGAGACGTCCCTGACCGTCGAAGGGGTGCGCATTGTCGTCGACGCGGGTCTTGCCCGGCGGTCCCGCTTCGATCCCGGATCGGGTATGGCCGGGCTGGTGACGGAGCGGGCGACCAAGGCCGAAGCCACACAACGGCAGGGGCGTGCCGGGCGTCTGTCGCCGGGTGTATGTTATCGCCTCTGGACCCGGGCGGAGGAAGGCGCGATGGCCCAATTCGCACCGCCCGAGATCGAGATTGCCGATCTCAGCGGATTTGCGCTGGACCTCGCGGCATGGGGTGCCACGCCGGGCGGTCTGTCAATGCTGACCTCTCCGCCAGAGGCCGCATATGCCAGCGCGCGCGCATTGTTGCAGGCCCTGGGCGCGCTGGATGATGCGGGGCAGATCACGACCCATGGCCGCGAAATGGCGGAGATGCCGATGCATCCCCGGCTCGCCCATATGATCACGACAGCGCCGGTCGCGGCGCGGGGCGAGGCAGTCACCCTGGCCGCCCTGCTGGAGGCCGACGATCCGATCCGGCGTGACGGCGCTGACATCACCAGCCGCATCCGCGCACTGGCCGATCCGGATCGCGAAGGCCCAGCCGCTGGCGCGCTCCGCCGCATCAGGGCGGATGCGTCGCAGCATGGGCGGCGTGCGGGGGTGAAACCGGTCTGGCGCACCGATCATGTCGGGGCTTTGATCGCGCTTGCCTATCCGGACCGCATCGCGCAGCGCCGGAAGGGCAGCGCGGCCCGGTTTCTCCTTTCCGGGGCGAAGGGCGCGCGGCTCCGTGCCGATGACGGGCTGTCGGATATGCCCTTCCTCGCCATTGCCGATCTCGACCTGACCGCCGGGGCGAGCCGATCGGCGGATGCCTTGATCCGTCTTGCGGCACCGTTGGCGCGTTCCGATATCGACGCGTTATTCGGCGACCGGATGGAATGGCGCACGCGATGCCTTTGGTCGCGGCAGCACGGGCGGGTGATGACAGACCGGCAACTGATGCTCGGCGCGCTGGTGGTGGAGGAAGCACCCTGGACCGACGCGCCGCCTGATCTGAAGATGGCGGCAATGGTCGCCGGCATCCGCGATCTTGGCCTCGAAGCCCTGCCGTGGACAAAGACCGCAGAGCGGCTGATCGCCCGCGTGGAATGGGCGCGGCGCGCGGGTGCCACCGCGCCGCCGGCGGATCACAGGCACCTCTTGAACACGCTCGAAGACTGGCTAATGCCCCATCTGACGGGCATTGAGCGGCGCGAAGACCTTGCACGCCTCGACATCTCCACGATCCTGTCGGGCCATATCGGCTGGCCGGTGATGCAGGATATCGCAAGGGCCGCGCCGGAGGTGTTTATCGCTCCGACAGGCACAAGCTGCCGCATCAATTATGCGGGCACGGCACCCGCCATCGAGATCCGCCTGCAGGAACTGTTCGGCCTGACAACCCATCCGGTCGTCGCCGGGCATCCGCTGGTGATATCGCTGCTCTCCCCCGCAGGGCGGCCCGTGCAGACCACGGCCGATCTGCCCGGCTTCTGGCGCACATCCTATGATGACGTGCGCAAGGATATGCGCGGACGCTATCCGCGCCATCCATGGCCAGAGGACCCGGCGAGCGCTGCACCGACACGCCGGGCAAAGCCTCGGGCAAAATAGCGGGGAAGCGGCCGTGCGCCAATCAGACCGCGCGAAGGGCTTTCATCAGATCGCTGACATAGCCACGGGTTTTCTCGTCCGCCAACTCGCCATCCACGAACATCCCCTCGGCGAAGTTACCACCAACATGAACCTGCGGCTGCGGCAGGACGATGCAGCCAAAAGGTGTCAGGCAATGGCGGAGCGAGAACTGCGCCAGTTGTCCGCCCGCTGCACCGGCGGTCGCCGACAGGATGGCCACCGGCTTCCCGGTCAGGGGGCCGGGGCTGAACCGGCTTTGCCAGTCGAGCGCGTTCTTCAACACGCCCGAGAGGTTCTTGTTGTATTCCGGTGTCGAGATGACGATCGCGTCGGCGTCCCGGATCGCATCGACGAAAGCGGTGACTTTCGGGGGATAGCCGGCGTCCTCCACATCACCATTGTAAAGTGGCAGATCGATATCCGCCATGGTGAAGGCAACGTCATCCCCGGCCACCGCACCTGCCGCGCGCAGAAGGGCGGAGTTGGTCGATGCCTTGCGCAGTGATCCTGAAATACCGAGAAGTTTGAATGCCATGGACGTCTCCTGTCTGATGCCTGTCTCGTCGGGCAACATGACCGGTTGCCCACCATGGTCAAGACCTCAGAAGTGGATCGCGCCGTCACCGATCGCGAGCGCCGCCTCTCGCACCGCTTCGGAATAGGTCGGATGCGCATGACAGGTGCGCACGATGTCGGAGGCTTTCGCACCCATCTCCATCCCGACGCATATCTCATGGATCAGATCACCGGCACCGGGTCCGATGATATGGGCTCCCAGAACCTGTCCCGTCTTTTCATCCGCGAGGATCTTCACGAACCCGTCCGACACCAGATTGGCCTTGGCCCGACCATTGGCGAGAAACGGGAACTTGCCCACCTTGTAGGCCCGTTTCTGGGTCTTCAGCGCCTCCTCCGTCAGGCCGACCGACGCGACCTCGGGCGCTGTGTAGATCACGCCCGGAATAACCGCATAATTGACATGACCATGGCCCTTGGCGATCTGCTCGGCAACGGCCATGCCCTCATCCTCGGCCTTATGGGCAAGCATCGGCCCTTCGGTCGCATCGCCGATGGCGTAGATGCCGGCGGCACCCGTGCGCCATTGCGCGTCAGTCAGGATGAAACCGCGCTCTGTCGCGATGCCGAGCTTTTCGAGGTCCAGCCCCTTGGTATAGGGCCGCCGCCCGGTCGCAACCAGCACGACATCGGCATCAAGCGTGCCTTCGCTGTCATCCTTGCGGCGTTTGAAATTCACCTTCAGCTTCGTCTTCAGCTTTTCCACCCCGGTCACCGCCGCGCCCATCTCAAAGCTGAAGCCCTGCTTGGAGAGGATCTTGCGAAATTCGCGCGCGACCTCCGCGTCTGAACCCGGCGTGATCTCGTCAAGATACTCGATCACGGTGACTTCGGACCCGAGACGACCCCAGACCGAGCCCAGTTCCAGCCCGATGACGCCGCCGCCAATCACGACCAGTTTCTTCGGCACTTTCGCAAGGTCGAGCGCACCGGTCGAGGTGACGATACGTTCCTCGTCCACTTCGAGAAACGGCAATTGCGCTGGCTCCGAACCCGTTGCGATCACGATATTCTTGGCACCGTGAACGTCATCACCGACGGCGACCTTGCCCGGCCCGGGAATGGTCGCCCACCCCTTGATGTAGTCGATCTTGTTTTTCTTGAAGAGAAACTCGATCCCCTTGGTGTTACTCTCGATCACCTTGGACTTGTGCGTGTGCATCTGATCGAGATCGACTGACACAGACTTGGCCACGATGCCCATCTCAGCAAAATGCCCCTGTGCCTCGGACAACATCTCCGATGCATGCAGCAACGCCTTGGACGGGATGCAACCCACATTCAGGCAGGTGCCACCGAGCGCCCCGCGCCCCTCGACACAGGCTGTCTTCAGACCGAGCTGCGCAGCACGAATGGCGCAGACATATCCGCCCGGGCCACCACCAATTACGATCAGGTCATAGTCAGCCATGATGTCTCACTTTCCTAGCAGATGCCCGCCCGGATGGGGCGGGCATCAGGTTGCTCAGTTGCCTTCCGAATAGGCGACGAATTCCGGATAAGCTTCCATCCCCAGCTCGTTGATGTCGAGGCCTTCGATCTCAACTTCCGGCGGAAAACGCAGACCGATGGCGGCGCGCAGAACGAACCACACTGCGATCGACAAGCTGAATACGAACAGACCGATGACCCCGATGCCGACGAACTGCGCGACGATGGAACCTTCGGGATTGGTGATACCCGCGATGAGACCACCCCAGAGCCCTGCGCCCAGATGGACCGGGATCGCACCAACCACATCGTCGATCCGCAAGCGGTCCAACAGCGGAACGACGAAAACGACGATGGCCCCGCCAACCGCACCGATCAACGTCGCACTCGCGATGCCGGGCGCTGTGGGTTCGGCAGTGATCGATACCAGGCCGGCAAGCGCGCCATTCATGACCATGGTCAGATCAACCTTGCGGAAGATTGCCTGGGTCAGCAGCATCGCGGCCAGTGCGCCGCCACCGGCAGCGGCATTGGTGTTCACGATGACCCTGCCGACGCTGATCATGTCCGGGATCGTACCCGCCGCAAAAGCCGAGCCGCCGTTGAACCCGAACCAGCCGAGCCACAGGATGAAAACACCGAGGGTCGACAGCGGCAGGCTGGACCCCGGCATCGGGTTGACCCGACCGCCAGAGAACTTGCCAACGCGCGGCCCGAGGATGATGACGCCCGCCAGGGCGGCCCAGCCGCCAACGGTGTGAACCACAACGGACCCCGCGTGATCAACAAACCCGAGATCGGCGAGAAAGCCGCCGCCCCAGGTCCATGCAGCCTGCACTGGATAGATAATGCCGGTCATCAGCGCCACGAAGATCATGAACGGCCACAGCCGCACACGCTCCGCCACCGCGCCGGACACGATTGATGCCGTTGCCGCACAGAACATGAGCTGGAAGAAAAAATTCGCGCCGCCACTGATCTGAGCGCCCTCATCGACCTGTGCGGTGCCGAACGCCTCAACCCCCGAATGACCGGGCGCGCGTCCCGATAACAACCCTTCGACAGCCCAGAGGCCATCCGGGTTCTGCAGCGCAAAGCCGATCACAAAAAAGGACAGTCCCGCGACGGAGAACAGCCCGATATTCTTGGCTAGCTGCATCGCCACATTGCGGGACCGGACCATGCCGGCCTCCAGCATGGTGAACCCTGCCGACATCCACATGACCAGGAATCCGCTGATCAAGACGAACATCGTACTGATGAGAAGGGAGGTGTCTGAAGCGACCTCTCCTGTCTGAGCATAGGCACCGCCCGCCGACACGGCAAAAACAGCACCTACGGCACCTAGTGCCGCTACGTGTTTACGCATTTCCCCTATTTCCTTTTTCACACTACTAATCCCGACATTCACGCCAAACTTGACACAAGCATGGCCAAAGTTGCCACAAAACCGCCAAGCCACATGACCGTTCTGAGCACTGGAATACCGCTTGCATAGGCGGGGATATACAGAATTCGGGCGACGAGATAGACCCAAGCACAAGTTGCTGTGTAATTGTTCGCTTTTTCGCCAAGTGTTACCACAACGACAGCAATGGTGAAGAGAATTAATCCTTCAAAGTGATTGTCGAGTGCGCGTTTCAACCTGCCCGCGATCCCATGAAGTTCAAGCGGCTGGTCGCGCGGACCCAATGTCTTGTCCGTGCCAAGCTGGATATTCGCGGGCACCGCCATCAGCACAAGTTGAATGACCTGCAAAATACCGGCAAGCGCGAGGACGGTGAGTTCATTCGTCATGCGACCATCCTTCTGCGCGGTCTCTTACTGTCCGGGCCGCGCGCGCCTGACATTTCAGAGGTCCATCAGCAACCGGCGCGGGTCCTCCAGCGCATCCTTCACCCTGACGAGGAAGGTCACTGCCTCCTTGCCGTCGACGATGCGGTGATCGTAGCTGAGCGCGAGATACATCATCGGGCGCGCGACGATCTGGCCGCCGACGACCATTGGACGCTCCTGAATCTTGTGCATGCCGAGAATGCCCGATTGCGGTGGGTTCAGGATCGGCGATGACATCAACGAACCATAGACCCCGCCATTGGAGATCGTGAACGTCCCCCCCTGCATGTCAGCCATGGATAGCTTGCCATCACGCGCCCGCATGCCAAGATTGGCAATCGTCTTCTCGATCTGCGCGAAACCCATGTCATGGGCATTGCGAAGCACAGGTACGACAAGGCCCGTGGGTGTGCCAACCGCTACACCCATATGGACGAAATTCTTGTAGACGATGTCGGTGCCATCGATTTCCGCGTTCACGGCGGGCACTTCGTTCAGGGCGTGCACACACGCCTTCGCGAAAAAGGACATGAAGCCGAGCTTGACCCCGTGCTTCTTCAGAAACTCTTCCTTGTATTCATTCCTGAGTGCCATCACCGCGCCCATATCCACCTCGTTATAGGTGGTCAGCATGGCAGCCGTGTTCTGGGCATCCTTCAGGCGGCGCGCGATGGTCTGGCGCAGGCGCGTCATGCGCACGCGTTCCTCGCGCGCGGCATCCTCTGCCGGGACCGGCGCGCGCGGTGCCTGCGCCGGGGCCGATGAGGGCGACGAGGTTGCGCCTACCGGGGCGGCGGGTGCCGGAACGCCGCGCGCGGCGTCGGCCAGAACGGCGGATTTCGATTTCGCATCACCGCTGGTCTTGGCCGCAGCCTCCGCCCTGGCGGGTTCTTTGGGCTGTTCCTTTGTGCCTGCATCCGCCTTGGCTGCGGATGTCGCGCCTGCGACACCGACGCTCAGCGTGGCCAGGACCGCGTTCAGACCGACGGTCTCCCCTTCCTTGGCCTTGATCTCGTTGATCGCACCTGCCGCAGGCGCAGGCACTTCGACGGAGACCTTGTCGGTCTCCAGTTCGCAAATCGTCTCGTCTGCCGCCACCGCATCGCCGGTTTTCTTGAACCATTTGGCAACCGTCGCTTCGGAGACACTCTCACCCAAAGTCGGGACCGTGATCTCGATCTCCTCACCGCCGCCCTTCGGTGCAGCCGCGCCGTTTTCTGCAGATTTTGGCGTCGAGGATTTCGCCGGAGCCGCCGCCGAACCGCCACCTTCGGCGAAGGTTGCCAACAGGGCGTCCAGCCCGACAGTGTCCCCTTCCTGCGCGACAAGTTCCGTCAACGCCCCCGCTGCCGGTGCCGGGACCTCGATAGACACCTTATCGGTTTCCAGTTCGCACAATGGCTCCTCCGCCGCGACGGCCTCACCCGGCTGTTTGAGCCATTTGGCAACCGTCGCTTCGGAGACGCTCTCACCCAGAACGGGCACCCGGATTTCGATGGACATCAATTCTTTCCCTTCACCCGGTCAGCGCTTCGCTGACAAGTTTTTCCTGTTCGTGCTTGTGCTGTGCGGCCAGACCTGTCGCGGGCGAGGCCGCGGCGTTACGCCCGGCATAGCGCGCGCGCCCATGCTTCGCACCAACGCGGTCGAGCACCCATTCGATATTGGGCTCGACAAAGCTCCACGGACCCTGGTTCTTCGGCTCTTCCTGGCACCAGATCATTTCGGCATTCTTGAACCGGGTCAGCTCCTTCGTCAGCGAAATCGCCGGGAAAGGGTAAAGCTGTTCGAGCCTGAGGAGATAGACATCATCCAACCTCTCCTCATCGCGCGCGGCCAGAAGGTCGTAATAGACCTTGCCGGAGCAGAGCACGACACGTTTGATCTTGTCATCCTTCTTCAGCTTCAGATCGCTTTCGCGATTGTTACCGTTCATCTCCGCATCGTCCCAGAGAATCCGGTGGAAGCTGCTGTCCGGGCCCATTTCTGTCAGCCGCGAGACGCACATCTTGTGTCGCAGCAAGCTTTTGGGTGTGAACATGATCAGCGGTTTGCGAAAGCTCCGATGAAGCTGGCGGCGCAGGATGTGGAAATAGTTGGACGGCGTCGTGCAATTCGCGACGATCCAGTTATCCTCGGCCGACAATTGCAGGAACCGTTCGATCCGTGCTGAGGAATGCTCGGGCCCCTGCCCTTCGTAACCATGGGGCAGCAGCATCACGAGGCCCGACATGCGAAGCCATTTCCGCTCACCCGGACAGATGAACTGGTCGATCATGATCTGCGCACCATTGGCAAAATCACCAAACTGCGCTTCCCAAACAGTCAGGCCGTTCGGCTCCGCAAGCGTGTAACCATATTCGAAGCCGAGCACTGCGTATTCGGACAGCATGCTGTCGATAACATCATAGTCCGCCTGCCCGGCGCGGATATGCTTAAGCGGATAATACCGCTCCTCCGTCTGCTGATCGATGATGCCTGAATGACGCTGGGAAAACGTGCCGCGGGTGCAATCCTGCCCCGAAAGACGCACCGGGAACCCTTCGAGCTGCAACGTGCCGAAGGCGAGCGCCTCCGCCGTGGCCCAGTCGACGCCCTCCCCGGTGTCGATCATAGCGCGCTTGGCTTCCATGATCCGCGCAACGGTTTTATGCGGGTTGAACCCTTCGGGAATGTGACTGAGGGCGGCACCGACTTCTTTCAGCGCGTCCATCGAAACGCCCGTCACGCCGCGCTGGTATTCGTCATTGCCCGCACCGAGATGCTTCCAGCGCCCGTCCAGCCAGTCGGCCTTGTTCGGCCTGTAGACCTTCCCGGCCTCGAACTCCTCATTCAATGTCGCCTGAAACTCGGCTTTCACCTGATCGACTTCGCCTTCGTCGATCAGCCCGTCGCTGACCAGCGCCTCGGAATAAAGCTGTAGCGTCGTCTTGTGCTTCTTGATCTGCCGGTACATTTCCGGCTGGGTGAACATCGGCTCGTCACCCTCGTTATGGCCGAAACGCCGATAGCAGAAAATGTCGAGAACGACATCCTTGTGGAACTTCTGACGAAACTCGGTAGCCACCCGCGCCGCATGGACCACCGCCTCCGGATCGTCGCCGTTCACGTGGAAGATCGGAGCCTCCACCATCAACGAAATGTCCGTCGGGTAAGGCGAGGAGCGTGAATTATGCGGCGCAGTCGTGAACCCGATCTGGTTGTTCACGATCAGGTGGATCGTGCCCCCCGTCTTGTGGCCCTTGAGGCCCGAGAGGCCAAAGCATTCGGCAACCACGCCCTGCCCGGCAAAAGCCGCATCGCCATGCAGGAGGATCGGCAGCACCTGCGTGCGTTCCTGATCGCCAAGCTGTTCCTGTTTTGCCCGCGCCTTGCCAAGAACCACCGGGTTCACCGCCTCCAGATGGCTCGGGTTGGCGGTGAGCGACAGATGCACGGTATTGCCGTCAAACTCGCGGTCCGAGGATGCGCCGAGATGATACTTCACATCGCCTGATCCCTCGACCTCATCGGGTTTGAAGCTCCCGCCCTGAAATTCGTTGAAGATCGCCCGATAGGGCTTGCCCATCACATTGGCGAGCACCGAAAGACGCCCGCGATGGGGCATGCCGATGATGATATCCTTCACGCCCAGCGCGCCGCCGCGCTTGATGATCTGTTCCATCGCCGGTACCAGCGCCTCACCACCATCAAGGCCGAAGCGTTTGGTGCCGAGATATTTGACGCCGAGGAATTTCTCGAACCCCTCTGCCTCCACCAGCTTTTGCAGGATGGCCTTCCGACCGTTCTTGGTAAACGCGATTTCCTTGCCGTAGCCCTCGATCCGCTCCTTCAGCCAGGCAGCCTGTTCGCCGTCGGAAATATGCATGTATTGGAGCGCGAATGTCCCGCAATAAGTGCGCTTCACGATGGCGACGATCTCGCGCATCGTCGCCACTTCCAGCCCCAGCACATTGTCGATGAAGATCGGGCGGTCCAGATCGGCACCGGCAAACCCGTAGGAGGCGGGATCAAGCTCCGGATGCTGGGTAGGCGGGGTCAGTTTCAGGGGGTCGAGATCGGCCGCCAGATGGCCCCTGATCCGATAGGCGCGGATCAGCATCAGCGCGCGCAGACTGTCGATCACCGCCTGACGCATCTGCGCTTCGCTCAGCGCCGCGCCCTTTTCCTGCGCCTTCTTCGAGATCTTGTCGCCCATTTCCTTGGGCTTGTCGGCGGGCCATTGACCATCCAGCGCCGCGACCAGATCACCGCCCGGTGTCGGCGGCCAGTCCGCCCGCGCCCAGGACGGCCCCGTCGCCTCCGCCGTCACATCGTCCGGCACGTCCCCGAGCGAGCGGAAGAACGACGCCCAGGCATCGTCTACCGCACTCGGATCATTGGCATATCGGGCGTAGAGCTGTTCCACGTAAAGGGCGTTATGGCCCTGCAGGAAGGAACTGTCCTTGAAAAGGTCATTGGGGGATTGTTCGGTCATCTCTTACACCCCTTATGGTGTGTCGGTTAACGGCCCATCGCCTTCAAAATCGCCTCGCCCAGACCCGCCGGGCTGTCTGCCATCGTCATGCCTGCCGAAGCCATCGCCTCGATTTTGTCTTCGGCACCGCCCTTGCCGCCCGAGATAATCGCACCGGCATGGCCCATGCGGCGACCCGGAGGGGCCGTGCGGCCCGCGATGAAACCGGCCATCGGCTTCTTAACCTTGGATTGCTTAACAAAGTCCGCAGCGTCTTCCTCGGCGGAGCCGCCGATCTCGCCGATCATGATGATGCTTTCGGTCTCGTCATCACCGAGCAGGAGATCCAACGCATCGATGAACTCGAACCCCTTGATCGGGTCGCCGCCGATACCGATGCAGGTCGACTGGCCGAGGCCCGCCGCCGTGGTCTGGCCCACCGCCTCATAAGTCAGCGTGCCGGAGCGCGAGACGATGCCGACGCGCCCGCGCCGGTGGATATGGCCGGGCATGATGCCGATCTTGCAAGCATCGGGCGTGATCACACCGGGGCAGTTCGGCCCGATCAGGGTTGATATGGACCCCTCCAGCGCGCGCTTCACCTTCATCATGTCCATTACCGGGATGCCTTCGGTGATGCAGACGATCAGCTCCATCTCCGCATCGATCGCTTCGAGGATCGCATCAGCCGCGAAGGGTGGCGGCACATAGATGACGGAGGCATTCGCGTCGGTCCTGTCCTTGGCATCGGCGACCGTGTCGAAGACCGGCAGGCCGATATGATCGGACCCGCCCTTGCCCGGTGTCACCCCGCCGACCATCTTGGTCCCATAGGCAATCGCCTGTTCGGAATGGAAGGTCCCCTGCGAGCCGGTGAGGCCCTGGCAGATGACTTTGGTATTTTCGTTTACGAGTACGGCCATCAGAGGGCTCCCCTAGCAACTCGATAAAGGTAGACTTTCTCAACCGCGACATCGGTTGCGTAAGTCGTGGCCTCGTTCATTGCATCCAAAAGATTGATTGAGCGGCAATCAGCAATAGCCTGCGCCAATGCTTCTTTTTGCCAAGTGCAAAGATGCTTGCCAATCAAATGACCCGCATCCAGAATGTTGTTCATTAGCCGTTCGATCTCGCTTGCTTTTTGCTCAATACAACCGAGCATTGGTGTCGCGACAACCGCTTCTTCTTGATCGCACCGCGCCGCGTGGCCGCGATCAGCGGCAAACATCGCAACACATCCAAAAGTAAGAGCAAGGTAGACTTTCACTTTCAGCCCTTCACCGCCTTGACGATCTTCTGCGCAGCATCCGCCAGGTCATCCCCGGCCAGAACGTTCAGACCGGAATTGGCGATGATCTCCTTGCCAAGTTCCACATTGGTGCCCTCAAGACGGACGACCAGCGGCACTTCGAGGCCGACTTCCTTGACCGCCGCCACGACGCCTTCCGCGATCACGTCGCAGCGCATGATGCCGCCGAAGATGTTCACGAGGATGCCTTTGACGTTGTCGTCGGAGGTGATGATCTTGAACGCCTCGGTCACCTTTTCCTTGGTTGCGCCGCCGCCCACATCGAGGAAATTGGCAGGCTCGGAGCCGTAAAGCTTGATGATGTCCATGGTCGCCATGGCGAGGCCCGCGCCGTTCACCATGCAGCCGATTTCGCCATCGAGCGCGATGTAATTGAGGTCGAACTTGGACGCCTCCAGCTCCTTCGCGTCCTCTTCGGTCTCATCACGCAGCGCCATGATTTCAGGGTGGCGGTAGAGCGCGTTGCTGTCGAAATTCATTTTGCAATCGAGGCAGTGGACATCGCCTGCCGTGTTTACGATCAGCGGGTTGATCTCCAACATGGAGCAGTCTTTTTCGACGAAGAGCTGATAGAGCTGGCCGATCAGTTTCACGCATTGCTTGACTGCCTTGCCTTCGAGCCCCAACGCAAAGGCCACGCGGCGGCCATGGAAGGGCTGGATGCCTGCCGCCGGGTCGACGGTGAAGGTCAGGATCTTCTCAGGCGTGGATGCGGCGACTTCCTCGATATCCATCCCCCCTTCAGTGGAGGCGATGAAGGACACGCGGGAGGTGTCGCGGTCGACCAGAAGCGCGAGGTACAATTCGCGATCGATATCGGAGCCGTCTTCGATATAGATGCGGTTCACCTGCTTGCCGACCGGGCCGGTTTGATGCGTGACCAGCGTGCGGCCCAGCATTTTCTCGGCTTCATCGGCGGCTTCCTCGACCGACTTGGCGATGCGCACACCGCCTTTTTCACCGGCGCTTTCTTCCTTGAACGAGCCCTTGCCACGCCCGCCCGCGTGGATCTGGGCTTTCACCACCCAGATCGGACCGTCGAGGGCACCGGCTTGTGTCTTCGCCTCTTCAGCGCGCGTCACCGCGCGGCCTTCGGAGACCGGCGCACCATACTCTTTGAGGAGCTGTTTGGCCTGATACTCGTGAATGTTCATGGGATTTGTCCGTTGGCAGATCAGCGACCCGAAAGGGCCAGTTTCATGCGAGGTGACCCGGCGATTCCCTCTCGGCCAGCGTCGGATACAAGATCACGATTAGACCTGCGCACCATAAACCGCAACGACAATTGGTCCGGCTTGCGCTTAACTACCCATTTGGGTGGGAAAAAGTGAAAAATGAATGAGAATTTCCTGTCGAACCTGGCACAACAAAAAAGGGGCACCCGCGCAGTGCGGGCACCCCTGCTAGACATGGTTTTCTCTGCCGGTCAGGCCAGCGTGCCGTCGATTTCCTTGCAGGCCGCGACCAGCCCTTTCACCGCGCTAACCGAATTGTCAAACATGGCCTGCTCGTCCTTGTTGAGCTGGATCTCCACGACCTTCTCGATGCCGCCGGCGCCGATGATGGTCGGCACCCCGACATAGAACCCGTCGAGCCCATAGGCGCTGTCCACATGAGCCGCGCAGGGCAGGAGCCGTTTCTGGTCTTTCAGATAGGCTTCGGCCATCTCGATTGCCGATGCAGCGGGCGCATAGAAGGCAGACCCGGTTTTCAGAAGGCCGACGATCTCCGCCCCGCCATCACGGGTACGCTGAACAATCGCATCAAGTTTTTCCTGCGTCGTCCAGCCCATCTTCACCAGATCGGGAAGCGGGATACCGGCAACGGTTGAATAACGGGTCAGCGGCACCATCGTGTCGCCATGACCGCCGAGGACGAAGGCGGTGACGTCCTTGATGGAGACCTTGAATTCCTCGGCGAGGAAATGGCGGAAACGGGCGCTGTCGAGGATGCCCGCCATGCCGCAGACTTTTTCCTTCGGAAGGCCGGAAAATTCGCGCAACGCCCAGACCATCGCATCCAGCGGATTGGTAATGCAGATGACGAACGCATTCGGCGCATGTTCGGCAATGCCCTCACCCACAGCCTTCATGACCTTGAGGTTGATGCCCAGAAGGTCATCACGGCTCATCCCCGGCTTGCGCGGCACGCCGGCGGTGACGATACAGACATCCGCCCCGGCGATATCGGCATAATCCTGCGTGCCCGAAAACGCGGCATCAAAACCGTCTACGGGGCTCGATTCGGCGATATCCAGCGCCTTGCCCTGCGGGATGCCCTCGGCAATGTCGAACATGACGATGTCGCCAAGTTCCTTGAGGCCTGCAAGATGGGCGAGCGTGCCGCCGATCTGTCCAGCGCCGATAAGCGCGATTTTGGGTCGAGACATGAGGTGAAACCCCTTCTGAGCGGTGAATTTAACGTCGAATGGGATAGCGCTTGCCCCCCTTCCTCGCAAGTGCGAAGAGATTCCCGTGACGGAGGCTGACCTTACCCTTTACGCGGCTGCCATGTTCGCGGTCCTCGTGGCCGGGATATCCAAAGGGGGATTCGGCGCGGGGCTGGGATTTCTGGCGACACCCTTCCTGGCGCTGGCCGTCACACCGGCAGAGGCTGCCGCCATCATGCTGCCCGTTCTCATCCTCATCGATCAGGTCGGCATGGTGTCCTATTGGCGCGAATGGCGGTGGGATGTGGTCTGGCCGGTCCTGATATCAGGTGCTGTGGGGATTGCGCTCGGCACGCTGGCTTTCGGCACGTTCTCGGCGGATGCGCTGCGGCTCGGCCTCGGCATCATCGCGATCGGATTCCTTTTGTTTCAACTCGCACAAAAACGGGGCTGGACGCCGCCCTCGCGCGGCGGGCGGGGCGCGCGGGCGGGGCTCTGGGGCGCTGTATCCGGGTTCACCTCCACCGTCAGTCACGCTGGCGGGCCGCCGATTACCATCTACCTGCTGGGTGAGCGGCTGGAGAAGACCGTCTATCAGGCGTCATCCGTGCTGATCTTCTGGTGCATCAATCTGATGAAGCTGGGGCCCTATGCGGCGCTCGGCGTGTTGGATTTCTCGTCTCTCAGCTTTTCATTGCAACTCGCGCCGGCTGCCATCGTCGGCGTCCTGTTCGGGGTCTGGGCCCATAAACGCGTGCCCGAATGGCTGTTTTTCAGGGCCATGGTAGTCCTCTTGGCGCTGACCGGATCAAAGCTGATCTGGGACGGGGCGCGCGGGCTGCTGGGTTAGGCCCGCGCCCGGATCGCCTTCATGATAAGGTCCAGAACACCGTCGAATTCAGGCAGGATCGTTTCCGGCTCCCGCCAGGCATTCAGGCTTTGCGGGACCTGAAACGCCTTGGTCGCGTGCATCATGTTCACCGTTGTCTCTTGCAGCGGCAGATCGTCGAAACGCCCGGTCTCCATACCGCGCTTCAACTCTTTCTCCAGCTTCTCCCGCTTCCACTGAATATGGCGCTGCAGGCTTGCATAGGCGGCATCATCAGTGGTCATGAACTCCACCAGTTCCATGATCTTGGGGGTGCGCGCCATCTCGCCGACGATCAGGCGCACGCCGGTGGTGAACATCAGGCGGATACGCTCCTCCGGCCCTTCGCCCTGCATCATCATACCCTCCATCGCCGCCTCGGACTGGCGAAAAAACGCATCGACGACCGCGACCCCGATAGCCTGCTTGTTGCGGTAATAGCGATAAAGATTGCCAGGCGACATCTTCGCCCGCTCAGCGATATCGGCCATTGAGGTCTTCTTGAAACCGTAATGACCGAACAAGTCCTCCGCATGGCGAAGGATCTCATAGCGCGTTCCATCCATCAGGGTGGACGGGTCTTCATTTGGATTGGCTTGGGTCAGCGCCTGGCCCTCATTCTCGGTCATGCTTACCAGAAATATGTCAGCTTCAGTCGCACGAAGCTATCATCCTGAAAATCAGCCACCAGGGGGTCCTGGTCGGCATTGATGAAAAATGATGCCTCGACCTCCGCAATCCAGCCGTCGGCGATCCTGCGCTGTGCCTCCAATCTCAGGGCGGCCACCTCGTTGTCCGGGTCCAGGGCAGCAGTAAACAGGACGGCGGTGTCCGCCTCGTCATTCAGACCAAGGCGGGTGCCAAGAATGATGTCATTCTGGAAGATCGTCGTCGCATCGTCGCCACGGCTGTCCCACGAATACTCCGCAATCAGCCCGAGGTCTGCATTATCGAAGACACCAAAGAGCGTGTATTCGATGCCTCCGGTCGCTGCGAAGAAATCACGCTCGCGCCCCGTCAGATCGCTCTGCCCGGCGCGATAGATCGCCTCCGCCTTATAAAGGGCGGGACCATCCGTATATTGGCCGTCGAAGCCGAACTGGGTGATCGTCTCATAGACCGGCGCAATGGCGGTCGGCACCGCACCGGCGGGCGTTGCCACAAAATTCGTCGGAATGAACACCGGATCGCGCGCCACGCCGTTGAAGGCGGAAAGGCCGATATCGGCATTGCCGAAGACACCCGCGTAACGCAAGGCGAATGAAGGGGCGAACCGCCCGCCATCGCGGTTGATGACCACGTCATCCTCATCCACCGGCAGCGCCGAGCGGAGGCGCCCAGGCTCCCCCGGAAACGTCCTTGTGCGCACATAGGGCAGATAGAATGCGGAAAACTCGCCAACATCCGTCAGGTGCGAGACGCGGACCATCGGCTGCCCAAGATTATCTTCTTCGTCAATGTCTTCTATCGCATCTGTCTGGTTGATGATGTCGACCAGATGATTGGCCTCGGTCTTGCCCCAGAACAGGGTGTCGATGCCAACCGTGACCTCCCAATCATCAATGCGGTAGTCCAGTTTTGCCTCGCGGACATCGAAACGGGTGCGGTCGTTGTCAGCCGCATCCAGCCGGAAGAACGGCGTCAGGGTCGCGACCACATCGCCATCCGACCATTCGGCAAGGAAGGTCGGCTCGACCGCGACAGAGGCGGTGTGCTGGCGCTGGCGGGCAAAGCGCGGACCTTCGGGGAAGACGATCACCTCCCCCTCCACATTGCCGTAAAACTCCGTGTATTCAGGCGTCAGACTGCCAAGGAACCCATCCTCGGCAGCGGCGGGAGAGGCGACGGCGACCAGTGCCGCAAGCGCCAGACGCTCAGCGCGCCATTTTGTCGAGGCGCTGTGCATCGAAGTCTTTCTCCTCAAGGCCCACACGGAACTTGTAATCGGTCCAGATCAGGTCGGTTGACTTGCCGGTCTGCTGGTTTTCCATCGTCAGCTTCCCCGGGCGCCAGAACTGGCCGAGATATTGCTGATAACCGGTCGCCTTCATCACCTTCTCAAAATCACCACGCCGGTTGTAAAACTCAATCTGGTCGAGGCGGTATTCGTCATGATCGATCCAACTGATCGTGGTCTTGTAGCCGGACTTTGTGTTCTTGGGCGTGCGCTCCACCACGAAACACATCGGCCCGGCACCGTTCGGGCAGGGCTCGTCGCGGAGCCATTTGTATGCGTAGTCGTCAACCTCCTGTCCGCCGAGATCCTCAAAGGAGAATTCCGACGAGACGAACTTGCCGGTTCGGTTGGAGGATGAAATCCGCTTCACCCGCTTGATCGCGGGCAGGTAGAGCCACTGGTCATCGTCATTGGGTTCCACATTCGCATGGGTCAGAAGACCGGTGCCGCGCACATCACGGGGCTTCTGGAA
Organism: Pseudomonadota bacterium; assembly: GCA_039030855.1. Lineage (GTDB taxonomy): Bacteria > Pseudomonadota > Alphaproteobacteria > Rhodobacterales > Rhodobacteraceae > Pikeienuella. The sequence goes on from JBCCDJ010000007.1 coordinate 120,399, forward strand.
CACGATGACGGTCATGTCGCCAATTCCGCTTTCGGGGCGTTCCTTGATCATGTTGCGAAAGGCGCGGGTCGATGACTGGCCTTGGCCGTCGCGCAGGATCATCTCGCCCGATACGGTGGTGTCGCCAAATCCGGTATCGCGCCGGTCAGCCTCGACCGCGATGGCGAGGCCTTTTTCCTCCGGCGTCTCGGCCAGAACATCGCTAGCGAAGGCCACGAGGGCCAGACCGATCAGACCGGCGGCGATGGTTGCGGGGACGGTTTTTGCGAAAGACATTTTCTTGCTCCTATCATCAAGCCAGATGAGAAGCGCAGGCAGCAGCAGGAAGTCCGCTGCCAGCGCGATGGTAATGGTGATCGCGGTCAGCTTGGCCAGATCGCCATTGACCGCAAAACCGGACTGCGCGAGCACGAAGAACCCGGCGACGAGGCCGAAGGTGGTGACCGTCAGCGCCATGCCGACGGTGCGAAACGCGTAGCGCACCGCATCCTCCGGCGACTTTCCCGCCCGCCTTGCCTTGGCGTATTTCGACAGGAAATGGACCGTGTCATCGACCACGATGCCCAGCGTCGCGGCCAATACTACCGCGATCGCCAGCGTCACCGCGCCAACGCCGTAACCCCAGAGGCCAAAAGCCGTTACAGCAGGCAAGACATTGGGGATCAGCGAGATCATCCCGATCCGCACATCGCGTAGCGCCAGCATGATGATGGCGGAGATCAGCACCAGCGCGATCGCCGTCCCGGTCAGCATTGCGCGCGTATCGCGGTAGGAAATCAGGTTGAAAACGTGCACGATGCCGGTTGGCGCGGCCTCCACCCCGGTTGCATTCGCCGCCAGCCAGTCTTCGGCCCGCAGGGTGATGTCACGCATATCGGCGGTGGTCACATCGCGCATGTTGAAGCTGATGCGCATCACCTGTCGGCCAACATCGATCTGATCCGTCAGGTCCATGCCGTAGCCAAGCGACAATTCGTATAGAAAGAGGTATTGTGAGGCCTCATCCGCATCGTCCGGGATACGCATGTAGCTCGGATCATCGGCGTGCATGTTCATGTTCAGCCGCTTTACGGTGTCCGTCAGCGAGCGGACATTGACGATTTCCGGCTGTTCACGCAGCCACGTCGCAAACGCATCGGCGGTCTTCAGGAATTCGGGGTCATTGATGCCCTGCTCGCTGCCGCTGTTGAGTGGAAATTCCAGCAAATACATGCCCGTCAGGCGTTCCTCGGCGTAATCAGTGTCGCGCCGGAATTCATAGCTCTCGTCGAAATACTCGACGAAATTATCCTCCAGCTTCAGCTGCGTAATGCCGATGGCGCATGCCACGATCACAAGGGATCCACCAGCCAGCAAGGCGCGGCGGCGTGCGATCACAAACTCTGCCAAACGCTCCATCAGCACGGTCGTGGTCGGCTTCACAGCCTGCCGGCGGAAGGGCAGGATGACGATCAGCGCGGGCAGCAGGGTCAATGTGTAGAACATTGCCGCCAGAACACCGAACCCGGTGACGTTGCCAAGGTCCCGAAAAGGCGGCGAAATCGAGAAATTCAACGAAAAGAACCCGATGGCCGTGGTCACGCAGGCGACCACGATGGCCCCCATATGCTCCGTCAGGGCACGTCGGGCCCACTCCTTCCGATCATCTGTCTCCGGCATGACCTGCCGGATCGAGACGAGGATGTGAACGGCCGATGCCACCGCCAGCGTCATGACGTAAAGCGGTGCCAGCACGGTGACCGAGTTCAACTGCCCCCCCATCCAGCCGAGCGCGCCAAGGCCGCCAAGCGCCGAGAGGAGGATGATCATGAGCACGCTCAGCACCCCGAAGAAAGATCGCAGCGCCAGCCCGACGATGATCAGGATGACGGCGAACATGATCGGCGTCAGGCTGGAGGCATCGCCCTGCCCGCTCTCGGCGAACTGGTTGTTCATGGCAACCGATCCGGTCAGGCGCAGATCAATACCCGGATGCGCCGCTTCAAACGCGGTCATCAGGGCACGGGTTTCCTGATAGATCATCGGTGCTTCGGTCTCCGGATTTTCGCCCGGAAGGGTGAAGAGCACTTGTACCTGCGTGATGGTGGATGCCGGATCGATCATTGAGTTGCGCAATTCGATCCGCCCTTGCGCGATCTTCTCCGCTTCCGCGGCCTCCTCCGCTGTCACGGCGTTCGGGTCGACGATCAGATCGCGCACGATCATCTCGTCACCATCCGCATAGGTATGCTGGAAATTCGTCAGGGAATTGACCCGCCGCACGAAAGGCAGCAGCCAGGCATCATCCGTCAGCCTGCCGATGGCAGACAGGGTTTCTGGGGTGAAAACCTTGCCATCCATTGGCTCGACCAGAATGACCATGTTGTCATCCTTGGAGAACATCGCCTCGAATTGGTCGAGGCGCTGTCGGTCGGGATTGGCGGGATCGAAGAAAATCCGCGCGTCGGGGTCAATCGGCACGATGCGATCGATACGCATGACCGAGACACCAGCCAGCAGCAGCGCCATGACAAGCCAGAGCCACCGCGTCCTGACAATGAAATCCGCAAGCCTGGCATTCAGCCCGCTGCCTTTTCCATAGCCTTGCAGGAGAATTGTCTCGTCGGTCATGATGCTGTCCCCATGGGCACTTTTGAATAATGAACTTTTTCAAATATCTTCATTATTCACAGATTGGCAAGTCCCAATCCGCGAAATGCCAGCATATCGGTTCGTGAATGTGCGCAGCGCCGAACGAAACTTGCGCCTTCCGGCAAGGTTCTCCGTGGAACACAGCTGGTCGTGCGCGGCCTCCGCACGTGATCGGAGAGAGGCGAAGACCGATTGCTGGCCGGCCATCAGAAATGTCGCTGAGGTGGGGAGATGGGGTCAGACCCCGCGCCGACGCAAAAGTAACCTCCACGATCGGAGGGCCCCGATATCCTCCGGATGCTCCGCCGCGCCAGTGATCTCGATGGACGGACAACCATGCGCTGGCGCGAATGTCAGTCGTGCGGGTGATTGGACGATTGGCGGCGTTCCGGTGTCTGCACCCATACCGCCAAAAGGCCTGGCCGATGCGCAGGATCAGATAGCAAGGGGCCTGTAGAAAGCCGGCAAGCCGCCGCATTGCCCGCCATCACTCCGAATATTCGTCGAAGAAAGACCAAAACAGAGAAAACACAGGCTTGCCGCCTTATAAACGTTCTGTCGTTCAAAGGGACAAGCCCTCGCGATCACAACCGGTTGAGAGAGATCCCTCCCATGCCTTGCTAAGGAATGGCGTTGCAATCCGCCAGATCAGCAATGGGAGAGCGGGCGGGCCGCGATGGCCCGTAGCGGTGATGTTTCATCAGATCAGGCCGGGTCGTCCATAGTGGTCGACTTGGCACTGGCCTCATCGACCTGGAATGCTTCGCCCGCAGCCACCAGACAGGCCATGCCGGACGGAAGCGAGACGATGATCGTCCAGCTGCCGGTCTCACGGTTTGCGTAGGTTTCCATCACCTGTGCATTGCGCTGCAGGCCGACGCTGGTGCGGCTTTCGCCGTGAACGGTCTGCAGTTGCGCGATCACATCATCGCGCTTGCCGCACATCGCGCCCTGGGCATTGGCGACAGGTGCCGCACCGATCATCAGGGCCGCTGACGTCATCGCACCCGCGATGGCGACGCTGTTCTTGAATGCTTCCTTCACAATGCAGGTCGACATGTCGACGCCTTTCCGCATGTCGTGAGAGAGGCTCGACCACCTGCCCCGCGCATGCTTTTCCGAGTTCATGGACCGGGAGCACATTCGGTGCTGCCGCCGCACTCCGGCATGTTCGAAAGCTGATCGGAGTGACCCTGCAAAATTGCCAGAGGGGTGCAAACAAATAGTGAACAGAGCGCGCGCTGGTGTTGCGCAGTCCCATCATTTGCTCTTGTCAGTCTTTAGGAAGCGCCACGCTGGGCACCCAGATATACCCATCCGGGTCGATGATATGGGCTTCGCGCAGGCCGTGCGGTTTGTCGAGCGCTGCCGACAGAACATCCGCACCCCAAGCGCGCGCCCGACGCACGGCCGCATCGGGATCGGCACCATACAAACGCAGTTCCGCGCCGGAGCCGCGAACCTCCACCCCCTCCACCGCGCCGCGCAGTTCATGGTCGCGATAGGTCCAGTCCGAATGCAGCTGCCAGATCGATCCAAGGGCGCTCATGATTGCGAAATGTTCCTCCCAGTAGACGATGGTTGCGCCCAGAACTTCCACCCCGAACCGGCCTGCGCGGTCGACATCGCTGACCAACAGGTTGATGCCCAGACCCGCGCTCAGCCCGCGGCCGAACGCCATGGGATCGGGCCGCGTGGCGCCTTTTTCAGGATAATCAGCCATCTCGGCACCCTCCCCTACGCCGGGATCGCGACGTACCGCGATATTGCCCTGCGAATCGTTTTCTCTTAAGCGATGACGCCGTTGTCCCCGATAGGAGCCTTCCGTGCCAACATCTTTCCGACCACGCCGATCCGTTCTCTACATGCCCGGCGCACGTGCGCGCGCACTCGAAAAGGCAAAGAGCCTGCCAGCGGATGCGTTGATTCTTGATCTGGAAGACGCGGTAACGCCCGACGAAAAACCGGCAGCGCGCGATCTGGTGGTCAACGCTGTTACCGAGGGCGGCTACGGCGCGCGGGAAGTGATCGTGCGCGTCAATGGCCTGGATACGCCTTGGGGAGCCGATGATCTGGCGGCTGCGGCAAAGGCCGGGCCGGACGCGATTCTCATCCCCAAGGTAGAGGACCCCGCATCGTTGGCCGCAATCGCCGAGCAGATCACCAGCGCCGGTGCGCCGGATCGTACGGCGCTCTGGGCCATGATGGAAACGCCGCTCGGCATTTTGAATGCCGCTGCCATCGCTTCGGCGCATCCGCGTCTGTCCTGTTTCGTGATGGGGACCAATGATCTGGTGAAAGAGCTGCGCGCTGAGCATGTCGCGGGCCGCGCGCCGGTTCAGGCCGCGCTCAGCCAGTGTCTGCTGGCTGCCCGCGCCCATGACCTGGTCTGCATCGATGGCGTCTACAATGCGTTCAAGGACGATGACGGGCTGCGGGCTGAATGCGAAGCGGGCCGCGCCATGGGCTTCGATGGCAAAACACTGATTCACCCCGCGCAGCTGGCGGTCACGAACGAGGTGTTCGGGCCATCCGAAGCGGCGCTCGCGGAAGCGCGCGAACAGCTCGCCGCCTTCGAAGCGGTGACCATGTCGGGCGGTGGTGTCGCAGTTGTGAATGGAAAAATTGTGGAAAACCTGCATGTCGAGACAGCAAAGCGCATAATTGCGGAAGCTGAGGCCATCACGAGACTTGAAGCGGAGGCAAGCTGACGGCATTGTCCCGCCCGGGGGCGTAGGAGTGAATTATGTTTGTGTTATCTCTGGGTGTGGCCCTGTGGTCCGCTGTCCATTTTCTGCCGTCTGTCTCGCCGCGTCTGCGCGAGGACATCATTGAGGGGATCGGACCCAAAGCCTATCGCGGCGGGTTTTCCGCGCTGATGGTCCTGGCGCTTGTGCTGATGATCATCGGCTACCGCAGTGCGGATTTCTGGCCCGTTTACGATCCCCCCTCCTGGGGCGTCCATCTGAACAATTTGGCTGTTCTGATTGCCGTCTACCTCCTCGGGGCAGCGGGCGCGAAGGGCTGGCTGGCCACTAAAATTCGTCATCCGATGCTGACCGCCGTCATCGTCTGGGCTGCTGCGCATCTTCTAGTCAACGGGGACGAAGCGTCGTTGCTTCTGTTCGGCGGTATGCTTCTCTGGGCCGTGGCGGAGATTTTCATGATCAACCGCCGGACAGCCGGCTGGGCCGCCCCGAAATGGGGAGGGCCGGTCGCGGAGGCAAAGCTGATCGGCCTGTCGCTGGTGTTCTACGCAGTGATCGCCTTTGCCCATGGCTGGCTGCTGGGCGTCAATCCGTTTGGAGGATAAGCCGTGCTGGCCTATCGACTGCTGACGGAGGATGACAGTTCGGCTTTTTGCCACAAGGTGACAGAAGCTCTGGCGCAGGGCTGGTCGCTGCAGGGCGCGCCGGTCTACGCCTTCGACGCGGCCCGCGGCGTGATGCGCTGCGGTCAGGCCGTGGTGAAGGAAGTTGATTCCGATTACGCGGCGGACATGAAGCTCGGCGCGCTTTGATCCACGCGGTCGGGCCACGCCCTTCCAAGGCGAGTTATGCCATGGCGGTCCTCCGTCGGCACATCACGGCGACATAGGATCAGCATATGTTGCGCTGCAGTGCCGCTCCTGTAGAAAGGCGCTGCAATGACAGGGGGCTGACCATGACCAAAACCAACGCGGGCAACTTTTTCGAGGATTTCAGCCTCGGTCAGGTAATCAACCATGCCACGCCCCGCACCGTGACCGAGGGAGATCGCGCTCTTTACGGCGCGCTCTACCCGACGCGGTTTGCCCTGCCGTCGTCCCGCGGCTTTGCAGCGTCCTGCGGTCTGGCGACTGCGCCGCTTGAAGAGCTGATCGGCTTTCACATCGCCTTCGGCAAGACGGTGCCCGATGTCTCGCTCAATGCCGTTGCCAATCTTGGCTATGCCGAATGCCGGTTCCTGAAACCGGTGCTGACGGGCGATACGATCTCCACTTCATCGGAGGTGATCGGACTGAAGGAAAACTCCAACGGCAAGACAGGTGTCGTCTGGGTCCGCTCCACCGCTCGCAATCAAGCTGGTGAAACAGTCATCGACTGGGCGCGCTGGGTCATGGTTCGCAAACGCGATGAGGCGCCCCCCGCCCCCACGCCCGTCATTCCCGATCTGGCACCAGCAGTTGCGGCGGGCGATCTGGCCATGCCCGCCGGCCTCGATTTCACCGCCTACAATTTCGTAGCTGCCGGAGAGCCGCATCGCTTGAGCGATTATGCGATCGGAGAGAGGATCGACCATGTAGACGGCGTGACGCTGGAAGAAGCCGAGCACATGATGGCCACCCGCCTCTGGCAAAACACGGCGAAGGTGCATTTCAACGCCGAGGCGCGCGGCGGCGGCCCCCGCCTGATCTATGGCGGCCACATCATCTCGCTCGCGCGCGCGCTATCGTTCAACGGCCTGGCCAATGCCCAGATGATCGCCGCGATCAATGCCGGTGCCCACACCGCCCCCGCCCATGCGGGCGATACCGTCTACGCCTGGTCGGAGGTACTGGAAAAGGCAGAGACCTCTGCCCCCGGCGTCGGTGCTTTGCGCCTGCGGCTCGTAGCCACCAAGGGCCGTGATGAGACGATGACCCTGCGCGGGGAGGACGGCAAATATGCGCCGGGCGTGCTGCTGGATCTGGATTATTGGGCGCTTTGTCCGGTGTGAGGACGGCACCTCCGGCCTGACTGTCTGGGTGGATGGGGTTCGGTTGAGGCCACATTAGCTCGGTTTCCGTCGCCAACGAAACTTACTGAGAACTGCGCTCGGCGCCGGGCCATCGCTTTAGCCGTTTCGACCTGCGGAGTTGATGGTGCCGCACACTTCTCCCCACCACCGCGCGATCCCAGACATCTTGGTCCGTCGGGCGCAATCTTACTCGATCGAGATATTGTTCCTCGCACCGTGCTTACGGCTACTAAATCGTCGATCTTGGCGAGACGGGGAAACTGTTGCGCAGGACGTGCAGCGATTATCAATTTCCGTCGGTAATTATTTTTCGCGGGTATTATATGACCAACGGGAACAATCATCCCTTCCACCGCACAAACCTATCCTTGGCGGAGCACGTCCTCTTGCCGCTAGCGGCGCTGTTTACGGTGGCCATCAGTATACGGGCAGTTTCCAGTTATTTGTGGTTTGACCGGTATTCAACAACACTCGCCGTGACGGCACCAATCAACGTCATGGAGCGTTGCACGCAAGCGACAAAAATGAGCCCGTATGGCGATCCGGTTGCAGGGTTCACCGACGATCAATGACCGAACCTTCAAATGCGGTCTGATTAAAACAGACGCAGGTGTCTTCGCATTACCGGAAAGTGGCTGGGCCATTTTACGCGATACCCGGACATCAATGCTGGAAAAGCTCGAACAGGGTAAGAGCTATAAGGCCGTCTTTCTCTCTCCACCAAAGGCTCTGGATCGCGACGGAAAGTTCCACGGGAAAGATGGGCGGACTTATTCTCTTTCGCCTCCTGCAACCATTACTCGACTAGTTGCGGTTAATGATTGAGGTTTTTGGTTGCCTAGCACGACCGGACAGTCGCGCAACGCCCAGCACCGCTGGTTAAGGGTTGAAAACGAATCTGCCGCCGAAGTGTTCCTGACCCCTGTAGTTCTCAATTCTTCCGCTTCAGGCAGCGAGACCAGACGTTGTCCACCTGCCCAAGATGCGCTTGGTCCCTGTCAGGCCACGCGACGGCATCGATGGATACACGTCCCAACGATCCAGCGCACGCTCCGTCATCGCCGCCTCTCCCCACCACCCGGAACGCCGTGCCGTAACGCACAATTAGACTTCGGTGCCGACACTCCGCCTTTGCGTCCCCTTTGAATTGGGGTAACGTGAGACCCAGCCACCAAAAGGCGCAATCACGGCATGAAAGCCGGTTCGGGTTCTAGGGGGAGCCAACATGGCCAAGACAACCGGGGGCAATCGCCCCCTCTCTCCGCATTTGACGGTCTATCGCCCGCAAATCACGTCGATCCTGTCGATCTTCCATCGCGCCACGGGCGTTGCCATGGCGGCCTCGATGGTGCTGGTCGTCTGGTGGTTTCTGGCTGCCGCGACGGGCCCGGAATATTTCGCTCTGGTCGACGGGATGCTGTCCAGCGTCCTTGGCGCGCTGGTCCTGATCGCCTCGGCCTTCGCCTTCTTCTATCATTTCTGCAACGGCATCCGGCACATGTGGTGGGATATCGGTAACGGGTTCGAGATGGAGAAGGTCACCGCCTCGGGCATCGCCGTTTGCGCAGGGTCCGTCATCATGACGGTGCTCCTGCTGATCATCGCAATCTGAGGAGCCACGCCATGAGCTTTCTGACCGACCGCGCACGCGCCCACGGCCTTGGTTCCGCCAAGGAGGGGACCGATCACTGGTGGAGCCAGCGGATGACTGCGATCGCGCTCATCCCCCTCGGTATTCTCTTCATCATCCCTTTCGCGATGAATGTCGGGGCCGGCTATGAGGCGATGATCGCGACTTATACCAATCCGCTGCACGCAATCATTGCCGCGCTCTTCATCATTGTGGCCTTCAACCATCTGCGCCTCGGCATTCAGGTGGTGCTGGAGGACTATGTCCACGGTGCCCTCGGCACCGCTTGCCTGATCCTGAACACGTTGTTTTGCACCCTGTTTGGATTTGCCGGGCTCTTCGCGGTTGCGAAGGTCGCTTTCACAGGCTGAAAAACACCGCCGCGCGGCCATGAGGGCCGCGCCGAGCGCACTAAATAAACAGGTAACATGATGGCCGCTTACGAATTCATCGATCACGAATATGACGTCGTCGTTGTCGGCGCCGGGGGCGCGGGCCTTCGTGCGACGCTGGGCATGGCGGAACAGGGCCTCAGGACGGCCTGCATTTCCAAGGTGTTCCCGACCCGGTCGCACACCGTGGCGGCGCAGGGCGGCATCGCGGCGTCACTGTCGAATATGGGTCCGGACCATTGGCAATGGCATCTCTTTGACACCGTGAAAGGCTCCGACTGGCTCGGTGATACGGATGCGATGGAATACCTCGCCCGCGAAGCCCCGAAAGCGGTTTATGAACTGGAACATTACGGCGTGCCGTTTTCGCGCACCGAGGACGGACGCATCTATCAGCGCCCTTTCGGCGGCCACATGACCGAGTTTGGCGACGGCCCGCCAGTGCAGCGCACCTGCGCCGCCGCCGACCGGACCGGCCATGCGATCCTCCACACACTCTATGGTCAGAGCCTCAAGCAGAAGGCGGAGTTCTATATCGAGTATTTCGCGCTCGACCTGATCATGACCGAGGACGGCGTCTGTCAGGGCGTCGTTGCGTGGAAACTGGACGATGGCACCATCCACCGCTTCAACGCAAAGATGGTGGTGCTGGCGACCGGCGGTTACGGCCGCGCCTATTTCTCCGCCACATCCGCCCATACCTGCACCGGCGATGGCGGCGGCATGGTCGCGCGCCAGGGCCTGCCCCTTCAGGATATGGAATTCGTGCAGTTCCACCCGACCGGCATCTTCGGCTCCGGCTGCCTGATCACCGAAGGCGCGCGCGGCGAAGGCGGTTACCTCGTCAACTCTGAAGGCGAGCGGTTCATGGAGCGTTATGCGCCCTCGGCCAAGGACCTCGCCTCACGCGATGTCGTCTCGCGCTGCATGACCATGGAAATCCGCGAAGGGCGCGGCGTTGGCCCCGACAAGGACCATATCCATCTCTACCTGAACCACCTGCCGCCAGAGACATTGCACGAACGCCTGCCCGGCATTTCTGAAAGCGCCAAGATCTTCGCCGGCGTCGATGTGAACAAGGAGCCAATCCCGGTCCTGCCCACCGTCCACTACAATATGGGCGGCGTGCCGACAAATTACTGGGGCGAGGTGCTCAACCCGACCGCCGATGACCCGGACGCCATCCTGCCCGGCCTGATGGCTGTGGGTGAGGCGGGCTGCGCATCGGTGCACGGCGCGAACCGCCTCGGCTCCAACTCGCTCATCGACCTCGTGGTCTTTGGCCGCGCCGCCGCGATCAAGGCCGGTGAGGTGGTGGACCGCGAAGCCTCCAACCGCCCGTTCAACGAGGCGTCCGTCGATCAGGCCATGGCCCGTTTCGATTTTGCCCGCAACGCCGACGGGGCCATCCCGACCGCCGATCTGCGTCTCACCATGCAGCGCACGATGCAGCGCGACGCCGCCGTCTTCCGCACATCCAAGACCCTGAAGGAGGGCTGCGAGGCGATGGACGGCGTCTATGGCCAGTTGAAGGACGTGAAAGTCAGTGACAAGACGCTGGTCTGGAACACTGACCTGATGGAAACGCTGGAGCTGATGAACCTCGCCCCCAATGCCATGGCAACCGTCTATGGTGCGGAGGCGCGGCAAGAAAGCCGTGGGGCCCACGCCCATGAGGATTACCCGGATCGGGACGATGTGAACTGGCGCAAGCACACGCTCGCCGTGGTGGACGAGGAGACAGGCAAGACCACGCTCTCCTACCGCCCCGTCCATGTCGACCCGCTGACAACCGAAGCCGAAGGTGGCATCGACCTGAAGAAAATTGCGCCCAAGGCGCGCGTTTATTGAGGAACGGATCAGATGGCTGAATTCGCACTTCCGAAAAATTCGAAGATCACCAAGGGCAAGACCTGGCCTAAGCCCGAGGGCGCGACCAATCTTCGGACATTCAAGATTTACCGCTGGAACGAGGAATCGGGCGAGCTGCCCCATGTCGACACGTATTTCGTCGACATGGACACCTGTGGCCCGATGGTTCTGGACGCGCTGATCAAGATCAAGAACGAGATTGACCCGACCCTGTCCTTCCGCCGCTCCTGCCGCGAGGGGATTTGCGGGTCCTGCGCCATGAATATCGACGGGATCAACACCCTCGCCTGCATCTACGGCATGGATGAGATCAAGGGCGACGTGAAGATCTATCCGCTGCCTCATATGTCTGTGGTGCGCGATCTGATCCCCGATCTGACCCATTTCTATGCCCAGCATGCCTCCATCATGCCCTGGCTGGAAACGGCGACGAACCGGCCGCAAAAGGAATGGCGCCAGTCAATCGACGACCGCAAGAAACTTGACGGGCTTTATGAATGCGTGATGTGCGCATCCTGCTCCACCTCCTGCCCGTCCTATTGGTGGAATGGCGACCGGTATCTTGGCCCGGCAGCACTCCTCCACGCCTATCGCTGGCTCATCGACAGCCGGGACGAGGCAACGGGAGAGCGGCTCGATTTCCTCGAAGACCCGTTCCGGCTCTATCGTTGCCACACCATCATGAATTGCGCGAAAACCTGCCCCAAGGGCCTGAACCCGGCAAAGGCCATCGCAGAGATCAAGAAAATGATGGTTGAGCGCAAGATGTGATCAGCGCACCAGAAAAGTCTCAAGAGGCCGCATCGCGCGGCCTTTTTCATTCGGGTTTCTGAAACTGCGCAATGTAGTAACAGCGCAGCCCCTCATCCCACTCGCGGTGCCGGACAGAGCCGGGCATGGCCGCCAGCTCAAACGCCCAGTTGCGAAAGGGCGGCGGGATGCGGCGAACGAATGCCGCGCGTTCGCCCGCCCCGGACAGAACGCTGCGACGCGCATCTTTGGTGAGGTCGGTGATACCGAGGAGCGACAGGCCGGATGCAGCGGCCAGATCACCCAGAACCCGTTCTGCACGCGCCAGTGAGCCAAGCCTGAACTCGGCAATCGTCAACAGCCCACCGGGCCGCAACACGCGGGCGATCTCCTGCATGCTAGGCTTGGGATGATCGAGACAGACGACGCATTCCACGCCGATTGCGTGATCGAAGCTCTGATCCGCAAACGGCATCCGCTCAATCCGGGCGTATTTGACCTTTAACCGGTTGAGCCGCGCGAACATCGACGCGACCCAGCCGCCATCGACGCCCTGCACCTGCCAGGACCCGCCACCCTCGATCACCGGCAGGGAAAACCCGAATCCTGCGCAGATCTCCAGGCAATCGCCACTCGGCGCCTTCAGCCCCTTCGCCGCCTCCACCGCCTTGTGATAGGTTGCACGCCGGTCCGCCGATGTGGTGGATGGATCGCCGCCTTTCAATCCGATGTTCAGGAATCGGATGCCCGCCAGCAACATGCCAAGCGCAAGCACCTCATTGGATAGTCCGAGACCCATCTGCAATCCCCCTTCGGTGATTGCAACCACATCGGGCGCGGGTCGGACAAGCACAATGCAACTTCTCGCGATATTGCGTGGCCGGTCAATCGCGCCGGGGTGAACTGAGCGTAGCGCGCGCGCGCACATGTTCGCGCCAGAACGCGAAAAGTCCTGCCGCGATCACGATGGCCGCGCCCAGATAGGTCCAGGGGGAGACGACCTCCCCGAACAGAACGACACCGATGACGATGACGAACACGGTCTGCAGGTAGGCAAAGGGCTGAATGGTGGAAGCCTCCGCCGCCTCGAACGCCTTGATCAGAAGGTAATGACCTATCATTCCCGAACAGCAGAGGGTCAGCATCAGCACACTGTCGCGCAGATCCATCATGCTCCAGTACCACGGGCCGATAACGGTCATGACGATCGCACCGAAGACGCCGGTATAGAGGAAACTGGTCATCGCAGCATCAGTGCGCGCCACCTGCCGGGTGGCGAGGCCATAGATCGCGAACATGACCATCGCGAGAATGGCGATCAGCATCCCGTCCGTGACCTCTCTCATACCCGGACGCAGGATCAGCAGCATACCGCCAAATCCGACAAGGATCGCCGTCCAGCGCCGCCAGCCGACCTGCTCGCCCAGCACCGGGCCGGACAGGGCGACGACCAGCAAAGGCCCGAAAGCAAAGATCGAATGACTGCCCGCAAGGCCGAATATCTGGAACGCCGCGATCGCCACGCAAATCTCCAGCGCCAGGATGACACCACGAAAAACCTGCAGTTTCGGTTGACCGCTTTTCAGCCCGGCGCGAAACCCCCTGCGCCAGAGGATGATCAGACAGACCGCGCCAAAGAACCAGTAGCGCCACATGGTGATGAAGATCGGCGAATGATTCTCAGTCAGCGCCTTCGACACACCATCCTGCGCTGCGAATATGACCATCGTGACGATCATCAGCAATACGCCGCGTCTATTGTTCTGGTCATTCACTTCCATCGCGCGCATATGCCGGGCGGCAGAGCCACCGACAACTCCCATTTCATCATAGCGTGGTTGCGAAAACGCCCTAGGTGATTGAGGTGAACAACCGGTTTTTCGTCGGGCTGATCAGGATCTCGTTGAAACAGACATGGGCGGGTGCCTCGCAGATAAAACGCACCGTCTCGCCGAGGTCTTCGGACTGAAGCATCCGTGACTGTTCCTCCGCCGTCGGCACGACCGGGCGCGACTGCAGGATGGGCGTTGCGACCTCCCCCGGCATCAGCGCGGTGCAGCGGATATTGTTGATCGCCTCTTCCTGATTGAGGGAATGGGCCAGTGCGACGACCGCATGCTTCGATGAATTATACGCGGGGCCCGTCAGTTTCGATGCGTGCCGTCCCGCCCATGACGAGGTCAGGATCAGTGTTCCGCCGCCGACCTTGCGCATGTGGGGCAGAACCGCCAGCACCCCGTACATCACACCATTCAGGTTCACATCGACCACCCGCGCAAAGTCCTGCGCAGTCACTCTGGCGACGGACCGGTTGGGCACGTTGATGCCGGCATTCGCCATATGAATGTCGATACCGCCATGCGCCGTAGCGATCTCTGCCACCGCCGCCTCCACCGCGTCATTTTCGGAGGTATCGAGCGCGATGGCCGATGCCGATCCGCCCGCAGCCGCAATCTCTGCCACGACCCGGTCCAGCTCTTCCCGCCGCCGACCGGAGACGACGACATGGGCATCGGATGCCGCCAGCGCCTTGGCCGACGCTTCACCAATGCCACCACCGCCGCCGGTGATCCACGCGGTCTTTCCCGTCAGTTTGCCCATATCGGCTCCTCCCATTTGGAGGGACAATGGTCCGATCCGCCCCAAAACGCAAAAGGCCCCGTCTCCGGGGCCTTCGCTTGATCTATCTCTGACCGAAAATCAGTCTTCGACTTTCTCGATTTCCTTGCCGGTCTCCTGATCGACGACTTTCATGCTGAGGCGCACCTTGCCGCGATCGTCAAAGCCCATCAGCTTGACCCAGACTTCCTGGCCTTCCTTGACGAGGTCTTTGGGATTCGACCCCCGCTCCCACGTCATCTGGGAAATGTGGACCAGACCGTCCTTCTTGCCGAAGAAGTTCACGAAGGCACCGAAGTCCATGATCTTGACGACCTTGCCTTTGTAGATGCGCCCGGCTTCGGGCTCTTCCACGATGGAATTGATCAGCTCACGCGCCTTTTCGATCGCCGCCGCATCGGGGGAGGCCAACTTGATGATGCCCTCGTCGTTGATGTCGACCTTGGCACCGGATTCTTCAACGATGGAGCGGATCACCTTGCCGCCCGAGCCGATCACTTCGCGGATCTTGTCGGGGTTGATCTGCATCGTCTCGATCCGCGGCGCATGGGCCGAGAATTCCTGACGGCCCGAAGACAGCGCCTTGTTCATCTCGCCGAGGATATGCTCACGTCCGTCCTTCGCCTGGGCAAGGGCCTTCTTCATGATCTCTTCGGTGATGCCCGCGACTTTAATATCCATCTGAAGCGAGGTGATCCCGTCGGCGGAGCCTGCCACCTTGAAATCCATATCGCCGAGATGGTCCTCATCGCCGAGGATATCGGTCAGAACCGCGTACTGGCCATCATCCTGCAGGATCAGACCCATCGCGACACCGGCAACCGGTGCCTTCAGCGGCACGCCCGCATCCATCATCGACAGCGATGCGCCACAAACCGACGCCATCGAGGAAGAGCCGTTGGATTCGGTGATCTCCGACACGATGCGGATCGTGTAGGGAAAGTCGGTCGCCGACGGCAGAACCGCCTGCAACGCGCGCCACGCGAGCTTGCCATGGCCGATTTCGCGGCGGCCCGGGCCCATCATGCGGCCCGCTTCACCGACCGAATAGGGCGGGAAGTTGTAATGCAGCATGAAGTTCGAACGATACGTGCCTTCGAGCGCGTCAATCATCTGCTCATCATCGCCGGTGCCCAGCGTCGTGACGACCAGCGCCTGCGTCTCGCCCCGTGTGAAGAGGGAGGAGCCATGGGTCCGTGGCAGAACGCCGACTTCGGAGATGATCGGACGAACGGTGGCCAGATCACGACCATCGATCCGCTTGCCGGTCTTGATGATGTCACCGCGCACAACTTCGGCTTCCAGGTCCTTGAAGAGACCCTTGGCGGCCACTTCGGCCTCCTCCTCGCTCAGACCTTCCTTGATGGCCTCGCGGGCTGCGGCAACGGCGCTGGTGCGTTCCTGCTTGTCGGTGATGGCGAAGGCATCGCGCATCGCGCTTTCGCCAAGGCCTTTGACCTTGGTGTAAAGCTCCGAATTGTCGGCAGGCTGGAAATCGAACGGCTCTTTCGCGCATTCCTCCGCCATGCCGATGATCATGTCGATGACAGGCTGCATCTGGGCATGGCCAAAGGTGACAGCGCCGAGCATCTCATCTTCGCTCAGCTCGGCTGCTTCGGATTCGACCATCATCACGGCGTTCTTGGTGCCCGCCAGAACCATGTTCAGGCGGCTTTCCTTCACCTCGTCAACCTTCGGGTTGAGGACGTATTCGTTGTCATGGGTGTACCCAACACGCACGCAGCCGATCGGGCCACGGAACGGGCAGCCGGACAGGGTCAGCGCGGCGGAGGCGGCGATCATCGCCACCACATCCGGGTCATTTTCCAGATCATGGCTGAGCACGGTGCAGATCACCTGCGTCTCGTGCTTGAAGCCGGGCACGAAGAGCGGGCGGATCGGGCGGTCGATCAGACGCGCGGTCAGGGTTTCTTTCTCGGTCGGGCGCGCCTCGCGCTTGAAGAACCCACCGGGGATCTTGCCCGCGGCGTAGTATTTTTCCTGATAGTGGACGGTCAGGGGGAAGAAATCGAACCCGACCTTGGGCTTCTTCTCATAGACGACAGCGGCCAGAACCGATGTCTCGCCATAGGTGGCGATGACAGCGCTGTCGGCCTGACGGGCAACCTTGCCGGTCTCAAGCGTCAGCGTCTCGCCGCCCCATTCGATGGATTTCGTGGTGATATCAAACATGCGTTTCCCTTTCGGACGGTCGGCGCCCCCGTTGGGCTGCGTTCCGCATTATTGGCCCCGCATTGGGCCGTGGCTCCGTAAAAACCCTGACGCGCTGACCCGGAACCCAAGGCCGCGCGCTGCGGACGTGTCCTGCCGTTTCGCTGCGCTTTGCGGCGCACCGGGCCCTGCAGGCGGCCCTTTCAGAATCAAGAAAGCGCGCCGTTACCAGCGCGCTCTCAGCGTTGACGGCTTAGCGACGGATACCCAGCTTCTTGATGAGGTCCTGATAGCGTTCCTCATTCTTGGCACGGGTGTAGTCCAGCAATTTGCGGCGCAGGCTGACCATTTTCAGCAGGCCACGACGCGAATGGTTGTCTTTCTTGTTGACCTTGAAGTGTTCGGTCAACGTGTTGATCCGGCTTGTCAGGATCGCAATCTGCACTTCGGGCGAGCCGGTGTCACCTTCTTTGGTACCGTACTCTTTGATCAGCTGTGCTTTCAGCTCAGGCGTAATCGACATCGGGGATCTCCTTCGATCAAGAAACGGGTCAGCTGACCCAGATACCCTGACAAGACGGCCAGTACCGGGATGTCGTCCAGCACGGTCACCACATCAAAGTCCGCCTCCAAACAGTCTCGCCGGACGCGACGCGCGCTATATCGCCGAGATAGAAAGGGATTTCCAGCGAAAACGACAAGATGCGACAGTCATTGTGGGCAGATTAACCTTGGTAAATGCCGCGCGCGCTCACTTCAGCAGCATTTAACCGATTGAGGGCATCTTTTGCGTCTCACCGAAAAGGAGGCCAATCTTGTCTGCATCTTCCCATTCCCCAAAGGACACGGCGCGTCCGGTGTCGCCTTCTGTCCGTCTGCTGGTCAGCGAGGCTGCCGCGACGGCGGGTCTTTTCAACACACTCGCGGGCGCGCCTGCAGCTTTTGACGAACAGATCCGCAACCAGATACGGGCCTTTCAGTCTGGCCTGTCGCATGTCGCCAGCGCCTATGGCGCGGCAGAAACGACGGCGCAGAATCTGAATCCATCAGCGGCGTCTATTCCGCTGGCTCCGAAAAGATGCGCCTGATCACCGGCAGGCCGCCTTCACTGGCCATGATCGCCACAGGCTGATCACGGCAAGACAGCCAGTATACCGGCGCATCGCAGCGCGGGGCGGCAGCGCCCTGCCCGTGTCTGAGCTGCCCCGCGACGCTGTCATCCACCGCGATCCGTGGCAGATCGGACAGACCCGCCTGCACCGGCAGGAGATAGTCGCCGCCGGCTGGATCATCGCGAAGCGCCTCCAATGCAGCGAAGGAAAGCGCGGCATCGACCGCGAACCCCCCCGATGCGACCCGGCGCAGTTCATCAACGCGCGCAACAGTGCCGAGCGCCGCACCGAGGTCGCGCGCGACCGAGCGCACATATCCCCCCTTGCCGCAGGTCATCTCCAGCACAGCATGATCGACATCGGGGCGGTCGATCAGACGCAGCTGCCGGATCAGGATAGGCCGCTCTGCCAACTCTGGCGGCGCGCCGTCACGCGCGAGGTCATAGGCGCGTGCGCCACCCACCTTGATCGCCGAAAAGGCGGGCGGGCGCTGCATTATGGTGCCGACAAAATCCGGCAGGACCGCCTCGATCGCCGCGTTATCTGGCCTGATGGCGGAGCGCTCGATGATCTCGCCCTCACGGTCGTCAGTTGCCGACAGCTCCCCCCACCGCACGGTAAAGCGATAGGTCTTGAGCCCGTCCTGTGCATAGGGAACGGTCTTCGTCGCCTCACCGAACGCCACTGCCAACAAACCGGTCGCCAGGGGATCGAGCGTTCCGGCATGGCCCGCTTTCTGTGCGTCAAATGCCCAGCGCGCGCGGCCCACAACCTGGGTGGAGGTCACCCCCTCCGGCTTGTCGACCAGCAGCCAGCCGTCGATCCGCCGCCCGCGTTTACGCCGCGCCATCAGTCCAGATCGCGGCGCACATTGGTATCGCCCAGCAGACGGCGCGTTTCATCGAACTGATCGAATGTCTCGTCCAGCCGAAACCGCAGATCGGGCGAGAACTTCAGACTGGTCTGCTTGTTCACAGCGCGGCGAAGTTCCCCCTTGGCGCGGGCCAGCGCCTTGACCACCTGATCGCCATTACCGCCGCCAAGCGGCATGACGTAGACTGTCGCAATCTTCAGGTCGGGCGAACAGCGGACCTCCGTCACTGTCACCGACACGCCCTCCAGGTCCGGCTCATGGGTCTCGCCGCGCGTCAGCGCATCGGACAATGCGCGCCGGATCACTTCGCCAACGCGCAACTGGCGTTGGCTTGGCCCGGCATCGGATTCATAACTTCTCTTGGCCATGGTCCACTTCCTAAAGTGAAAAGAGCGGGCAATCAGCCCGCTCTTTCAAAACCTGTCGGGCAGATGCCCGGATCAGAGCGTGCGTTCGATTTCCTCGGTCTCGAAAATCTCGATCACATCGCCTTCGCGGATATCCTCGTAATTCTCGAAAGCCATGCCGCATTCCTGGCTGACCTGAACCTCTTTCACTTCATCCTTGAAGCGCTTGAGGGTCTTCAGCTTACCGGTATGGATCACCACATCGTCGCGCAACAGACGAACACCCGCCGAACGGCGCGCAACACCTTCGGTGACTTCGCAGCCCGCGATCTTGCCGACCCCGGTGATCTTGAAGACCTCCTTGATCTTCGCATAACCGATAAAGGTCTCGCGGATTTCCGCCGACAGAAGACCTGATGCCGCCGCTTTCACATCATCAACCAGATCGTAGATGATGGAATAATAACGGATCTCAACGCCCTTCTGCTGCGCCGCCGTCCGGGCCGGTGCGTTTGCACGCACATTGAACCCGATGATCGGCGCATTGGACGCTTCGGCCAGGGTCACGTCCGATTCCGTGATCGCGCCGACGCCACTGTGGAGGACACGCACGCGAACCTCGTCATTGCCGAGCTTCTCCATCGCCTGGATGATCGCCTCGGCAGAGCCCTGCACGTCGGATTTGACGAGGATCGGCAACTCGGCCACCGCCGCATCGCTTTTGGCCTGGGCCAGAAGTTGGTCAAGCGTGATGCCCGCTCCGATATTGCCTTGCAATTCCTTCGCCTTGCGCTGGCGATAATCGGCAATCTCACGTGCCTCCGTCTCATCCTTCACGACGTTCAGAACATCGCCGGCAGAGGGCAGGCCATTGAGGCCCAGAACCTCGACCGGAACCGACGGTCCGGCAACTTTCACCCGGTCGCCCTTGTCGTCGACCATGGCGCGGACGCGGCCCCATTGCTCACCAACAACGAAGATATCGCCATTGCGCAAGGTGCCTTTCTGTACCAGCACGGTCGCCACCGGGCCGCGCCCAACATCAAGCTGTGCCTCGATGACCGCACCTTCGGCAGCGCGGTCGGGGTTGGCTTTCAGATCCAGTAATTCGGCCTGCAAAACGATGTTCTCGACCAGCTTGTCGAGCCCTGTGCCCTTCAGCGCGGAAACTTCCACGTCAAGGACCTCACCAGACAGATCCTCGACGATAACATTGTGCTGCAGAAGGTCCGTCCGGACCTTCTGAACATCCGCCGCAGGCAGGTCGATCTTGTTGATCGCCACGATCATCGGGACTTCCGCCGCCTGCGCGTGGTTTATCGCCTCGATCGTCTGCGGCATCACCTGATCGTCAGCCGCAACCACCAGCACGACAATATCCGTAACCTGCGCCCCGCGGGCCCGCATCGACGTGAATGCCGCGTGGCCCGGCGTGTCGAGGAACGTGATCGTATGGCCGCTTTCGGTTTCAATCTGATAGGCCCCGATATGCTGCGTGATCCCGCCCGCCTCGCCGGAGACGACGCTGGTCTTGCGCAACGCATCCAGAACCGAGGTCTTACCATGGTCGACATGACCCATAACGGTCACAACGGCTGCGCGCGGCTTGAGGTCATCCTCATTGTCTTCCACCGCCCCGGTGATCGCCGTTTCAACATCCGATTCCGACACGCGGTTCACCTTATGGCCAAATTCCTCGACGAGCAGTTCCGCAGTATCGGCATCGATCGCCTGATTCTGCGTCGCCATGATGTCATTGCGCATCAGCGCCTTGATCACATCGGCCACACGTTCCGCCATCCGATTGGCCAGTTCCTGAACCGTGATCACGTCCGGGATAGTCACGTCGCGAACAACCTTCTCGCGCTCAGCACCCGAATTGGAGCTCTTGCGCTTGTCGCGTTCCTGACGGCGACGCATCGATGCGAGAGAGCGTTGACGCCCTTGCTCATTGTCGCCGGTTGCCTGCGAGATCGTCAGCTTGCCGGACCGGCGACGGTCATCGCCGCCGCGAGACGGCCGGGGCGTGCCCGGTGCGTCCTGCTGACGCTTGCCATCGTCGCTGCGCCGCTTCTGGCCCCGGTCTTCGCCGCTTTCGGCAGCGGCGGCAGCGGCTGAGGCTGCGGCTGGGTCATTGACGACACCATCGCGGCCCGCCGTCTTGGGCGCAGCGGCGGCCGCACGTGCGCTCGCGGCAGCTTCCAGCCGCTTCTTCTCTTCACGCTCCGCCTGTTCGCGTTCGGCGCGGATTTTCTCTTCTTCCTCGCGGCGGCGGGCTTCCTCCAGTTCGGCGCGACGGGCTTCACGCTCCTCCTCGCGGCGGCGGGATTCTTCCTCCTCGCGCTCACGACGCGCACCTTCGCCAGCTTTCGCTGCCTGAAGGGCTTTCATGCGCCGATCATATTCATCCTTGGACAATGGCTTCAACATGGCGGGCTTGCCGCCACCAGCCCCGCCGCGCCGCGATGCACCGCGCGCTGTCGTCCCCGCAGTCTTTGCCGCCGGCGCCGCCGGGCGCGTTTCGGCCGGTTTGGGCGCAGCAACCTTGGCAGGCTCCGCCGGTGTCTCGACTTTCGGCTTTGGCTTAGGGGCAGGTTTTTCGATGATCGTCGGCTCCGAAACCGCGCGATCAGGCGCAGCGGGAATCGTCACTTTCTGGACCACCGGCTCAACATCAGGTGCGGGACGCGCCGCCGGGGGAGCGGGTGTGGGTGTCGCTGACGGCGTCGATGCCGGTGCGGGCGCGTCTGCCGCCTTCGGCTTGGCCGCGGGCTTGGGCACAACAGGCTGCACTGCGCCACCCTGTCCGGGCACCACCACGCGCTTGCGCTTTTTCTCAACGACGACTGATTTCGTCCGGCCATGGCTAAAGCTCTGGCGCACGCGGCTCGTCTCCGTGCCACTGCCTCTCAGACTTAGCGTCTTGCCGCCCTTGCCGTTGTCGCCTTCGTTATCGCTCATCAATCATCCATATGGTTGGATCAGCACCTGCCGATCCGTTGCAGTCATCTTCATCCAGCGCTGCTGCACCTGCGTAAACAGATGCGCGGGACGCTCCTTACCGCGACTGGCGGAACCCGTCCAGTCGATCCGCTTCTCTTAACACACGTTCCGTCGCGCCGCCTTGATCCAGAACAGCATGTATCACCGAATCGCGACCAAAGGCCAAACCGAGTTCAGCACTGGTCAGCACCTCGATCAGCGGTGCATCGCCGCGCAGTGCGGCGACCTTGCCGCGCCCGTCTTCGGCCCCGTCAAAGGCCGCCAGAACCGCCCCAACACCCGGTTTGCGCAGCCGCGCGCGCGCCTTCTCAAAACCGTTTACCGCAAGGCCCGCCTTGCGCGCCAGACCGATCGCGTCGACCAGACGCCCCGTCAGCAGCGCCTCCAGCCGCACCGCGAGATCCTCACCCGTCTCAACGGGCCTGCGGAACGCGCGCGAGAACAGCCGCTTTTTCACTGCCAGCGCAACCGAGGCCGTATCCGCTGTCAGCCACGCCCCCCGGCCTGGCAGTCTTTCAGCCAGATCAGGGGTCAGTGTACCAGCCGGGTCCAGAACGAAGCGGATCATGCGATCTGTCGCTCCGCTTGTTCCGCTGGCGATGCAACGCCTTTCCGGTGCCTCGCGGTGCTTCGCCGCGCCTCCCCGGGTCATGATCCTCGGCTCCGCTCACTCAGCCCTTTGATGCAAACAATGCGTCCGCATCGCTGATCTGTACAGGTGCGGCCTCTTCCTCGGTCTCTTCTTCCTCAGTCTCCGTCGTCTCGTAAACGACGTCTTCGGCGGCAACAATGCCCAAGGCCACGCGGGCGTTCATCACCAGATATTGCGCTTCCTCAAGGCTGACATCAAACTTTTCCAAGATGCCGTCGTCCTTGACCCGCTTGCCGTCAATGGTCGACCAGCCACCGGCCAGTTCCCAATCCGCACATTTCGCAAACTCGTCGAGTGACAGGATACCATCTTCGGCCAATGCAAGCACCATCTGGGGACTGATTCCATCAAAATCAATGAGGGCCTCCTCCACACCCATCTCGCGGGCCTTCTCCAGCGCCTTGGCGTTGATCTCTTCCAGACTTTCACGGGCGCGGGCCTGCAATTCCTCTGCCGTGGCATCATCGAAGCCTTCAATGACCGTCAGCTCATCCAGTTCCACATAGGCGACCTCTTCCAGCGTCGCGAACCCTTCTGAGACCAGCAGCTGCGCTACCATCTCATCCACGTTCATGCTGTCCTGGAACATTTTCGTGCGTTCGGTGAATTCGGCCTGGCGGCGTTCTGATTCTTCCTGCTCGGTCATGATGTCGATGTCCCAGCCGGTCAGCTGGGATGCCAGGCGCACATTCTGACCGCGCCGCCCGATGGCCAGCGAAAGCTGCTCATCCGGCACGACAACCTCAACCCGGCCTGCATCTTCGTCCATCACCACCTTGGCAACCTCGGCGGGCTGCAATGCGTTCACGAGGAAGGTCGCACCATCCTCGGTCCACGGGATGATATCGATCTTCTCGCCATTCAGCTCGCTCACCACCGCCTGAACGCGACTGCCGCGCATACCGACGCAGGCCCCGACGGGATCAATGGAGTTGTCATAGGAAATCACACCGATCTTGGCGCGGGAGCCGGGATCGCGCGCAACGGCCTTGATCTCGATGACGCCATCATAAATCTCGGGCACTTCCATCTTGAACAGCTCGGCCATGAATTCAGGTGCCGTGCGGGACAGGAAAATCTGCGGCCCGCGGGCTTCCTCGCGGACTTCGCGGATGTAGGAGCGGACGCGATCACCGACGCGGAATGCTTCGCGCATGATCAGCTGATCGCGGCGGATGATGCCTTCGCCGCGGCCAAGATCGACAATGACATTGCCGTATTCCACACGCCGGACGACGC
This sequence comes from Pseudomonadota bacterium, assembly GCA_039030855.1. Taxonomy (GTDB): domain Bacteria; phylum Pseudomonadota; class Alphaproteobacteria; order Rhodobacterales; family Rhodobacteraceae; genus Pikeienuella. Next base: position 144,411 of record JBCCDJ010000007.1, read on the forward strand.
CGTTGATGATCTCGCCGACCCGGTCCTTGAACTCGTTATAGGTGCGCTCACGCTCCGCATCGCGGACCTTCTGGACGATGACCTGTTTCGCGGTCTGCGCGGCAACGCGGCCAAAATCCATCGGCGGCAGCGGATCGGTGATGACTGAACCAATCTCGGCCTCGGGGTTCATCGCAATCGCATCTGCAAGCGCGATCTCGACGGAGTGATTCTCCACCTCCTCGACCACTTCACGGGCGCGGAACATGGTCATCTCGCCCGACTTGCGGTCGATATGGGCGCGGATGTCCAGCTCCGCTCCGTAGCGCTGGCGCGCGGCCTTGCCGAGGCTGTCTTCCATCGCTTCGAGAACCAGCTCAGGATCAATCAGCTTCTCACGCGCGACCGCATCAGCGATCTGCAAAAGCTCCAGCCGGTTGGCACTGATGGCACTGTTGCTCATCTCAGGCGTCCTCTCTCTTGTCTCCGTCATCCTCGTTCGAGGCGGGATCATCGGTTTCTATCTCGTCAAACCCGGACAGTTTCTCGCCGGGATCAAATCCTTGCGCCTTGCGCGCCTTCAGGCTGTCGGCGATCAGATCGTCGGTCAGCACCAGCTTGGCATCGGCCAGCCATTCAAATTTCAGCCCGATGGTGCCCTTGTCGATATCGATCAGGATCTCGCCATCCTCTACGCCGCGCAACTGGCCATTGAACCGCTTGCGCCCATCGATCAACTCGTCCGTCTCAAGCCGTGCTTCCCAACCGGCCCAGCGTTCAAAATCCTGAGGGCGTGTCAGCGGGCGGTCGATACCGGGGGACGATACCTCCAATGCGTATTCGCGGTCGATCGGATCCTCGACATCCAGAACGGCGGATATGGCGTGCGAGAGGGCAGCGCACTCATCCACTTCCATCCCGCCATCGGGACGCTCCGCCATGATCTGCAGGCGCATGGATTTACCGCCCATCAGGCGCACGCGCACCAATTCGAATCCCATCCCCTCCACCGTGGGTTGGATGATGTCGGCAATGCGCCGATCCATCGGTGCTTTGGCAAGCATATCGACCAAGATCATGTCTCCAGAAACGCAAAAAGCGAGCCTCGCGGCCCGCTCCGTGTCCGGTTTGGCCCTTGTCGATGGTCTGACAAGGACGCCGCTATGTGAGGTGCATATAGGCCTGTTTCAAAAACGGCGCAAGCACTGATCCCGGCTTTGCGCGCCGCGCCTCCCGAAACCGTTAATTGAGCGCGAAGGGCGGACCGGCTAGGGACGACCATGCTGAAATATCTTCTCATCGCCCTCTTTTTCCCACTCACTGCCCTGGCCGCGCCCTGTGGCGGCGATATCGCCTGCGCCCTTGGTGAGCGGGAATATCACGCCGCGCCGCCGCCCGGGTGGGACGGCAAAAGCGCTGTGCCCGTCCTGCTGCACTTTCACGGCTGGGGGCGGCGCAGCGGCGGGGTGCTGAAGAACCAGCGCGTGGCCCGCGCCGCCGCCGATGCCGGTGCATTATTGATCGCACCGCAGGGCCTCGGCCGTAGCTGGTCCTTCTGGCAGGCCGGCAGCCGCGACAGTGATTTTGCCCTCGCGGTGCTCGATGATGCCGCAAAACGCTGGAATATCGACCGCGACAGGCTTTACATCTCCGGCTTTTCCTATGGCGGCGCGATGGCCTGGCGGCTGGCCTGCGACAAGGGCGCGATCGGCACCTTCCTGCCCATCGCCGGGACACTCCGGCGGGACGAAGACTGCCGAGAGCCTGTCAGGATTTCCCATGTCCACGGGCTGAAAGACACGGTGGTGGATTTTCCCTTTGGCGAAGACGGCGCACCGGAAGGCGCAGTCTCGCTATGGCTGGCCGAGAATCAGTGCCGCGCGGAGCCGGACGAGCAAGAGGCCGTGGGCATATTCCAGTGCCGCCGCTGGACCAGTTGTGGCGGCCCGCCGGTGGAGCTGTGCACCCATGAGCAAGGTCATATGATCCCGAAGAACTGGCTGGCCTACGCCCTGGCAAGCGCCATCAGCCCCCAGTCGCCATGAAAAAGGCCCGGTCGTGATGACCGGGCCTTGTTCTAATCTCTGTCAGGCCGAATTCAGAGCGATTCCTTAATCCAGCTCTGAATTGCCGACTTCGGTGCTGCGCCGACCTTGGTCGACTGCGCCTCGCCGTCCTTGAACATGATCATGGTCGGGATACCGCGCACGCCGAACCGCGAGGGCGCGTTGGGGTTTTCGTCGATATTGACCTTGGCGATGATGACCTCGTCACCCATCTCAGCCGCCAGTTCCTCCAGCGACGGACCGATCTGCTTGCAGGGACCGCACCATTCGGCCCAGAAATCGACAACCACAGGCTTGTCGGAATTGATCACATCCGCTTCGAAACTTGCGTCAGTTACGGCGATAGTGGTCATGTGGACCTCTCTTTCCTCTCACATGGCGGCTCGTTTGTTACTCGGGTTGTGGCCGCCCGGGAGGGTAAAGGTAAGAATGCCGCAAAGGGGGGTCAAGACACCAATTCAGCGATTGCAGCGGTGAGTGCCTGATCCATGTCCCCGCCATCCATGAGGTCGAGCCGTGGCACCGCTGACCAGAGGATGTGGGCCTGCACATCACGGTCAGGATAAATGCCACGCAGGATGGAGCGATAGGCCGCCATCTGGGCCAGATAGGCGGATGGCATTGCCTGCCCTACGGGCGGCGGGACAGCGTCAGACTTGAAATCGACAAAGGCGATCAGATTCTCGCCGATAACCAGCCGATCGACCCGCCCGCTAAGCTTGATACCAAGATGTTCTGCGGCCATGCCGACCTCGGCCAGCGCATTATCGCTGAAAAACGCCCGTGCCTCCGGTAATGACCGCGCCGCCCATGCCTCCTCCGCCGCTGCTTCTGCAATGGCGGGGGGCAGATCGAACGCATCAATGGCGCGGCGGATGGCTGCGATGTCCGCCGCGCCCCCCTCCAGCGCTGCGTGGATCGCCTCGCCGCGTCGGCGCGCCAGATCGGGCGGCATCGACCCGTGACCGGTGAACTCCGCCTCTTCGGTCAGCGCGCTTGCAGTGATCCGTCGGGGTGAGGATGGCACCTTCGGCGGCCTGGCGAACACCCATCCAGGCAAGTCGGCCTCCTGTGACAGGGGGACATCCGGCACCGCGACACCGTCTTGCCTCCCGTCACCGTCCTCTTCCAGAACCAGCGCCGGTGAGGACAGACCCGGCACGGTCTCTTTCCCCGTGCCAAGATCAGCGAAACCATCGGCGACAAGCTCATACCATGTGTCCGCACGTCTTTTCGGCTCATCCGCCCCGGCACCGGCGACGATCAGCCAGTCCTCCGCCCGGGTCATCGCTACGTAAAGCAGACGGCGGTGCTCCGCCGCCATTGCCGCGTTGAGATTGCTGCGGGCCTCCGCCAGAAGGTGCGGCTCCTGATCCTTGGGCAGTTTCCACGCAGCGCGCGGGCCAGAGGTGGTCTCGATCTGAACGATTTTCGCGCGGTCATTGGCACCGGGTTTTCGCATCGTATCGGGCAGGATGACAATCGGTGCCTCCAGCCCCTTCGCGCCATGTGCGCTCATCACGCGCACCTCGCCACGTCCGCTTTCCTGTTCGCGCTTGATCTCCGTCTCACCCGCCGCGATCCAGTGCAGGAACCCCGACAGCGACGGGGCCTCGACGGTTTCATAAATCAGCGCCTGTGCCAGCAACTCATCGATGGGGTCATCCGCCTCCGGCCCCAATCGCGACAGCAACCGGCGGCGCCCATCGCGGGTCACCAGCACCTTTTCGAGGAACTCGAAGGGCCTGATATAGTCAGCGCTTCGGATAGCGGTCCTGACCAGCGCACATTCATCGGGCCAGGCATCCTCACGCGCCTTCAGCACCGACCAGAGGCTTTGTTTGCCCCGGCCATAGGCCAGATCGAACAGATCTTCTTCAGATAATGTGCAAAGCGGTGAGCGCAGGAGCGCTGCAAGGCTCAGGTCATCCGCCTCGGTCACCGCCACGCGCATCAGCGCCAGGAGATCCCTGACTACCAGTTCGTCCATCAGGCTCAGGCGATCCGCCCCCGCAACCGGCACGCCACGTTGTTTCAGGTGGCCGATCAACGGACCCATCATCGGATTGCGGGCCTGGAGGAGGATAATGATGTCACCGGGCTGAACGCGCCGGCCGTTTCCCGGCAAGTGGCCATTCGCCAACAGGTCGGCCACGTAATTTGCCAGCAGTTCAGCCAGCCGCAGGCGCGGCTCACGCTTGCCGGGCATATCGACCGGACGCCAGGGTTCGGGATCAATACTGGCCGGGTCGGGCTCCACCAGAGGCCAGAGCTCGACGCGCCCGGCGCGCGCGCCATGAAAGGCGAGATGCGTCGGCGGCACATCGCCGGCGGTCAGCCCCGCCCCCCGCGCGCCCGCAAAGGTCGCATCCACCGCACGCAGGATCGCGGGTGCGGACCGGAAGGACGCCTGCAATGCTTCTTCGCGCAACCCCCCAATCGCCTCGAAATCAGCCCTGAAAGCCCCACGCATTTCAGAAAACTTGCCCGGTGCCGCGCCCTGAAAACTGTAGATGGACTGTTTTTCGTCGCCTACGACGAAAGCCGTGCGCGCCGTGTCGCGCGCACCCGCGCCAGCGCTGAATTCACGCACAATCGCCTCGATCACATCCCATTGCGCGGGGGCGGTGTCCTGCGCCTCATCGACCAGCAGATGGTCGATCCCGCCATCGAGACGATAGAGCGCCCATTGCGCCATCTCCGACGAGGTCAGGAGCGCGCGCGCCTTGCCTACCAGATCGTTGAAATCGAGCATCGAGCCCGCTGCCTTCTGCACCTCGTAGCGGGTGATGAACGCACCGCCAAACCGCGCCAGCCGCATGGCTCTCTCGGCGGCGATGGCGGCAAGTTCGGCTTCGCGCACGGCCAGCGCAATGTCCGTCAGATGCGCGCAGAGCGCTTCCCAGTCCGGCTCAGCCTCTTTGGCGTTCTTCGTGCATTGGCGCTTGCGCGGCGCACCGTTCCGGGTCAGCAGACCATCAACAAGATCGATCGCCAGATCGTCCGGGCTGCGCGCCGCGGCCTCGGTCAGGGCCTGCGCGCGGCTCTGATCCTCGTCGCTGCCGACCTGCCAGGCCGCGATCATCCGGGCCAGCGCACTCGGGTTCAGGCGGTCCATCTCGCACTTGCGGGCAGATACCGGGTCGGGTGGAGCCGGAACGCCGAAGGCACCGGCGATGACCTGCTCGTCAACCACGGGCGGGAAGAGCGCGCCACTGCCCACCACTTCGCGCGCCAGGTCCTCGATCGCACCTTCGTTCAGGATCGCTGCAATCGCGGCAAAGGGACCTGAGCTGCCGCGCGGTTCCTCCGCCGCCATCTCGTCCAGAACCGCCGCGATCAGGTCGTCCTGCTGGCGCGCATCCATCTCGCGAAATCCTGGTGGTGCGCCCGCCTCCAGCGGAAACCGGCGCAAAAGGCCGGCGCAGAACGCGTGGATCGTCTGTATCTTCAGCCCGCCTGGCGTCTCCAGCGCCTCGGCAAACAGGCGTCGGGCGCGGTCGGGCTGAACCTCGATCTGATCCCCGACAAGTTCAGAGAGCGCCCTCGCCAGCCTTGCATCGTCGGCCATTGCCCAACTGCCCAGCATGCGAAAGAGACGGTCCTGCATCTCCGCCGCAGCCGCCTTTGTGTAAGTCAGACACAGGATCTTGTCGGGCGGTGCCCCTTCGAGCAGAAGCCGCGCCACACGCTCCGTCAATACCCGCGTCTTGCCCGATCCGGCATTCGCCGCGACCCAGGCCGACCCCGCAGGATCGGCCGCCCGACGCTGCGCCATGCGGGCCATGTCACCGACATCGCTCATCCCTCCCCCTCGCCGATCGGCGCGTCATCGGCTGGCCGGTCCGTCCACTCGCCGTAACGCGACAGGTGATCATAGTCGCTGGCATAGGTTATCTGTTCTGGATAGGCGCGGGGGATATATGCCGTGTCCTCATCCTCGAAACGACTGATCAATCCCGCCAGTTTGGTCAGCACATCCTCCTCTGGCGAGATGGTGGTCATCTTGCCTCCTTCCCCCGCACCACTGAGGCTGAGATAGGCGAGTTCGGCCGCCACCTCCGGTGGCAAACCCTCGAAACCGCCTGCCGCCGAGATCGCTGCAAGCAGGGGGAGTTGCTTTGCAAAGAGCGCAACCTGCTTCGGTGACGGCGTATCGGCGGCCTTGTAGTCGTAAATCGCAACACCACCGCGACGGAGCCTGTCTATCCTGTCCGCCCGTCCGCCAAGCTTGAACGGCCCAAGATCGGTGGTGAACGTCACTGCGCCCGTCGCCTCGACGCCCACCGGGCAGCCATGGGCGCGCCGCTTGCGCTCCTCGAACAGAAACCAGTCGCGCACCCGGTCGAGCCGCGCCGCCCAGGCTGCCGCCAGCGCGGGGGCGGCCGCGACCTTGCCAATCTCCGCCTCGGCGATCCGCATGAAAAGATCGTCCGCCAAACGCCCCGGCGGCACCTCCTCCCTCGTCTCCTTGATGAACGTCTCGACCACGGCATGCAGCACCTGCCCGCGCAGCCGGACATCCGGTACTGCCCCTGCATCGTCCAGCGGACGCAGTTTCAGAACGCGTTTGGCATAGACCGAATAAGGATCGCGGATCAGTTGCTCGATATCGGTCACCCACAATTCGCGCGGGCGTGCCGCAGCGGGCGGCCTCGGTGCCGGGCGCGGCGCGGGCTTCGGCGCATCGACCGCACCCATCGCATCGGCCAGCGAGAGCCAGTGCTGGCCCCGCGCCCGCATGGCCGAAAGTGCGCGACCTTCATCCACGCCTTCCAGCAATGTCATCAGGCGCGCCAGCCAACGCGCACGGATCGTTGCGCCGTCCTGTTTCACCGCCCGCGTCAGCACGGCACGCGGGGCCGATGCGGCCTGCACGAAATCATGGGCCGAGAGGCCGATGCGTTGCTCGGGCGGCTGCAGGCCCGCACGCACGCGCATCGGACGGCTGAGCCATGGATCGACGGCGGGCGCGGGCGGCCAGACGCCTTCATTCAGCCCTCCGAGGATGACAGTGTCGGCGGATTGGCTGCGTGCCTCCAGCGGCCCCCAGATCTTCAGCCGCTGGTCGGCACGATAGGCTTCCTCGCGCAGATCGGGCGCATCGGACAGCGCCGCCGCGAGCAATGTGGGATAAAGGCCGGGTGCCGCATCGCCATAGGAGGGCGCAGCCTCACGCAGCCGGTCCATGGCGATTGCGGCTTCGCGTCCCGCTTTCTTGGCCCAGACCTCGCTGCCGCCAAGCGCCGAGGCCGTGCTGACATGATCGGCGACCATATCGGCAAGCGGTCGGTCGACCTCAGACCACGGGCGCAGGCAGGCAAGCGCAGGGAGGAGATGCGCAAGGGGGCTGTCCGCATCTGCAACCAGTTCGTCTGCAATCACCCCCTCAATTGCCGCAACGGACCGAAGGCGCAGCGCCTCTTGCCGTTTTCGCAGATAGCCAAGTTCCAGCCTCTCCACCGCTTTCAGATGTGCGCGGCGCGCATCGGCGCAAAACAGCGGGTGCTTCAGCAGTGCCAGAAATGCCGACGCGTCGAACGCGCCGGTCAGAAACGGGGCCAGCATGATCAGAAACACGCCGGGCGGGGTAAGCGCCAGCGGCCGGCCGCTCGAATCATCCGGCTCCAGCCCCCATCTGTCGAGAATGGCCGCAACCCGGCGCGCCAGAGGGCGATCGGGGGTGATCAGGGCGATACGGCGCTCGCCACGCTCCAACGCCTCGCGCATCACGAGCGCGATAGCTTCGGCCTCGCGGCGCGGGGAGGGAGCCTCAATCAGGGTCAGACCGGCAGTTGCCACCGCGCCCATCCGCGTCAATTCGGGCAGCGCCGCGCGCCATTTATGGGTCACGGGCGCAGGGCGCAGCGCCTCTGTCAACAGCCGCGCGCGGGGATTGGGCGGCGTCTGCGTCCATTCACCAACCTCGCCCGGCCCGATCCCCAGCCGTCTCATCAGCCGCGAGAACCCATATTGCGGATGGTCAGGCGTTACCGCAGCCCAGGCATCGGCATCCATACCCCAATCGAAGCCCGGCAGGATAATCGCGCCCTGGGGCAGTGAGGCGACGGCGACCAGAAGATCGACGCTGATTTTCTGCGAACCGGTGGAGCCCGCAACGATCAGCGGATGGGTCGGCGGCACCGATTGCCAGCGCCGGAGCAAAGCCGCCATCGCGGCGGCGCGTCTGGCTTCGGGATCGCTCCTCGCCGGATCAGCGGCCAGTGTCGCAGGCCAGAGGTCGCGAATGACCCGAAGGAATGCCAGCGTCTCTTCCCATCTCGCGGCAAGCTCCATGCCCCCCTCGACGATGCCATCGAGCGCGCTCAGCGGCACGTCCTCGCGCTGCGTCTCGTCGAGCAGTGCCGCCAGCGCCTCCGCCAGCGGACCTGCTGCCGCGATGGGACCAAGGCCCGGTGCAGCACGCAGCCGTGCCTCCACCAGACGCGTCAGTGTCAACCGGCGTGAAAGCCGATCGACCGGCGGCGGTGCATCGCATTCGGCCTGCGCAAAGCCATCGATTGTGGCCAGCCTGGGCAGGAAGACCGCAGGGCCAAGTTCTTCGAACGCCTCGGAGACAGCCCGCCGCGTCCGCTGGGTATTCAGTACGATTTCGACGGACGCCAGCGCCTCTGGCGGCGCAGTGCCGAGCCGCGTCATCATCCCGCGCGCCAGCGCAGCCGCAAAGTCGGCCCCCGGCGGTGTCGCAAAGACGCGCGGGCCGGCACCACCGAAAATCGCCATCATGCGAGCGTCTCCTCCGCCAGCGCCAACCCATCGGGCGTGCCGACATCGACCCAGTGACCGGGGTGCACGATCCCGAACAACCGCCCCTCCGCGATCAGTCTGTCCCAGATGATATTGGTCGAAAATGCACCTTTCGGTGCGTCCTGAAACGCGGAGGGCCGCACGATCTGGGCACCGGTGAAAACAAGCGGTGCAATTTCGGCGTCGCCGCGCCGCGACAAGCGGCCAGCATCATCGCGGAAGAAATCGCCGGCCCGCGTATAGCCGATCGCTCTTTCACGCGGGACGAGGTGCAGTAGCGCGCCCATCTTCGCGTCCCAGCCCGCCTGAAGGGCCGGGACCGGATCATCGCCTGTCCAGATCGCATCGGCATTCAGCGTCACAAAGGGTGCATCCCCCAACAGCGGCAGCGCGTTAACGACCCCGCCGCCGGTTTCCAGAAGGTCATGCTCCGGCGAAAACAGGATCTTGGGGCTGCGGCGCGCGGCAAGGTGGGCCCGCACCTGATCGCCCCGGTAATGCAGATTTACGACGGCACGGGATATGCCCGCCCGTTCGACATGGTCGAGGACATGATCAATCAGGCAGCGCCCGGCGACCGACAACAGGGGTTTGGGGCAATCCCGCGTCAGATCGCCCATCCTCGTGCCGAATCCGGCGGCCATCACCATCGCGACACTGATGGTGATCATTGGCGCGCCCCTGTCAGGCGCTCGATCGCCGCAGCGGTGGGTGGCAGCAAATGCCGCTCCACGAATGAGCGTAACGCGACCAGTGATGGATGCGAGAGATCGCGTTGCAGATGTTCCCAGACGCGCGGTGTCATCTCCAGATATCCCAGCTTTCCATCCCGCAGCCAGAGACGGGCGAAGATGCCCATGATTTTCAGGCTGCGCTGCGCACCGAGAACCGCATAATCACGCGCGAGCCGGTCACGGTCGACGATTTTCGCAGCCGCGCAATAACGATCGAACATCGCATCACGCAAGGCAGAAGAGGTATCGCGCCGCGCGTCTTCCAGAAGCGAGACGAGGTCATAGGCCGCCGAGCCGGTGAGCGCATCCTGATAATCCAGCAATCCGACCTGCGCGAGGCCCTTGCGCGCAGGCAGCCACAACAGGTTCTCCGCATGATAATCGCGCAGAACCAGCACTTCGCGGCACTGTGCGACCGGCATGGCGGCGGCCGACACCAAGTCGGCAAACTCAGCCATCAGGTCGGCGGCTGGGGGTGCGCCGGTCGTACCCTCGAACCACCACTCCATCGCCAGCAAGGCCTCTCGGCAAAGGGCAGCGTTGTCATAGGGATCAACTGCCACAGCCTCCTTGCCCCAACGGACAGTCTTGGGCGCGTCGATCACCGCGAGATGCGCCAGAAGATCGACCGCCCTGCCGTAGATCATCCCTTCGCAGTCAGGCGCTTCACGTGCCATACGGGCATAAAGCTCATCGCCCAGATCCTCGATCAGCGCGAAACCGCTTGCCACGTCAGCGGCAATCACCTTCGGCGCGCTGAGGCCGTGATCCAGCAACCAACTGGTAAATGCCAGAAAGCGAAAGATGTCCTCGCCGCGCGCCGCCGGGGCATCCATCAACACGGCATGGGCTCCGCCCGGCCCGGCCGCGATGCGTTGGTAGCGCCGGTTTGAGGCATCGCCCGCCAGCGGCGTCAGACGGGCCCCGGCCCATCCTGATTGTCGCAGGAACAGGGCCTTGGCATCCTCGCGCGCCGCTGCCGCCTCCCTTGTCTCAACAGTCACGATCCATCCCCTCCAGCACCGCTTCGGCATCTTCCCACCCTGACCCGCTGACCGCCCAGCGCAGCCAGCGCCCCTCCGGCACCGCGAAACCGAGGGTCAGGCGCAGCCATCTCGGCGGTATCATCCGGCCCAAACGGTCAGGCCATTCGATCAGGGTTATCGCGCCCTCGAATGCCTCCTCCAGACCCAATTCGGCCGCCTCGTCAGGATCAGTGAGGCGGTAGAGATCGCTGTGCCAGATCGGCACATCCGCTTCATATGTCTGTACAAGGGTGAAGGTGGGGGACGGAATATCCTCCGGTGGCTTCCCATCAGCCCGCAGACGAGCAGCAATCAGCGCACGCGCAAGCGCGGTTTTGCCAGTGCCCATTTCGCCGTCCAGCAGGACAATGTCACCGGCACTCAGCACTTTGGACAGTTCGTGGCCGAGCCGCGCAGTCGCTTCGTGATCGGCAAGAAAAATGTGGTGCCGATCACCGGAACGACAGGGCGGCGCAGTCTTGCAGGTGGGTTGGTCGGGCATCGAGGATCGGTTCGCAGCAGGGGCCGGATGGCTTCGTCCGACGTTGATACCCCTATTGCGCGCGGTTCGCGAGCGTCCGATCGTCGGAAATCGCCTCCACTGCCTTCAGCGGCTTCCTCTCCTGCACATCGGTGACGCAGCAGCGAACCCGCCGCGTACCATCGTCGCCATGACTGACATCGACATTACCACCGTTAAGCTGAACGAACCGCCTGACGAGCGCGAGGGCAAGGCCCGGTTCGGTCTCCTTGGCCGTGGCGGGATGCGAACATTCAAGAACCAGGTCCGTGCCCGCCGGAACGATCCGCACAGTTACCGTGCCGCCATCATCGGTTTTCGTAAGGGCATCCATCAGCATGTTGAACATGATCTGGCGCAGACGCACACGCTGGCCAGTGAACACGTGGGTGGGGGCACCCGGAACGATCACAACCTTGCGGTCCTTCGTGGCAAAACGTTTTGTCGCCACCTCGACCACGTCAACAAGCACGAGCGCCGGATCAAGGTATTCTTCCTCATCCTCCAGCACCTCGGCACCGATGGTGATCAGGTCCGCCATGCCGTTGATCGCGTCCAGAAGCTCCGACGAGCTGACGATGATACCCTGCACGTAGTCGCGCTGAACGGCGTTCAGTTTGCCGATCAACTCCTCCGACAACAGCTGGCCAAATCCGAAGACGGAGTTGAGCGGCGTGCGCATCTGATGCGAGATCTGATCAATCAGAGCGCTGCGCATCTCGTCGGCATGCTCCAGCGCCTGATTGCGCTGCCTGAGCGCCACCGCCACCTGTTCCGTCGCGGTCACGTCGGAGAAAACCAGCAATGTCGACCCATCCGGCATCGGCGAGATGCGCGCCGACAGATAGCTGTTATTCGCAAGAGCAAGTTTCTGCACGTCGACGGTCCGCCCGACACCCAAGGTGGTCGCGCCGGTGACCTTGTTCCAGAACTCCGGTGCATCGGCTCGTGCCGCACACAGCATGACAATCTCGTTCACATGGGTGGGACGCTCCAGCATCTTCTGGTCAATGCCCCAGATGTAACCGAAGGACGCATTCGCCATCCGCAACCGGCCATCTGGCCCGAAGACGGCGATACCTTCCTCCAGAATGTCGGTCGTTGCGAAGCGCGCCGCCTTTTCGGCCTTGTTCGTCCGCTTCAGGGCCACCGATTCCGTAATGTCCTCCACAATGAAGGCGAGCCCGCCCGACGGATGCGGGCGGAACAACGCCATCAGCGACCGTCCGTTTGGAAGATGCCAGATTTCCTCATAGGATTCCGGCTGGTCATCATCGATCAGGTCAAAAATCCGCTGACGCCATGCGGCGAAATCGAGCTGTTCGGGCAGCGTCCGGCTTTGCCGCATCCGGTCCAGCACATCACGCAGATGCGGGCGCCGCGACATCCACTCAGGGTCATCGCCGAAGATATCGATAATCGCCGGATTGAACAGGGATAGCCGCTTTTCCACGTCAAAAATCATCAGCCCGACCCGCAGATGGGCGAAGGTTTCGGACATGGTGTAGACGAGGCGGTTCATCGAACGCTCCGCCGCCAGGGCAGAATCGGCGTTCTGTGCGACAAACAGTTCGCGCTCGCGATCAGCGCAGATCAGATCGAATGCCGCGTCGGTGCTACCTGTCTCCGCTGCCGGGACCACAACGCGCTTGCGCTGATGTCCTTCTGCTGCTGCTTCCACCAGCCGCCGCTCCACCGGTTCGGGCAGCTGCTTGCCGGCAAGGTACGGCATCGCCGCGCGCTGCCCTTCTGTCAGCACGCCAGCGCGAAAGGTTGCTGTGCCAGCCGCCGCTTGGGCCGCGCGAAGGTCGTCCAACTCCTCCGACAGGGAACTAAGCTCTGCCCTCGCCTCTTCGACCTTCTTCTGGACTTCGGTCTGATCGATCAGCGTGATGACTACATCAAAACCCCGCGCCACACCGATGGCTTCGAGCATCCGATCTGCGCGAGTCTGAACGACCGTGCGGAAACCGCGGCCTTGCTCGACCAATTGCGTCAGCTTCTGTTCGAACATGTGCCCCGAAGATGTCGTTAATGCCGCGCCCATCGACGCCATGTCCAGTGCGCCGCCATCCGGAATTTTCAGCAGCAGCCGGGCGGTAATTGATGGCTCAATTATTCCGTCGGCAGAAATCCTGACGGTCGGCAGATGGCCACCGACCGCAAAATCGCGTTCATCTTCGCGCCACGATGATTTCTGGTCCCGGATAACAGACAAAGCGAGCACCACACTCGCGAAGCCTAAAAAACCCAGTACCACATACTCTAAACTCATAAACTCCATTGAGCGCCCCACTCAATATCAGCGACCTCAAATGGTGTCGCATTTTGCAAACAAACTTTACTACACCTAAAGGCGAGTTACCGATGAAGTCAAGATAGTTAATAGAGCAGCCAGTTTGTTAAATATTTTCAAGTGTAAAGCGCGGATTTTGGCCCAGTGGACCGCGCGCATCCTGCTCGGTCGCAACAAGCTGCGACCGAATCCAGACCAAAGCTACAACCGCACCGGGTGGTCGGCGTTGCTCCAGCGGCTGGCCGCGATTGCTGCGCCGAACGCGCCGTTCTGCATTGGCGAACGAGACCCGCGCGCCCGTGCGTTCCAGAAGGGTCTTCGCAATGAAAAGGCCGAGCCCCATGCCCGTCTGATCGCCCATCCGCCCCTGACCAGGATCGGCCGCGCGCGGGCGGGACGTGACATAGGGATCGCCCAGCATCTGCAAGAGCTCGTCAGGATATCCGGGTCCGTCGTCGCCAACGACGATCCGCAGATTGTTCCCGGTTTCAACAATGTCGATCCAGATCGTCGTCTCGGCAAAATCGACGGCATTCTGCACGAGGTTGCGAAACCCGTGAACGAATTCCGGCGTGCGCATGATCACGGGCTGCTCATCTTCCGGCCCGACCGTTATGCCATCGAGCCGGACAATGATCGGTTTGCCGCGGTCGGTATGGGGGCCGGCTGCCTCTTCAATCACCGCCGTGATGGGCACGCGTTTCACGTGCTCGTCGCTGCGCCCCCCCTGGCGCAGATCGGCCAGAATGTCACCGCATCTATCGGCTTGAGAGCGGATCAACTCCGCATCCTCACGCAGTTCCTCGTTGCCCTTCAGCTCATCCGCCAGCTCGCTCGACACCAGCTTGATCGTGGCGAGCGGCGTGCCCAGCTCATGCGCGGCTGCCGCCGCCAGCCCGCCAATGGCGGTCAGGCGCTGTTCACGCGCCAGCGCTGCCTCCGCGGCGCGCAGGGCGCGGCTCATGCGATATGTCTCCACCGTCACCCGGCGGGCATAGAACGTCATGAAAAGGACGGAGATCGTCAACGCCAGCCAGACGCCGAAAACATAGATCGTCGGCAGCTCCAGCCGTCGTCCCCCTTCATAAGTCAGCGGCAGCGACCAGAACGCCAGAAAGGTAATCAGTGCGAGAGCGGAAACACCGACCGCAAAAGTCGACCGCAAGGTCAGCGCCGATGCCGAAATCGTGACCGGTGCCAGCATGAGAACCGCAAACGGATTGGCCAGCCCGCCGGTGATCGCCAGGAGCGACGATACCTGAACCAGGTCGAACATCATCGACAGCGTCGCTGCGCGCTCGCTCAGCCGTGTGGTGGGAGGGTAGATCTGCATCGAAATGATGTTGAAAACCACCGATGCCGCAATGGCGAGAGCGCATAACTCCCAGGGCACATCAACGTGAAAGACGCTATAGGCGACGAAAACCGCCGCTGCCTGTCCGATGACCGCAAGCCATCGCAACGTGGTCAGGGTCCGCAGGCGGACCCACCGCCCGCGCGCCCCGGCGCGCCACATGTCCTGAAAGATCGAGTCCGGCATGTCATTGTCCTAACACCACGCCCTTCGCACCAAAACCCCCTGCCCCGAGCACAATCGCATATTGGTCGCATTGGTATCGCGCTCCGATTTACCTATCTCTAGAAAGTCAGATCGACGGAGCGAGACATGCCGACCACCAAGACCTATGCAATTGCCGCCAGCGTCGTTGTCGCCGGAAGTCTCGGCGTCGGGGCCTGGATGGCCTTGAACCCGTCTTCCCCGCTCGCGGAATGCGGTGGCGGCGTCGCGACGGGCGGTGCGTCCATCGGCGGGCCATTCAAACTGGTCTCGGAAACGGGCACGCCCGTCACTGACGCGGAAATCATCGATCGCCCGACACTGATGTATTTCGGTTATACCTTCTGTCCGGATGTCTGCCCGGTGGATGCCGCCAACATGGCCGCGGCGACAGATGTTCTAGCCGAGCGCGGCTATGACGTGCGCACCGCTTTCGTGACGATCGATCCGGCGCGCGACACGCCAGAGGTGATGGCTGACTTCACCGATAATCTACACCCGGACATGATCGGCCTGACAGGCACCGATGAGCAAATCGCCGACGCCGCCGGTGCCTATCGGGTTTTCTATCAGAAGGCACCTGGTGACGATCCGGATTTCTACCTGATGGATCACAGCGCGTTCATCTACCTGATGCACCCGGAAAACGGGTTTCTGAACGTCTTTCGCCATGGCGTGACACCGGACGAGATCGCCGAAAACACGGCATGCTTCATCGACACGCTTGGCTAGCACAGGCCGTCTCAGCGGTCTCCGGCACCGGGCACCTGATCGGACGTCTGAGCTGTTCTGGCGACCGTGACAAGCCGCACGCCGATCATCGCACCAATCAGACCGCATAGTTCCACCAGGCCAAAACGCTCATCAAACATCAGCCAGGCGATCATCGCAGTGACACCCGGCACAAGAAAAAAGAGACTCGCCGTGACCGCCACCGCCCCGTGGCGCAAAAGGATGTACAAGAGCGAGATCGCGCCCAAAGACAGTGCCACGACCATCCAACCGAGCGCCAAAATGAACTCCGGCTGCCAGTCGACCTCTCCGGTCTCCAGTGCCGCTGCTCCAGCGGCCATTACCGCTGCTGCAGCGGCAAACTGAACCGCATTATCAGCCGCCAACCGGTGAGAGACGCCGCGTGCCTTTTGCAAGATCGAGGCCAACGAGATCGCAATCAGCCCGATGACACAAAGGATCACACCCGCAGGGTTCGCATCTGCGCTGCTCAGCTGTTTCGCCACCACCAGTGCCACGCCCAACAAGCCAACGGCCATTCCCAGCCACTGACGGATCGTCAGCCTCTCACCCAGCATGATGCGCGACAAAAGCGCGGTCGAAACCGGTTGCAATCCGACGATCAGCGCGCTGAGCGCCGCGCCAAGACCAAGCCAGATTGCCGTGAACACACCGCCAAGGTAGATGGCATGGATCAGTGTGCCGACGACGATTGCCCCGCCGATGTCATCCAGCCCGCCTCTGAATTCCCCGGCCAGATACCCCCAGATGCCCAGCGCGACCGACGCCAAAGCGAAGCGCAACGCCAGAAATGTCATTGGTTCGGCATAGGGCAGCCCAAACTTGGCACCGATGAAACCGGTGCTCCACAAGAGGACGAATAGCGCCGCGGCGCCGACCATAAGTCGGTTATGGTCTGCCATCGCGCTCCTCTCGCTCCTCGATCCGCCTGAACTTTTGCGCCCCAAGCCATTGACCGTCAAGCAAATCAATCCAAGTGCCCGATTACACGCTGGCCGCGCAGGCGGTTCACGACTTCGGTCTGAAGCAGGGAGAATTGCGCGCGATTCCCTGTCTTGCTATTAAGTTGGCCAATAAACCGGAAATCGGCTTAGAGAACACTTGGGGGAAAACATGGCGGATGATGCAGCCTTCGACATCGGGTCCGACAAATCGCTTCTGATCGTCGATGATGACGAACCTTTTCGCCGGCGCCTGGCGCGAGCCATGGAAAAGCGCGGCTTTGACCCAGTCGTCATGGCCGAGAGTGTCGCCGAAGGCATGATGCAGGTTCGCACTGCCGCGCCGGCACATGCGGTGGTCGATCTGCGGCTTGAAGACGGCAACGGTCTCGACGTGGTGGAGGCGCTCCGCACCGCCCGATCGGAGGCCCGCATCGTGGTGCTGACCGGATATGGTGCCATCGCAACGGCGGTGGCGGCAGTGAAGATTGGCGCGACGGACTACCTGTCAAAACCGGCTGATGCCGCTGACGTGACCGCGGCACTGCTGTCGAGCGATGAAAACAAGCCGCCGCCGCCTGAAAATCCCATGTCGGCCGACCGGGTTCGCTGGGAGCATATCCAACGGGTGTTTGAGCTGTGCGATCGCAACGTATCGGAAACCGCGCGCCGCCTGAACATGCACCGCCGGACCTTGCAGCGTATCCTTGCGAAACGAAGCCCTCGCTAGGGTTTCGGGACTGAAGCGGGCGTCCGTACCATCGCCCGCTCCCGCATGACGATGTAAAGCCCGGCTGCCATCGTGATCGTGATCCCGGCGGCGGCCAGACCGTTCGGCAGATCGGCGAAGACAAGCCAGCCCACCAAGGTCGCGACGGGAATTTCGAGATACTGCATCGGTGCCAGCGTCGCCGATGGCGCAAATCGCAGCGACCATGTCATCAGCAGATGCGCCACGGTTCCGATGATCCCGATGGCGGCCAATAGCCACATCTCCCGCCCATCAGGCCGAACCCAGCCGAGATCGCTGCCCGGCTGACCGAACACAAGCGCGATCAGCCCCAAACCCAGAACAGCAAAGACCCCGCTGACGGCCTGCATGGAAATCGGATCAACATCTTTTGCGACCTGCCGCGTGACCAGCATGAAGAGCGCGAAGACCACCGCCACGAGCAGCGGCAACAACGCCGGACTGCCGACCTCGGCAAAGCTCGGCTGAACGACGAGCAACGTCCCGACAAAACCGATAGCGCAGGCCGCCAGGCGGCGATAACCCACAACCTCGTTCAGCACATAGCGCCCCAGGAGCAGCATGATGAACGGCATCACGAACGCAATCGCCACTGCATCGGCGAGAGGCAAGAACCGCAAGGCCGCGAACATCGCGCCGATGCCCACGATGTGGAGGACCGTCCGCAGGATCGTCAGGCCGAACACGCGCCGCGACATCACAAATCTGCGCCCGGTCAAGAGCACCAGTGGCACGAGGATGACGGCCTGAACCCCAAAGCGAACAAGGATGAGCTGCACAAGCGGCACCGTCTCGCCCAATACCTTCGCCAGAGCATCGCCCATCGGTGCCAGCACGCAAAACCCCAGCATCAGCAGAATGCCAAGCAAGGGGCGATCCGCGATCATCGGTCGGTTTCACAATCCGACATGGAGACCAGGATCATGCGGCCCCCTCGCGCAGCACCGCCCCGGCGAGGTAGAGCGAGCCGCAGATCAGGATGCGTTTCGAACGGCCTGCCAGCGCCGCGCTGAGCGCCGCTTCGACCGTCGGCGTGCTGTCCGCAGCCAACCCCACCTGACGGGCAGCCGCGGCCAGATCATCCGGCGCAATGGCCGCGGTGCTGTCAGGGATCGGGACCGCGTGAAGATGCGCCGCGATGTCGGCAAGGGGGCGCAGAAACCCGCCCGCATCCTTGGTGTCCAGCATACCGCAGATCATGTGGGTTCGCGCATCTGGCAGACGGCCGAAATAGTCCGACAGCGCGACACCCGCCGCCGCATTGTGCCCGCCATCCAGCCATAGCTCCGCGCCAGCCGCTGCCGCGCGCTCAGCCAGACTGCCCTTGGTCAGCCGCTGGATGCGCGCAGGCCAGCTTGCTTTCGCGGGGGCCTGCTCCGCGATCTCATCAGACAGGCCCAGCATGCGCAGCGCCGCAATGGCTGTCCCCGCATTGTCAATCTGATGCGCACCCGGCAAGACCGGCAATGTCATGTCCAGAAGGCCGGTATCGTCGCGAAAGATCAGCCGCCCGCCCTCCGCCGTTGCCGTCCAGTCCTGACCCGCGATCCGCAAGGGGGCCCCCACACGGTCGGCCTGCGCCTCGATCACGTCCATTGCCTCTGGTTGCTGCGGCGCGACAATACAAGGCACATCCGGCTTCAGGATCCCTGCCTTCTCCCCGGCTATCTCGCCGAGCGTATTGCCGAGAAACTGCTGATGGTCGATGGAGACCGGCGTGATCACGCAGATCGCCGGATCGGCGACAACATTGGTCGCATCCAGCCGCCCGCCAAGGCCGACCTCCAATAGGCAGTAATCCGCAGGCTGACGCGAGAACGCGAGGAAAGCCGCGGCTGTCGTGATCTCGAAAAAAGTGATTGCATCCCCTTCGTTCACTGCCTCGCATTCTGCAAGAAGGACGGACAATGCGTCCTCGTCGATCAACGACCCGGCCAGGCGTATGCGCTCATGGAAACGGGCCAGATGAGGCGAGGTGTAGGCATGAACGGCCAGACCCGCGGCCTCCATCCCCGCACGGATCATCGCAAGGGTAGAGCCCTTGCCATTGGTCCCGGCGATATGAACGACCGGCGGCAATGTCCGTTCGGGATGCCCAAGGCGCGCCAGCAACTTGTCAAGCCGGTCAAGCGACAGGTCCATAAGCTTCGGATGCAGGGCCAGCAGCCGCTCCAGAATGATGTCGGAAGGATCGGTCTCCGCTTCGCGCAGCGTCACCCATTCGCCTCCGGCTTCTGGGGCGGCGCATCGGTTGCCGGGTTTGCTGGCTGTGCCTCTGGCGCGGGTACGGGCTTCACATCCTCCGCCATCGTCAACTCACCACGCACGCGGGGCGGCATTTTCAGCAGGAGCCGCAGGGTGGTCGCCAGTTCATCCCGCATGTTGCGCCGGTCGACGACCATGTCCAACATGCCGTGATCGAGAAGGTACTCGGCCCGCTGAAATCCTTCCGGGAGCTTTTCGCGAATAGTCTGTTCGATCACACGCGGGCCCGCAAAACAGATCAGCGCATTCGGCTCGGCAATCTGTATATCGCCGAGCATGGCATAGCTTGCCGTCACGCCGCCCGTCGTCGGGTGGGTCAGCACGACGATGAAGGGAAGGCCCGCTTCCTGCACCATCTGGACGGCGACGGTGGTGCGCGGCATCTGCATCAGGCTGAGAATGCCTTCCTGCATCCGCGCGCCACCCGCTGCCGAGAACACGATCAGTGGCGCACCAGAACTGACCGCAGCCTCCGCCGCCGCGATCAGCGCATTGCCGACAGCCATACCCATGGACCCGGCCATAAAGCTGAAATCCTGCGCCGCCGCGACGACACGCACGCCGCCGATCTCGCCCTGCGCGACCAGCATCGCTTCGTTCTCGCCGGTCTTCTTGCGCGCCTCGCGCAACCGTTCAGGATAGCGTTTCTGGTCGCGAAACTGCAAAGGATCGGCATTCACATCAGGCACGGCGACGTCGACGAAAACACCGCCGTCAAAGAGCGCCGCGAACCGGTCGCGCGGTACAATCGCCATGTGGTTGTCGCAGGACGGGCAGACATGAAGGCTGTCAGCCAATTCGCGGTGAAAGATCATCTGCCCGCATTCACCACACTTGTGCCACAGGTTTTCCGGCATCTCGCGCCGCGAAAACAGCGAATTGATCTTCGGGCGAACGTAGTTCGAGATCCAGTTCATGAGGTCCCCTGAGCGCGGCCTGAAACGTCGTCATCAGATAGAGGGGGCTGCCGGGGAATGCAATCAGCCTCGTCACGATTGCCGCTTGCTGCCCTTGATCCGCTTCACCATAGATTGCCCGCTGGCCGCGCCGCCATAAATGAAGGGTAGCAAAGGATGGTTCTATGCTCAGCCTAAGACGCACCTGTCCCGGCACATGGGTCGATTTCAACGGCCATATGCGCGACGCCTACTACGTGCTCCTGATCAGTTTCGCCAACGATCAGACGATGGATGAGCTTGGCATGGGCCCGCGTTACCTCGCCGCCACGGGACGCACGCTCTACAATCTCGATACCCGCATCCGTTATCTGCAAGAGGCACATGGCGGGAATGACCTCGTGGTTGAAATGCGGTTGATCGACAGCGACGCGCGGCGGCTCCACCTCCATTCCCTGATCCGCAACACGGCGACTGATGCCATATTGGCGATCAACGAAAGCGTTCTGATGCACGTGGCGCAGACCGGGCCTGAGGGACGCCCCGCGGCCGAGCCGTTCCCGCCCAATGTAGCGGTGCTTGTCACCGCACGGCGTGCCCGCGATGGCGATGTCGAAAAGACGCTGCGCGTCGGCGGTGTGGGCCTTGGCCGATGACGCGGCCCTGGCGCAGCATTCTTGCCGGGATCGCGCTCCTGCCCCTGACCCTGCCCCTGACCTTGGGCACAGCGGACGGTGCCGGGCGCAGTTACGACCTTTTTGACGGGCGGCAAAGCAATGATGCGGCTCCGCTGGTTATCCTGCTCCACGGCATGGCTGGCACTGGCGGTGGGCTGCGTATCACATCGGGGTTTGATGAATTTGCCGCCGCGCGCGGGCTGGTCGCCGCCTATCCGACAGCGCCGGAGCGGCGCTGGAATGACGGGCGCTGGATCGCGCTCGGCCAGCCGGACATGGCGGGCCGCGATGATGTCGGGTGGATTGCCGCGCTGATTGACCAATTGGCGGGCGAAGGCCTTGTCGACGCCGAACAGGTCTACCTGCTCGGCCATTCCAATGGCGGCGGCATGGCAATGAAAATCGCCTGTGATCGTCCTGATCTAATCAAGGGTGTCGCGATTGTATCGACAAAGGCGTTGATCGACGCGCCCTGCCCCGATGCGGAGCCGGTGTCGGCGATCTTCTTCCATGGCACCGATGATATCGTCGCTCCCCATGGCGGCCGGTCGGCGGACAATGAACATATATTCGCGCAGCCCCTCGGTGATACCCATTCGGCGGCCGAGACTGTCCGCCTCTGGGCCGGGCGCAATCGCTGCGCCGGGGCAGGCCCTGCCATGCCCAGCGATCCCGACCCGACCGACCAGACCACGCTGGAGATCACCGACTGGGCGAGGTGCGCCGCACCGCTGCGCCAGGTCGACATGATCGGCGGCGGCCACGCCTATCCCGGCGCGCCGGAAATCCGCTACCCGCCCGCGCGCCGTGCCCTCGGCCCACCGATCCGCGACATCGACGCGGGCGAGGCTGCGCTGGCCTTCTGGTTCGACCGATAGCGACCCTTGCCCTCAACCAGCCCATCGCTTACCAAAATCCGACAAAGACGGGAGCATGAGTGATGAGCGCGCAGATCTGGACATGGTTCGAAGGAGAATGGCGCGAGGGGAACACCCCGATCCTGGGGGCCGCCGACCATGGCACATGGCTCGGCTCGCTCGTTTTTGACGGCGCGCGCGCCTTTGATGGCATGGTGCCCGACCTCGATCTGCATTGCGCACGGGTGAACGAAAGCGCCCGGCGTATGGGCCTCGCCCCGACGGTCACCGATGAGGAAATTACGGGCCTCGCCCGCGAAGGCATCGCGAAATTCGCGCCCGGCACGCCGCTTTACATCCGCCCGATGGTCTGGGCAAAGCGCGGCGCGAGCTTCATGATCGCGCCCGACCCCGAAAGCACCGCCTTCGCTCTTTGCATCGAGGAAAAGCCGATGGCGCAGCCCAACGGCATGACCCTTTCGGCCACGCAGTTTCGCCGCCCGACACCCGATTGCATGCCGGTCGATGCCAAGGCTGGCTGCCTTTACCCCAACAACGCCCGCATGATCCGCGAGGCCGTCGCACGCGGGTTTCAGAACTCCATCGTGCGCGACGCCATCGGCAATGTGGCGGAAACGGCGACATCCAACATCTTCATGGTCCGCGATGGCGAGGTGCTGACGCCGATCCCCTCGGGCTGTTTCCTCAATGGCATCACCCGCCAGCGCACGATCAGCCTGATGCGCGAGGACGGGATCGCGGTTCATGAGCAGACCCTGACCATGGATGATTTTCTGAACGCGGATGAAATCTTCACCACCGGCAACGCGATGAAGGTGATGCACGTGACGCAACTTGAGGATCGCCATCTGCAATATGGTCCCCTCTCGCGCCGCGCGCGAGAGCTTTACTGGGACTATTCGGCGAGCCAGCAGGCATGAGCGATGCCGATCTGATCGCCCGCTACTACGCAGCATTTAATGCGGGCGATACCGATACAATGCTCGCCTGCCTGACTGATGATGTGCGCCACGACGTCAATCAGGGCGGCACGCGCCAGGGCAAGGCGGCTTTTGCGGAATTCTGCGCCCATATGAGCCGCTGCTACCGCGAACGGCTGACCGATATCGTGATCATGACAGGCCCACCCGGCCACGCCGCTGCCGAGTTCACGGTCCACGGCGAATATCTTGCCACAGACGACGGATTGCCAGAAGCGACCGGCCAGCAGTACGTCCTCCCGGCAGGCGGCTTCTTCGGCATCCGCGGCGGGCAAATCTCGCGGGTGACAACCTACTACAACCTGCCCGAATGGGAGCGGCAGGTCCTCGGCACATGACCCTCCGCATCGCGCCGATCAGCGGCCCGGCGCTGGAGGTCGCGCTGCCCCATATCGCTCAGCTGCGGGTCGAGATCTTCCGCGCCTTTCCCTATCTCTATGACGGCGATGTGGCCTATGAGGCGCAGTATCTGCGGCCCTATGTCGACAGCCCAGACGCCGTCGTTATCGGGGCATGGGACGGGGACAGGCTCGTCGGCGCGGCCACCGGCACGCCGATGGAGGATCACGCCGGGGCTTTCGGCGCACCCTTCACAGCGCGAGGATATGACCTTTCCACGATCTTCTATTGCGCTGAGAGCGTCCTTCTCCCCGCGTATCGCGGTCGGGGTATCGGTCATGCGTTCTTCGACGAGAGGGAGGCGAAGGCCCGCGCCCTTGGTCGCACTCACATCGCATTCTGCGCTGTGATCCGTCCCGAGGATCATCCGGCGCAGCCGGGCGATTACCGACCGCTCGATCCGTTTTGGCGCAGGCGCGGCTATTCACCGGTGGAGGGCCTGATCACCAGTTTCGGCTGGATAGACATCGGTAATGATACCGAGACGAATAAGCAGATGCAGTTTTGGATGAGAGACCTCTGATGGCCCGCATCGCCGCAGCCGCCTATCCCCTGTGCAACCTCGTTGACTGGGCCGCCTACGAAGCCAAACTGACGCTTTGGATCGACGATGCCGCCGCTCAGGGGGCGGAGCTGCTGCTGTTCCCCGAATATAGCGGGGCGGAGCTTGCAACCCTCGGTAATGGGCCTTGGGGGGAGGATCACTTCGCCGCCATCGATGCGATAACCGCGCGGCTGGAGCGCGCGAACGCGTTCCTCGCCGGGCTCGCACAATCGCGGAAGGTCTTCCTCCTCTCAGGCTCCGCCGCGATACGGGATGGCGATCAGATCATCAACCGCGCTTTCTTCATGACGCCGGGCGGTGACATTGCGCCGGTCGACAAGCTGATGCCGACCCGGTGGGAGCGTGAAGCGCTCGGCATGGTCGGCGGCGCGGCCCCGACCCTGTTCGAGACACCACTCGGCAAGATCGGCACCGCGATCTGCTATGACTGCGAATTCCCGCTCATCACCCGCGCGATGGTAGAGGCAGGGGCGGAAATCCTGCTGGTCCCATCCTGCACCGAAACGCTGGCCGGCTATAGCCGGGTGAAAATCGGCGCAATGGCGCGTGCGCTTGAAAGTCAGTGCTGGGCGATCCACGCGCCCCTGATCGGCGATAATGACTGGGCGGAGATGGTGGCGGAAAATACCGGTGCCGCTGCAATCTACGGCCCGCCGGATACCGGCTTTCCACCAACGGGCATAACCGCAGGGGCGAAGATCGATGAGCCCGGCTGGACCATCGCCGATTGCGATCCGGCCGCCGTGCACCTCGTGCGGCGCGAGGGCAGCGTTATGAACTGGGCCGACTGGGATCAGCAGGACGGTCGGCTATCCGCGATAACGCAGCGTAAATTTGCATAGGCTGCATAGCCGATCTGCAAGTTTGTGCACTGCAATAGACCTGGTGCCTCCTTACGTTGACGTCATGTGAAAGAAAGGAGCAATTCCATGCAGATCGCAGCAAACACGCCGCGCCTTGCCACGCTCTTCACTGACTTGCGTGCCAAGGCAACCGCATACCTGAATGCCTACTGGGCAGCAAAAGACCTCGCCCGCTATCACGAGATGACAGACGAGGAACTGGCCCTGCGCGGCATGACGCGCGACGATATCGCCGATCGCGTCTTCGACCGCTACCTCGCCAGATAAGCCAGCCTGATCCGGCCTCAAAATCATTTGAGGCCGGATAGCGGTTCCCACGAGCGCGACAAGCCCCTAGGTTTCTGACGCAATCACAAGGGAAGCCGACCATGGCCGGACCACTGACGGGCGTGCGCGTCCTCGACCTCACATTAATGATTTCCGGGCCGACGACGACCCTGATCCTCGCCGATCAAGGGGCGGACGTGATCAAGGTCGAGAACCCTGTGAACGGCGACCATACCCGCCTCGTCTCGACAAAACGCGGCGGCATGTCGGCAAGCTTTCTGAACAACAACCGCAACAAGCGCTCGATCGCGCTGAACCTGAAGACAGCGGAAGGTGTCGCGGCGCTGAAGGCGCTGGCGAAGACCTGCGATGTGGTGGTGCAGAATTTTCGCCCCGGCGTCGTCGACCGCATCGGCGTGGGAGAGGCGGCGCTAAGGGCGGTGCGAGACGACATCATCTACGTCTCGATATCCGGTTTTGGGGAGACCGGACCCTACGCCCAGAAGCCAACCTATGATCCCCTCATTCAGGCGTTGTCCGGCCTGACCACGGTGCAGGCGGGCTCGGATCAGGAGCGGCCAAAGCTGGTGCGCACGATCCTGCCTGACAAGCTGACCGGCTTTGCCGCCGCGCAGGCGATCACCGCCGCCCTTTTCCACCGGGAGCGGACAGGCGAGGGCCAGCATATCAAGCTCTCGATGATCGACACGGTTCTGGCCTTCCTCTGGGGTTCCGACATGGGCGGGCACACCTTTGTGGGTGATGAGCTGGAAGAGGAAACCGCGCAGAGCTTCATCGATCTCGTCTACGAAACGCAGGACGGCTATATCTCCGTCTCCGTCATGTCGAACAAGGAATGGGAGGCGCTGACCCGTGCCTTCGACAAACCCGAATGGCTGACCGATCCGCGCTTTGCCACGGCAGCCTTGCGCGGGGAAAACATCAACGAACGGCTGCAACTGACGCAGGATGTCCTTCTGACCGACACCGCCGCCAACTGGCTGAAGCGGCTGGAAGCGGAGGACGTGCCCTGCGCCCCGGTCCTGCGCCGCAAGGACGTGATCCGCCATCCACAGATCGCCGCCAATGACAGCCTGATCGAGCATGACCACCCCATCGCCGGGCGGTTGCGTCACGCCCGCCCTGCCCCGCGTTTCTCGGCCACACCGACCGAAGTCAGGTTCGGCGCACCGGCCCTTGGCGCGGATACCGAGGATGTGTTGCGCGAGGCCGGGTTGAGCGAGACACAGATCGCCGATTTGGCAGGCTGACATGCGCCGCGTCGTGATCCTGGGGCCGCCGGGGTCCGGCAAATCGACTGTCGCGCGGGCCCTCGGGCGCTGCCTCGCGGTGCCGGTCGTGCATCTGGATCAGCTTCACTTTCTGCCCGGCTGGGTCCTCCGCCCCAAGGACGAGGTCTATGCCGAAGTCGCGAAACTGACAGCGCAGCCCGAATGGGTGATGGAGGGGAACTGGTCACACTGCCTCGACCTTCGTCTCGCCCGCGCCGATGCTGTCGTGTATCTGGATCTCTCCAGACCTTTGCGCCTGATGCGCGTTCTGCGGCGGCTGCTGTTGCATTATGGGCGGGAGAGGCCAGATGCAGCAGCAGGGTGTCCGGAGCGGTTCAATGCGGCTTTCCTCATCTACACATGGACGTGCCACCGAAGCACCCGTGCCAAAGCGCTGGGAGCCTTTCGCGATGCGCGGGCAGATGCAGCGCGCCACCATTTGAAATCGCGGCGGGACATCGCCGCCTTTCTCGAACAGGCTGGCGCGTGACCATGACAACACGCCCCAAGACAGCGCGACAGATCGCAGCGCCATGCAGAAAACAGGACAGGACATGATCGATTTTTACTATTGGGCCACCCCGAACGGCTGGAAGGTCTCGATCCTGCTGGAGGAATTGGGCCTGCCCTACACGACCCATATGGTGAATATCGGCAAGGGCGATCAGTTCGCACCGGATTTTCTGGCCATCAGCCCCAATAACCGCATGCCCGCCATCGTCGACCATGATGTGGCGGGCGATCCCGTGCCGGTTTTCGAGAGCGGTGCGATCATGTTCTATCTGGCCGAAAAAACTGGCCGCTTTATCCCCGCTAGCCCTTTGGGCCGTAAGGAAGTGCTCGAATGGCTCTTCTGGCAGACCGGCAATCAGGGGCCGATGGCAGGCCAGCATTCGCATTTCTTCAACTATGCGCCCGAAGATGTCCGCAAGCAGGGCTATGCCTTCGATCGCTACCGGCAGGAGACATATCGCTGCATCGGCGTGCTGGAGCGGCGGCTGGAAGGGCGCAACTGGGTCGTGGGCGAGGATTACTCCATCGCCGATATGATCGCCTGGCCCTGGGTTCTGATCTCCAAAGCCATGCAGATGCCGCTGGATCGGTACCCGAATGTTTCAGAATGGCGCATGAGGGTGAAAGATCGTCCCGCAGTGCAACGTGGCGTAGCACTCGGCAAAACGGACCGGCCGGTCCAAAAACCTCACGATGAAGAGGCTCGGCGCATTCTGTTTCAGCAAAAATGATGCACTGCACCTGACACGGACCTGACGTTTGCGTCACCACCACTTACCGGCCCGACAGGCACCTCTCATCTCTCTTGAAGAGAAATCAGAGATTACGGAGGCACGCCATGACGCATATCGCTTGTTACGATTTCCCGATTTACTCCCGCGACGAACGCAAGGCAGACGCTATTGTCCACAGCCTCGGCATCGGCATGGCCCTGGTGGCGGTTCCGACATTGATCTGGCAGACACCCGCAGATCATCGCGGCGCAGCGATCACATATGGTCTCGCTCTTCTCGCAATGTTGATTGCCTCGGCTTCCTACAACATGTCACGGGCGTCACACCTGAAGCTGAAGCTGCGCCAGTTCGATTACTCCGCGATCTTCCTGAAGATTGCTGGCGGATATACTCCCGTCGCCCTGGCGCTGATCGGTGGCACCCATGGGTTCAGCCTCTGGGCAGCGGTCTGGGTGGTGGCGCTTGCCGGGGTTGGGATGAAACTGACACAGCCGCGCTTTATCAAAAAGGGCTCGCTCGCGCTCTATGTCGTGCTCGGCTGGGCAATCATGTTCTGTTCAAATCAGCTGACCGCACTGACCAGCGATGTACAGCTTGGCCTGATCGCGGCAGGCGGCCTGACCTACACGGTTGGCGTCATTTTCCACATGTGGGAAAGCCTGCCCTACCAGAATGCCATCTGGCACGTCTTCGTCCTCGTCGGATCGGCCTTCATCTTCGCCGCAAACTGGCTGATCCTGACCGGCATGTGATCTGAAGGGCCCCGCGTGACAGCGGGGCCGACAGTAAAAGTCGGGGCAAGACCTCTTCTCCATGACACAATTGCGATGATGGTCGGCCTCCCATCAGTTCATTCGCTATATTCACCCAAATCATGTACAATTTCCATGAAATCGCCACCAAGTACAAACGGATCGGAATTTATAGATCGCAGAAGGCCTGAGGCCGATCCCTTCAATATCGGAGGTCTATCATGGTTCATATTGTTGATTACAAAGTACTACGCGATGCACCGATTTCGATTTCAGGCGGGCAAAGCAAAGAAGTCGGATCATTTCTGCCGCCAAGCGACATCGTGAACTCCAGCGGCTCGCAACGCGCCGTTCTTCACTATCTCGTCTCAGTCAATGCCAGCAACTCGATCCTGCGCATCGATCTAAAATTCGCCAACGTAAAGATCAAGGAACACATCTTTGCCGACCAGGGCACACGCGGCCTTTGGGAGGTGTTCAGACCCGGCTTTCTAGGCGATGGTCCGGTAAACAACACATTCGATTTTGAATGTCTGGCCGGTCAGGTGACGATCTCTGACGTGATTGTCTGGTATCAGCGCAACATTCCCGTCTAGGTCTGACAACCGGCCTGTGGTGGGTAGCTGCCTTAGGCGGCATGCGCCCCGTCAGCCAGCGCCTTGACGAATGACAGGACATCGGTGGGGCTGTCGCCTCTGCCGATCCGCTCGACAATGGCCGATCCGACCACGACGCCGTCCGCCACCCTGCCGATCTCAGCGGCGCGTTCAGGCGTCTTGATACCAAAGCCGACGCAGACAGGCAGGCCCGTGACCTCGCGAATGCGCTCAACCTCCGGCGCGACGGTATCCGCCGACGCTTCGGCCGCACCGGTGATCCCCGTGATCGAGACATAGTAGACAAAGCCGGACGTGTTCGCAGCGACGGCGGGTAGCCGCGCGTCGTCAGTTGTCGGGGTGGCCAGCCGGATGAAGTGCAGCCCGGCGGCATTTGCGGGCAGGCACAGCTCATCATCTTCTTCCGGCGGCAGATCGACGACGATCAACCCGTCGATCCCGGCTGCCACGGCGTCACGCACGAAGGCATCGACACCATGGGAATAGATCGGATTGTAGTACCCCATGAGGATAATCGGTGTCGTGTCGTCCCCTTCACGAAATGCCCTGACCATGGCGAGGACACCTTTCAGCGTCTGCCCGGCATCCAGCGCCCGCCCGGCAGCAAGCTGAATGGTCACGCCATCGGCCATCGGGTCGGTAAAGGGTAGGCCTAGCTCGATGACATCCACGCCCGCCGCGGGCAGGCCGCGCATGAT
Source organism: Pseudomonadota bacterium (assembly GCA_039030855.1). Lineage (GTDB taxonomy): Bacteria > Pseudomonadota > Alphaproteobacteria > Rhodobacterales > Rhodobacteraceae > Pikeienuella. The sequence goes on from JBCCDJ010000007.1 coordinate 174,198, forward strand.
CTCAAGACTGGCATCCGGCGAGGGGTCGCCCGACATGGTGTAGGAGACGAACGCGGGTCTGCCCGCAGCTTTCAAGGCATCGAATTTGTCAGTCAGTCGGCTCATACCCGCTCCCCCAGACTTCGCGTGGTCTTAGTATTTCAGAACCCGCGCCACGGCTCCGACCGCCTCAGCGATCTCGCGTGTTGCTTCGAGGACGAGGAACACTTCCTCATCAACGACCGCGTAAACGTAACCGGCGCGCGGCTCGGGCAGTTCATGGCGATACCAGTCCGTCACGCGCCGGTAGTCGCGGGGCACGTAAGATGCGTGCACCGGCTTGCACCAGCCCTTCTTCGCATGGCCCGGCGGGCAGTGCTTGGGCGCAGCATCGACCGCCATTGGCAGGGTGGCCACGGGCAGCGCCAGCGCCGCCGACAGCAGCAAAGAGGTTACAAACGTCTTCATTAGACAGCCTCCGTTTCAATCGTCCTTGCGGAAGTATTTCTTTTCCCGCGGTTTTCCGTCCCACCCGGGTTTACCACGCGGCTTGCGGTCGTCTCCGTCGCGCTCATTGCGATCACGGCCATAGGGCTTGCCTCCGCCATCGCGCCCGCCGCCATAGGGTTTGCCGCCGCCGCGCCTGTCATCGCTGCCGCGATCGCCACCTCGGTCACCACCGCGCGTGTCTTCGCGATATTCCCATTTCTTCAGCAGCTTGGCGTGGAAATTGTCGCGGCCGATCTCGCCCTCATTGCACCAGACGCAGGCGATCATGTCGCCATCGGTCGCCTCGACTGCCATGCGCATGGAGCCGGAGATGAGGACAACAATGTCCCCGAGTTCATACTGTGCCATTGTGGCTGTTCCTCAGATTTCGGTGCCGAGCGCTTCGGCAACCGTGAAAATATCCTTGTCGCCGCGCCCGCACATGTTCATCACCAGAAGGTGGTCCGGCGGCAGCGTGGGGGCGAGCTTGGTGACATGGGCCAGCGCATGGCTCGGCTCCAGCGCCGGTATAATCCCCTCTGTCCGGCAGGAAAGCTGGAACGCCTCCAGCGCCTCCTTGTCCGTGACGGAGACATACTCGACGCGGCCCATTTCATGCAGCCAGGAATGCTCCGGCCCGATCCCCGGATAGTCGAGCCCTGCTGAGATCGAATGGCCTTCGATGATCTGCCCGTCATCATCCTGCAAAAGATAGGTGCGGTTCCCATGAAGGACACCCGGCCGCCCGCCGGTCAGGGACGCGGCATGTTCCATCTTTTCATCAACACCATGGCCGCCAGCCTCCACCCCGATGATGCGCACGGACTTGTCATCGAGGAAGGGATGGAAAAGCCCCATCGCGTTCGACCCCCCTCCGATACAGGCGACGAGGCTGTCGGGCAGACGCCCCTCCGCTGCCATCATCTGTTCCCTGGTTTCCTTGCCGATGATCGACTGGAAATCGCGGACCATGGCGGGATAGGGATGCGGGCCGGCAACCGTACCGATGCAATAGAACGTGTCGCGCACATTTGTCACCCAGTCGCGCAGGGCTTCGTTCATCGCGTCCTTCAGCGTGCCCCGGCCCGAGGTCACTGGCACAACCTCCGCCCCCAAAAGCTTCATCCGGAACACATTCGGCTGCTGGCGTACCACGTCGGTTTCGCCCATGAAGACAATGCATTTCAGACCGAATTTCGCGCAGACCGTCGCCGTTGCCACACCGTGCTGGCCGGCACCGGTCTCGGCGATGATCCGGGTCTTGCCCATGCGCCGCGCAAGGAGGATCTGGCCCAGCACATTGTTGATCTTGTGCGCGCCAGTGTGGTTCAGCTCGTCGCGCTTCAGATAAATCTTGGCACCGCCAAAATGTTCCGTCAGGCGCGGTGCGTAGTAAAGCGGTGACGGGCGGCCCACATAATGCGCCCACAGCTCATCCATCTCCGCCCAGAAGGTCGGATCGTCCTTCGCCCGGTCATACTCTGCCTCAAGGCTGAGGATCAGCGGCATCAGCGTCTCGGAGACGAACCGTCCACCGAAATTGCCGAACCGGCCCCGCTCATCCGGGCCGGTGCGATAGGAGTTGAGCATTTCGGACGCCATCACGACCTCCCCGTTTCCGATAATCAGACTGCGTCTCTTAACGGCAACGAAGGGGCGCGTCGATGGGCGAAATCAGCTCATCTCGGCATAGACCGCACGCTCGAAGGCGTCATAGACGGCAAGGCAGTTCTCATCGACAAAAGGCAGATGCTGAAGCATCAGCACCGCCGCGATCCCTGATGTCGGATCGAACCAGTAATGGGTGTTCAGAACGCCCGCCCATGACTGGCTTCCGGCGCGGCGCTTGCCTTCGATGTCTTGCGTGTTCATCAGACAGCCGAGCGAGAACTTGTTCTCCTGCTCGGGGAACATGTCCACATCCGCACTGAGCGCCGGAGCCTCGGAGACCATCTTGCCGACGGAGAGATGACCGATCTGATTGGCCGTGTACATCGCCACCGTGTCGGGCTTCAGCACCTGAACCCCGTCGAGCGATCCGCCATTCATCAGCATGGAAATGAACCGCAGGTAATCCGGTCCGGTGGTGTAAAGCGCATGGCCCATGCCATAGAATTCAGGCGCTGGCGGCGCAGCGATCTCATACGGAGCCCACTGCCCTTCGGCAAAAATATGCGCCTGGCAGAGGCGATTGTTCATATCGTCCGACACCTCGAACCGCGTATCCGTCAGACCCAGCGGGTCGAGAATATGTTCATGGCAATAGGCATCGATCCGCTTGCCTGACGCTGCCTCCACCATCTGGCCGAGCCAGTCGATGCCGGTGCCGTAGTCCCATTTCGTGCCCGGATCGAAAGAGAGCGGATAAGAGGCAAGCGCGGCTTTCAGCCCGGACAGGATCGTCGGTGCCTCGGTCGCAGCCATGTAACGTCCTTGTGGCGCGTTCCAAAATTCATAGACAAGGCCCGATGTATGGGTCGCGAGATGGCGCAGCGTCGCCTTGGTTTTTGGTGCGCGCAGGCGCGGGGTATCACCGTCGAAGCCATCAAGGACCTGCACGTCTTTCCAGGCGGGCAGCACCTCCTCCACCGGCGTGTCCAGCGTCAGGATGCCGTCCTCGATGGCCTTTGCCGCCGCTGCCGCGCCCACGGCCTTGGTCATGGAAAAGGCGCGAAAGACCGTGTCCATGGTCATCGGCTGATCGTCGCCAAGGGCACGCACGCCCGCCGCGCCTTCGAAGGCTGTGCCGTCTTTCGTGGCCACCGCGGCAACCACGCCTGGCGTATTGCCGTTCGCTACCGCCTGATCGAGAACTTTTTGAAGCGCGTCCATGCCATCCTCCCATTACCGAGTGGGCGAATGCTGCCTGACCCAGCGTTAACCTGCAAGCGCCGCCGCGACGAAATCGCGGATCAGGGCGGGGTCCTTGACCCCCGGCGCGCTCTCGACGCCGGAGGAGACATCAATCTGCCGCGCGCCGGTCAGGCCGATGGCCTCGGCCACATTGCCCGCATCAAGGCCACCGGCCAGCATCCATGGTTTTGTCCATGTCCGGTTGGCGACCAGCCGCCAGTCGAAGGACAATCCGTTGCCTCCCGGCAGATCACCGCCCCTGGGCGGCTTCGCGTCGATCAGCAACTGGTCCGCCACAGGCGCATAGAGGTCGATCTTCGCCAGATCATCCCGATCCGCCACGCCCACCGCCTTCATCACCGGCAAACCGGCACGCGCCTTGACGGCCGCGACCCGCTCCGGCGGCTCCGCCCCGTGCATCTGGATCATGTCAATGGGCAGGGCCGAAACCTCGTCTATCAGCGCATCGCCGGCATTCACCACGAGGGCGACTTTCATGACCCCAGGCGGCACATCGGCCGCCAGCGCGGCGACCTCGGCCGCCGTCACGTTGCGCGGCGATTTCGGGAAGAAGACGAAGCCGACATAGCGCGCGCCTGCATCCGCGGCGGCGGAGACCGTTTCGGGCGTGCTCAGCCCGCAGATTTTGACAAGCATGTCAGCGCGATGGCAGGGCCGGAATGTCGTCGTCCGCACTGTCCTTGGTCAACTCGTCCACCTTCGCCTTCAGCGCGGCGGCCTCCTTGCGTGCATGTCGTGCGGTCGAGCGGATTTTGCCCTCGCGCGCCCATTCGCGTGCAGCACCCAGGAGAAAGCCGACAAGTCCACAGCTTAACCCCACGATGAACAGCGGCAATGACACGGACGGGGCCGCAGGTACCGCGTAATCAGTCAGATCGGGCCACAGCTTCACTGACACATCCGCACCGTTTGCGATCGCAAGGATCAGGATGATCAGCGCCACAAGCGCCGCCAGAACAAACTTCAGCGTTCGCACGATATCGTCTCCTCTCGCCGCCTCGAAACCGGCGGATCAGTTATTCATCCGGTCGCGCAGATCCTTGCCGGTCTTGAAGAACGGTGCGCGTTTTGCAGGGACCTGCACCGACTCTCCGGTGCGCGGATTGCGGCCAATCCTGGCATCACGCTCCTTGATCGAAAAGGCACCGAAGCCGCGCAGTTCCACTCTGTCACCATTTGCCAGTGCGGCTGTGATCTCGTCAAATACGGATGATACAATCCGCTCCACATCACGCTGAAACAAATGCGGGTTCTCTTCTGCCAGCTTCTGAATCAATTCAGACTTGATCATGTCAGGCCCCCCTGGCCGGATCGGAATCAAAAAACACTTTGGTGACAATGCCATGGCAGATCAACGGGGGTCAATCAGTGGATGCGAAGGCTGTGAATATTCATGTCTCTCGCTGGCCGGGCACCGGCGATGCACACGGCATCTCACCAAAAAACTACTTCGACCATTGAACGAACAACCCACTCAACAAAATTTTGACCGAAGCCCGCAAGCATCCTGAAAACACTGATATTGTTCATTGATGCCACAAATTTTCTTTGTCGAGGAAACTATGATCGCCGTTTTCGGGCCCAAAAACGGCTGCCATTCGCGTTTGTCATATCAGCATGATCGCCGTATGCCTTGAGTAGCCACATCCCAAACGGCGGAGCCTCCATGCGATCGATGATCTTCCCGGTTTTCCTGACCCTCGCCCTGCTGAGCCCGGCACTGACATTCGCACAACAAGGGCCACCCCCCGTCACGGTGGCCAACCCGGTCGTCAAGACCATCGTAGAAGACGACGAATTCGTCGGTCGCTTCGAAGCGCGGGCAGAAGTCGCTATCCGCGCCCGCGTGTCCGGCTATCTGGAACGGGTCCATTTCACTGATGGCACATTGGTTGAGGAAAACGACCTCCTGTTCACCATCGACCGGCGCCAGTTCGAAACAGCGGTGCGCCAGTCAAAGGCTCTTGTCGATGTGGCCGAAGCCACATTTGCCTTCACATCTGAACAGTTGGAACGGGCCGAGGCGCTGATCCAAAACGGTAACATCGCCCAAAGTTCGGTCGATGAACGGCGCGAGGCGTATCTTGCCGCTCAGGGCACGTTGGAACAGGCACGCGCAGCGCTGGAATTGGCGGAAATTGACCTTGAATGGTCCGAGATCCGTGCCCCGATGAGCGGGCGGATCGACCGCACGCGCGTCGATCCCGGCAATCTCGTCTCAGCCAATGACACGATGATGACAAGCATCGTCGCCACTGATCCCGCCTATTTCTACTTCGATATCGACGAGCGGTATTTCCTCGCCTATTCGCGTGATGCCCGGACCCGCGGTGCCACCCTTCAGCAGGGCGGTGGCGGCCTGCAGGTCACGGTGAGCCTGTCTGACGATAGCATTCCGCCGCAGATCGGCGTCCTGGATTTCTCCGAAAACCGCATTGATGAACAGACCGGCACGATGCGCGTGCGCGCGGTGCTGGAGAACCCCGATGACCTCCTGACGCCGGGACTGTTCGGTCGGGTGAATGTGCCCGGTTCGCTGCCCTATGAAGGCGTGTTGCTGCCCGATGAAGCCATCGTCGCCGATCAGAACCGCCGGCTTGTCATGCTCGTGGACGATGAAGGCAACGTGACACCGCGCGAGGTGCGCACCGGGCCACGGATCGACGGCTATCGCGTGATCCGCGATGGACTTGACGGAACCGAAACAGTGGTGGTCGAGGGCGTCGTGCGCGCCCGCCCCGGTGCCGTCGTGACGCCAGAAATGACAGAGCTACCGGAGACGGCGAACGGAGCAACCAACTGATATGGGTCGCTTTTTCGTCGACCGCCCGATCTTCGCCGCCGTTGTCTCGATCATCCTGACCATCCTCGGTGCCGTCGCCTACACCCAATTGCCGGTCGAACAATATCCGGAGATCGCACCCCCCTCGATTGTGGTGCGCGCCAACTATCCCGGTGCCGATGCAGCTACGGTGGCGGCAACGGTCGCCACGCCGCTGGAGCAGGAGATCAACGGGGTGGAGAACATGCTCTACCTCTCCTCATACTCCACCTCCGACGGCTCGATGAGCCTGACGATCACCTTTGAGCTCGGCACCGATCTCGATGCCGCGCAGGTATTGGTGCAGAACCGTGTCGCCATCGCCGAGCCGCGCCTGCCGCAGGAGGTCCGCTCGCTCGGCGTGACGACAACGAAATCATCGCCCGACCTGATGATGGTCGTGCATATGCTGTCGCCGGATGAGACATTCGGACAGTTATACGTCTCGAACTACGCGCGCTCCCGCGTGCGTGACCGCCTCGTACGGCTCGACGGCGTGGGTGATCTGCTGATCTTCGGCGAGCGGGAGTTCTCCGCCCGTGTCTGGCTGGACCCTGACAGGCTGGCCTCTCTCGGGCTGACAGCGGCTGATGTTGTTGATGCGCTGCGCGAACAGAATGTCCAGGTCTCCGGCGGATCGCTCGGCGCACCGCCAAACGGGTCCGACAGTGCCTTCCAGGTCACGGTAACGACCCAGGGACGCTTGCAAACCCCGCGGGAATTCGGGCGGGTCATCGTCCGCGCGTCCGAAGAAGGCCGCGTCGTCCGGGTCCGCGATGTCGCGCGGGTGGAGATCGGCGCGCGATCATACGTCAACAACTCGTACCTCAACAACAAGCCCGCCGTCGCTCTCGGGATCTTTCAGCGCCCCGGCTCCAACGCACTCGCATCCGCCGATGAGATTATCGCGGTGATGGATGAGCTGGCGGTCGATTTCCCGCCGGGGCTGGAATACCGGGTGGTCTATAACCCGACCGAATTCATCGCCTCATCGGTGAACGCCGTCTACACCACGATTTTCGAGGCTGTGATCCTCGTCGTTATCGTGATCATCCTGTTCCTGCAAAGCTGGCGAACGGCGCTGATACCGCTTTTGGCCATCCCGGTATCGCTGATCGGCACATTCGCGGTGATGCTGGCGCTTGGCTACACTTTGAACCTGCTGACATTGTTCGGCCTGATCCTGGCCATCGGTATCGTCGTCGACGACGCCATCGTAGTAGTGGAGAATGTTGAGCGGAACATGGAAGATGGGATGAGCCCGCGCGATGCTTCCGCCCGCACCATGGACGAAGTGCAAAGCGCCATCATCGGCACGTCGCTGGTGCTGATTGCCGTGTTCATCCCGTCTGCATTTGTCCCCGGGATCACCGGACAGTTCTACACGCAATTCGCGGTCACGATCTCGGTTGCGACGATCATCTCCACCGTGAACTCCCTCAGCCTGTCGCCAGCAATGGCGGCAATTCTGCTGAAGCCGAAATCGGACACGCCAGCGGGCAACCCGTTGACCCGCGCGACGGCCGCGTTTTCGCGCGGCTTCAACCGGGCCTTCGATGCGCTGGCCTCGGGCTATGCGCGTGTGGTTGCGGTGCTGGTCGGGTCCTGGGCGATGATCGGCGTCTCGTTCCTTGTCTTTTGCGGCCTTCTGGGCACCACCTTGTGGATCAACGGAAAGGTGCCGACCGGGTTCATCCCCGACAGCGATCAGGGCTATGCCATCGTTGTCGTGCAACTGCCTGACGGGGCGTCGCTGGAACGCACGGACGCTGTCATCCAGCAGGCGACCGAGGTGGCATTGTCCACACCCGGTGTGACCAATGCAGTGGCCTTTGCCGGGTTCTCGGGTGCGACCTTCACCAATGCCTCCAATCAGGGCGTGATATTCACCACTTTTGAGGACTTCGAAGACCGCGCCGTCAGCGGCCTGACCGCCGGGGACATTGTCGGGCAGCTATTCGGCCGAATGCAGGCCTTGCGCGAAGCTTTCATCATCGCCATCGCGCCACCCTCGGTGCGCGGTGTGGGAAATGGCGGCGGGTTCAAATTGCAGCTCAAGGAAAACGAAAGCGCCGACATGAACCGCGTGCTCGGATCGGCCTATGCGATCATGGGGGCCTCACAGCAGTCGGACGCGGTGCAGGGCGTTTTCACCACCTTCTCTGTCGGCTCGCCGCAGGTGTTTCTGGAGATCGACCGCGTTCGCGCGCAGATGCTGAATGTGCCCATCGGGTCAATCTTCGAGACATTGGCGATCAATCTCGGCTCCGCCTATGTGAACGACTTCAACGCCTTTGGTCGTCTCTTCCAGGTACGCGCCCAGGCGGATGAGAGTTTCCGGCTGGAAGAATCCGATATTGCCGCACTGAAGGTCCGCTCCGCCACCGGCGCGCTGGTCCCGCTTGGGACACTGGTTGCGATCCGCGATACGGCGGGACCGACGCTGGTCCAGCGCTATAACCAGCAGGTATCGGTTCCCGTCCAGGGCTCCGCCGCGCCAGGCGTATCCACCGGCGAGGCGCTGATCGCGATGGAGCAGCTGGCAGAAACAGTCATGCCGCCGGGCGTGGATTACGAATGGACCGAGCTGGCATTGCAGGAACGCAGTCAGGGCAATACCGCGATCTACATCTTCGCGTTCTCGATCCTCTTCGCTTTCCTGTTCCTCGCCGCCCTCTATGAAAGCTGGGTGCTGCCCTTCGCGATCATCCTGATCGTGCCGATGTCCGTGTTCGGGGCGCTGGGCGGTGTCATGCTGCGGGGGATGGATAACAATATCCTCACCCAGGTCGGCCTTATCGTGCTGGTCGGGCTGGCGGCGAAGAACGCCATCCTGATCGTCGAGTTCGCGAGGCAAGGCGAGGAAGAGCGCGGCGTCAGTCCGGCAGAAGCCGCGATCCAAGCCTGTCGCCTGCGCCTCCGACCCATTCTGATGACAGCCTTTGCCTTCATCCTCGGCGTCGTGCCGCTGATGATCGCAACCGGACCGGGATCAGAAATGCGACAGGCACTGGGAACGGCCGTTTTCTTCGGCATGTCCGGGGTGACGTTCCTTGGTCTCTTCCTGACGCCCGTTTTCTATGTTGCGCTCAGGAGATTGTTCAGCCGCAAGGCGGCCAAGGCGACATCCTGACACGATCTGGGTGAGATCACTCAGGGCGTGATATCCGTGTCGATGAAGGGCGGTTCGATCAGGAAATCCTGCTCGGTGATGTCCTCCGGTGCGATGCCTTCGATCAGGACGGTGCCGCCATCATAGGTCATCAAGGTGCCGTCAGGTGCTTCCTCAAACGTCAACTGGCCGAAGGTGCTGCCATCGACCACCATCAAATCCTCACCCTGATTGAAATCGGTAATGCGGTCGTTGCCATCGCCGGAGAGGAACGCGAACAGGTCTGCGCCGCGCCCTCCAGTCAGCACATCGTTGCCAGCATTACCAAGCAGCACGTCATTGCCACCGCCGCCGATCAGGACATCATTGCCGATGCCGCCCGACAAATCGTCGGCACCCATACCGCCACGCAGGCGGTCATCGCCGTCATCGCCGACCAGCGCATCATTGTCGCGGCCTCCGGCCAGGCGATCATTGCCCGTGCCGCCCGAGAGAATGTCCTCGCCCCTGCCGCCGCGCACCTTGTCATCGCCATTGCCACCGAAAACGGCATCGTTGCCACCACTACCCGCAACGGTGTCATTGCCGCCGCCGCCGCGCAGGATGTCATTATCCGCCAGACCGAACATCCGGTCATTACCTGCACCGCCGCGCAGGACATCCTCGCCCTGGTCACCAAACAGCGCATCATTGCCCGCACCGCCCGATACAGTGTCGTTGTCGCGCCCGCCACGGCCATAATCGTCACCATCACCAGCGAGAATAATGTCATTGCCGGCCCCGCCGCTAACAAAGTCGTTGCCGCCCCCGGCGTCGAGAAGGTCATCGCCGTCACCGCCAGCAATTCTGTCGGTGCCGCTACCGCCCACAACCTCCATCGGTGGGGCATCGGTGATCCCGGAAACCGTGAACTCCGCCACGCCGTCGACCAGATTACCCTGCTCGTCAGAGGCGGTGAACAGGAACATATCGGTCGCCGCGTCGCCTGCGTTCAGGTCATCGAAGGCCCCGTTCGGGTTGTAGACAAATCGCCCATTGGCATCGATCTCGACCTCAGCGCCGGAGCCGAGGGTGATCGGTGCATTGCCGATCATCTGTCCATCCAGTGCAACAATCGTCACCAGATCACCATCCGCATCCCGGAACGCCTGACCACCCGCGCCAAGCAGAAAGTCGGTGACGAACGTGTCCTCATCCGTGATGAAAGAGACATCATCAACCACGGGCAGATCATCGACAGGCGCAATATCGACCGTCAGCGTCTGCGTGTCGATCAACTCTCCCGGGAACCCGCTTGCGCCGAGGTCCGACACCTCGATTACCAGCGAGGTGATGCCATTCACGTCGGCACCGGCAAAGAACAGCAATGTGCCCAGCACCGCGTTCACATCATCAATGCGGCCTGTCAGCCGCAGACCATCCGGGTCCTGCGGCGGCGTGTCGACCTGAACCCCGCCAAAGCTCTCCACCGTGACGAAACCGATCTCCACGCCGATCACGACCTCGACATCGGATCCGAAGGAAGAGGCCTCCGCATCATCCACGCTGAGCCCGGTGATTGCGACATCCTGATCTTCGGTGCCAGCGAAGTTCGTCCCGTCATCAGCGAGGATGATCGGGGGCGTGTTCAGCGGATCGACGGAGATGTTGATCGTCTGCTCTGTGGTCAGCTGATCCGGCATCTGCGGATCGCCGCTGCCGGGATCGGTAACAAAAATGCTTAGTTGATCCTGGCCGACCGGTCCCTGATAAGTCAGCCCCGCAAGGGCGTTATTGATATCGTCCGGGCGTCCTTCAAAGAGGATCGCAGCTTGGCCGTTCGCGCCCTCGATAATCGTCAGTCCATTCAAGTCGGCGAGGGTCAGCGTCCCCGCCCCGACAGACAATCCCACCGTCAGGGTGCCGGGCTGCGCGGGCAAGTCGACATCATCGACAGAAAAGCCCTCGATCAGGATCGGCTGCCCGTCTCCACCGACGAAGGCATCGCCCTGATCCGTAAAGATCAGCGGTGCATCGTTGACCGACAGCACATCGACACCAAGGACCAGCGTATCGGTCAGCGGGCCGGGAACCCCGGCTGTACCAAGATCGTTCACTGTCAGGGTCACATCGGTACTGCCGAAGAAGTCCTGATCGCCCAGAAATGACAGGCCCCCCAAGGCGTCGTTGATAGCCCCGATGTCACCCTGAACGGTCACGGCACCGGTCCCGTTTGCACCGCCCGTCACTGTAAGACCGGTAAGATCGCCAAACGTCACCGTTCCGTCTGCGGTCGTTGCCGTCAGTGCAAGATCGCCTTCGTCGCCTCGCTGTATGTCCGGATCGCCCGCGAAGAGCGCATTGAGCGTGACCGCTTCGTCCTCCAGCGTGACGAATTGCGTCACCCCATCAGCGGCGATGAACGGCGCGTCGTTCACGGCCTGCACAAGAATGTCGCGCGTCTGTGTCCCGATCGCGGCATTCGGCGTGCCACCATTGGCCTGATCGTCGACCGAGATGTCCAGTTGCGCCGTGCCGTTGAAATTCGCATCGGGGGTGAAGACCACATCGGCCAGCCCGGCATTGATGTCGGCAAGCGTGGCAGAGAATTCGATCGAGCCGGTCCCGTTTGCCCCGCCAATCACCTCAAAATTACCGGTATCACCAATGGTGATGATGCCGTTCGTCACGGTCAGCTCAACGACATACTCGTCGCCACCGCTATCTTCCGCGTCGCTGATCAGCAGTTCGGTCAGAACAATCGCGCCGTCCTCTTGCCCAGTATCCGGCGCAGCCTGCACTGCGATCTCCGGCGCGTCATTCACCGGATCGATCTCAAAGACAGCCCTATTGGTCGCCTGAGAAGAAATACTGCCGAGAATGGGGGCGTTGATTTCGACGATCCCGTCCTGATTGTCCTCGAAATTGAGGTCCGGCACCGTCAGCGAGACAGTGCGAACACCGCTATCGGTGAAGATCTCGGTCTCGATCACCAATGTGCCGTTTGTGACCGTATCTTCGACCGACACGATCCCAGGCGAGACGGAGGTTAGCCCACCGGCATAGTTCAGCAACTCGAACGGCGTTGGCACGAGCAGGATGGCCTCGCCTGCATCGAATGCCGTCACCGCGATTTGGAAGTCGGTGGTTCCCGTCGTTATCACCAGCTGTATGCCGGATATTGGCTGCGTACCTCCCCCACTGCCCTGGTCCGTGCGGCCAAGCCCGGTATCAGCGTCCAGAGTGAAGGTGAAACTGCCGCTGTCGATGCTCAGCGCGCTGCCGATGTCGACGGTCTGATCGGCAAACCCGTCATCGACGGTGAACTCGAACACCTCTTCAGTCGGCTCGATGATCGCGTCATAGGCCCCGTTTGCATCAAAATCGATAGTGCCGTCGGCGTTGAACGTCACCAGCGCGCCACTTGCCAGTTCTGTCTGGACACCAATGGGGATGACCGCGGGACCACCGGCCGCGTCGTGGACCACGTCGACGACGGAAACCGCATCGCCATCCGGGTCGGTGCCCGTCGGCCCCTCATCCCCCGGCGGGGAGGCGAACAGATCGACGGTTACGACCGCATCTGGGTCGATCACGAAAAACTCTTCGCTCGCATTGGGGCCGTCATTGGCCGGGGTGACGGTGAATGACAGTGCCTGCGGCGGCGTGGCCCCCTCCACATCAGAAACTGTCACGCTGAGCGAGCTGGTCGGCGCTTCGCTGCCATCATGGGTGAACACGACCCGCCCCGCGTCGATGTCAGCTTGCGTGAAGGCGGTAATACGCTCCCCCGGGCTGGCCGCGAAAGCCGCGAAAGGCTGCCCAGCCTGGGGCAGATCCTGTATGGTGAAGATGATGTTGTTCGCGCCGGATATGCTGCCCGTGGACGACAGGTCCGCGGACGTGATGGGCACCGTGCGTCCTTCGATCACCGTAAAATCGAAATCGCCTATCAGACTAACCGGCATAGCGTACTCTCCCGCACAAACGCGCAAACGTCAGCCGTTGAGGACAGTTTGGTCCAAAGCACGGCCACATCGTAAGCTTTCCACATCCGACCAGGAAATATTCCACAACTTTCCACAAATATTCCCGGTCACTCCCCTTATGGCCAAGCTCATACCCCAAATGCAAGAGCACAAAGGGGCATCTCTGCAGGTTGTGTGCAATGCCACATTACTCAACCCAGATGCGTCACCTTATGAGGCAGGCTGTCGAATTTACTGGATTTGCGCGCGTCAATGCGGTCCTAAGTGCAGACGCGATTCGTCTTGGGAGACTGAACAATGCGGAAATGTGTGTGTGTACTTGTGGGTCTGCTAGCGGTTTCGCCAGCTTTTGCGCAGACCGAAACTGCTGGTGAAGACGTAGGCGTCGTTGCGGCGGTGAACCGCATCGTTACCGGCGAACGACCAGCGGAAACGTCGCGGGTTCTGTCCATCAAGGACAACCTCGTACAGGACGAACGCATCACGACATCGCCCAATGGCGGCGGTCAGGTGATGTTTCTGGATCAGACGACACTGACCCTGACACCCAATTCCAACATCGTTCTCGACAGATATGTCTACGATCCCGCCACCCAGTCAGGCAGCCTGGCTGTGACGATGCTGAGCGGCGCCATGCGAATGGTCGGCGGCCGCATCACGAAAGAAGATGAAGCGATCATACGCACCCCGTCGGCCACCATCGGTATTCGTGGTGGCATAGGCCATGTCACGGTGCGCGAGGATGGCTCCACCCGCTACATGCATATTGCAGGGTTCTCCGCAACCATCACGACCGAACAGGGCACGGTCACAATGACCCGCGAAGGCGGCGTTGTGGAAATCAGCGCGCCGGGCGATGGCAGCACCGTCGATGCCGGTCCGCGTGATGGCAGCCCTGATGGAGGACCTGATGGCGGCCAGCGCCCGCCACCGATCTTCGGAGCCGATGGTGAACCTCTTGAACGCCCTGATGGCGGTCAGCTGCGCGCGGAAGAGGGCACAACCGGCGCGCCCGGCCTGCCGATCATCAATGGCGGGGTGGAGCCACAGCCCCGGCGCGCTGCCGCAACGCCTGCCGATGAAGAGGAGCAGGAAAATGACGGCCTCCGCCCGCCCCAGCAGGGCGGCATCATAACCTATCTTGGCGTGGCCACGCCTGAGATCATCGCAGCCGCGCTTGGCACTCCCGCCGGGTTCGGCGATGGCGGATCACCCATTGGCGGATTGCCCGGGCTGATCAATGACCGCATTCCCCCAGTTCAAGCGGAGATTTCGGGTGCCGCGGGCGCCGTTCAACGCCCGCCAATCTCGACCACCGGCGAACAGCAGTCAGTCGAATTTGCCGAACAGCCCGAAGCATTAACCGAAGTGCCCGTCGATGACATTGCCGATATAAACCAGGCTGAAATCCTGGAGGAGGAAATCACCCAGGCATTTGACGGCATCTTGTTCAACGGCACGTGGTCTGCGGTCGCGGGCCTTGCCGATGGCACTTTTTCGGAACCGGCGAGTAATCTTGGCTTCGTAATGGCCTATTCCCTGCGTGACGAACAAGGCATTCTGACGGTCGAGTTGCCGCCCGAGGTCGCGCTGAACGGCGTGCCGGACATTGCCGATCAGTTCATCGTCGTCGGCGATGGGCCAGAGGATATCGCGGGCGACGCCACGGTGCCAACAGGTCTGGGCGGTGATGCCAGCGACACAGCGCTGGCTATCGGGGTGAACGATGTCGTGACCGGATCGGTTTTCGTCGACTATGAAGGCTCCGCGCTTGAGACGACCAGTTTCGTCGAGGGTCTGGTCGATCCGACCTTGGGGACCCGCTTGGACCCGGATCCGATCAACGACGCGACGAACGACCTGCGGAACCTGTTGGACGATCCGCGCTGACGCAGCGCGACCGCGGTCCCGCTGGCATGGGGCAGATCAGGGGTATTAGTGTGTTACATCATCTTTCAAAACTCGGATTGGCGGGCAGCGCTGTTGCTGTCCTTCTGACCATCAGCGCACCCATCGCTGCAGCCCAGGAAACGGGCGAGGCCGCATTGCGGCAGGAACAGGCAAGGCTGTTCAACGATCTGTTCGAAGATCCTGACAATCTCGATCTCATGTTCGCCTATGCGCTGGTTTCGATCCGCCTGAAGGACTACGAAGCTGCCATCTCCACCTTCGACCGGATGCTGATCTTCAATCCCGACCAGCCACGGGTCGTGGTGGAACTTGCGGCGGCCTATTTCCGCATCGGGTCCTACCCTATCGCGCGGTTCTATTTCGAGAATGCGCTGAGGAACCCTGAGACCCCGTCCGAACTGGTGCCTCGCATAGAGGAGTTTCTGGGGGCCATCGAAACCCGCACCCGTACGTCATATTTCACAGGTATCATCGGGCTTAGCGGTGTTGCGACGACCAATGCCAACAAGGGGCCGGATGACCGCCTGTTCGAATTCTCGGCCGGTGGCGCGATAATCGAGACGACCGTTACAGGCGACGAAGTCACCGCGCAGGACGATGTCGGGTTCGAGGCCAGCGCCCGGATCTCCCATTTCTATGATCTTGGCGGCCTGAATGAGGACTTCTGGCGCAGCGATCTCGCGCTGTTCACCACCCGTTTCGCATCGACAATCAACGGGGCAGCGGATGTGCTGGTTCTGCGATCCGGCCCTCGCCTGTCTCTCGACGATGATCGGTACGGACCCAAAGCGCGCCCATTTGTGGAGTTCGACCACGTGCGATCTTCCAACGAGGCATTGTATTCCACGGTTGGGGCCGGTGTTGAGTATTCCAATACCAATCGCCCCGATCTGTCGACCTTTGGCGATCTTCGACTAAGCTGGCGCGACTATCACCGCGATGGTGGCGATCTTGATGGCGGATTGCTGCGCATGAGGTTCGGGGCCACCTATTTCTACGATCCTGAAATTACGCTCCGCGGTACGATTAACGGGGAATATGAGCTGACGGATGCGCCCGAGGAACGGTCGGTGCAGATCGGTGCCGGGGGTACGGCATATTACCGGTATGACAGCGGCATGGACTTTGCGGCTCGCAACTGGCTGGTCGCCGCAACGGCCCGCGCGGCCTATCGCACATTCACCGATGACCGGCGCGAAGACTTCGATTTGCGGCTCGATCTCAGTCACACGGCCTATCTGGAGGATGGCCTCGCATTCGTCGTCTCAGGCGAGTATTTCCGCCGTGATTCAAACGTGTCGCAGTTCAATCTGGAAGGCGTCTCGCTGACCATGGGTGTCGAGATCGCCTTTTGATCAGCTGTGTCCGGTTAGCCGGTTTTCGCGGCGATCAGCGGTTTGGATATCATGCAGCGATCTTTGCTTCGTGCAGGGGCGTCGCTAACCTTTAGGTTGACTAAATCGCGATTCTGGCCTACGCGATTATACCCTGAGTAGTGTCAATGATGAGTGTGTTCATGCTTCATAGCCGTTTCTCGTTCGCATCGAAAAAATCCGTCACTATCAGTCAAATGCCGCATGGTCACACCGCCGAGGTAACGTGTCTGTCGGGACCGCATTACGCATCCCGGGCTGATCGACCTTACGGCTTATCCGTTATCAGAGCCATAAGCAGACTTCCCGCCGAACAGCGCAAACTGGTGATGGAGGCGATCCGCACCACCGCGTGATCGAAAGGCCACGCCCCGGTTCTGCCACGGGGCGCGACTTCGCAGGACCCGAAGATCAGTCAGCAGGTACCGGTTTTGAACGGCGCGTGAACCATCCGGAGGACTGCCCACCGGTTGCGAACCACTGCTCGTTTCGCGTCGCGTACATCGTGCCCGCCAGCGCGAAGAAGGCCAGCACGGCACCTGCGAGCAGCGCGTATTCCGCAGTGCGAAGGATCAGGAACAGGACGCCGTAAAGCGCAGCCAGCATCAGGCCCAGCGTCCAGGACATGCGGCCCAGCCGCAATCCGGCGAAACCGAACGTGACCAAGAGCGCAATCGTCGCGCCGCTCGACAGGGCATAGGCCGCCGCGAAGCCGATCTGTTCAGCGAACGAGACCATCAAGAGAACGAATACCGCCTGCGCCAGGCCCATCATCACGTATTGGACGGGGTGTACCGCGATCTTGGCCGCGCGCTCGATCAGGAGTATGGTCAGGAATGTAAGCGCAATGAAAAGCAGCCCGTAGTTTGCTGCGCGATACGCCTTCTGATAAAAATCATTGGGCTGATAGAACCGCACGCCGAAGGCTTCGCCCAGCGCCTCGCCCGCCAGATCAGCGCGGGAGATTTGCGGAACACTCCGCGCGAGATGCGGGATCTCCCAACTGGCCGTGAACCCCTTGTCAGACAGCGCCGACCCGTTTGGCAAAAAGGCACCGGAGAAGCTCGGATGCGGCCAGTCGCTGGTCATCTCGACCTTCGTGCTGCGCCCGACGGGTGCCAACATCAGATCCTGTGCGCCGTTGATCCCCATGGTCAGCCGATAGGACGCAGCCTTGCGCGGATCACCCACCGCCGCCGCGATGCCGCCACGTCCACCCTCTGTCTGGCCCGAAGGCTCCAGCAACAGCGGTGCGCCATCCTGCAACAGCTCCGCCCTCCCGCGCAGCGCCCTGTTGGATGTAAGGGAGATATCGATAAATGCCTCATCCCAGAGGATCGTCTCATCCGGTGCAAGGCCCAGTGCCGCCTCCTCGAGACGATAGTCGAAGTCCACCGTCAAATCGGCGCTGTAGACAGGAACCTTGAAAATCCCCCGGCTGCGCTCCTCACCCTGCACCGCGATGGCCATGTCGAACTGTTCTGGCAGTACGTGCACCGGAGCCTTACGCTGAACCTGCGTAACATCGACCAGCTCGAAACTCCGCTCGCCGGACACTGGATCGATTTTCATGCGCTGTTCCTCGCGCGTCACCGGCCCCTTGACCGGGATGATCAGGCGCGGGCCGACCAGTGTCTGGCGCCCACCCCATTCATGCCCAACCTCCGCGATGGTGGCGCGGGAATAGGCCACGCGCGATTCAATGATCCCGCCGACCAGAAAAAGTGGCACATACATCAGGAGGGCCAGCACCCCCACCACCAGAAACCGAAATCCGACCGACCAATTCATCTGCATCCCCTTTCACAACCATTGAAGGGAGTTGCATCGGGCATCATGAGGGTGCCATGCGGGCGGGTCTGCAGAAAATGGGTGCAGGGCCTGCGCAAACAACATGCAGGCCGGTGCTCGGCTCAGCCGATTTTCGCCTTTCGCAGCCGCAGGGCATTCCCGATCACCGACACCGATGACAGGCTCATCGCAGCAGCGGCGAAGATCGGCGACAGCAGGACACCGAATACGGGGAACAGAATGCCCGCCGCAATCGGCACCCCGGCGGCATTGTAGACAAAAGCGAAGAACAGGTTCTGGCGGATATTGCGCATGGTGGCGCGCGCCAGATGCCGTGCCCGGACAAGTGCGGTCAGATCGCCCTTCACCAAGGTGATGCCAGCGCTCTCGATCGCCACATCCGATCCTGCACCCATCGCAATACCAACATCGGCAACAGCCAGCGCCGGCGCGTCGTTCACCCCATCGCCCGCCATGGCGACGGTTCGCCCCTGACGCTGTAACTCCGCGATCAGCGCTGCCTTTCCGTCTGGCGAAAGACCCGCATGCACCTCCGGCAGGCCAAGGCGCGCGGCAACGACCCCGGCGGTGCGGGCGCTGTCGCCGGTCGCCATGACGATCCGCAGATCGTCGCTTTGCAGGGCTGCGAGAGCAGCATGTGCCGTATGCTTCACCGCATCGACGACGGAGATCATGGCAACCAGTCCGCCATCACGGCTGAGGAACATCGCTGTCTCGCCCCGCGCCTGCGCCGCGTCGGCAGCAGCCGCCAGATCACCAATCATGGCACCGGCTTCAGCCATCATCGCTTCATTACCGAAGGCAACTGCATGGCCTTGGACAGTGCCGCGCACACCTTTGCCTGTGATCGCCTCGAAGGCCCCGACCGGAGCGGGTGTACCGCTGAAAGCGTCCGTGATGGCGGTCCCGACGGGATGCTCCGACCCGGCCTCGAGCGCGGCGGCGAGCGCAAGGACATCCTCGGATGTCGCCGCCCCCACTGTTTCAATCGTCGCCAGCGTTGGCCGCCCCTCCGTCAATGTTCCGGTCTTGTCTACGATCAGCGTATCGACCCGCGCGAGCCGCTCCAGCGCCTCAGCATCGCGGATAAGCACGCCGGACTGCGCGCCGCGCCCGGTTGCGACCATGATCGACATAGGCGTCGCCAGGCCCAGTGCACAAGGACAGGCGATGATCAGGACACTGACGGCAGCGACGATGGCATAGGTCAGCGGCGGCTGCGGGCCGAGGGCCAACCAAACCAGGAATGACAGAACTGCAATGGCAATGACGGTCGGCACGAACACCTGCGCCACTCGGTCGGCAAGCGACTGGATCGGGGCACGGGACCGCTGCGCAGCGGTCACCATGGCGACGATGCGCGACAGCATGGTGTCAGCTCCGACGGCCTCGGCCCGCATGATGATGCTGCCTGTGGTATTGACCGCACCGCCGGTGACCGCGTCACCGACCGATTTCGGGACTGGCATCGGCTCGCCGGTCAGCAGCGCCTCGTCCATGCTGGACGCGCCTTCGGTGACGATGCCATCCACGGGGACAGCCTCCCCCGGTCGCACACGCAGACGATCGCCCGTGCGCACCTCATCCAGCGGAACGTCTGTCTCACCCGCATCTGTGATGCGCCGCGCGGTCTTTGGTGCCAGTGAAAGGAGCGCGCGGATGGCATCACCGGTGCGCTCGCGGGCCGAAAGCTCCATCACCTGCCCGACCAGAACGAGGATAGTGATGACAGCGGCGGCCTCGAAATAGACCGGCGCGCGACCGTGATGATCGCGCAATTCGGGCGGAAACAGAGCCGGCGCGATTGTCGCAAGCACCGAATAAGCAAAGGCCGCGCCAACGCCGATGGCGATCAGGGTCCACATGTTGAAATTGCCGGTACGAATCGATGACCAGCCCCTGCGAAAGACCGGCGCGCCGATCCAGGCGACCACCGGCAGTGTCAGGGCCAGTTGCAGCCACTGATGCGCCGGGCCAAGCCAGTCGGCGAAAGGCAGGCCAAGATGACTGCCCATCTCCAGCACGAAGACCACCAGCGCCAGCGGTGCACCCAGCCAGAGCCTCTGACGAAAGTCCACCAGTTCAGGGTTCGGCCCGTCATCAAGTGATGGCATCATCGGCTCCAGCGCCATGCCGCAGATCGGGCAGTCCGCCGGATAGTCGGTGATGATTTCAGGGTCCATCGGGCAGGTGTATTTCACCCCCGCAGGCGCCGTGACGGGTGCCGCGTAATCCTCGGGCGCAGCCTCGAACGTGGCTTTCGTCTCAGGTGTTTCGAAGAAATACCGCGCACCCGCATGGCTCACCACATGCTCGGCCGTTGCCCGTACAACGGTCGCGCCAGACACCGGGTCCCCGGCAGTCATGTAGGTCTTTGGATCTGCCATGAACTTGTCCCGGCAGCCTGCCGCACAGAAATGATATGCCTCACCATCGTGATCACAATGCGGTTTACCTGCATCGGGATCGACGATCATCGCACAGACTGGGTCGCGGGTTACGGTCATTGGGGCCTCTCTTCGATCACAGCCCTACAGGTTCCTGCCACTGGAAGGTCAAGCACAAAATGACTAAGTTGGCCCAGATAAGGAGGTGTCATGAACATCAGTGAGACAGCAGCACAAGCCGGGTTGCCCGCAAAGACGATCCGCTATTACGAGGATATCGGCCTCGTCGCGCCAAGCCGCGATGCGAATGGCTACCGACGGTTTTCGGAGAGCGAGGTACACCAGCTGACATTCCTTGCGCGGGCACGCTCGCTCGGCTTCACGATCGAGGATTGCCGAAAACTGCTCGACCTCTATTCGAACACCGCCCGCGCCAGCGCCGATGTGAAGACGCTGGCAAGCGAGCATCTGGCGCGGATCGGGGACAAGATCACCGAACTCGAAGCGATGCGGAACACACTGACCACGCTGGTGGACCATTGCCACGGCGACCAGCGCCCCGAATGCCCGATCCTAGACGGTCTCGCGCGCCCCTGATCAGGGTGTCACCACGCTGACCGGTTCACCTTGCGCCTCGATATCGGCGGCGGCGTCGAGCAGGATATCCTCGCGGTAACGCATGCCAATCAGCTGTGCGCCGAGCGGGACGCGCCCGGCCTCCACCTCCCCGAAGCCGGTGAAAACGGACATGCCGGGCAGGCCCATCAGCGGCAAGCCGACCTGTGTCAACTGCGCCTCCATGACCCTTGGGAAATCATCGAGATCGAGGAGATCCGGAAAAGGCGGCTCGGCGGAAATCGGGCAGATCAGCACCGGGCGATCCGAAAGCGCCTCCTGCCACTGACGCAGGAAGCCAAGCCGCGCCTGAAGCGCGTCGAGCACTTCGTTGAGGTCCGGCACAGGGGTCAGCTTCATCATCTCCGCCAGGACGTGGTTGGCATCCGGGTCATCCTCGGCGGCGAAAGCGGCCTTCGCGCCGCGCTCCATCTCCGCCAGCCAGAGCTGGGCCTGCAAACGAGCCGGTTCGCGAAATGGCGGGGCGGCAACCTCCGCCAGGTCCCAGCCCGCATCGATCAGCCGCGCCGCTGCATCGCGCAAGGCCGCCTCTACCAGCGGATGCACATTCAATCCTTCCGGCGCGACGCAGAGCGCAGCACGTTTGGGGTAAGCCTCCCCCATGACAGGCACCGGCACATGCCAGGGATCGCCGAGATCGGGGGCAGCCATGGCATCCAGCGACAGGCGAAGGTCTGCAACGGTGCGCGCGTGGGGGCCGGATACGGCCATGAGCTGCGCGCCGATATGGCGGTCGGGGGCGGAGGGATTCCAGGCGGCCACCCGCCCCTGTGTCGGGCGAATGCCCTGCAAGCCGCAGGCATAGGCCGGGTATCGGATCGATCCCCCGATATCGGTGCCGTGACCCATCGCCCCGATGCCGGCGGCCGTCGCCGAGGCCGCACCGCCCGAGGACCCGCCGGGGGTAATCGCCGGATTGTGGGGATTTTTTGTATGGCCATGCAGCGAATTGCGCGTGAACCAACGCAGGGAAAACGCGGGCGTGTTCGTCCGCCCGACGATGATCGCCCCTGCCCGGCGCAGGTTGCGCACCACCGGGCTGTCATCGGGTGCCACCAGATCCTTCTGCACGCGCAATCCGTTAGTGGTGGGGTAACCTTTCTGGTCCACATTTTCCTTGATTGTGATCGGCACGCCCATCATTGGCCCGGCTTCTTCACCGCGGGCAAGGGCCGTGTCGATCACATCCGCTGCTGTCAGCGCCTCCTCGTCGGTGCGCGCCACCACGGCATTGATCGCAGGATTGACCACGTCAATCCGCGCGAGGGCCGCCTCAGTGACGTCCCGCGCCGTTACTTGCCTGGCGCGGATGGCAGCGACGGTTTCGACTGCCGACAGTTTCCACAACTCCATCAGACCGTCCTCTGGTTGCTGCTGCTTTTCACGTTCTGGGATGGTTTCATCTGTGTTGATCGATCAGCACAGGATTGCCGTCAGGATCCGTCAGAACGATGCTTGCCGGGCCGGTCGTCGTCCAATCCACTGGTTGCGCAGACTCGATCCCGCGCGACTGCAAGGCCGCCTGCAATTCGCGTATGTCGGTGAATGCGCTAAGCTCCTGCCCGTCCTGATCCCAGCCGGGATTGAAGGTCAGCATGTTACGCTCAAACATGCCCTGAAAAAGGCCGATGACATGAGCCCCGTTCTTGAGGATCAGCCAGTTCTGCGCAGCATCACCGCCCATAACCTCGAACCCCAGCGCCTCGTAGAACGCTCTGGACGCAGACAGGTCTTTGACGGCGAGGCTGACCGAGAAGGCTCCTAGATCCATGTCAGCCATCTAACCAATCGCCTTGCGAATGGCCGCTACCGTGTCGATCACCATGCTCATCGTCGTCTCCTCGATTGGCTCATGTCGGCTGGAGAACCAGGCGACAGACAACTGCCGCGCGGGGTCGGCAAAGACGTATTGACCATGGATGCCAAGCCCGTGGACCATCGGCTCTGCCCCGCGCTGAATGTACCATTTGGATCGGTAGGCCATGTCGCGCCGACCGAACTTGTCGTAGAAATCCCCGGTGCGCCACGCCTCCACATCCCCGCTTTCGAAGATGTCCCTGATCCATAGTTCCGGGATCACCTGACGGCCACGGGCGCGGCCACCATCGGCCACCATGGCCCCGATCCGCGCCAGATCGCGCGCGGTTACGCAAAAGCCGCCCGCCGCGCGCGCGCCGCCGATGCGATCCACGGTGATGTAACCCGGCACCTCCGCGCCCATCGGTTTCCAGAGCCGTTCGGACAGAAGATCGGCAAAACGCATGCCGCTGGCCCGCTCGAACACCCAGGCCAGAAGATCGGTGTTGGGCGAGACATAATGAAACCGCTCACCATGGCCGCCATCGGTTTCGGTCAGGCAGGACATGAAGGATCGCAAATCCCCCGCCGCGCGCCCCTCTGGCACAGGGTTCCAGTTAGCGGCATAGCGATAGTCGATGATCGGGCCCGATGTGGCGAGGTAATCCTCGTCGAACCGGACCCCGACGCGCATATCCAGAAGATCGCGCACCGTGGCCCCCTCATAGGCGGTCCCCGCAAGCTCCGGCACATGAGATGTCACGGCGTCGGCTTCTGCCAGCTCGCCCCGCTCCACCAGCGTGCCCGCAACGAGGCCCAAGACGGATTTCGAGACCGACATGAGGATATGCGGGTCACAGGGCCCCATCCCGTTGCGGTAACTCTCAAACAGCAGTCGACCGTCATGGATGATCACCACCGCATCCGCGCAGGTCGCGGTCATCGCCGCGTCGATATCGACGCCGCCGAGGTCCACCTGCCCGGCGGGGAGCTGCCAGATATCGTCGGGGTCATGGGCCACATTGGCCGATGGGACGATTTCGCGCACATGGTGAAAGGCCCAGGACGCGAAAGGCGCGGTCCGCCAGTTGGCCAGTGTCGCGCGGGCTGCCGGTTCGGGGGGAAACCCCTGCATGATGGTCATATGTCTGATCCTCGCTCCTGGCGGGCAGGGAAGCGGAAGACCGGCGCGGCGGCAAGTGGTTTTCGCGCTAATCGAACCGCGCGAGGATGGCGCGCAGCTCGCGCATCACCGCTTCGGGCGCGCTGCGACGGCGCACGTCCTCCATGCACGTTGCCGCGCGTGCCCATTCCGGGCCGCCATAGGCGTCCTCTGCTCTCCGAAACGCCTCGACCACATCAGCGGCGCGGTTGGAGCGGGCGAGGAACGGGTAATCCTCGCCCAGATAGGCGATCGCATCGTCCGCCGCCCGGTCGACCAGCACGTTGGCACCTGCACGCGCTGCATTGAAGCCCTTTGTGAAGGGTTTGTAGATGCGCTTTCCATCCAGATATAACGGGATGCTTGACCGGATCGCATAATGCAGGTGGGTGTTTTCCATCATCAAAAGCATGTCGCGAAAGGCGATGTCGTCATCCGGCACGGCAATGTGGGCCGCGATCTCCTCGGGAACAAACGTGTTCTCCGCCATGCCAAAATAGGCCACACGCATATCCGACCCCGCGCTCTGCCCGGCCATGAGGCGCGGGTCGGCATGGTGGGTCAGGTGCGCGACCGTCGCATCGGACCAAAGATCATCAGGCGCAATGCCCGCCACCGCGTTGCGCAGCGCCGCCGTCCCCGTCAGTGACGCCACGATATGCGTATCGACATAACGAAAGAATCTACCCGCAAATGGGCTGTCGAGGTAATCGACGCAAATCGCGCGCACCGCATGGCGGAGGGCATCCATGCCGTCACGGTCGAAATTGCGCGCCGATCCTTTCAGGAAAATCACGATGGCACCGCGCAGATGCTCGATCATCTTGCGCTGCTGGCGGGGCTTGCCCGCGCCATGCAACTGCACCTGCTCAAAATCATAGAGATGACCCAGATGCAGCGCCGCCATGGCGCAAAGCTGATCGACGCGCATGATCTTCGATCCGCGCGCCTTCTGGATCGCACGATAGGCGAAGACGACCCGGAGCTTCGCCCCCGCCATCGACTATTTCGGCGCGTTCACGCCGCCATTATCGGCAGACCAGCCAAGCGGATCAGCCAGAAATTCGCCCACCGCATCCAGGGTTTTCTTGTCAAAATGATCGGCTGCGCGGGCCTCCGCCAACACATCGCGCCAGGTGGCAAGGTAATGCAGCGTCAATCCCGCGTCGGTCATGGTCTGGGCCGCGCCTTCGAAGATATCGTAGTAAAAGAGGACAATAGTATGGTCACAGACCGCCCCGGCATTGCGGATTGCCTCGGCAAATTTGACCTTCGATCCGCCATCGGTGGTCAAATCCTCGACCAAGAGGACGCGCTGGCCTTCCTCGATCACCCCTTCGATCTGCGCGTCGCGCCCGAACCCCTTGGGCTTCTTGCGCACATATTGCATCGGCAGGGCCATCCGCTCGGCGATCCAGGCGGCGAAGGGGATACCCGCCGTCTCGCCGCCCGCAATGGCGTCAAACGCCTCGTAGCCAGCGTCGCGCAGAAGCTTGGAGACCGCAAAATCCATCAGCGCCCCCCGGATGCGCGGATACGAGATCAGCTTGCGGCAGTCGATATAGACCGGGCTGGCAAGACCGGAGGTGAGCTTGAACGGCTCATCCGCCCGAAAATGCACGGCCTTGACCTCCAGCAGCATTTTCGCGGTCTCCCGCGCCATCAACGCATCATCGGGGAATGTGTTCTGAAACATCGCTTTACCCTTTCACCCGCCAGTGGAGCGGGAAGCCCGGATCGAATACCGTGATTGGACCTTCATCCGTCTCGATTTTCGACGGGTAGTCCACCGGATCGTCCGATTTTTCAAGCACCATCGTCACCTCGTTTACCGGCAGGCCGTAGAATTTCGGCCCGTTTTCCGAGGTGAACGCCGCCAGTCTGTCGAGCGCACCCTCCTGCTCGAACACATGGGCGAGGCAGGACATGGTGTTGGTTGCTGAGAAGACCCCGGCACAGCCGCAGGCACTTTCCTTCAGCGGATCGGTATGGGGCGCGGAATCGGTGCCGAGAAAGAAGGTCGGCTCACCCGATGTCGCGGCCTCGCGCAGGGCGAGCCTGTGATGTTCGCGCTTGGCCACGGGCAGGCAATAGTAATGCGGGCGGATGCCGCCGACGAGGATGTCGTTACGGTTGATGATCAGATGATGGGTCGTGATCGTCGCGCCAAGGTCATCGCCGCCGCTTCGCGCATAGTTCACTCCTTCGGCGGTGGTGACGTGCTCCATCACGACGTGCAGGCCCGGCGTCTTGCGGCGCAGCGGGTCGAGAACCCGGTCGATGAACACGGCTTCGCGGTCGAAAATGTCCACATCCGCGTCCGTGACCTCGCCATGAACGCAGAGCGGCATGCCGATCTCGGCCATACGCTCCAAAACGCCGCGCACCTTGTCAAAGTCACGCACGCCGGAGGCGGAATTCGTCGTTGCGCCAGCGGGGTACAATTTGACCGCCGTCACGAGGCCCGATGCATGCGCCGCTGTGACATCATCGGGATCGGTTGTCTCCGTCAGGTAGAGCATCATCAGGGGGGTCAGGCCAGGCACCGCAGCCGCGATCCGCGCCTTGTAGGCTGCCGCATCCGCGCCGGTCACGACCGGGGGCACAAGGTTGGGCATGATGATGGCCCGCTCAAAATGCCGTGCTGTCTCCGGCGCGACGGCGCGCAACACCGCGCCATCCCTCAGATGCAGGTGCCAGTCATCGGGGCGGGGAATGGTGATGCGGGTCATGTCGGCTCCTGTCTGATGGATGCCGGTATAGTGCGAAGGCCTCGCATGACGCAAACGTACACCAACCGTTTGGTAACAGTTTTCCCGCATATCTCGACGGAATTGCGATGCCCATTTTTGCCGAAGTCGGAGACCGTTGTGCCATCTGTCGCGCCTGATCGAGCAAAGCGGAAAAACGGCGTGAGCGTCACCGGCTTGGTGTTCTTCGCGGCGTTGACATCTGCCTGCCTTTCGCTCGGCCGGCTGACCGGGTTTCTGGAGGGAGAAACGATCGGCGTTGCCTGGTCATCGGGCGTGCTTTTGGCGGCAGCGATGAAGTACCGCGTGACCGGTGTACTGGTTGCCGGGATCGCTTACTTTGTGACCGAACTGGCATGGGGGATGACCCCGGAATTTGCTGCCATTCGCGCGGTGGTCCACGGTGCTGCGGCGGTCAGCGCGGCGCTGGTCATGCGCCGCTTGCTGCGCAGACAAAGTGACATGACGTTCACCCGTGAATGGATCATCTTCTTTGTCGGCACCTGCACTTTCGCAGCCACCGCAATCACCGGGAGTTTTCTTCTCGACCTGATGGTTTTGCGACCGGCGGGTGGCGACGGCATCAACCTGTTACTGATGATGATTGTGGAACCGCTCGGCATTACCGGAATGATTGCCGTCCTCAGCAATCTTCGCGAAATCAAGGTGATCCGGCGGGATATGATGCATTTGATGTGCGCTTTCCTGCTGACCGCCATTCTGGTCACGACCGTCGGGATTGTGCTGCACACTACCGGTTCGGGCGAGACCGAGAGCACGGTCATCATGCTGCTTGCCATGCCGATTTCGATCTGGTTGGCGATGCTGCCACACAGCCTTGGCGGCGCGCTGATCTCGCTCGTGGGATTCAATGCGGCGCTAGCGGTCGTGCTGCAGCATGTCAGCACTCCCAATCATCCGGAATATATTCTGGTCGCTGCAGGCTACCTCGTCCTTGTGGTGTCTTTCCAGCTCGTCCATGCGCTCAATCTCGACCGGATCAAGGCGACGGAACTGATCGAAGCGCATAACGAGTCACTTGAAAAACAGGTGACGCAGCGCACCGCGCGCCTGCAGGACATGACCGAGCGGGCCATTGCCGCCGATGAGGCAAAGTCGGAATTTCTCGCCTCTATGAGCCACGAATTGCGTACACCCCTCAACGGGGTCATCGGCATGGCCGATATCATGCTTGCAGGCAATATGAGCCCGGAAAGCCGATCGCAGGTGCAGATTATCCATTCCTCCGGCCTGCATCTTCTGAACCTGATCAACAGCGTCCTCGATTTCTCTCGCCTGTCGCACGCGCGACCGCAGGGGAAGCAAACCGTGTTCGAGCTGCGCGCCCTCCTCAGCAATACCGTTGCCGAGGTCAGTCTGCTCGACGAAAGCCGCAACCTGACACTGAGCCTCGACATCGACGAGGCCGTCCCTGACTACCTGATTGGCGATGCGCAGGCCCTGCGCCAGGTGTTGACCAATCTTCTCGGCAATGCGGCGAAATTCACCATCGAAGGAGGGGTGGAGGTATCCGCCCGATTGCTGAAACGCGAGGTACCCGGTGTTTTCGTCCTGTTCGCGGTCGAAGATTCCGGGATTGGCATCGCCGCCTCTGATCTGAAAAAGGTGTTCGAGCCCTTCGAGCAGGTGGAACGGTCGGACACCCGGTCCTATGGCGGTGCCGGCCTTGGGCTTGCGATCTGCAACATGCTGCTGCGGCGCATGAAAAGCCAGATGAGTGTCGAGAGCGTTCTGGGCGAGGGATCGCGCTTTTCCTTTGAGCTGCATCTGATGCGGGCCAGCGCGGCGGAGATTGCCGAAGTGGCCTGATATGAGCGCAGGCGCGCCATCTACGGGACGGGCCAACCCTCATGCGCCGGTCAGTCGCGCGCCTTGTCCATGACCTTCCGGACATTTTCGAGAAGCGGCAGCATGGTCTTCATGTCGGCCAGATCGATCTGTTCCGCCAGTTCGGCAGCATCTTGCGCCAGCAATCCGATCGCCTGGTCGCGAAACGCTCGCCCGGTTTCCGTAAGCCAGACCTGCTTGGATCGACCATCATCCGGGTTCCGGCGCATCTCGATCAGCCCGCGCGCCTCCAGTCCCGCCAGCGTATTTGTCAGCGACGCTTTCGGGGTCTGAAATGCCTCGGCCATGCGCTGAGGGGTCTGCCCGTCGCGAACCCGCATGAGATGATTGAGAACCGTGAAATGGGGAACCGTCACACCATCAGGCAGCCGCGCCTCGAAAAGGGCGCGGCTGAGTTGATTGATGATTCCGATTTCGGTGAAGAACGCGAACCAAACGGGCAGCGTGTCCTTGCTGGTTCTGTCATCAGCCATCCATGATCTTCGCCTCCAGCGGCCAGCGCGGTGTGAGCGGCGTTTGTGGGCCATAGCCGAGCCGCCCCAGCATTTGCACTGTCTCACCGGGCTCCGCCAGCAAATCATGGGCGGCTTTGTAATGCTTGTCCATCTCAGGATATTCCTGCAGGGCCTGACTGACCGGATGCAGCGCGAGGCCGAGGGCGGTCGTCGTCAGGTTCAGGCGCAACCAGCGCCGCCCTGCCTCGATCTGGTCCTCCCGGCTGTTGCCGGCGGTTCTGACGACCGCATAAGCAGGGGTCGCCTTTAGCATCGTCTCATAGATCTCCGCGCCTTGCGCAAACTCAAAACTTGTCGGGTCGAGCGAGCCTTCGCGCGTCATCATCCCGGTCAAGATCAGCGTTTCGAAAAAGGGACCGGAGAAATCGATGCCGTCGGGGTTCGCGTTCACCTCAGCCTTGCCCAACCGAAACAGGTCCGTCGATTCCTTCATCGTCCGATAGGTCGTCGCCTCGATCATCCAGGCATCCCAGGTAAGCTGACGAAGCTGGTCAACCAACGGATCGTCCGTGTGAATATCGGCCAACGCAGCAAGGCGCTGATCAACCTCCACCGCTTGTGGCTCAAACGGCTCCTTGCAGGACCGGCGGTTCATCACATGGCGAAACAGGGGGTCTTCGCTCGCCCCCTCTTCCAGTCGGGCAACCGCGACCGGCCCCCCGTCGCCCGCCGGAAAGAGATCATAGGTAACCTTGTGGCCGGTGGTCGACGCCGCAACCGCCAGCTGCTCAAGAAAACAGCCCATGCCGATCGTCAACTGACGGTCGTAAGGATCCGTCTCAGGCAAGCGTTTGTCCATGTCACGCCAGATCGCAATCTCGCCCTGACGGGCGAGATCCACCACCCATGGCTGTCGGTTGTGCGGGTTGGGCGCCAGAATGGCGTAGGAAAGCGCACGCATGCGCGGCTCTTCATAAGTGCCAGCGACTTCCCAGGGCGCGAGCGCCTTGGTCGGTGTTCGTGTCAGGGCAAATCCGGCGGCTGATCCGGCTGCAAGGACAACACCGCCCCCGACGATCTTCAAAAAATTGCGGCGTGAGGCCATGGTGCGCTCCTGATTGTAGTTTGACTTCGAATTATATAATTCGACTTCGAACTAGTACAAGGCTCAATCGTAATTTTTCTGATGAACGGACAGAATGCTTGACAACGAGAAGAGGAAAGAGGTCTATTTTTACCAAAGGGTCAAAAAACAGGAGCAACCGATGTCGAACACCGCTCCCCGCGATGGCATCCAGTCCGGTCGCCTGCCAGCAGAGGTCTTGCGCGAGAATTTTGCTGATCTGCACGCACCGCTAGACCCCCACGAGGCCTTGGTCGCTGCAGACAGGTGTTATTTCTGCCACGACGCGCCCTGCGTGACCGCCTGCCCGACCGCGATCGACATTCCGCTCTTCATCCGCCAGATCGCAACCGGCACGCCGGAGGCATCGGCGAAAACGATCTTCGAACAGAACATTCTCGGCGGCATGTGCGCCCGGGTCTGCCCGACCGAAACCCTCTGCGAGGAGGCATGCGTGCGTGAGGCAGCCGAAGGCAAACCAGTGGAAATCGGCCGCCTGCAACGGTTCGCGACCGACCGGATGATGGACCAACCACACCCCTTCACCCGCGCCGCGCCAACCGGCAAGACCGTCGCCGTTGTGGGCGCGGGTCCGGCTGGCCTCGCCTGTGCGCACCGGCTAGCCATGAGGGGCCATGAGGTCACAATCCATGATGCGCGCGCGAAGGGCGGCGGTCTAAATGAATACGGGATCGCGGCCTATAAATCGGTCGATGACTTTGCACAGGCGGAGGTTGACTGGCTCCTCTCCATCGGCGGGATCACGTTAATCACGGATCAGACAATCGGCACCGACATCACGCTGGGGGCGTTGAAAGCGAACCATGATGCCGTTTTCCTTGCCATTGGTCTGATGGGCGCACGCGCCCTCGGCCTTGGCGAAGGGGCGACACCAGCCATCGATTTCATTGCCGATCTCAGACAGGCGGACGACCTTTCATCCCTGGAGGTCGGTCGTCATGTGGTGGTCGTCGGCGGCGGCATGACCGCCGTCGACGCCGCCGTCCAGTCAAAGCTGCTGGGGGCGGAGGCGGTGACGATCGTCTATCGCCGGGGAAAGGACGCCATGTCGGCCTCTCTCTACGAACAGAACCTGGCGGCCCAGAAGGGCGTTGTGATCCGCTACAATGCGCAACCGGTCGACAGCACGCCCGATGGCATCATCTTCGAATACACCGCTGATGGGCCTGACGGATTGAAGGGGACGGGCGAGACATTTGAGCTTCGCGCGGATCAGGTCTTCGCCGCCATCGGTCAGATGATGGACGGCGCGCCGGACCTGACCATGGAGAATGACAAGATCAAGATTACCGGCGCGGGCCGCACCAGTGCTGACGGTATCTGGGCGGGCGGTGACTGTGCCACCGGCGGCGATGATCTTACGGTAACTGCCGTGGCCGAAGGCCGTGATGCCGCCGAAGACATCCATCAGGCGCTCATGGCCTGAGCGTCGCTGGTGGGAATCTGGTATCTTCCCGCAGGGGCATTCCACAAAGGAGGCCGCCATGGCCGAGATTGAGAGGAAAGTCGCAGATCATTACACGTCCGGCGGCTTGACCGCACGGATCAAGGAGGCACTCACGGCCCTCGGCGTCGACCCGGCGAAGGCAAGGCCCGATGACCTGAAACCGGTCGACGAGTTTCACACCGCTGGCGTGCAGGCGACGGATGACCTTCTCGACCAGCTCGAAATCACGGGTCGGACCCGCATCCTCGACATCGGTTGTGGCCTTGGCGGCACGCCCCGGCATATCGCCCATCGCTTCGGCACCCACGTGACTGGCATCGATCTGACGCCCGAATTCATCGAGACAGCGAAGGATCTCTCTGCCCTCGTCGGCCTGGCGGATCTCGCCGATTTCCATATCGGCAGCGCGCTCGCCCTGCCCTGCGCTGACGCCGCTTTCGATCTTGCGCTGATGCTCCATGTGGGCATGAACATCGAAGACAAGACCGCCATGATGGCAGAGGTGCGCCGCGTCCTCGCCCCCGGCGGCACTTTCGCCCTTTTCGACGTCATGCGCCGCGAGGACGAGACGACACCGATCGACGTGCCCGTCCCATGGTCGGAAGTTGCTGAGACATCCTTCGTTGCGCCATTAAAGACCTATACCGAGGCCGCAGAGGCCGCCGGTTTCGAAATCATCGCCTCCCGCGTCCGCACGCAGTTCGCCCTCGACTTCTTCGCCGCTGTCTTCGCCAAGGCCGAAGCCGAAGGCCCCTCGCCCCTCGGCATTCATCTGATGATGAAGGACACGGCGGGCGAGAAGATCCAGAACTATCTCACCAACGTCAAAACAGGGCGGATCAGCCCCACCGAACTCATCCTCCGCGCGCCCTGAAGGAGCAGCCCATGGCCGACCTCACCTCGAATTTCATTGGCATCAAATCCCCCAACCCGTTCTGGCTCGCCTCCGCGCCGCCGACGGACAAGGAATACAACGTCCGCCGCGCCTTCGAGGCGGGTTGGGGCGGCGTCGTCTGGAAGACACTGGGCGAAGCTGGCCCGCCCGTGGTCAACGTCAATGGCCCGCGCTATGGCGCGATCTGGGGGGCGGATCGGCGGCTCCTTGGCCTCAACAATATCGAACTGATCACCGACCGGCCGCTGGAGATGAACCTCCGCGAGATCAAGCAGGTCAAGCGCGACTATCCCGACCGCGCCATGATCGTCAGCATCATGGTCCCCTGCGAAGAAGCCGCTTGGAAAGCCATCCTGCCCCATGTGGAGGAGACCGGCGCAGACGGGATCGAGCTGAATTTCGGCTGCCCCCATGGGATGAGCGAGCGGGGCATGGGCTCCGCCGTTGGGCAGGTTCCCGAATATATCGAAATGGTCACGCGCTGGTGCAAGGAAACCACGCGGATGCCGGTGATCGTGAAACTGACGCCGAACATCTCCGACATCCGCTACCCGGCACGGGCGGCGAAGGCGGGCGGGGCGGACGCCGTTTCCCTGATCAACACGGTATCCTCCATCACCTCCGTCGATCTGGATGATTTCTGCCCGGAGCCCGCCATCGACGGCAAGGGCAGCCATGGCGGGTTTTGCGGCCCCGCGGTCAAACCGATTGCCCTGAACATGGTGGCGGAAATCGCGCGCGATGCGGAAACGGCGGGCATGCCCATCTCAGGCATCGGCGGCGTGACCACATGGCGCGACGCGGCGGAGTTCATGGCTCTTGGCTGCGGCAACGTGCAGGTCTGCACTGCCGCCATGACCTACGGGTTCGGCATCGTGAAGGAGATGAAATCCGGCCTCTCCAACTATCTCGACCGCAAGGAGATGGCGATTGACGACCTGGTCGGGCGCGCCACGCCCAATGTGACGGACTGGCAGTACCTGAACCTCAACTACGTCACCAAGGCCCGGATCAGCCAGGACGACTGCATCAAATGCGGCCGCTGCTTCGCCGCCTGCGAAGACACATCGCACCAGGCCATCCACATGTCCGAGGACCGCGTGTTCACCGTCATCGACGAGGAATGCGTCGCCTGCAATCTCTGCGTCAATGTCTGCCCGGTGGAGAACTGCATCACCATGGAGCGGCTGGCACCGGGCGACGTGGACCTGCGGACCGGAAAGACTGTGGTCGAGGAACACGGCGACTGGACGGCGCACCCGAACAATCCACGGGCGGTGGCGGCGGAGTGACAGCACCTGACCGTAATCGAAAACCATTAGTGGACATCTGGGATCACATCGAAAGTCTCACCGGTGAAACAGTATCCCGCAATCACCGCAAACGCGGGGACGAAGTCACTGTCGTCGATCAATATCTCGATAGCATCGGCCATTCGCTACCTCGTGGGATCACTCGATCTAGTGACACTGATCCACCCGATGTCGTGACTGAATTCAAAAAGCGCGTCATCGGGGTCGAGGTAGCCCGTATCGTTAATGGCTCAGCCCTCGAAGCCACCAAAGCTTTCCATCAAGGTAAGACGATACCCGGCTACGATCATCCCGAGAGACTAGAACGCCGGTGGCAACGTTTCGGCTGGCGTTTGACAGAGGAAGCCTTGCACGAAGAAATAAAACGGTTGGTCATTGAAAAATCGTCCGGATTGCAACGATGGCAAATACCAGAGGCGGAAGAGCGATGGTTAATCCTTGAGCTGCGACAAGAAGATCACGATCGCGAAATATCTAAAGTTGAAGAATGGATCGAACGCGCCGAACTTCCGACGACAAGCTTTGATCGGATTGGCGTCGTCACTTGTTTTCGAGATCCAGCAATAAAATCGCCGAGATCCGTGACCCGCAAGAGTTGATTGATCCTTTATTACACAAGCCAATTTGTCTTTGATCGTTGCCCCCAGTCGGTGATGGGCTGAGCATCAAGGCCTTCATCCAGTCGATCTACCGTCCCGGGCTTGACCCGGGACCCTTACTTGAAGTGTGAGACATGAGGTTCGGGGTCCCGGGTCAAGCCCGGGACGGTAGATCGACTGGATGAAGGCCTTGATGCTCAGCCCATCACCGACTGGGGGCAACGATCAAAGACAAATTGGCTTGTGTAATAAAGG
>JBCCDJ010000008.1:0-176973 GCA_039030855.1 Pseudomonadota bacterium
GCCAGGCGATAGGCCTGCAGATCGCCGATATTGCGCGCCAATGACATGACGACAACCAGCCCCAACGCAAACCAGCCAAAGGATGATGCCGGCAACGACCAGGCGGGCAGTGCCAGCGGTGCGGAGACGATGATGGTCATGACGGCGGATGACAGATAGGCCGCGAAGGGGCCATCGCGGTTGGCCAGATTGCGCGATGACAAGAGCGCCAGCGCAAAGAGGAAAGAGCTGGCAATCGCCGACAGCATCGCCCAGTCGAACGGTATGATCCCCGGACGCATGACGAGAAGAACACCCGCGAATCCCGTTGCAATCGCACCGCCGCGCCGCAGTCCGACCTTTTCGCCGTGGAGGGGGATTGCGATCAACGCCGCGAAGATCGGTGCCGAGAAGAACAGGACCGTCGCCGTCGCCAGCGGTATCTGGCTGATTGTGTAGAACCCGAGCTGCGTCGAAATCCCGATCAGCCCCCCGCGCCAGACATGGAGCAGGGGGGCGGAAAACCGCATCTGCCCGCGCAGGCGTCGCACTACCGAAAACGCGGTCAGTGCGAGCACAAGTCCGCCAACTGATCGCAAAAACACGATCAGACTGCTCGACAGCTCCTCCGACGACCAGCGAACCGCGATTGTCATGCAGGCAGCGGTGACCACCGACATCATCAGCCACGCCGCACCCGCCGCATTATCGTTGCCGTCTGAGGGAACGGAGGCAGGCGGTGTCGTGGATTCGGGATCAGCCATCTGCCATGCATGGCAGATGGCATCGTGTGGTCAAGGCGGCGAGGCCGAATACTCGCCGCCGCCCTCCAAGCGGGTTATTCGGTAGGAAGCCCTTCGGGACGACCCACGACAGTGATGCTCAGCGCCTCGGGATCGAGAATGCGTGCGGCGACGCGCTTGATATCCTCGACCGTAACGGCCTCGACCAGTTCATTGCGTGTTTCTGGATAGTCGATGGGCAACCCGGCCTCCTGCAGGCCGACGAGCATCCGCGCGATCCGGCCATTGGAATCGAAGCGCAGCGCGTAGGAGCCGGTGAGATACCGCTTGGCCTTGTCCAGTTCCTCCTCGGTAATGCCTTCGGATGCCATGCGCGCCCATTCGGCCGAGATTACCTCGATGGATGTCGCCATGGATGCATTCTCCGTCGCGACACCGCCCAGCATCAGCCCGGCGCGGTCCAGCGGTTGCAGGTAGGAATAGACCGAATAGGACAGGCCGCGCTTTTCGCGGACCTCAACCGTCAGGCGGGACGCAAATCCGCCCCCACCAAGAACGTAGTTCATCACGAAAGCGGGGATGAAATCGGGATCATCGCGCAGGATGCTGCCATGGCCGAAAATCGCCACCGACTGCGGCACGTCGAGGTCAATCACAGTCACGCCCGGAGGGCCGCTGAACGATGTCGGCTCCAACGCCCCTGCCGGACGGTTTGGCAGATCACCCAGCAGCCGATCGAGGAGCGGTGCCAGCTCTTCCGCTGTGATCGCACCGACGACCCCGATATGTGCATCACCGATGTTCAGGAGCCGCTCGCGCGCGGCATTCAGATCACCGACGGTTAGCCCTGTCACAGTCTCGACCGTGCCTCTGGTCGGGCGACCATAGGGATCATCGGGAAAGGCGGCCTCAAACCAGGCCTTCGCTGCGATGGCATTCGGGTCGGTCTCGGAAGAGCGGATGCCGGAGATGATCTGCCGCTTCACCCGAGTTACAGGCTCTTCATCGAACCGCGGCTCCATCAGCGCAAGGCGCAGAAGGTCGATGCTGGCATCGCGGTTCTCCACCAGCATCGCGGCGGAAACAGTGACGCTTTCACGCCCCGAAGAAAACCCGTAGCGCGCGGCGATTGCGTCCGCAGCCTGCGCGAAACCGACTGCATCGAGGTCCCCGGCACCTTCCTTAAGAAGGCCCGTCATGAGGTTGGACACCCCCTCCTTGCCGGTCGGATCGGACAGCGCGCCACCGGCAAAGCTGATCTCCAGCGAAATGATGGGGATGGCCTGCTCCTCGACCAGCCAGGCCTCGATGCCACCGGGGCTGACCACCCGCTGGATCGGGGCGGCGGCAAGCGCCACGGACGCGGATGCCAGAAAGGTGAAACAGATGACGAAGATACGGATCATTGCGATGCCTCCTCGGCCTGAACCAGTCGTCCGGTCACCGAATAGGTCGGGCGCAGCAATTTCGCCGCCGCCATCACGTCTTCTGCGGTGACCGCGCCCAGCGTGTCTGGCCAGCTTTCGATCCGCTCGACGGTCAGACCGGAGGCGAGGCCAGCACCATATCGGCGTGCCAGTCCCTGCTGGCTGTCCTGGGCGTAAATCTCGGCAGCGCGGATGACCGTTCGGGCGCGTTCCAGCTCTGCCTCGGTCGGGCCGCTGGCGGCAATCTCTGCCATCACCTCTTCAAGCGCCATCTCGATATCGTCCAGCGAGACATTCTCTGCCGGCACGCCGTAATAGGCGAAGACGCCGTCATCGTAGGAGGAGCCGCTGTAATAAGCACCCGAGTTAATCGCGATCCGGTCCTCCAGTTGCAGCTTGCGGGCAAAGCGCGATGTGACGCCGCCGCCGCCGACAACCTCCGCCAGCATGGCCAGCGATGCTGCCGTCTCATCGCCGCCGGTCCGGCGCGAGGGTACGAGATATTTGCGGATCACATAGGGCTGGCGCACGCGAGGGTCAGCCATCTCCAACCGGCGGGCAGCGCGGTGCGGCGGCTCTGCCGGTCGGACACGCGGCTGAATACCTGACGGCTCCTTCGGTCCGTAGTGAATTTCGGCAAGGCGGCGTACGTCTTCAACCGACACGTCACCGGCCACCACGAGGATGGCATTGTCCGGCGCATAATACTGCGCGTAGAAATCCAGCGCATCTTCCAGGGTCAGGCCGTCGATTTCGGATTGCCAGCCCACGATCGGAATTCCGTATGGGTGGTTCAGGTACAGCGCTGCGTCGGTCTGTTCGCGAAACAGCGCGCCAGGATCATTCTCGGTGCGCTGGCTGCGCTCCTCCTGCACCACATCGCGTTCCGGCAAGACCAGCGCTTCCGTGAGGCGGAGATCAGTCATGCGGTCCGCCTCCATCTTCATGACCAGATCCAGCCGGTCAGAGGCGATGCGCTGAAAGTAGCCAGTATAATCGACAGAGGTGAAGGCGTTATCCTGACCACCATTTTCGGCGATGATCTTTGAAAAAGCGCCTTCTGGGATGTCGTCCGTTCCCTTGAACATCAGATGTTCAAGGAAATGTGCGATGCCGGACTTGCCCGGCGGCTCATCAGCGGCGCCGACGCGATACCAGACCATATGGGTGACCACCGGCGCGCGGTTGTCTTCGATCACCACGGCCTGCATGCCGTTATCAAGTTCGAAGGATGAAATCTTCGGGGCCGCGATGGCACCCGCAGCCTGTATCAGAACCGTCACTGCTGCCAGTGCCACCAGTCCGCTCAGTCGTATCATCAGATCACTCCGCATGAAGAATTTGTCCGGCGTATCGACCGGCACCCGACCACATTCCTGAGTGGATGTGTGGGCGACCTGCCAAAAACCAAGCTGCCCTGATCACAAAAACGTTATTCGTCGTCCTGTGCGATCGGAGGTGCCGTTGGTGTCAGGAACCCTTCCGAACGCAGTCGCTCATTTTCCTCCTGGCTTTCCAGAAGCGCATCTCGGTCGTCCAGGGTTGCCGGGATCGGAATGCCAAAGATGCTGGTAAGGCCGAATTGCCGCTCACCGGCGCTGGGATCTTCCTGCGCCAGCACCTGACGGATGACCGCATTGTCGCCATCGGCGTCAGCGCCGGTCAGCAGCACCGATTCACCGATGCTTGCGGTGTTCAGGCGCAGCGGCTGCGGCCGGTTGAACAGGGCGCGATGCGCATCGGAAAGGGGGTCAAGTTCCACTCGGCTGGCCACACCCGGTGTCGGCACCGGCAGCGTGAAGCTGGGCGGCAGTTGCAACGGCCTGTTGGCGATGACCAGAAACTCGTCGGGCGACGTCTTGGACAGGCCAAGTGATGCGCCAATGCCCTGGCCCTGGCCAGAACCAACCGTGCAGCCCGCCGCCATGACGACTGCCAGCACACAGATACTCAATTTCGGGACAGACCGCATCGGGCTGATCCTTTTTGAAGCCGTTGTTGCGGCCATATAGCCCGGCGCGGCTACGGATCGCAATGGAAACTGGCCGCAGGAGCGTGCGATCCCGGCCGTGATCAGACAAGATCAGGCCGAAGCGGCAGGCTTCTTCTCATCCCCGCTCAGCAGGATGAGGATCATCGCGCCTGCAAAGATGGCGATGTCGGCGACATTGAAGACATAAGGGTTGTTCAGCCCGCAGCACGACATGTTCAGGAAGTCGGCAACAGCACCATAAATCACCCGGTCCAGCGCATTGCCAAGTGCGCCGCCGACCACCAGTCCCGCGCCTGCCATGAACCATCGATCTGACTTGCGCCGCGCCCAGATCACCAGTCCGACGGACACGGCCACGGATACCGTGACCAGAGCCCAGCGCATGATGTCGGAGCCGGAGGCAAGAACGCCGAAGTTCACGCCCCGGTTCCAGGCCATGACGAAACGCAGGAAAGGTGGCCAGATGTCGATGACGCCGCGGTCGAGCAGCGCCATGCCATACATCACCGCAACTTTACTGCCCTGATCGATGCAGAAGGCGGCAACAGCCACCGCAAAAAGAAGGCGCATTAATGTGGTCAGTCCAGATAGCCGTATTGGAACGCATTCGCAGCATAGCTATCCGGGCCGCCTTTGCCCACGCCCTGAACCGATTTGTTTGCGCATCTCCAGAAATATTCGACCGATAGCGCGCTTTCATAGGCAAGTATGGCGCGGTCTTCCTCCTGATGGGGATAGGGGCTGTCCTTGCGATAGCCTGACTTGTCCAGCTCATCGAAAACCATGCGAATGCGTTCACATGATATCGTCTTGACGCCCGGGGTTGCAATCTGAACGCCCGCCGATGTCGTCATCACCGGCTCATCAGCCATCGCGAGCGCTGGAATACCCAGAGCGGGAAGAGCGATGATGACAGCGGCAAACGACGATTTCATGGCTTTTCCGGCCCGTTCGATCCTTACCCCTCGTTAGTGGTGCCAGCGAAATCAGTCCAAAAAAGGGCAGAAATGCGTCAGAGGACATAGCGGCTGAGGTCAGCCGACGCCGCCAGATCGCCCACATGCGTCTCCACGAACGCCTTGTCGATGGTAAGGGATTCGCCGTCACGGTCCGGGGCATCGAAGCTGATATCCTCGAAAACACGTTCCATCACGGTGTAAAGCCTTCGCGCACCGATGTTCTCTACCGATTTGTTCACATCTGCCGCGATGCGCGCCAACGCCGCCACACCGTCATCGGTGAAGTTGAGCGTAACCCCCTCAGCGATCATCAGCGCCTCGTACTGCTTGACGAGCGAGTTGTCGGGCTCCGTCAGAATGCGGACGAAGTCTTCCTCCGTAAGATCGCGCAGCGATACGCGAATCGGCAGCCGACCCTGCAGTTCCGGCAGCAGGTCAGATGGTTTCGCGACGTGAAACGCCCCCGACGCGATGAAGAGAATATGGTCCGTCTTCACCGCGCCATGCTTGGTGGACACGGTGGTCCCCTCGATCAGCGGCAACAGGTCCCGCTGCACGCCCTCGCGGCTGACATCGGCACCACGTGCATCGGCACGGGCGCAGACCTTGTCGATCTCGTCCAGAAAAACGATGCCGTTCTCCTCAACCGCTTCGATGGCTTCGCGGGTAATCTCCTCCTGATCGACCAGCTTGTCAGCTTCTTCCGCGATCAGCAGCTCGTAACTGTCAGCGACCTTCATCTTGCGTTTCTTTGTGCGCCCGGAAAACGCCTTGCCGAAGATATCGCCGATATTGACCATGCCCATCTGACCGCCGCCGCCCGGCATATCCAGCATGCCTAGCGGGTTGGACGAATCAGCAACGCTGACCTCGATTTCCTTCTCGTCCAGCACGCCCTCGCGCAGCTTCTTGCGGAAGGTGGCGCGCGTCGCCTCCGACGCGGTGTCACCGACAAGCGCATCGAGCACACGGTCCTCGGCGGCATCATGGGCCTTGGCCTTTACGGTTTCGCGCTTTTGTTCGCGCAGCATGACAATGGCCGCCTCGACCAGATCGCGAACGATCTGCTCGACATCGCGGCCGACATAACCGACCTCGGTGAATTTCGTCGCTTCGACTTTCAGAAAAGGGGCACCGGCCAGTTTCGCCAAGCGGCGCGAGATTTCGGTCTTGCCGACGCCCGTCGGCCCGATCATCAGGATATTCTTCGGCGTGATTTCGTCCTGCAGATCGCCCGGTACCTGCTTGCGCCGCCAGCGAGAACGAAGGGCCACTGCCACGGCGCGCTTTGCGTCCTTCTGTCCGATGATGAAGCGGTCAAGCTCCGACACGATCTCACGGGGGGTCAGGGTGGTCATGGGTCAGGCACTCGCACTTATCTTTTCGACGATAACACTGTCGTTCGTGTAGACGCAGATATCGGCGGCGATCTTCAGCGCCTTGCGCGCGATCGCCTCCGCATCAAGGTCGGTATCTTCCAGCGCGCGCGCGGCGGCGAGCGCAAAATTGCCACCCGATCCGACAGCGGCGACATCGCCTTCCGGCTCGAGTACGTCGCCCGCGCCGGTTATAATCAGCAGATCCTTGCCATCGGTCACGACCAGCATCGCTTCGAGATTGCGAAGATACTTGTCGGTCCGCCAATCCTTGGCCAACTCGACAGCCGCACGGGCCAACTGCCCCGGTGCCGCCTCAAGCTTTGATTCAAGTCGCTCGAACAGGGTGAACGCATCGGCCGTGGAGCCTGCGAAACCGGCCACCACATCGCGCCCGCCCGGCGACAGACGGCGAACCTTGCGGGCCGATCCCTTGATCACGGTCTGGCCGATACTGACCTGCCCGTCGCCTGCGATGACGATTTCGTCACCCTTTTTCACGCCCACAATCGTGGTCATTGACGTCTCCTCATCTGCATTGGGCCGACACATAAGCGGCGGCGCGCGCAGCCGCAACTTGTCGTGCCGTCAGGCCCGCGTCTATAAGCGGAGCGAATTACCGAGGGAGAGCGCTGTGTCCCGCACCGCAAAGCAAAACCGCAAGACGGCCGAGACCCGGATCGAGGTAGACATCAATCTTGATGGCACCGGCCAGTATGACAACCAGACCGGGGTCGGTTTCTTCGATCACATGCTCGACCAGCTGGCCCGCCATGCGCTGATCGACATGAAGGTGCGCGCAACGGGTGATCTGCATATCGACGATCACCATACCGTTGAAGATACAGGCATCCTGCTGGGCAAGGCGCTGGCTGAGGCAATGAGCGACAAGCGCGGTATTCGCCGTTATGGCCATTGCTATCTGCCGATGGACGAATGCCTGACCCGCGCCGCGCTGGACCTGTCGGGGCGGCCCTTCCTCATCTGGAAGGTGGATTTCACCGCACCAAAGATCGGCACATTCGATACCGAGCTTGTCCGCGAGTTTTTTACCGCCTTTGCGATGAATTCAGGCATGACGCTGCATGTGGAAACCCTTCACGGCGTGAATGCCCATCATATCGCCGAGACCTGCTTCAAGGCGGTGGCGCGGGCGCTGCGCGACGCGCTGGAAACTGATCCGCGCAAGGCAGAAGCCATCCCTTCGACCAAGGGCACATTATGACTGTCGCGATCATCGACTACGGATCAGGCAACCTGCATTCCGCCGAAAAGTCTTTCCAACGAATGAGCGCCGAGACCACGGGCGAGCCAATTGTCGTCACTGCCGATGCGGAGGTTGTGCGCCGGGCCGACCGCATTGTCCTGCCCGGTGTCGGCGCCTTCGCCGACTGCCGCGCCGGACTGGATGCAGTGCCCGGCATGGTGGAGGTGCTAGAGGAACGCGCACATCAGGGCGGTGTGCCATTTCTTGGCATCTGTGTGGGTATGCAGCTAATGGCAACGGTCGGGCGCGAAAACGGCGACACCCCCGGTCTTGGCTGGGTTCCGGGGGAAGTCGTGAAACTGGCACCGAATGATGAGGATCTGAAGATCCCCCATATGGGCTGGAATGAGCTGACATTCGGCGATCACGTCCTGTTTGAGGGGATCGAGCCAGGTGCCCACGCCTATTTCGTTCATTCCTACCATCTGCGCCCGCGTGAGCCCTATCAGCGACTGGCCCATGTGGCCTATGGCGAAATGGTCACGGCGACCGTCGGCAAGGCCAATATGGTGGGGACCCAGTTTCATCCCGAGAAGAGCCAGGCGACCGGCCTGCGTCTGATCGCGAATTTTCTCTCATGGGTGCCGTGAGCTGCCTATCAGGGGAACTGCGATGAGATCGGGGCCTCGCTGAGGCCACCTCTCCCAACGGCGAATCACGAGGTCAGTTCGTGCGGGTCCAGTCCTGCCCCCGGCAGAACACCAGCACGCACCCCTCAACCGACAGGACATCGCCCTTAAGCTCCATACTGGACGAATAGGTCTTGTCATCGTCAGGGGCCCAGATCTCCCCATCATCCCACTTATTTTCACCATCTGGGACCATGTCGATGATGATGTTGCGGCCAAGATTTTCATAGGCCGGATCAGCCTCGCCAGCAGCGTTCATGGCCGCAACGATGACGCCGCAGGTCTTATCCGCGCAGGGGCCGACCTCAACCACGAGATACTCGCCCGCTTCATTCGCCTCCGTATTCCACAGGCCTTCGACACCTGCCGCAATCGCTGGTCCCGCCAGCAGCGCCAGTGCTGCCGCGCTGGTTGCAAGTCTTATCATGTTTCATCTCCCTTTTTATTCGCGTCCAACGTTCTCCGGCAGAGGCCATGCCGTCAATCGTGACTTTGCGTCTCTGCGGTAAACGGTTCGCGAACTCCTCTCCGGCATTTCGTGTCAGGCGGTGGTTTCCATTCAGTGATGTCTGGCGTAAGGAGCGCCGGACGAAAAGCGGAGCGGCCCAATGATCCTTTATCCTGCGATCGACCTCAAAGACGGAGCCTGCGTGCGCCTTTACAAAGGGGAGATGGATCAGGCGACGGTCTTCAACGATGATCCGGCGGCGCAGGCGCGCGCGTTTCAGGATGCGGGGTGCGAATGGCTGCATCTGGTGGACCTGAACGGTGCCTTTGCCGGCTCACCGGTGAATGCGGCACCGGTAGAGGCGATCCTGAAGGCTGTCACCGTGCCAGCACAGCTCGGCGGCGGCATCCGGGACATGGCGACGATCGAGACATGGCTGGCCAAGGGCCTTTCCCGCGTCATCCTCGGCACCGTGGCGGTGCGCGATCCAGCGCTTGTGCGTGAGGCGGCACGCGCCTTTCCGGGCAAGATCGCCGTCGGCATCGATGCGCGGGACGGGATGGTCGCGGTAGAGGGATGGGCCGAGACGACAAATGTCACCGCAACCGATCTTGCGCGCCGGTTCGAGGATGCGGGCGTCGCGGCGATCATTTACACCGACATCGATCGGGATGGCGCGATGCAGGGGCCGAATGTTGCGGCCACCGCCGCACTGGCCCATGCCGTGACCATACCCGTGATCGCCTCGGGCGGGGTCAGTTCAATGGCTGATCTTCAAGCGTTGAAGAAATGCGGCGCGCCGCTGGACGGCGCGATATCCGGCCGCGC
Organism: Pseudomonadota bacterium; assembly: GCA_039030855.1. Taxonomy (GTDB): domain Bacteria; phylum Pseudomonadota; class Alphaproteobacteria; order Rhodobacterales; family Rhodobacteraceae; genus Pikeienuella. The sequence goes on from JBCCDJ010000008.1 coordinate 9,650, forward strand.
GCTCTATGATGGTCGGATAGAACTGCGCGCGGCCGCTGATTTGCTGCGGGGGTAAGCGGCGCGATTATTCGCCCGTCGCCTTGCCGGTGAGTTTGCCGAGCGCGCCAGTCATGGCCGCGATCGCCGGATGATCGGCGGGGATACCGTGACGGTCAGCGATGGCGGCAGGATCGGTATAGCTGAGATGCACGACACCGGTCTCATCTTCCCAGGCCACGGCCCGCAACGGCAGGTCCATGCCCATGGTTTGCGAAGCCTGCATCGCCGGGGTGCCCATCTTGGGGTTGCCGAACATCAACATCTCGGTCGGGCGCAGAGCCTCGCCAACGCTTTCGGCTCCGGCGGCATGATCGACACGGGCGAAGACCTTGGCACCGGCCCCTTCGACGGCGGCGGCCAGCCGGTCGATGGTCTCAGAAACACTATGCGCGCTCTTGATCGTGACCACGCCACCCTCCGTCGCATGGCCTGCGGCATGGGCCGCGACCGGTAGAATGAATAGAACGAGCGCTATCGCGCGGGCGAATTTGAATGTCATTTTCGTCATCCTCATCTCATTACCCCCAACGTAACCTACTGTCTTTGGGCGTGACCTCAACTCCCAGCTTTGTGATGACGCAAACACCCTTGCGTTGCCGCGGCTGAGGGGCGAATACAGCATCATGCTGAAGACACGCATCATTCCCTGTCTCGACGTCAAGGACGGCCGCGTGGTCAAGGGCGTCAATTTCGTCGACCTCATTGATGCAGGCGACCCTGTCGAACAGGCCAAGGTCTATGACGCCGCCGGTGCGGATGAGCTGTGTTTTCTCGACATTACCGCGTCCTCCGACAATCGCGACACGATCCTCGATGTGGTCCAGCGCACTGCGGAACAGTGTTTCATGCCGCTGACCATCGGCGGTGGGGTGCGCACCGTGGCCGATATCCGGCGGCTTCTGCTGGCAGGTGCCGACAAGGTGTCGATCAACACTGCCGCCGTGAAGAACCCGGATTTCGTGGCCGAGGCGTCAGCGAAATTTGGTGCCCAATGCATAACCGTCGCAATCGATGCCAAGACGGTCAGTCCCGGCCGGTGGGAGATCTTCACCCATGGCGGGCGGGAGCCGACGGGCATCGACGCGGTCGCATTCGCGCGGCTGATGGCCAAAAAAGGTGCTGGGGAAATCCTGCTGACCTCCATGGATCGCGATGGCACGAAGGCGGGCTTCAATCTGCCACTGACCCGCGCAATAGCTGATGCCGTCCCCATTCCGGTCATTGCATCCGGCGGTGTCGGAACGCTCGATCATCTGGTGGAGGGGGTGACGGAGGGCCACGCCTCCGCCGTCTTGGCTGCATCGATCTTTCATTTCGGCACCTTCACCATTGCAGAGGCAAAGGCGCATATGTCCGCCGCGGGTGTACCGGTGAGGTTGACATGAGCGATGTTCTGACACGGCTGGCGGCGGTCATCGCATCCCGCATGGGAGCCGATCCCGCGTCATCCCACACGGCCGCGCTTCTGGCCAGGGGCCCGCTGAAATGTGCGGAGAAATTCGGCGAAGAAGCGGTTGAGGCGATTATTGCCGCCGCCGCCGATGATCGCGATGGGCTGACATCGGAAAGCGCCGACGTCCTCTACCATCTTATCGTCATGCTGACGGCGCGCGGCTTGACCATCGCCGAGGTTCTCGCTGAGCTGGAGCGGCGCGAAGGCACATCCGGCATCGACGAAAAGGCATCTCGCGGATGATCACCCCGCCTGTCTACGTGATCAACCGGGCACAGGACACCGCGCGGTTGGAGCGGTTTTCCGATTCCGCGACTGGGCTTGGCCTGTCTGTGACCCGCATCGAGGCCATTGACGGGCATGACCCGGCAACGCCGCTGTTTCTCTACCGCCATCTGTTGCGCGACCGGTTCCGGGGCGGCACGGATATCAAACCCGGCGCACTGGGCTGTTATCTCAGCCACATGGCGGCTTGGCGCAAACTGATCAGCGACGGCCACGAAGTCGCGCTGATATGCGAAGATGACGTGGTGCTGCGCACCGTGCCGCCGATGCCCGATGTCGTTGCCGACATCATCTTCGTAAATGATCGCCTGCAGGCGTGGCGCGCGGGCATTGATGGCGGCCCTGCTTCGGTGCCGGTTTCCGCCATCATCTCCGCCCTGTCGGGAAATGGTCAGGAACCGGGGCAGAACGGTCTCGCGTCGGCCCCTGGTGCCGATGCTTACCTCCTGACACGTCGGGGGGCGGAGCGGTTGCTGGCCCTGACCGCAGCCCATGGCATCATCACCGGCGTCGACTGGGCAATGATCGGCTTTTCGACGGCCGCGAGTGCCCTCGTCAACTGGGCCGAGGCGAAAGGGGTTGCAGAGATCGAGGAAGCCGACCGCTTGCGCGCCGTCATCGGGGCCGAGGCCATTGGCGGTGTTGCGGATGCCGCCGGTGGATCAACCATTGGGCATAAGACACTCATCGCGATTGCCGATTGTGCAGCAACACCTCGCATCAAGGGTCTTCCAGACCTTCCCGAAGACCCCGTCTGCACCAGTCTCGCTGCCGGTCGCTATGCAGAGGAACCGGCGCTTGAGATGATGTATCGCTGGTTTCCCAAGGGTGGCACATTTGTCGATATCGGAGCCCATGTCGGCGCGCATTCGCTCTTCATGCTCCGCCATGGTGGCGCTGCGAAAGCGATCCCCTTTGAGTTTCATGGACGCGCAATAGAGGGCTTGAAGCACCTGATGGGTGAAAATGGCCTGGCAGAGCTTGTCGACATATCGCATCTGGGTCTCGGCCTGACCGAGGACACGGGCAAGCGCGCCCTGCGCGGCCCGGACAAGTACCCCTACGGTGCGCGCCTCAAACCCGACTTCACCGAAGACATCAAGGTGCGCGCTGGAGACAGCCTGCTGCGCGACGAGGCCGGTATCGCCATGATCAAGATCGATGTGAACGGTGACGAGCGTGAGGTACTTAAGGGTCTGAAGAAGACCATGAAACGCAAGCGACCCCTTCTCGCCATCGACATGACGGCCGAGAAATCAGCCAAGGCTCGCCCGATCCTCACCCGCCATTTCTACACCGAGGCGGAGACCGCGGAGTGGGCGGAGAACGGCATCACCAAACGCTTTGCCATCTTCCACTGCGACGGCCCGCCTGCCGGGGTAAGAGCTGCGGGTGGATGAACGCCTGGATCGGTGTGACGAGCTTGCAATCGCTCCGCGCCCCGGCTAAGCATCGCGCCGCCGGGCGCAAGGACATCTCGCACCGCAAACGCCGCTGTAGCTCAGATGGTAGAGCACGTCATTCGTAATGATGGGGTCGGGGGTTCGAGTCCCTTCAGCGGCACCACGGTCACCTTGCCAAATCACTCAGATTTCGTGCATGATTGAAATCGAACAAAATAAGAACATCGACGTCGAGCCAGCTACAATGACAGCACATGATCCCAGGGCAATCGCAAATCTTATGCTTGATGAGGCGGATCAGGACGGCATCCAGATCACCAATCTAGCCCTACAAAAGCTGCTCTACTTTGCGCACGGTCTCTACTTGACGCAGACAAAGAAGCCTCTTGTTTCCGGTCACTTCGAGGCGTGGCAATATGGCCCAGTCCATCCTTCTGCTTATCGCGCCTTCAAGGAAGCAGGTTCGCATCCGATCACGAAAAGGGCGCAGGGGAAAGACCCATTGACGGGTGGCCCACGCCCGCTTCGCGCAATCGAAGAAAGGGCCGTCGTCAATCTCATCCGGCACGTTCTGCGATCCTACGGAACTATGTCACCCGGTCGTCTCGTCGATCTGTCGCACGCGAAAGGATCGCCGTGGGACTACGTTGTGGACAAATCAAGAACGTCCGTTGCTTTTGGGCTGCGAATTTCGGATAATGTGATCGAGGCAAGATTCAAGAATCACAAGGTGTCTGTCGGCACCGAACCGAACGCAGGAGAACCAAATGCAGATACGCCCCTTACCTGACATTGATCTCGCTCGTATCGCGCCGCAGCCGGACGACATGAAGCGTAAGAGCTTGGAGCAGATGAAGGGCGGTTATTCGACTTTTTCGTATCGGCCCGTGCGCTCTTGCTTCGACGATATTTTCAATATCCAGCCGGGCCTCGACTTCGGCAGCGCGCCCGCAACCCCGTGGCCCACGATAGAGACTGAACTTCGCAAGCGGTGTAAGTCCGATGAGGAGTTTTTGTATAACAAGCGGGTCGCACTTGGGCTGCATGACTTCGCAGCGTCAGGCCGTGTGATTGGGCGTCGAGAAGAATTCTTCCCGCTCGGTATGGGTATGGGACGGAAAGTGACATACTGGCTGCCGATGATTGTCGCAATTGACGAGGCGGCAAGTGCTATCTTCATTGAACCGCGCTCCAGTAAGGGTCTGACTGCCGAAGGGCGCAGGTTCGCGTTCTCGATGATGCACGAGCGTATCCGAACCGATGATGAAGATTTTGCGGAAGTTCGGTTGACCATCGCGCAATTCTATAAGCCAGAAAACGGTCGCCGCGCGGTTCGTTTGCACACCGACGATGGCGTCGAATTATATTCCCGCGACGAACTCGAACTCATGGTCGCATCGACCTACGAGATGTGGCGCGAGGTTCTTGAGGAACGGGATCGCGATGCTCGCGGTAGGGCAACAGGCACGGGACCGCTGATTTAGCGAAAACCCTGTGATATTCTTGTAACGGCTTTTGCCGACAAGAATAACGCTGTAAAAACAATGCGGCTATTAGCCAGACCCACGCATTCGTAATGATGGGGTCGGAGGTTCGAGTCCTCTCAGCGGCACCACGGTCACCTTTCCTACTGGGGATCGCCGATCTGGCCATGGGCACTTGCCCATCACACAGCATTCGCATTTTACATCCCGCATTCGATCCATCAGTTTGTCGCGATGAAGAGGGAGGGATCGGATGAGGACGCAGGTTGCGATCATTGGCGGGGGGCCGTCGGGGTTGTTGCTTTCGCAATTGCTGCACAGGCTCGGGATCGAGAGCGTGGTGCTGGAGCGGCAGACCAAGGACTATGTCCTTAGCCGCATTCGCGCCGGGGTGCTGGAGCAGGGCCTTGTCTCGCTGATGGAGGAAGCGGGCTGCGCCGACCGGATGCGGGCCGAGGGGTTCACCCATGATGGCACGCTGATCTCCTACGGGGATGAGATGTTTCGCATCGATTTTGCGCGCCACACCGGCAAGCCAGTGATGGTCTATGGCCAGACTGAAGTGACGCGCGATCTCTATGCCGCGCGCGAGGCAGCGGGCGGTGCGATCGAGTTTGAGGTCGAACAGGTGGCGATCCACGGGGCCGATGGCGACGAGCCCTATGTCACCTATCATGTCGGCGGAGAGGCCCGGCGGATCGACTGTGATTTCGTCGCCGGTTGCGATGGGTTTCACGGGGTCAGCCGCCAGACGATCCCGCTGGATGTGCGCCGCGAGTATGAGAAGGTCTATCCCTTCGGATGGCTCGGTATCCTCAGCGAAACACCGCCGGTCAATCATGAACTGATCTACGCCAATTCGGTACGTGGCTTCGCACTATGCTCCATGCGCAACGATCAGCTCAGCCGGTACTACATACAGTGTTCGCTCAGCGACAGCCCGGACGACTGGACCGATGATGCGTTCTGGGAGGAGCTGAAGCGGCGCATCCCGCGCGATCAGGCGGAAAAATTGTTCACCGGCCCAGCCATCGAAAAGTCCATCGCCCCGCTTCGATCCTTCGTGACAGAGCCAATGCGATGGGGACGTTTGTTTCTGTGTGGCGATGCGGCCCATATCGTGCCGCCCACCGGCGCGAAGGGCCTGAACACGGCGGCTTCGGACGTCCACTACCTGTATAACGGCTTGCGCGACTACTATACGACGGGCAATGCCGAGGGGATCGACGCCTATTCGCAGAATGCTTTGAAACGGGTGTGGAAGGCGGAGCGGTTCTCCTGGTGGTTCTCGTCACTGATGCACCGTTATCCCGATCAGTCGGAGTTCGATCTGAAAATGCAAATCGCGGAGCTGGAATTCCTCCGCTCCAACGAGGCTGCGCAAAAGGCAATGGCACAAAACTATGTGGGCCTGCCCTATTGATGATCCGGCGCCGGTGCCTGCATCATGGCGGCGCTCATGGGAGAGACGACAATGGCTGACCTCTTTGACAAGGGTATGGCAACGCGCCGACAGGTTCTGGGCAATGACCATGTGAACCGTGCGGAGGCCGCAAAGACCCCCTTTGACGAGCCTTTTCAGACCCTGATCACCGAAGGGGCGTGGGGGCGGCTCTGGTCCGATCCCACGATCCCGCATCGCGAACGCTCCATGCTGACGCTCGCACTACTGGCGGCGACCGGCAATTTCGATGAAATTCCGATGCATATCCGTGCCACACTGAACACGGGTGCGACGCCCGCCGATGTGGTGCAGGCCTTCATGCATGTGGCGGTCTATGCAGGCGTACCGAAGGCCAATCGCGCAATCAAATTGGCCAAGCAGACCTATGCCGAACTGGGAGTGGAGATATGACAGCGGATGCGCCCAAGGGTGGCTATGTACCGCGTGATCGCGGCTGGCAGCCCGATGCGTTGACCCCGCCTTACAAGACCTCCGTCAAGCGCAGCCCGCAGGCGGCGCTGCTATCCTTTCCGACGACCCTCGGCGAAGAAACCTCCCCGATCTTTGGCCATTCGATCCTTGGCGCGTTGGATCATGACCTGATCCTCAACCACGCCAAACCGGGCGAGAGCGCGATCGGCCCGCACATCATCGTGCATGGGCGGGTGCTGGATGAGACCGGGCGCGGCGTATCCGGCGCGCTGGTCGAGGTCTGGCAGGCCAATGCGGGCGGGCGCTACCGGCACAAGAACGAAAGCTACCTCGCCCCGCTCGATCCGAATTTCGGCGGCTGCGGGCGGATGATCACCAGCGAGGACGGCTCCTATGAGTTTCGCACCATCCAGCCGGGGCCTTACCCCTGGCCCAATGGCGTGAATGACTGGCGCCCGGCGCATATCCATTTTTCGATCTTCGGTCACGGCTTTGCCCAGCGTCTGATCACCCAGATGTATTTCGAAGGCGATCCGCACATCCCGCTCTGCCCCATCGTCGGCACCCTGAAATCGCAGGCGGCTGTCGATGCCCTGACCGCCCTGCTGGATATGAACCGCACCGTCCCGATGGACAGCCGCGCCTACAAATTCGACATCGTCCTGAGGGGCCGTCGCCAGACCGTCTTCGAGAACCGCATGGAGGGGATGTGAACCATGAACATCATGCCGCGCACCCGGACCGGAGAGACCCTCTGATGGCGCAGAGACTTAATCGACTCCGCGAAAGCCCAAGCCAGACCGCCGGGCCCTATGTCCATATCGGCTGCACGCCCGCCTTCACCGGGATCACCACTTATGAAGGCGACCTTGGCGCATCGATGAAAACCGGACCGGTCAAGGGGGAGGAGATCACGATCAGCGGCACTGTCCTCGATGGCACGGGTACCGTGCTGCGCGACGGGCTGGTAGAGATCTGGCAGGCCGATGCGGCGGGCCTTTTCCCGTCCGCCAATGAAACACGCGGCGCGGTTGATCCCAATTTCACCGGTTGGGGACGCTGCGCGACTGACATGGAAACCGGCGAGTTTGTGTTCGAGACGGTCAAACCGGGCAGTGTCCCCTGGCCAGATGGTCGCCCACAGGCTCCGCATATCACACTCTGGCTGGTTGCACGCGGCATCAATATCGGACTGCACACCCGTATCTATTTCGACGATGAGACGGACGCGAATGCCGCCGACCCACTGCTCGGCCGGATCGAACACAGGAGCCGTATTCCGACACTCCTCGCGAAGCGGACCGCCAAGGGGCAGTACCAGTTCGACATCCACCTGCAGGGACCACAGGAAACCATCTTTCTGGATATGTGAGTTTATCATTTTCGAGGCAGGACCACCCGTGTCGCCGAACGGACCGAGAGCACGCAAGACGCATTCATAGCGGCCGAGATGCACTGCAACGGCCAAGTCATTGCCGCGCTCCATGTGTCATCATCGTTGGCCCGAAAAACGCGGTGAAAGAAACACCCTCTTGCAATCGTCAGGTCCGGACGGATAGCCGCCATGAGCTCCGGTTGAAACTCCACTGGAACGCAGAAGATCTTGGCAGCAGACACGATCGTATCAGACCAGACATGTGGCAAAGCCAGGTTGCTGATAGCAGCCAGCTTGAAGGACCCACCGTTATCGTCATTATCTGCGGGGTATTGATGCCCGTCAGTGAGAAGCATGATCGCTATGGTCCTATACCCATTGTCACAAGATCCGCATCGGGTCACCGAGACACGAGAAAAGGTTCTCGAAGTGGCCATTGGCCGGGAACTGCGGGAGCATCGTCGCAAGCAGCAGATCACAGTGGCGGATCTGTCTGAGGCGACGGGCCTGTCGATTGGCATGTTGTCCAAGATCGAGAACGGAAATACCTCCCCATCTTTGACAACGCTTCAGACACTGGCCAACGCACTATCTGTGCCGATCACGGCATTTTTTCGCGGCTTCGAGGAGGCGCGGGCCGCGGTGCACACGAAGTCAGGCGAAGGTGTCGAATTGGAGCGCGAAGGCACGCGGGCCAATCACCAGTACAATCTGCTGGGCCATATCGGTGCCAATACCAGCGGTGTGATCGTGGAGCCGTACATGATCACGCTGACAGAGGAATCGGACGTTTTTCCAGCCTTTCAGCATGGGGGTATCGAGACGATTTACATGCTGGAAGGACAGGTCAGGTATCGCCATGGGGAAAAGGTGTATCTTCTGCAGCCGGGCGACACGTTGTTCTTTGATGCCGATGCGCCGCATGGACCGGAGGAGCTTGTCACCCTTCCTGCGCGATATCTGTCGATCATCAGCTATCCGCAAGGCACCTGAGTGTTTCTGACCGTGCCGAGCCCGCGCTTGATTTTTTATCAAGAACCGCGTGGGTGATCGCAGGCCGGATTTCTGCCCTGATGAAAATTTGTTTCCCCACAGTTGAGAACTTATGGGCGCGGTGATACCATAGCTTACGCCCGAAAAAGGCAGTGAACAGGGATGTTGAGGAACGGATATGTGCGGCATCGTCGGTCTTTTTCTGAAGGACAAAGCGCTTGAACCGCGTCTGGGCGAAATGCTGACAGCCATGTTGATAACCATGACAGATCGTGGTCCGGACAGCGCCGGGATCGCGATCTACGGGGAGGAAACACCGGGGCGCACGAAGCTGGTTGTGCAGTCGGACATGCCGGAGGTGGCGTTTGTGGGGCTGGAGATGAAATTGTCCCGCGCGTTGGGGGCCAGTGTCGGTATGGATGTGAAGAACACCCATGCCGTGCTCAGCATTCCCGCGGGTACAGTCGCAGCCGTGCGCGCGGCGCTGAGCGATATCGATCCTCTGCTTCGGGTGATGAGCCGGGGCGACACGCTGGAGATCTATAAGGAAGTCGGCTTGCCAAGAGACGTTGCGGCGCGGTTCGATTTGACCGCCATGACCGGAACCCATGGCATCGGGCACACCCGGATGGCCACGGAATCTGCCGTCACGACCATGGGTGCCCACCCCTTCAATACCGGAGATGATCAGTGCCTTGTGCATAACGGGTCGTTGTCGAACCACAATTCGTTGCGCCGCAAGCTGCGTCATGAGGGGATCCACATCGAGACGGAAAATGACTCCGAAGTGGCAGCCGCTTACCTGACCTGGCGCATGCAGCAGGGCGAGAGTCTGGAAGAGGCGTTAGAGACGGCTTTGCATGATCTGGACGGGTTTTTCACATTCGTCGTGGGCACCAAGGACGGCTTTGGCGTCGTGCGCGATCCAATCGCCTGCAAACCGGCCGTCATGGCCGAGACGGATCGTTATGTCGCTTTTGGCTCTGAATACCGGGCGCTGGTGGAGCTGCCGGACATCGACACGGCGCGCGTCTGGGAGCCGGAACCCGCCACCGTCTATTTTTGGGGCCATGACACATCACCCACCAGTTCAGAGGCGGCATAAGTGCAGACAATAGACCTTCAGCACACCAGTCTGCGCGATATGAATGCCACGCTGCATGCGCAGGCAGATCAGACCAATCAGACCGTGTGGGCCATCGAAAACCCCAAAGGCGCGCACGCGATTGCCTGCGGTCTGGATGCACCGATCGAGGTGACCGTGAAGGGATCAACCGGTTACTATTGTGCCGGCATGAACAAACAGGCGGCTGTTCATGTAACCGGCTCCGCAGGGCCAGGTGTGGCGGAGAACATGATGAGCGGCACCGTGATCATTGACGGTGACGCCAGCCAATATGCGGGGGCCACCGGCCAGGGCGGGCTGCTGGTGATCAAGGGCAATGCCTCCAGCCGCTGCGGCATTTCGATGAAAGGCATCGATATCGTGGTGCATGGCAATATCGGGCACATGTCTGCCTTCATGGCGCAATCGGGCAATCTGGTTGTTTGCGGTGATGCGGGGGATGCATTGGGAGACAGTCTTTACGAAGCCCGTCTGTTTGTGCGCGGGTCGGTCAAATCACTTGGTGCCGACTGTATCGAAAAAGAGATGCGGCCCGAACATCTTGAGCTTCTTTCCGACCTCTTGGCGCGATCCGGCGCGAATGCGAGGCCGGAAGAGTTCACACGCTATGGCTCGGCGCGCGAACTTTATCATTTCAAGCCTGACAATGCCTATTAGGGGACGTGGATGAAGGACGACCACTCAGCCGCGCCGCGCACGGTGCCGATCAAATCGGCCACGTTTTCGAACCCTGTGAATGCGGAAATCCGTCGGGCTGCTGCAACCGGCATTTATGACATTCGCGGGGGCGGAGCGAAGCGAAAGTTACCGCATTTTGACGATCTGTCGTTTCTGGGCGCTTCCATGTCACGTTATCCGTTGGAGGGATATCGGGAAAAGTGTGAAACCTCTGTCACATTGGGGGCGCGTTTCGCCAAGAGTCCCATCGCTCTGGACATCCCGATCACCATCGCAGGCATGTCCTTCGGCGCGCTTTCGGGTCCTGCGAAGGAGGCTCTGGGTCGTGGCGCAACCCTGGCTGGCACGTCGACCACAACCGGTGATGGCGGCATGACGAATGAGGAGCGTGGGTATTCCAACAAGCTGGTTTACCAGTACTTGCCGAGCCGTTACGGCATGAACCCCGATGACCTGCGACGGGCGGATGCGATTGAGATTGTTGTGGGCCAGGGGGCAAAGCCGGGCGGTGGTGGCATGCTGCTGGGCCAGAAAATCAGCGACCGCGTGGCGGAGATGCGCAACCTCCCCAAAGGCATCGATCAGCGATCAGCCTGTCGACACCCCGATTGGACCGGGCCGGACGATCTGGAGATCAAGATCCTCGAACTGCGCGAGATCACGGATTGGCGCGTTCCGATCTATATCAAGGTAGGTGGGGCGCGGCCCTATTTCGACACGACGCTTGCTGTCAAAGCGGGCGCTGACGTGGTCGTGCTGGATGGGATGCAGGGTGGCACCGCGGCGACGCAGGACGTCTTTATCGAACATGTTGGACAACCAACCATCGCTTGCATCGGAGAGGCCGTGCGTGCGCTTCAGGATCTTGGCCTGCACCGGGAGGTCCACTTGATCGTCTCGGGTGGTGTTCGCACCGGGGCGGATGTTGCCAAATGCATGGCACTTGGCGCGGATGCGGTTGCCATCGGCACCGCTGCACTTATCGCACTTGGCGATAATGATCCAAAATGGGAAGAAGACTACAACGAACTGGGCACGACCGCCGGTGCCTATGACGACTGGCACGAAGGCCAGGACCCCGCAGGTATCACCACGCAGGACCCGGAGCTGATGAAGCGCTTTGATCCCGTTGAGGGGGGCAGGCGTCTCAATAACTATCTGAAGGTCATGACACTCGAAGCTCAGACCATCGCGCGGGCCTGTGGCAAAAGCCATCTTCACAATTTGGAGCCGGAAGACCTGTGTGCGCTGACCCTCGAAGCGGCAGCCATGGCCAGGATTCCGCTTGCGGGAACTGATTGGTATCCGGGCAAACCCGGTACATCCTGGTGATCAAAAACAGGGGCGCAGCGCATTGCAGCCAAACGCTGCTCGCTTAATGACAGGGACATGCGATGACCACAGATCTTGCCACATTCGCAGCCGATAGCGGCGTCAAATACTTCATGATCAGCTTCACTGATCTGTTCGGTGGGCAGAGGGCAAAACTCGTGCCAGCGCAGGCCATTGCGGACATGCAGGTTGACGGCGCGGGCTTTGCCGGTTTTGCCACATGGCTGGATATGACGCCGGCACATCCCGACATGCTCGCCGTGCCCGACCCGTCATCGGTGACCCAGCTGCCATGGAAACCGGAAGTTGCCTGGGTCGCCGCCAATTGCGCGATGGAGGGTGAAGACGTGGCCCAGGCCCCCCGCAATGTGTTACGCAGACAGGTGGAGGCCGCCGCAGTCCACGGCCTGCGTGTCAGAACTGGGGTCGAGGCCGAATACTTCCTGCTGACCCCTGATGGCAGCCGGATCTCTGACGAATATGATACGGCGGAGAAACCCTGCTATGACCAGCAGGCAGTGATGCGCCGCTATGATGTGGTGCGCGAGATCTGCGATTACATGCTGGCGCTTGGCTGGGGTCCCTATCAGAACGACCACGAGGATGCGAATGGCCAGTTCGAGATGAACTGGGAATTTGACGATGCCTTGCGCACCGCCGATAAACACTCCTTCTTCAAATTCATGACGAAATCAGTGGCGGAGAAACACGGTTTTCGAGCGACCTTCATGCCCAAGCCCATCGAAGGCCTTACGGGCAATGGCTGTCACGCGCATGTCTCGGTGTGGGACAGGGATGGAGAGACAAACGTCTTCGAAGCAGAGCCGGATAACAGCAGTCAGACGGCGGAGCTGGGCCTGTCCGATCAGGGCCGGCATTTTCTTGGTGGGATCATGCAGCACGCCAGCGCGCTGGCCGCAATCACCAACCCGACGGTAAACAGCTACAAAAGGATCAACGCGCCGCGGACGGTATCGGGTGCCACATGGGCACCGAATACCGTGACATGGACGGGTAACAACCGCACCCATATGGTCCGCGTCCCGGGGCCCGGACGGTTTGAGTTACGCCTGCCGGACGGGGCAGCCAACCCGTATCTGCTGCAGGCGGTCATCATCGCCGCTGGTCTGTCGGGTATTCTCAGCAAAGCCGACCCTGGAAAACGCCACGACCTCGATATGTATGCCGAAGGTCACAAGGTTCGCGGCGCACCCAAACTGCCTTTGAACATGCTCGACGCGCTGCGTGCCTACGATAAGGATAAAGCGCTGAAACAGGCTATGGGGGCGGAGTTTTCAGCATCCTATGTGAAGATGAAGATGCAGGAATGGAATTCCTATGTCAGCCATTTCAGCCAGTGGGAGAAGGAGAACACGCTGGATATCTGATTGGTATTGTGCCTTCGAAGACAGTTGCCAAGGTGCTCGCGGCTGATCTGTCATGAGGTTCCAGCGCGCCCGAGGTCGGCAATAACTCCAGAAATCAGTGCTGTGGCGGCGAGCCCGGCGCGGCATATGCCGTGCAAGGCTACAGCGTGAGCCTGCACATGCCAATGCCCCGGTAAAGAGCGTATCCCTGCTGTGCTTGGCGTGGAGCGAACCTCCAATCTGCCAGCGCCATATCCAACAGACCATGCGCGGTTGCTCACGCTGCAATGCAGCCGGGCAGGTGTTTGTGCAGTTTATCATGGTCCAACGGTACCTCACCCGAACGGGGGATATGTTCGATCTGGGTCGTCCACAATCTTGAACCTAGAACTCAAGTAAACGGAGATTGTGATGACCAGAATGCCCCAAACCGTCCAGCACAACAGGACCGCCGAGCACCAAAAAACGCAGCCTGAGCCCGCCCTGAGAGACAGCCTGTCGAACAGATCCAATGCCGACGATAAGGCAATGCTCGACCAGGCATCCGTCTTCGGCCTCGCGGTTGACGGCAAAGACCAGGAGAAGGCAGCCCCCGCTGCCACAGGTGCCCTTTCAGGGCTCGTCGCGGCCCGCGCCCGCTATGCGGAGGAGGAGGCGCAGAGCGGCGGCAAGGCGATCATCCCGATCGAAGCTGATGCAGACTTCACGACCACGGCAGGGGGCGCTCGGTCGGGCCTGCCGGAGGATGCACCGGTTCTGCAACTCGATACCACGACCGGCATTCGCCCGTGGGAGCATATCGGCGACGATAATCTTGAAGAACTGCGCGACACGATCGGTCGCAGCGGGCCGCGCTACGAAGCGGGCGATGTGATCACGTTCGCTTTCCCCCAGCAACTGAGCGACTTGCCGGGGTCGCTTGACGACGACACGACGATACTTGGCAAATACGGGCAGCCGTCCCAGCCCGGCTTTGACCCTTTCATCGCGTTCGACAGTGACCGGCAGAGTTGGACATTGGAGGCGCTCGACCTCTGGTCGGACGTGGCGGATATCAGCTTTCAACAGGTTGCGCCGGGCGAGGAAGCGGACCTCTATCTGTTCGCGCGAGAGCATGACACGGGGGCTGCCTCTGCCAACGGGTCGGTCATCCGGATGAATGTGAACAGCGGTCGGTGGGATTCAATGGATCCCGGCGGGTATGGGTTTGACACGATGGTGCATGAGATCGGGCACAAGCTTGGCCTCGCCCATCCTGGCGATTACGACGCCAGCGATGATGAGCCGATCTCCTACGATACCCATCGCGGCTATATCGAAGATACGGACATGTATTCGATCATGTCCTACTGGAATGGCGAGGAGACGGGTTTCGACTATGGCGGCCTTGAGGGCGCGATCAACACACCGCGCACCCATGACCTGTGGGTGATCCACGACTATTACGGAGCCAATTGGGATACCCGCGATACCAACACGACATACGGGTTCAATGCCCAAGGGGTCGACGGATTTTTCGATTTTGACTGGCTGGCCGACCAGAACGTCATCCGCGCTGGCGAGCCGGGCTATGGCGAACGCGGCCCGGTTCTGACCATCTGGGATGGCGGCGGCAATGACGACTGGCTCGATCTGTCGGGCGACGACAATGATGTGGTTTTGGACCTGTCTCCGGGGGCGTTCTCATCGACCCATGGCATGACCAAGAACATCTCACTCGCCTATGTGCCGGGTGGTGCCCCGGCGGGACATAATGCCCTGATCGAAAACGCCCGCGGCGGCGACGGCGACGACGCGTTATACGGCAATAGCGCGGCCAACTCGCTCCATGGCGGCGATGGCGACGACTTCATGATCGGCTATGGCGGCATCGATTATTTCGCAGGCGGCCTTGGCAATGACACGGTGTCATTCTCCTATTCCGACGCGGATTGGACGATCACGCTGGGCGGCGGCTTCGTCGGCAGTGCGTCGAATGCATTCGGCAGCGAAAACCTCCTCTCCATCGAGAACATCGTGGCCGGAAGCGGCGATGACGACATCACCGGGTCCGACGTTGCCAATATGCTGGAAGGCGGCGCTGGTGACGACACGATCGATGCCAGGGACGGTGACGACAAGGTCTATGGCGGCACTGGTGCCGACGATATCAGGGGCGGTGACGGCGATGATATCCTGTCTGGCTTCTACAGCTATGGACTGAACTCCATCGGTGATGATGACATCATCCGGGGCGGCAATGGCAATGACGAGATCACCGGCCATTGGGGCGATGACACGCTTTACGGCCAAAGTGGTGATGACACGGTTTACGGCGGAGCGGGCGATGACTGGATCAGCGGCAACAATGGTCTGGATGAGCTTTATGGCGGCGGTGGCGTCGATACAGCGGACTATCGCTTCTCAAATTCCGACTGGACCTTCATCATGGGATTCGGCACGATTTCGAACGGGTCAGCCACCGAAGTTGCCGAGGGTTTTGAGCGTGCGCGAATGGGCGGCGGCGATGACATCGTGATCGGCACGGCGGATGACAACGACATCCGCGGCGGTGCCGGTAATGATGAGCTGGTCGGGTATTTCGGCGCGGACATCCTGATTGGCGAAGCGGGCAACGACACGCTGAACGGCGGTGCCGGTAACGATGTCCTGAGCGGTGGCACGGGTGCCGATACCGGCAGCTATAGCGGCGTTTCTGCCGGCGTTGCTGTCGATTTGGCGCTTTCCGGCTCGCAAAACACCATCGGTGCGGGGTTTGACAACCTCATCTCCATCGAACGTTTGGAAGGATCCGCGCATGCTGACATCCTCTCGGGCAACCATCAGACCAACTGGTTGAATGGCGGCAGCGGCGGCGATCTGTTGTTTGGCCGCGATGGCGCTGACTGGCTGCGCGGCGATGGCGGCGATGACATTCTGGAGGGCGGCAATGGTAACGACATCGTCAATGGCGGCGATGGCGAGGATGCGGCCAGCTACTTCTTCGCGGATGCCGGCGTCTGGGTGAACCTGGACAAATCCGGATCGCAGGACACCCGGGGGGCCGGTCTCGATGTTCTCTACGATATCGAACATGTCATCGGATCGTTCCATGCTGACTGGCTGACCGGCAATGATGATGGCAACCGGCTGACCGCTGGTGCCGGAGACGACATCCTGAACGGCGGTGCCGGCAGCGATACCCTGGATGCAGGTATCGGCAATGACGTTCTGATCGGCGGCACCGGGGTCGATATCATCGATGGCGGCGATGGGATCGACTGGGCCTATTACAACGTTGCCGGACCCGACGGCGCGACCGTCGATCTGACCAAGGGCTGGCAATATACCGGCGCTGGCGGCACCGACCTGATCATCGATGTGGAAAACATCCTCGGTTCGTCGAAAGGCGACGAGCTGCTCGGCGACGAGGCAGCGAACGAGCTGCGCGGCGGTGCTGGCAATGATGTCCTGCATGGACGCGGCGGGGACGACACGTTGGAAGGGGGCACCGGCAACGACATTATCTATGTCGGCGAAGCCGGTCCGCCGCAAGGCCCGGGCGGGTTGAAGCTGGAGCCCGTGCCTGCGGACCCGGGTCCGGCCAAGCCCTCGGACACACTTGTCTTGTCGGGCTTTGGCGAGACCGCACCCGAGTTCAAGTCCTACACCGCCCTGCAAACCAGCAGCCCCGCAGGAGCGACCGGCAACGAGACACTGGCCATAGCGGACGGCGCAAAGGCAGGGTCATCCTCGGCCATCGGCGGGATCAAGATCGATCCCGGCTCGGGCGATGATACCATCATCTTCAAGTCAGGCTGGGGCAATGACGAGGTATTCGGGTACAACGCCGACTACGACACATTGGACTTCACCAAGGTGTCCGGCCTCTCAAGTCACTTCCAGTTCAATGCGCAGGAGACCGCCGATGGATCGCTCGTCAGTTTCGGGGCGAACAGCGTCCTCTTGCATGATGTGTTCCTGGTCGATCTGGATGTCGACCTGTTTCTGATCTGACAAGACATGTGGCGGGCATTCGTGCCCGCCACTGATATTGAGAAACCATATTTAACCAGGGGTGACAAATTGCATTTCAATAATATAGGCCCCCAATATATCATCTCTCCAATTTCGTAATTGAAAAGTCGACGAAGGAGGCAGTCATGAATATATGGATAGTAGATGATCATCAGCTGTTTTCCTCTGGTCTGGCCAGCTTACTTGAGCATCAAAAAGCCAATTTAGGTACTGCAATCTTTGATCGTGTTGAGGATATGCCCTCAATACATGGTGGAATGACGCCTGATGTTGTGATCCTCGATTTCTACATGCCCGGCACCCATGGTGGCGCGGCGATCCGGGATATCCGTGCCCACCACCCCCAAGCGCAGATCGTTGTGGTTTCAGCCTCGCATTCGCCGGAGGACCGGCGCGAGGCAGAAGTGGCCGGTGCCGTAGCCTTTCTGAGCAAATCATCCAATCCCCAAAATGTCATCGAAGCGGTGCTGTCTGTCGCCAGGGGCGAGCCGGTTCATGTGCCGCACAACCCCTCTGACCCCGAGACACGTCTGACAAAACGGCAGCTGGCGGTTCTGGGGCAGATCAGGCGCGGTGCCTCAAACAAGCTGGCAGGCACGAAACTTGGTATGTCGCCCGAAACCGTCAAGTCGCATCTCAGCGAGACGTTTCGCCGTCTGGGCGTCGCGACCCGGACCGAGGCTGTAGACGCCGCGATCAGGCAAGGATTGCTTTGATGTGATCGGCCCTGACCGGCTTGATTATCATGGCAACTCCACGAGCGCGCACTGCCCGCGAAAGGTCGGGTGACTGGTCGCTTGTCATGACGTGAACCAGCGCAAGTTCATCAAGACTGAGGGCATCCAGGACCGCATCTGCGGTTTGGCCGTCACCGAGATGATAGTCGAGCAGCACGGGCTGCGCATGATCCCGGATCGCAGCGATGATTGTCTCAGTCCGAAGCGGTTTATCGAATGGGCGGGCCGTTGCTCCGGCAGTCAGAACGGCGGCTTTTGTTGCCTCGCTCTGGATTGGATTGTCATCGATGATCAGGAACAGCGATGCACTGTTGGCACTGGGCTGACCCGCGGGTAGCTGCGCCCGCTTCAGAACGCAGGAAAATCGCGACCCCCGCCCATCTTCGGTGATCAGTTCGACATGCCCACCCATATGCGTCGTCAGCTCGTCCACGATCGACAGGCCCAACCCGACATTGCCGCCCCCGCGCCGCCCGGTTATCTGCGCCTGCTGAAATGGTTGAAAGATGACTTCGCGCATATCTGCCGGCACTCCGGGGCCATCGTCCTGAACCAGCACTTCGACAAGTTCTGTCCCCCGACGCCGCGCCCCGATCAGGATGCGGTGCTCCGAATGCTGGACGGCGTTGCGTACAAGATTACGGATGATCCGTTCCAGAAAGTCGGCCTCAGCGACGACGCAAAGCGATGTCGGTACAACGGTCAGGACCAGATCGTGATGTTCGACCAGCGGCTCGATCTCTGCCGCAACTGCCGCAAATAGCGGGGTGAGGGGGACTGGTTTGCAGTCTGCTGGTGCCAGTTTCCTGTGCAACCACGCCGAACCAGCGACGCTGTCGATGATCCCGTTCGCGGACACGAGGCAAACCTTGGCGACATCGACAAACTGCCTGACCCGATCCGCCGCATCGCGATCCGATGTCTCCGCGCCCGCATGCTCCAACCGGTGAAGATGAAAATTCAGGGCCTGAAGCGGCTGCCCGAGGTCATGCGTGATGGCATGCAGAAACCGCTCACGCAGCGCATTCTCAGCTTCAAGTTCCGCTCTGATCCGACGTTCCGCACGCAGGGCGCGCGTGGCGGATCTGCGCGCCCTGCGCAATCTCGCCGCCAGCAAAGCCTGCTTTCGCTGCTGCCCGTGCACTGCAAACGCGACACCGTAAGATGCGATCAGCGCGCACATGCAAAGCGAAGCCAGCACCTTCCAAAGCGGGGGCTGCGTTGAAATGCAGAACCAGATCAGCGGTAAGAACAGCCCCAGCCTGCCGCTGATCAGCGCCACCCGGTGGCGCGGTGCCAGAATGCCGGAGATTATGCCGAACGCGCAGATCCCGGTAACGGTCAGCGCATTGGTCGAATAATCCTGCTCGCTCATCCAGAACGTGGCCGTCACGCCGAATGTGCAGAGGATCGAAAATTCATGAAAGGTCAGAAGCGTAACGGCCTGCCGTCGCTGCTGCCACACCCAGTCGCGACCTTTGACCGAGAGGATTAGTATTAGCGTTCCTGCAAGCGCCGATGCCAGAAGACGGGGCCACAAAACAGCCAAGACAACAGCAGGGTCGCGGAGCGATGTCAGATAGACGACGCCGAAGAACACCGCGAGCAGCACATTAAGATAGATCAGGACCCAGGCTGCGGAGATCGACTGTTCGATCAGCAGGCGCTGAACCTCCTGCCGCAAACTGCCGTCATGCGGCCTTTGACGAGCCAGTCTCATCACACCACCCCGCGGCCCAGCCTGTTGTGGTATATTGCCCAGAAAGTGAAGAGATAGATCGGAGTGGCGACGCTGGCACGCACCAGCCGGACGCTCATCTCAAAGGCCAGGAGCCTGCTCTCATCCACCCACGGATAGCCTTCAGGCGGCATGATGCTCAGGCCGATGAGCGGGTAAAACATGGCGGTGAGAAGCGTGGCAGGTGGAAACAGAACAAGCGCTGCAAGAAGGTATTGTGCCAGTCTGACAATGCCCAACCGCCACATGACCAGCGTGAGCGGTGCCAGAAGGATAGATCCGAAAGCCGCGCTTGCCCCCGCTTCGCCCCACGCGGCAAGCCGCGCCCCCTGACTGACCAGTGTCAGGTCAATCAGAAGGGTCACCGCAAAAATTCCAACGGCACTGAGCGCGTGAGCCACCACATAGCTGCCCATATGAAACCCGCCTGCCGCATCACTTACAGAACGGATGCCTGTCCTCGGCCGGGCATCGGAACCATCTTCCATGAACCGCATCTTAGTGGCTGAACTGGATATCTGTGCAGCTTTTCTGGGGATCAGCCTGGCTGTCCTCCGGATTTACGTGACCAGTCCACCGTAGTGCCGGGGCGGGGGAAGACAGGTTCGATCGCCCGCCGGCT
Source organism: Pseudomonadota bacterium (assembly GCA_039030855.1). Classification (GTDB taxonomy): domain Bacteria; phylum Pseudomonadota; class Alphaproteobacteria; order Rhodobacterales; family Rhodobacteraceae; genus Pikeienuella. Next base: position 30,175 of record JBCCDJ010000008.1, read on the forward strand.
GCGGTCGTCCAACTGGTTTATCGCCCGATGGTCCCGGCAGAGGGCTCTCTTCTTGGAAGGCCAGTGTCCGGGGGCAGACCGGATCGCGCGCCATGCGACAGGTCGGCGGGCCATAGGTGCGGAGCAACAAGAATAGTGCTGCGCCGTCGAGAGCGGCAGGAAAGCCTCACTGCGATCCACTGCAAACCTGCGTGCGCAGATATCGAGGCTACAGGAAACTCTGGGGGTCGATATCAATGGCAACCTTCACGGCCGAGGGAATTTTGACGGTATTACGCCACGTCCTGAGCGCTGCTTGCAGGGGCGCGCCCTTGGGGGCCTTCACCAGCAGGCGCGCACGTACACGGCCCCTGATCCGGGAGATCGGCGCGGGGGCGGGGCCGAACAGTTCTGCTCCGATGGCACGGATAGGACCCTCTGCCGCGCCGAGCGCCTTGGCCGTGTGCCAGACCTGTTCCTCGTTGCGGCCCGATATGATGATCCCGGCCATGCGGCCATAGGGCGGGGCCCCGGCGCGGCGGCGTTCTTCGGCCATTTCGCGCAGGAACGCCTCCTCGTCGCCGGAGACGAGCGCGCGCATGACCGGGTGCTCTGGCGCTGCTGTCTGTACGACGGCGATGCCCGGCCTGTCGGCGCGGCCCGCGCGGCCCGCGACTTGGCGGATCAGTTGGAATGTCCGCTCGGCAGCCCTCAGATCGCCGCCTTGCAGGCCGAGATCGGCATCAATGACACCCACAAGCGTGAGCAGGGGAAAGTTGTGCCCCTTGGCGACGATCTGCGTGCCGATGATCAGGTCCGCCTGCCCCTCAGCAATCGCCGCCACATGGGCCTTGATTGACCCGGATGAGATGTCGGAGGACAGGATTGCAATCCGTGCCTCCGGGAAAAGCGCGGCTGCCTCCTCCGCCAGACGCTCGATGCCGGGCCCCGAGGCGGCGAGGCGGTCATCACGACCGCATTTGGGGCAGGCCTTGGGCATCGGCTCGGTCCGCCCGCATTGATGGCACATCATGCGCTGACGGAACCGGTGTTCGACCAGCCGCGCATCGCAATCGGGGCATTCGAAGAAATGCCCGCAGGCGCGGCAGACCGTCAGCGGGGCATAGCCGCGCCGGTTGAGAAAGAGGAGCGCCTGTTCCCCTGCCACCAACCGTTTTGCCACGCCGCGCGCCAGTGACGGTGCGATCCAGCGGCCTTTGGGTGGGCTGTCCTGGCGGATGTCGAGGATATGGGTCACGGGCAATTCGGCGGTCCCGAACCGCTCCGGCAAATCAACGCGCTTGTACTTGCCAGCCTCCGCATTCGCCCATGTCTCCAGCGACGGCGTGGCGGAGGCCAGGATAACCGAAGCCCTGCAGAGAGAGGCGCGCAGCACTGCCATGTCACGGGCGGAGTACAGCGCGCCGTCTTCCTGTTTGTAGGAGCTGTCATGTTCTTCGTCGACCACCACCAGCCCCAGATCGGCGAAAGGGAGAAAGAGCGCGGAACGCGCGCCGACGACCAGCTGCGCGTCGCCCGTCGCTGCGCCCACCCAGACGCGCCGCCTTGCGGCCCCCGTTACCTCCGAATGCCACTCAGCAGGGCGCGCGCCGAACCGCGCCTCCACCCGCTCCACGAACGACGCCGTCAGCGCGATCTCCGGCAAGAGGATCAGCGCCTGACGGCCTTGGGCGAGGCACTCCGCGACGGCTTCCAGATAGACTTCCGTCTTGCCCGATCCGGTAACGCCTTTGAGGAGGAGCGTCTCGAACCGCTGCGCAGCGACGGAGGCGCGAAGGCTGTTGCCTGCCTCCACCTGTTCGGCTGACAGATCAAGCGGCGCAGCAGCGGGGTCGAGCGTCGCGAAGCACGGCGCACTGGCGCGGGTTTCGGACAGCAGTGCACCGGAGCTGACCAAGCCCTTGACCACGCCGCTGGACACGGCGGCCAGGGCGGCGAGCTCCGCCCCCGTCATGGCGCTGCCGCCGGTCCCGTCCAAAGCCTCGATCACTCGGGTGCGCGCCGGTGTCAGACGGTCGGGGCGGTCAGGGCCGAGGCGATAGACCGTCTGCGGGCGCGGCGGTTTCGCAAGGTCTGGCGCGCGGCTGGCGAGGCGCAGCATCGCGCCAAGCGGGGTCAACGTGTAATCCGATGCCGCATCTAGAAATGCGCGCATCGACGCGGGCATCGGCGGCAGGTCCAACCGCGTGGCCACCGGTTTGACCTTGGCAGGGTCGGCATCGCCGATGCCCGGCCCCCAGACCACGCCGATCATTCGGTTCGGGCCGACTTCCACCTCCACCAGATCACCTTCGGCCAGCGTGATGTCAGGCGGCACGACGTAATCATAGGGGCGGTCGACTGGCAGCGGCGTCAGTACGGCCACCAGATCGCTGGGTCGAAATCTCATATCGCTCATGCCATGCCGCCGGAAGGGAGGGTTTGGCATGGCCGCGCGTCACCGATTCGTCTATGATTCGCCGAGGCAGAAACAAACGCGCCGCAGCGCGAAGCAGAACTGGGATCAAGACGCATGAAATTCTTCGTGGACACGGCAGAAATCGATGAAATCCGGGAACTGGCGGATACCGGCATGGTCGATGGAGTGACGACCAATCCGTCGCTGATCCTGAAATCGGGCCGGGACATCATTGAGGTGACGAAGGAAATCTGCTCCATCGTCGAGGGCCCGGTCAGCGCAGAGGTCGCCGCGACCGAAGCCGATGCCATGATCGCCGAAGGCCGCAAGCTGGCGGAGATCGCACCCAACATTGCCGTCAAACTGCCGCTGACATGGGACGGGCTGAAGGCCTGCAAAACGCTGACGGGGGAGGGCAAGATGGTCAATGTCACGCTCTGCTTCTCCGCCAATCAGGCATTGCTGGCCGCCAAGGCGGGGGCGAGCTTCATCTCGCCCTTCATCGGTCGTCTCGACGATATCTCGCTGGACGGGATGGAGCTTATCTCCGAGATTCGCCAGATCTACGACAATTATCATTTTTCGACAGAGATCCTCGCCGCGTCCATCCGGTCGGTCAATCATGTGAAGGCCAGTGCCCTGATCGGGGCCGATGTGATCACCGCGCCGCCCGGTGTGATCAAGAAGCTGGCCGACCATCCGCTGACCGCTGCGGGGCTGGAGACGTTTCTGAAAGACTGGGCCAAGACCGGCCAGTCGATCCTTGGCTGAGCCGATGACGACCTCGACCACCTCCGCCCCCGATCTGAAGGCCAGCATTCTGGCCGATCCGGATGTCGTGCTGGAAGATCGTGACGTCATGCAGGCGCTGATCGATGCCAATCAGGAACCCGGTGTGCGCAAGGTCGTCGATCTGCGCGGGGCGCTGGTCAACCGGCTTGAACAGCGCCTCGACAAGCTGGAGCATACGCACCGTTCCGTCATCGCGGCGGCCTATGAGAACCTCGCCGGGACCAGCCAGTTGCACAAGGCGGTCCTGATGTTGCTGGAGCAGACATTGTTCGTCGATTTCCTGCGCGTTCTGGCGTTGGAGACACCGGACCTGGTCGCGGTCGATTGCGCCCGTGTCTGCATCGAGACGGACGAGGCTGATCCGGGGCCCATGCCGGGGCTCGACGCCGACCTTTCGGAAAGCGTCATCGTCGTGCCCCTTGGCGGTGCGCGGGCCTATTTCGCATTGTCGTGTGATACCGACCGGTCGATCTGCCTGCGCCCCGCGGTGCCGGAAGCCGATGCGATCTTCGGCGATGCTGCGAAATGGGTGCAGTCAGAGGCATTGGTCAGGCTCGACCTTGGTGACGGTCGGCAGGGGCTTCTGGTCTTTGGCGCGGAAGATCCCCAGCGGTTTGGGCCGGAACATGGCACTGACCTTCTGGCCTTTTTCGGTGGTGTGGTCGAACGGTCCCTCCGCCGTTGGCTGGCGACCGGTGTCTGATCCGAAAGTTGCCCTGCCGGACCTGTCCGGCGGCATGGCCGATCTGGTGGCGCGCTGGCTTGACGGGCGGCGTGGGCAGGCCGCATCGCCCCATACCATCGACGCCTATCGTCACGATGTATCCGGCTGGCTCGGCTTTTTGGCATTGCATTTTGGCGGCCCGGTCGGGCGCACCGGACTGGCCGGGATCACACCGCGTGATCTGCGCAGCTGGCAGGCGAAACTGCGGGAGGATGGCCTCTCGTCCCGCTCCGTCGCGCGGGCGCTGTCAGCCGTCAAAAGCTTTCATCGTTGGCTTGCCGATGCTGAAGGGGTCGAGGCGACGGCGGTTCTGGCCGCGCGGGGGCCGAAAGCCCCCCAGCGCCTGCCGCGCCCGGTCAGCGCCGAAGCTGCCACCGCTTTGATCGATCAGGCGGCGCTGGCTCATCCCGAACCCTGGATCGCGGCGCGCGACGCGGCGGTCCTCACACTCCTTTGGGGAGCTGGCCTCCGGATATCGGAGGCGCTGGGCCTCAATCAAAGCGACGCACCCTTACCGGACGTGCTGCTGATCAAGGGGAAAGGCGGGAAGGAGCGGATTGTTCCCGTCCTGCCCGCAGCGCGAGATGCGGTGGTGGAGTATCAGCGTCTGCAACCCTATGATCCCGGCCCTAACGGTCCGCTTTTCATTGGCGCGCGCGGCAAGCGTTTGAACCCGCGCATGACGCAAAAGGTGATGGCGCGCGGGCGCATGGCGCTGGGCCTGCCTGCCACGGCAACGCCCCATGCGCTGCGCCATTCTTTCGCAACGCATCTGTTGGAGGCGGGCGGCGATCTGAGAGCGATACAGGAGCTTCTGGGCCATGCCTCGCTTGCCACCACGCAGGTCTACACGGCGGTGGATCAGGCGCGGCTCTTGGACATTTATGATCGTGCGCACCCCCGGGCGGGTGGAAAGCACTAGGCGATGCGTCTCGATGACACCGACCAGCGGCTGGTCGCCGCGCTTCGGGACAATGGGCGCGCCTCCGTCGCGACGCTGGCAGCTGATCTGGGCCTTGCGCGGGGCACGGTGCGCACACGGATCGATCGGATGGTCGCGCGTGGTGTGATCAGGCGCTTTACCATCGAACTGGCTGGTGAGAGTGATCCGCAGATGGTTCGTGCCGTCACCTCGATAGAGCTCAAGGGATCGATGTCGCGCGCGGTCGTATCCGCCCTGTCCCGGATCCCTGAAATCCGCGCCATCCACTCGACGAACGGTGCCTGGGACATCGTGGCGGAGGTCCGCGCCGCCTCTCTGCCGGATATTGACCGCGTGCTTAGGGAAGTCCGGGCCATTCCCGGTGTCAGTAACAGCGAGACAAGCCTGCTACTGGATACATTCTGACCAGTCAGACGATCATTATGATCAAAAGAACTGCCATAACGATCATTATGATATCTGCGCGATGATCACTACGGTGGCTAATATCCGCCCCAAAGCAAAGGAGCCGCCACCATGACGCAGATTTCCCTCATCGGTGCCCCCATTCATGCCGGTGCAAGCCAGTCCGGCTGCCAGATGGGGCCGGAAGCGTATCGCGTTGCCGGGCTGATCTCGACCCTGACAACCCTCGGTCACGCAGTCCGCGATCACGGCGATATCCGCATCAAGGATGTGCCGGATATCGCCCATTCCAACAGTGCGCTCAAACGGCTGGGCGAGGTCATCGAATGGACGCGCGCGTTACAGGATGCCGGACGCAGCGCTGACGATTTCCCGATCTTCATGGGGGGAGATCATTCGCTGGCGGCAGGCACCGTCACGGCGATGGCGGAAGTTGCAAGGAACAAGGACCAGCCACTTTTCGTTCTGTGGCTCGACGCGCATCCCGATCTGCATTCGCCGGGCACCACGTCCAGCGGCAACCTGCATGGTGTGCCGATGGGCTATTTCACCGGTCAGCCCGGATTTGACGAGGTGTTCCCCACGCTGCAATCGGTCGTCCCGCCAGAGCATGTCTGCATGATGGGTATCCGTTCCGTCGACCCGGCCGAAAATGAGCGCATCGCGTCGCAGGGCTTCACCGTCCATGATATGCGCGCGATTGACGAACACGGCGTCGCCGGGCCGCTGCGCGCCTTTCTGGACCGCGTGCGGGCGGCGGGCGGGCGACTGCATGTCAGCCTCGATGTCGATTTTCTTGATCCCGCCATTGCCCCGGCCGTTGGCACCACGGTGCCCGGCGGCGCGACGTTCCGCGAGGCGCATCTGATCATGGAGATGGTTCATGACAGCGGGCTCGCGACCTCGATGGATCTGGTGGAGCTGAACCCGTTTCTCGATGAGCGTGGACGCACAGCGACCCTGATGGTCGATCTGGCCGCATCCATGATGGGGCGCAAGGTGCTCGACCGCCAGACCAAGAGGTTCTGATATCAGGTTTTCGCAGGGAGCGGCGCTTCCCTCGATCATTCTACACGCAGACACAATCGGCACGCATGCGCGCCGCAGCCACCGGGGGATAACCCACATGACCGCAACACCACCCGAAGCCTCTGCCCTGGCTATGGTGCCATTCGTCTCTGTCGATCACATGATGGAAATCGTGAACGGGATCGGCATCCGCCAGTTGATGACGGAACTCGCGGATTACATTGAAAGCGATTTTCGGCGCTGGGAAAGCTTTGACAAGACCCCCCGGGTCGCGGCCCATTCCAAAGAGGGTGTGATCGAACTCATGCCCACCTCGGATGGGGAAAATTACGGATTCAAATACGTGAACGGGCATCCGAAGAACATGCGCGAGGGCTATCAGACGGTGACCGCCTTTGGCGTCCTCTCGAATGTGAATAATGGTTATCCCGTATTGCTGACGGAGATGACGGTGCTGACCGCACTGCGCACGGCGGCGACGTCGGCGATGGCGGCGAAGTACCTCGCGCCCGAGGGATCAACCGTGATGGCGATGATCGGCAATGGCGCGCAATGCGAATTTCAGGCGCTCGCCTTTCAGGCGATGCTGGGGATCGAGGAAGTGCGGCTTTTCGACGTGGACCCGACCGCCACCGAAAAGGCGGCGAGCAACCTTACCGACACCGGACTTCGGGTCGTCACCTGTTCCTCGAAGGAGGATGCGGTTGCGGGTGCCCAGATCATCACCACATGCACCGCCGACAAGCGCAACGCGACGATTCTGACCGACAACCTTGTGGGGGCAGGTGTCCATCTGAACGCGATCGGCGGCGACTGTCCCGGCAAGACCGAATTGCATCAGGATATTCTCCTGCGCTCCGACATATTTGTCGAATACCCGGAACAGACGAGGATCGAGGGGGAGATTCAGCAACTCGATCCGAATCACGCGGTCACGGAACTCTGGCAGGTCATCCTCGGGCAGGCCGTCGGGCGATCTTCTGCAAGCCAGATCACCCTCTTTGACAGCGTCGGTTTTGCCATCGAGGATTTCTCCGCGCTCCGGTATATCCGCGATCAGCTTGAGCGAACCGGGGCCTATGTAAACCTAGACATGCTTGCCGATCCGGATGATCCGCGCGATTTGTTTGGCATGGTCCGGCGGGCGAAGAGCCAGCCAGTCTCCTGATTTTCATCCACAGCGCGAATTCACGGCGATCTCTTCAATAGAGGAGGCGATCTGCCTTCTTTTTCCTGATATAAGATTGCCTTAACTAACAAAGGGGGAGGCTGATTGGCGTCTGAGCCATGCGTTTTGCGTTGAAAGCTATGCGCTGGACGCGTATCGGCAATGCGTAACACCACCTTCCCGAAAATTTGGTCAGGAAATATGACCACGCAAGCAAACGAATAGTTGCCGCCAGGGCAACCTGAGAGAGAGGACTGCATCGCCCATGACCCACGTCGTCATCGCCTCCGCCGCCCGAACTGCCGTCGGCAGCTTCAATGGCTCCTTCGCCAAAACCCCTGCCCATGACCTTGGCACGACGGCGATCAAGGCCGTGCTGGAGCGGGCCGGCGTTGATGCCGCCGATGTATCAGAGACGATCCTCGGGCAGGTTCTGACAGCGGGCCAGGGGCAGAACCCGGCCCGTCAGGCGCATATTAATGCGGGCCTGCCAATCGAAAGCGCCGCCTGGGGCATCAACCAGGTTTGCGGATCTGGTTTGCGCGCCGTGTCCATCGGGGCCCAGCATGTCGCGCTCGGCGATGCTGACATCGTCGTGGCGGGCGGTCAGGAAAGCATGAGCCTCAGCCCCCATGTCATGCATATGCGTGCAGGCACCAAGATGGGTGATACCAAGTTTGTCGACAGCATGATCAAAGACGGCCTCTGGGACGCTTTCAACGGTTACCACATGGGCACAACGGCGGAGAATGTTGCCGAGAAATGGCAGATCAGCCGCGATGCGCAGGATGAATTTGCGCTCGGCTCGCAGAACAAGGCGGAGGCTGCGCAGAAGGCGGGCAAGTTCAAGGACGAGATCACGCCCTTCACCATTTCCACCCGCAAAGGCGATATCGTCGTCGATAGCGACGAGTATATCCGCCACGGCGCAACGATGGAATCGATGCAAAAACTGCGCCCGGCCTTTTCCAAGGACGGCTCGGTCACGGCGGCGAACGCCTCTGGTCTGAACGACGGCGCAGCGGCGACCCTGCTGATGAGTGCTGAGAACGCTGAAAAACGGGGCATCACGCCCTTGGCGCGGATCGTGTCCTTCGCGACTGTGGGCCTTGACCCATCGATCATGGGCGCGGGCCCGATCTACGCGTCGCGCAAGGCGCTTGATAAAGCAGGCTGGAAGGCTGAGGATCTGGACCTTGTCGAAGCCAACGAGGCCTTTGCAGCGCAGGCCTGCGCAGTGAACAAGGACATGGGTTGGGATCCCGAGATCGTGAACGTCAATGGCGGTGCGATCGCCATTGGCCATCCGATTGGTGCCTCGGGCTGCCGTGTTCTGAACACGCTTCTCTTTGAGATGCAGCGCCGCGACGCGAAGAAGGGTCTCGCGACCCTTTGTATTGGCGGTGGGATGGGCGTCGCGATGTGTGTCGCCCGCGACTGATATGAACCTGGGGCGGCGCGGTCCTCGCGTCGTCCAGACTTCCAAACCAAAACATGACGACTGAGGAGACTGAATATGGCACGAGTTGCACTCGTAACCGGTGGATCGCGAGGGATTGGCGCTGCGATTTCCAAGCACCTTCAGGCAGCGGGCTACACCGTTGCTGCCAACTATGCCGGCAATGACGAAGCCGCCGCGGCCTTCACCGGGGAAACCGGGATCAAGACCTATAAATGGTCGGTGGCCGACTATGACGAATGCACCGCAGGCATCGCGAAGGTGGAAGGGGATCTCGGCCCAGTCGATGTTCTGGTCAACAATGCGGGGATCACCCGCGACGGCATGTTCCACAAGATGACCAAGGATCAGTGGGATCAGGTGATCGGCACCAACCTGAACGGTCTCTTTAACATGACCCATCCGCTCTGGCCGGGTATGCGCGAGCGTGGCTTTGGCCGCATCATCAATATCTCCTCCATCAACGGTCAGAAGGGCCAGATGGGGCAGGCGAACTATTCCGCCGCCAAGGCCGGTGACATCGGGTTCACCAAAGCGCTGGCGCAGGAAGGCGCGTTCAAGGGCGTCACGGTCAACGCGATCTGCCCCGGTTACATTGGCACCGACATGGTTAACGCGATGCCCCAGAAGGTGATCGACAGCATCACCGCGCAGATCCCCGTTGGCCGTCTCGGCACGCCCGAGGACATCGCGCGCTGCGTCGGCTTCCTCGCATCGGACGATGCCGGGTTCATCACGGGCGCAACGCTGACCGCTAATGGCGGCCAGTATCTGACCTGATCGACTGACATGGTGCAGGCCGATGCGCCGGCCTGCACCGATACCCCTCCTATCAGCATTTGCGGCCCTGCCTTACTCCCTAAGCATGATAGCCCTGACGTTCACGGAGCCTTCTGATGACCGATAAATCCGACATACCCACCGACCTGGACCCCGTCGAAACGCAGGAATGGCTTGATGCCGTCGAAGACGTCGTGGACAAGGATGGCACATCGCGCATCCACTATCTGCTCGACAAGGCGGTCGCGTCGGCCCGCGAACATGGCGCGACGCTGCCGTTCGGCGTCAACACCCGCTATATCAACACCATCCCAACCGATGATCAGCCGGATTTTCCAGGCGATATCGAGATGGAATGGCGCATCCGCACCATCAATCGCTGGAACGCGATGGCGACGGTCGTCAGCCGGAACAAGCAATCGAGCGAGTATGGCGGGCATATCGCCTCCTTCGCGTCGTCCGCCGTTATGTACGATATCGGCCTCAACCATTTCTGGCGTACCCGAACCGACGAACATGGCGGCGATCTCGTGTTCTTTCAGGGTCACGTGGTGCCGGGCATCTATGCCCGTTCCTTCATGGAAGGGCGTCTGAGCGAAGAGCAGATGGCGAACTTTCGGTCGGAGGTCGCGGGCAAGGGCATCTCATCCTATCCGCACCCCTGGCTGATGCCGGATTACTGGCAGTTCCCCACCGTCTCCATGGGTCTTGGCCCGCTGATGGCGATCTACCAGGCCAGGTTCATGAAATACATGCACAACCGGGGTCATATCGACATGGCCGATCGCAAGGTCTGGGCATTCCTCGGCGATGGTGAGATGGACGAGCCGGAAAGCCGGGGTGCCATCGGTCTTGCAAGCCGGGAAAGTCTCGACAACCTGATCTTCGTTGTGAACTGCAACCTTCAGCGCCTTGACGGGCCGGTGCGCGGCAACGGCAAAATTATCCAGGAGCTTGAGGGCGATTTCCGAGGTGCCGGGTGGAATGTCATCAAACTGGTCTGGGGCAAAGGCTGGGACGAGTTGTTGGAGAAAGACGACACGGGCCGCCTTCAGCAGCTGATGGACGAGACGGTTGATGGCGACTACCAGACCTTCAAATCCAAATCCGGGGCCTATATCCGCGAGCACTTCTTCGGCAAGTACCCTGAGACGGCAAAACTCGTCGAAGACTGGACAGATGATCAGATCTGGGCGCTGCGCCGTGGCGGGCATGATCCGAAAAAGGTCTATGCTGCGTTCAAGAAAGCCTCAGAGGCGAATGGCCAGCCGACCGTCATTCTGGTGAAGACTGTCAAGGGGTACGGCATGGGTGATGCGGGCGAGGGCCTGAACATCACCCACCAGCAGAAGAAGCTGGCCGAGAACCAGCTGAAGAATTTCCGTGACCGGTTCCAGATCCCGCTATCGGACGAGGAGGTGGTCAAGGCCCCGCTGATCCCGTTGTCGAACGATCAGCGCGACTATCTGGCAAAACGACGTGAGGCGCTGGGCGGTGATTTTCCGGTGCGCAAATGGAAAGACGCCGCCAAATTGCCGATCCCGAAGCTGGATGTCTTTGCAGGCCAGACCAAGAGCACCGGTGATCGGGAAATCTCGACGACCATGGCGTTTGTTCGCATTCTGACCACGCTGTGCCGTGACAAGAATTTCGGCAAACAGGTGGTGCCGATCGTACCTGATGAAAGCCGGACCTTCGGGATGGAGGGAATGTTCCGCCAGCTCGGCATCTACAATCCGAAGGGACAGAATTATACACCCGAAGATGCCGATCAGCTGATGTTCTATAAAGAATCGACCGATGGTCAGGTGCTGCAGGAAGGCATCAACGAGGCCGGTGCCATGGCCGACTGGATCGCGGCGGCAACGTCCTACGCGACCCACGGCGTGCCCATGATCCCGTTCTACATCTACTATTCGATGTTTGGCTTTCAGCGGGTCGGGGATCTGGCCTGGGCCGCTGGCGACAGCCGGGCGCGCGGCTTCATGCTGGGCGGCACGGCAGGGCGCACCACGCTGAATGGCGAGGGTCTGCAGCATGAGGATGGGCACAGTCATGTGCTGGCAGGGACAATCCCGAACTGCATCTCCTACGATCCGACCTATTCCTACGAGGTCGCCTGCATCATTCATCACGGGCTTCAACGGATGTTCGGCGATCAGGAGGATGTCTTCTTCTACCTCACCCTGATGAACGAGAACTACCAGCATCCCGACATGCCCAAAGGGTCTTATGACGGGATCATCAAGGGTCTCTATGCATTCTCGAAGACCTCGAAGCCTGCCAAGAAGCACGTCAACCTGATGGGCTCCGGCACTATTTTCGTGCAGGCGGTGAAGGCGGCGGAGATGCTGAAAGAGGATTTCGGGGTGACGGCAGACCTCTGGTCCGCGCCGTCCTTCAACGAATTGGCGCGCGATGGGCAGGATTGCGAGCGATGGAATCGCCTGAACCCGTTGTCGAAGGAGAAAGTGCCCTATGTCAGCGAGGTTCTCTCCGGTGCCAAGGGGCCGATCATCGCCGCGACGGACTACATGAAAAGCTATGCCGAACAGATCCGCCCCTATGTGAGCCAGCCCTATACGGTGCTCGGCACTGACGGGTTTGGCCGATCGGACAGCCGAGTGAACCTGCGCCGCCATTTCGAGGTCGATGCAAACCACATCGCGGCAGCGGCCATGGTCGCCCTTTATCGAGAGGGTACGGCAACGAAGGCAGAGCTGACCAAGGCGCTGAAGCGATACGAGATTGACGGCGACAAGCCCAATCCGCGGACCGCTTGAAGATAAGAGAAGGACAAGACCAATGGCGAATATTGACGTAACTGTCCCGGATATCGGCGATTTTTCTGACGTGCCCGTGATCGGCATCCTGGTGGCGGTGGGCGACACCGTTGCCGAGGAAGATCCATTGCTGGAGTTGGAGAGTGACAAGGCGACGATGGAGGTCCCCTCCCCCGCCGCTGGTAAAGTGGTGGAGATCAAGGTCGCCGAAGGGGATGCCGTCTCCGAAGGGTCGCTGATCATGGTGCTCGAAGGCGCATCGGGCGCGGAGGGCGTCGAGCCCTCCCCGCCCGAGACAGACGCTGACGCGCCTGCGGAAAAGGCTCCGGCGGCAGCACCAGCAGCGGCAGCCGCGCCGGCGGCATCGGGACCGAAGAGCGGCGAGCTGGCCAAGGTTGACGAGGCTGGGTTTGCCAAGGCCCATGCCTCCCCCTCGGTGCGGGCCTTTGCGCGCGAGCTGGGTGTCGATCTTGGCAAAGTGTCGGCATCGGGGCGCAAGGGGCGCATCCTGCGCGAAGACGTGACCAAGGCTTTCAAGGGCGCGGCGGCACCTGCGGCAGCGGGCGGCGCGGTCGAGGGCGGCATGGGCATCCCGCCGATCCCGGCGGTGGATTTTTCGAAATTCGGCCCTGTCGAAGATGTGGAGATGAGCCGGATCAAGAAAATCTCCGGCCCCGCCCTGCACCGGTCCTGGCTGAACATCCCCATGGTCACCCATAACGAGGAAGCGGATATCACCGGCCTCGATGCGTATCGCAAGGAGCTGGACACGGCGGCGAAGGCGGAAGGGTACCGGGTCACGCTCCTGTCTTTCGTGATCAAGGCGGCGGTCAGTGCGCTGAAAGCTCATTGGGAGGTCAATTCGTCGATCCATCCCGATGGCGACAAGCTGATCCGCAAGAATTACTACAATATCGGCTTTGCCGCCGACACGCCGAACGGGTTGGTCGTGCCGGTCATCAAGGGTGCGGATGCCAAGGGCATTGTTGAGATATCGAAGGAACTTGGCGATCTGTCGGCGCTGGCGCGCGACGGGAAACTGAAAGGTGGCGACATGTCCGGTGCCTCCTTCACGATCTCTTCGCTCGGCGGCATTGGCGGCACCTCGTTTACACCGCTGGTGAACGCGCCGGAGGTGGCGATCCTTGGCCTGACCCGGTCCAAGATGCAGCCCGTCTGGGACCCTTTGAAGGAGAAATTCAAGCCGCGTCTGATGCAGCCGCTGTCGCTGTCCTATGACCACCGTGCCATCGATGGTGCGCTGGCGGCGCGATTCTGCGCGACCCTGAAACACCTGCTCGGCGATGAACGCCGGCTGATGCTCTGAGGGGGGACTGATCATGTCTGTAATCGACGTCAAAGTGCCGGACATCGGTGATTTTTCCGATGTGCCGGTGATCGGCATCCTGGTCGCGGTGGGCGACACCGTCGCCGCCGAGGACCCGCTGGTGGAGCTGGAGAGCGACAAGGCGACGATGGAAGTTCCCTCGCCCGGCGCGGGCAAAATCACCGCAATCTCGGTGAAGGAGGGTGACACCGTCTCCGAAGGATCGGTCATCATGCAGATGGAGGTCGAGGGCACCGCCGATGCGCCCGAGGCCGATGCGCCCGAGGACGCGCCGAAAGCGGAGGACCCGACGGCAGCGCCTGCGGCCACGTTCAGCGGCGAGAAAGGCGATGTTCATGCCGAATTCCTCGTTCTCGGCTCCGGCCCGGGCGGGTATACGGCGGCGTTTCGTGCAGCGGATCTCGGACTGAAGACGGTTCTGGTGGAGGCAAATCCGACCCTTGGTGGAGTGTGCCTCAATGTCGGCTGCATTCCCTCCAAAGCGTTGCTTCATGCCGCCAAGGTCATCACCGAAGCCGAAGAGATGGCGCATTTCGGGATCACGATGAGTAAGCCGAAGATCGACCTGGACAAGCTGCGCACATGGAAGGACGGCGTGGTCGGTCAGTTGACCGGCGGGCTGAATGGTCTTGCCAAGGGCCGCAAGGTCGAGGTCGTGCGCGGCTATGGCAAGTTTGCCGCGGGCAACATGGTCGAAGTGACCGATGCCGACGGCAAGGTGACCAAGGTCAGTTTCGACCAGTGCTGCATCGCCGCGGGGTCTGAGCCTGTGAGCCTGCCTTTCATCCCCGAGGATGACCGCATCGTCGACAGCACCGGCGCGTTGGAGCTGCGGGAGATTCCGAAGAAGATGCTGGTGCTGGGCGGCGGCATCATCGGGCTGGAGATGGGCTGCGTCTATGACGCGCTCGGCGCGAAGGTCACGGTGGTGGAGTTCATGGACCAGTTGATGCCGGGGGCGGACAAGGACATCGTCAAACCGCTACACAACCGGATCAAGGAGCGCTACGAGGCGATTCACCTCAAGACCAAGGTCACCGCCGTGAAGGCGCAGAAGAATGGTCTGAAGGTGACGTTCGAAGGGCCTGATGACAGTTTTGACAGTCTCTTCGATATGGTTCTCGTCTCCGTCGGTCGGCGACCCAACGGCAAGCTGATCGATGCGGACAAGGCGGGTGTTGCGGTGGATGATCGCGGCTTTATCGCCGTGGACAATCAGCAGCGCACGGACCAGCCTCATATCTTCGCCATCGGCGATGTGGTCGGCCAGCCGATGCTGGCACACAAGGCGGTGCACGAAGGCAAGGTCGCGGCAGAGGTTGCGGCGGGTCACAAACGCGCCTTCGATGCGCGCGTCATACCGTCAGTCGCCTATACCGACCCCGAGGTTGCATGGGTCGGCGTGACAGAGACGGAGGCGAAGGCCAAGGGCATCAAGATCGGCAAGGGCGTGTTCCCGTGGGCCGCATCCGGGCGGTCGTTGTCCAACGGACGGTCCGAGGGGATCACCAAGGTCATATTCGACCCGGACACCGATCAGGTGATCGGGGCGGCCATCGTCGGCACCAATGCGGGTGATCTGATCGCGGAGGTGGCGCTGGCCATCGAGATGGGTGCGGATGCAACCGACCTCGGCCATACGATCCATCCGCATCCGACCCTTTCGGAGACGGTGAATTTCGCCGCCGAGATGTTCGACGGCACGATCACCGACCTGATCCCGCCGAAGAAAAAACACTAGGTCGCGGTGTTCGGAGGCTGACGTTGGGGGACGCGGCAAATAAACCGTGTCCCTTTTCCGGGTTTTTTCCGTATGGTGGTCTATCTCGTCATTCCGGACGATACTGAGAGGGAGAAGAGTGTGAAAATCGGTGCACTTAAAGAGGTTGTCGACGGCGAGGCACGCGTCGCGATGACCCCCTCCTCAGCGCTGCAATTGCAGAAGCTGGGGCATGAATGCTTCATCGAGAAGGGCGCGGGCGCAGGGGCCCGGTTCTCCGATGCGGACTACAAGGATGCCGGTGTAACGGTCGTGGCCAGCGGTGCGGCACTTTGCAAGGAAGTGGACGTCATCGCCAAGGTGCGCCCGCCGACCGATACCGAGGTCAAGCGCCTGAAGCAGGATCAGACGCTTATCTCGTTCTTTTACCCAGCACAGAACGAAAAGCTGATGAAGGACGCGACCGCCAAGGGCGCGACGGTCATCGCAATGGACATGGTGCCGCGCATCAGCCGAGCCCAGAAGATGGACGCGCTGTCATCCATGGCAAATATCGCCGGTTACCGTGCGGTGATCGAGGCAGGTAACAATTTCGGTCGTTTCTTCACCGGACAGATCACTGCCGCTGGCAAGGTGCCGCCCGCAAAAGTGCTGGTCGTCGGTGCCGGTGTTGCAGGCCTCGCCGCCATCGGCGCGGCAACGTCCCTCGGCGCGATGACTTACGCGTTCGATGTGCGGCCCGAAGTTGCCGAACAGGTTGAATCGATGGGTGCCGAGTTTGTTTTCCTCGACTTCGAAGAGGAACAGCAGGACGGCGCGGCGACCGGTGGCTATGCCGCCGTCTCATCGCCCGAATTTGCCGCTGCGCAGCTTGCAAAGTTCCGCGAGATTGCACCGGACATGGATATTGTCATCACGACGGCCCTGATCCCGGGCCGCGACGCGCCGGAACTGTGGACCGAAGACATGGTCAAGTCGATGAAGGCGGGCTCCGTCATCGTCGATCTTGCGGCTGAAAAAGGTGGCAACTGCAAGCTGACCGTGATGGACGAGAAGATCGTCACCGATAATGGCGTGACGATCATCGGTTACACCGACTTCCCGTCCCGCATGGCGGCGCAGTCGTCAGAGCTTTATTCGACGAATATCCGCCACATGATGGCTGATCTGACGCCGGAAAAAGACGGTGTCGTCAATCACGATATGGAGGATGACGTGATCCGCGGGGCGACCATCGCCCATGCTGGAGAGGTCACCTTCCCGCCCCCGCCGCCGAAGGTGAAGGCCATCGCGGCCAAACCCAAGGAAGCCGTCAAGGAACTGACGGCGGAGGAGAAGAAAGCGGCGGAGGTCGAGGCTTTCAAAGCACAGACCAAACAGCAGGTGACGTTGCTGGCGGCAGGTGGTTCCTTGCTGCTGGCGGTGGGTCTGGTGGCCCCGGCCAGCTTCATGCAGCATTTCATCGTTTTCGTGCTTGCGGTTTTCGTCGGCTTCCAGGTCATCTGGGGCGTCGCGCACAGCCTGCACACGCCGCTGATGGCGGTGACGAACGCGATTTCTTCGATCATCATTCTGGGCGCGCTGTTGCAGATCGCATCAGGCTCTGCGCTGGTGATCATCCTCGCTGCGCTATCGGTCTTCATGACCGGCATCAACATATTCGGCGGTTTCCTCGTGACACGGCGCATGCTCGCCATGTTCCAGAAATCGTAAGGGGGCGAGATCATGACATTGGGATTCACGACAGCGGCCTATGTGGTCGCAGCCATCCTCTTCATCCTCTCGCTCGGCGGTCTGTCGGGACAGGAAAGTGCGAAGCGCGCGGTCTGGTACGGTATCGCCGGCATGGCGCTAGCGGTCGTTTCGACCTTGATCGGCCCAGGCTCGGGCCTCTGGTGGATATCGGTTGTTCTGATCGCCGGTGGCGGTGTGATCGGCTACCAACTGGCCACCAAGGTCCAGATGACCCAGATGCCGGAACTGGTCGCGGCGATGCACTCGCTCGTCGGTCTTGCGGCGGTATTCGTGGGCTTCATCGCCCATATCGAACTTGGCCGCGTGATGGCCATGGACGACGAAGGGCGCAAGGCCCTCGACGGGTTCGCAGCATTGCTGGCCAAGAAGGACGGCGTGGAGGTCGCGATTCTGCGGGTTGAGCTGTTCCTTGGTATCTTCATCGGTGCGATCACCTTTACCGGCTCTGTCATTGCCTATGGCAAGCTGGCGGGCAAAGTGGGGTCCGCAGCAACGCAGTTGCCCGGCGGGCATATGCTGAATGCCGGGGCGGCGATCCTGTCTTTGATCTGCCTCGTCTGGTATTTCAACTCCGGTGGGCTGCTGCCGCTGATCCTGATGACGCTGGCAGCGCTGTTCATCGGTTATCACCTGATCATGGGCATTGGCGGCGCGGATATGCCTGTTGTTGTCTCGATGCTGAACTCCTATTCCGGCTGGGCGGCGGCGGCGATCGGCTTCTCACTCGGCAATGATCTTCTGATCGTTGTGGGCGCGCTTGTCGGCTCATCCGGTGCGATCCTCAGCTACATCATGTGCAAGGCGATGAACCGGAACTTCGTCTCGGTCATCCTTGGTGGCTTCGGCGGTGCATCCGGTCCGGCGCAGGAGATTGAGGGCGAACAGATCGCCATCGATGCGGACGGTGTCGCGACCGCGCTGGAGGATGCTGACAGCGTGATCATCGTGCCGGGCTATGGCATGGCGGTGGCGCAGGCCCAGCAGGCAGTGTCTGAACTGACCCGCCGTCTACGCGGCAAAGGCAAGGAAGTCCGCTTCGGCATCCACCCTGTCGCGGGGCGTCTGCCCGGCCACATGAACGTGCTGCTGGCGGAAGCGAAGGTGCCCTACGACATCGTGCTGGAGATGGACGAGATCAATGACGATTTCCCGGACACGGATGTCGTAATCATCATCGGCTCCAATGACATCGTGAACCCCGCCGCGCAGGAGGATCCGAATTCCCCCATCGCGGGGATGCCGGTTCTCGAAGTCTGGAAAGCCAAGCAGGTGTTCGTGTCGAAACGTGGTCAGGGCACTGGCTATTCCGGCATCGAGAACCCGCTTTTCTACAAGGAAAACACGCGGATGTTCTATGGCGACGCAAAGGACAGCGTGAACGAGTTGTTGAACAAGATCACCTGATCCGGCTTTTGCGGATTTCATCAGAGGGCGGCCCGGGCGGTCGCCCTTTTTTCATGGCGGGATGAAAACTGCTCGCCCGATGGCTTGGAACGGAATTTGATCAGACAGGATCCGTCTGACCGGATTCCGGGACGGGCGGGCCGCGTCAAGTCGTTGCGTTACCCGACCTGTTTGAATCAAACTGGTCCGGCAACGCTCTAGCCGTTTGACCCGCCCTGAAATATCGCTACTTTCGCTTGTCCAAGATGTAGGCACGGTCGGTCGAAATCCGGCCTGAGAGGGATGTGCGAGATGAAGGTCAGCATCGAAAGGGCGGCGCTGTTGAAGGCGATGAGCCGGGCTCAGGGCGTTGTGGAGCGGCGAACGACGATCCCGATCCTGTCGAATGTGCTGGTGGAGGCGGATGGCGATAAGCTGTCCTTCCGCGCCACTGATCTGGACATCGAAATTCTGGAGAGTATCCCCGCCATGGTCGAACAGGCCGGTGCGACGACGGTGCCTGCCCATGTGCTCCATGAAATTGCGCGCAAGCTGCCCGATGGCGCGACCATCGCGCTGGCCGAACAGCAGGGCGAAGGGCGGCTGGAAGTGTCCGCCGGGCGGGCGCGATTCACCCTGCCTACCCTGCCGCGCGAGGATTTTCCCGTGATGGCGTCGGCAGAATATGATGTGAACTACGCAATTGCCGCGCCAGTGATCCGCCGCTTGTTCGAGAAGGCGAATTTTGCGATCTCGACCGAGGAGACGCGCTATTACCTCAACGGTGTTTATCTACATGCAGCGGAGGCTGACGGGCCGAAACTGCGCGCTGTCGCCACCGACGGCCACCGTCTGGCGCGGATCGACGCCGACCTTCCGCCGGGTGCAGCCGGCTGTCCCGGTGTGATCGTGCCGCGCAAGACCGTGGGCGAGTTGCGCAAGCTTCTCGAAGATGACGAGGCGCAAATCAATGTCTCGGTCTCAGAGACCAAGATCAGGTTCGCAGCGGCTGGCCTGACGCTGACATCGAAGGTTATCGACGGGACATTCCCCGACTACACCCGCGTGATCCCTGCCGGGAACACCAAGCGGATGGAGGTCGATGCGGACGAATTTGCGCGCACGGTCGACCGGGTATCGACGGTTTCGGCGGAGCGGTCGCGCGCGGTAAAATTATCGCTGGGCGAGGACAGCCTGACCCTGTCGGTAAATGCGCCCGACAGCGGATCGGCGACCGACGAGATTGCCGTCGCCTATTCTGACGATGCGATGGAGATCGGGTTCAACGCCAAATACCTTCTGGAGATTGCCGGGCAGGTCGACCGCGAGAATGCGGTACTGATGTTCAATGGCCCGGGCGATCCGACACTGGTCCGCGAAGGCGATGACGAGAGCGCGATTTATGTCGTCATGCCGATGCGGGTGTGACGGTCCGACTTGGACTGGTTGATGCCTCCGGCGGGGATATTTTTCGGAAGAGAAAATCATGAAGGTGCGTCGTGATGCGGGCGATCCGCACGCTGTCACTGTCGCATTTTCGGTCCCATAGGACGTGGTCGATTGAAACTGACGGGCGGCCCATTGCGCTTTTCGGTCCTAATGGCGCGGGCAAGACAAACATTCTCGAAGCGATATCGATGCTGTCACCCGGGCGCGGTCTGCGCCGCGCGCAGGCGGAAGAGCTGATCCGCAGGCCAGAGGCAATCGGCTGGAAGGTCAGCGCGGTGATCGACGGTGCCGAGCGCCATGAGGTGGCAACGGCGGTGGAGGCTCCGGGCCAGCGACGCGGGGTCTGGATCGATGGCAAGGTCGCGTCGCAGGCGGCTCTGGGTGCGCTTGCGTCGATGATCTGGCTGACACCGGCGATGGACCGCCTGTGGGCCGAGGGTGCGGCGGAGCGTCGGCGGTTCCTCGACCGGGCTGTGCTGAGCTTCGAGCCCGGTCATGGTGACCGGGTCATTGCTTACGAAAAGGCGATGCGGGAGCGGAACCGGCTGCTGAAGGATGGTGTGGGCGATGCGGCATGGCTGTCGGCGCTGGAAGCGCAGATGGCGAAGGCCGGAGCGGCCATGGCACGGGCCCGGGCAGAAACCGTCGCTCGTCTGATGACCGCGCAGGAGGATGCGGAGACGGCCTTTCCCCGCGCAGAGATTTCCATCGAAGGTGACGCCGCAATGCGATTTGCCGCCGTGCTGACCGGTGGCGGCGATCCAAGCGATGAGGAAGGCGCGGCGGAGGCGGCGCTGGCCGCGTCCTTTGCCAGCGGGCGGCGCGCTGACGGGCAGGCGGGACGCACGCTGAGCGGCCCGCACCGGTCTGACCTTGCGACTGTCTTTGCGCCGAAGGGCGTCGCGGCGCGGTTATGCTCAACGGGGGAACAAAAGGCGCTGCTGATCTCTTTGGTTCTGGCAAATGCACGGGCGCTGGCGGCTGAGGCGGGTGCACCGCCGATCATTCTTCTGGACGAGGTTGCCGCGCATCTGGATGAGGATCGGCGCGCGGCGCTTTATGACGAAATCTGCGCATTGGGCGCGCAGGCGTGGATGACGGGTACGGGGCCCGAGTTGTTCACTGCGCTGGGCGACCGGGGGGTGCATATTGCCGTCTGAGTGCCGCAAAATGTCATCCTGCCGTCGCGGCGTCCGGTTAGAGCGGTAGACGAGCAAAGGAGGCAAGTTATGCGCCCCATCGCCTTTTCAAATCCAGGCCGGTTCTGGCGTGGGAATCTGCACGCCCACTCCACAAGGTCCGACGGGATCCTGTCGCCTGAAGAAGTCTGCCGCCGTTACCGGGCCGAGGGGTATGATTTCATCGCGCTGACGGATCACTTTGTGGGTCTGTATGATTATCCGATCGTCGATACGGCACCGATGCGCAGCGATGATTTCACCACCATCCTCGGTGCGGAACTGCATTCGGGTGCGATGGAGAATGGTGAGATCTGGCATGTCCTTGCGGTCGGATTGCCCAGTGACTTTGCGCCTGCCCACGCCCCTGGCTTCATGGCACGGGAGGATCAGGAAACCGGCCCCGCACTGGCCCAGCGCGCAGCGGATGCGGGGGCGTTCATCGCCATCGCGCATCCGGAATGGAGCGGGATGACCGATGCCGATACACGCTCGATCACCGCGGCACATGCGGTGGAAGTCTATAATCACAGCTGCCTTGTCGATGCCGATCGGCCCCATGGGTTCGCCGCACTGGATCTCTTGCTGGCGGAGGGGCGGCAGCTGAACCTGATCGCAACGGACGACGCGCATTTCGCCTCGAAGGATGCCTTTGGGGGCTGGGTCATGGTCAAGGCCGAGGCGAATGCGCCGGATGCGCTGCTCACGGCGCTCAAATCCGGGGCGATGTACGCGACCACGGGGCCGGAAATTCACGATATCACGCTGGAGGGCAAGACCCTGACCGTGCACTCATCGGCGGCAGCATCGGTTATGGTCCTTGGTGAGGGATCCGCCGCGCAGGTGCTGCATGGCAGTTCGATGACCCGCGCCGCGATCACGCTGGCGCGGGTTGCTGACAGTCCGTGGCTGCGGGTTGTGGTGGTGGATGCGGCAGGCAAACGCGCCTGGTCCAACCCGATCCACCGGTCCTGACGTCGCGGCGTTGTGGCGGCACGGGACCTGCGCATGATAGGTTAATGCAAAATCAATGGAGTGCTGGACATGACCACAATCACCACCTTCGAAGTCGACAAGACCAATCTCGGCAAGTCCCGCGTGACCAGTATCCAGGCCCCGGCGCTGACCGATGGTCAGGTGCTGGTTGCGGTGGAACGCTTCGCCCTGACCGCTAATAATGTGACCTATGGCGTGGTGGGCGAGCGGATCGGGTATTGGCGCTTCTTTCCGACCGGTGAGGCGAACTGGGGCGTGATCCCGGTCTGGGGTGTGGGTGTCGTCTCGGACAGCGCGCATCCGGACATCAAGACCGGTGAGCGCCTGTATGGCTATTGGCCAATGGCCAGCCATCTTCTGATCGAACCAGCCGGGGTGAAGGCCGAGCGGCTGTTCGACGGGGCGGCCCATCGCGCGGACCTTCCGCCTGTCTATAACCGCTATCTGCGCCTTGACGCTAATCCGGGATATGAACAGGCCATGGATAAGGAGCGTATGGTGCTCTGGCCGCTCTATGCGACGTCGTTCTGCCTTTATGACTTCCTTCTGGACAATGACTGGTTCGGGGCGGAACAGGTGATCATCCCGTCAGCCTCGTCGAAAACCGCGATCGGGACGGCCTATGCCATCTGCACCGATGCCAAGCCGCCGCGTCTGGTGGGTGTGACCTCCCCCCGGAACGAGGCGGCGGTGCGCGCGCTGGGGCTTTATGACGATGTGGTCCTTTATGATGACATCGAAGGCAGCATCGATGCCGGTGCCAAGGCGGTGATCGTGGATATGTCAGGCTCCGGCGACGTGATCGGGCGGCTGCACAAGCTTTTGGCCGACAACATGGTCTACACGTCCAATGTCGGCGTCACCCATTACTCAGACGCCGGTATGGGCCCCGACTTCATCAAGGAGCGGAGTGCGATGTTCTTCGCGCCTGGTCACATTCAGAAGCGCGGCAAGGATTGGGGACCGGGGGAATTTGATCGCCGCTCCGCCGCCTTCTGGCACGACGCGACGCTGAAAAGCCGCGCATGGCTGACGATCAAGGAAGGCGACGGGCCGGAGGCGGTCAGCGCCGCATGGATGGAGGTTCTGACCGGCAAGACCAAGCCGGAAGAGGCATGGGCCGTCGCCATCTGATGAGTACGATCCATCTGATCGTGGGCAATGTCGGATCCGGAAAAAGCACCCATGCCGCGCGCCTATCGGCGGAGCGGGACGCACATGTCTTTGCCAATGATGAGTGGATGCGCGTCCTGTTCTTTCCTGACATGCCCGACCCGGCACCCTATGAATGGGCGTTGGAGCGGACGCAGCGGATCGAACAGGTGATCGTGACAGAGGCCGTGCGACTGGCTGACCGGGGCATGGAGGTCATTCTGGATCTGGGGTTCTTCAGCGCCGCGCAACGGGCGCGCGTTTCGGACCGCGTGCGCGAGGCTGGGCATGCGCCGCAGCTTCATATCCTCGACGTGGATTTCGAGACGCGCTGGCAAAGAGTTGAAGAGCGTAATCGCGGCGGCACTGATAGTTATCAGTTTCCGGTATCGCGCGAGGTATTCGAGTTTTGCGAGACGATCTACGAGACCCCGGAGGCGGAGGAGCGGGCGGGCGCCATCGTCGTGACCTGAGGTCACCGCGTGATCAGGCGGATGATCGCGTCGCCTATGGCCTCGACCGCGAAGAGATCTTTCGCCTGTCTTCCCGCCCGCCCTGGTCGATCCGCAGCCGACGGCGCGCCTGGGGGCCCTTTGTCGCGATGCTGCGCGAGATGTTCAGTCTGCGCTGAAACCCGCCACCCGATGTCGAAATCGTGCTTGCGCTGGCCGCTGCCCGCGCCATCCTCCCCCGTTGAAACGAGGGAGAGCCGCCATGAAAACCCATGCCCGTGTCGTCGTGATCGGAGGCGGCGTCGTCGGCTGTTCGGTCCTCTATCACCTGACGAAACTCGGCTGGACCGATGTGATGCTGGTGGAGCGGTCGGAGCTGACCTCGGGTTCCACCTGGCACGCGGCGGGCGGGTTTCATACGCTGAACGCGGACACCAACATGGCCGCGCTGCAGGGCTACACGATCCGGCTTTATAAGGAGCTGGAAGAGCTGACCGGCATGTCCTGCGGCCTCCATCATGTGGGCGGCGTCACGTTGGCCGACACGCCGGAGCGGATGGATTTCCTGAAAGCTGAACGCGCCAAGCACCGCTATATGGGGCTGGAGACGGAGATCGTCGGGCCTGAGGAGATCAAGAAACTCTCCCCCATCACCAATGTCGAAGGCGTGATCGGCGCCTTGTATGATCCGCTCGATGGTCATCTCGACCCCTCCGGCACCACCCACGCCTATGCCAAGGCGGCGCGGATGGCGGGGGCGGAGATCGTCCTGCGTAATCCCGTACTGGAGACGAACCCGCGCGCCGATGGCGGCTGGGACGTCGTCACCAAGCGGGGCACGATCCATGCGGAGCATCTGGTGAATGCGAGCGGCCTCTGGGCGCGGGAAGTGGGCGCGATGGCGGGCATCTACCTGCCGCTGCACCCGATGGAGCACCAGTACCTCGTCACCGAAGAAACGCCCGAAGTCTATGAGCGTGATCGCGAGTTGCCCCATGTCATGGACCCTTCCGGCGAAAGCTATCTGAGGCAGGAGGGGCGCGGCCTGTGCATCGGGTTCTATGAGCAGAACTGCGACCCCTGGGCCGTCGATGGCACGCCCGGTGATTTCGGGCATGAGCTGCTGGAGAACCAGCTCGACCGGATCGGCGACGCGGTCGAGTTTGCCTATCGGCGCTTCCCGGTTCTTGAAAAGGCGGGGATCAAGCAGATCATCAACGGGCCCTTCACCTTCGCCCCCGATGGTAACCCGCTGGTCGGCCCGGTGCCCGGGCTGCGCAATTACTGGTCGGCCTGCGCGGTCATGGCCGGGTTCAGTCAGGGCGGCGGTGTTGGTCTATCGCTCGCCCAATGGATGGTGGAGGGGGAGCCGTCGCGCGACATCTTCGCCATGGATGTCGCGCGGTTTGGCGAATTGCGCACTGACCGCATAGCGGGGCGGTGGATCACGCCGGGCTACACCCGCACCAAGGTGCGCGAGAATTACCAGCGCCGGTTCTCCGTCGGCTACCCGAACGAGGAACTGCCCGCGGCGCGCCCGTTCCAGACCACACCCGTCTATGACATCTGGGCCGATCAGCGCGCGGTCTTTGGCGCGGCCTCCGGGATGGAGGCGGTCAACTACTTCGCCCCCGCAGGTGAGCCGCTGTTCGAGACACCGTCCTTTCGCCGCTCCAACGCCTTCAAGGCAGTGGCGGGGGAGGTAGAGGCGGTGCGCAGCGCCGTCGGGATCAACGAGATCCACAATTTCGGCAAGTACCTCGTCTCCGGCACGGGTGCGCGCGCCTGGCTCGACCGGATCATGGCAGGCCGCATCCCGAAACCGGGGCGGCTGTCGCTGACGCCGATGTTGTCGCCGATGGGGCGGTTGATCGGGGATTTCACGGTCACTTGTCTTGCGGAAGACCGGTTCCAGTTGACCGCCAGTTATGGTGCGCAGGCTTACCATTTGCGCTGGTTCGAGCAGAACCTCGACGCCAGCGTTGCGGTCGAGAATATCTCCACCCGCCGCATCGGGTTCCAGATCGCCGGACCGAATGCGCGGGCGCTTTTGGCGCGCACCACGCGCGCCGATGTGTCGGCCGAGGCGTTTCGCTTCATGGATGCGCGCGAGATGGATGTGGGGCTGACCCGCGCCATGGTGCAGCGGGTCAGTTATACCGGCGACCTTGGTTATGAGATCTATGTGGGCACCGACGACCAGCGTGCGCTTTATGCGGCCCTGACCGAGGCTGGCGCGGATTTCGGGCTAAAGCCCTTCGGTATGCGCGCGATGATGAGCCTGCGGCTGGATAAATTCTTCGGCTCCTGGCTGCACGAATATGGCCCGGATTACACGGCGGCGGAGACGGGGATGGACCGGTTCGTCGCCTATAACAAACCGTCGGACTGGATCGGCAAGGCCGCCGCGCTGGCGGAGAAGGCCAGCGGCCCTGCCCGCAAGATCTGCGCCTTCGAAGTGGATGCACGGGACGCGGATGTCGTGGCTTATGAGCCGATTTGTCATGGCGGCGCGGTCGTCGGGTTCTGCACATCGGGTGGCTATTCGCATTTTGCGGGTAAGAGCATCGCGCTGGGCTTTGTCCCCACCGATCTCGTCGCCGACGACCTGGCGGTGGAGATCGAAATTCTTGGCGAGATGTGCGAGGCTCGCATCCTCACCGCGCCGCTCTTCGATGCTGATGGCGCGCGAATGCGGGGATGATGCGCGATGATCATCAGGCGACCGAAACCCGAAGATGCCGAGCGTCTGGCGGAGATGGTCGATGCGCTGAACCGGCATGAAGGTGAGGCTACCGGCCTTTTCACCGCCGCAGCGGCGCTGGCCGACATCATCGCACCCGACGCCCCGGTGCATGGTTTCGTGGCGGAGGCCGCGGGCACCCTCACCGGGTTTGCTCTCTGGCATTTCGCCTATGACACTGCGATGGCGGGGCGGGGCGGTTTTCTGGCTGATCTCTTTGTGGAGGACAGCCATCGGGGAACCGGTACGGCGGATGCCTTACTGAAGGCGGTGGCGCAGGATGTCGATGCTGGGGGTGGAACCTTCCTCTGGTGGGGGGCATATGCCAGCAACGTGCGGGCCCGCACCTTCTACCGGCGCTATGCCTCCGACGAGGAGGACGGTATCGTCACCTTCAATATCTCCGGTGAGCGGTTTGCCCGGCTGGTGGAGTGAGCGGGAGGGATTGATGCCATGACGGTCATGAAGGATCTGTTTGGAAGCTGGTCACTGGTCAGTTTCCAAGTCACCTTGGACAAGGGCGGCGTCACCGCGCCCTATGGGCCCGACCCCCTCGGGCGGCTTGTCTATACCAGCAATGGTTATATGTCGGCTCATCTGATGGCCCGCGAACGCCCGATCCCCGAGGGTGCAGCGGTGGAGGCGCGTGCGCTCGCCATTGCGCGCACGCATTTCTCTTATGCGGGCCAGTTTCGCATCGAAGGTGCTGAGGTCGTCCATGTGGTCGACATGGCCATGTCGCCAGACTGGATCGGGCAAGAGAAACGCCGGACCATCGAATGGGACGGAGCCGATTTGATCCTGACGGAAAAGCGCGCGCGGCTTGGTCGAGATTTCGGTGTCGGCCGTCTGCGCTGGTCACGTGAAAACAGCGCCGGGGTGTGAGGCGCGCCGGATCGACCGGCGCGCGCCACTCATCATCTACATATTGGGATAATTCGGCCCTTCGCCGCCCTGCGGGGTCTTCCACTGGATATTCTGCGACGGGTCCTTGATATCGCAGGTCTTGCAGTGGACGCAGTTCTGCGCGTTGATCTGGAACCGGGGCGGTGAGCCATCCTCCTGTACCACCTCGTAAACCCCCGCCGGGCAGTAGCGCTGTGCCGGCTCAGCGTATTTCGGCAGGTTCACGTCGATCGGCACGCCCGGGTCCTGCAAGTGCAGATGGCTCGGCTGGTTTTCCTCGTGATTGGTGCCCGAGAAACTGACATTGGTCAGCCGATCGAAGCTGAGCTTGCCGTCCGGGCGGGGATACGCGATTTCCTCGTGCTGGGAGGCAGGCTCCGTCGCCTCCGCATCGGACTTGCCGTGGCCGAGGGAGCCGAACGGGTTCCAGCCGGTCAGGTTCGAGACCCACATGTCGATCCCGCCGCCGACCAGTGACGCCGTCAGACCCCATTTGGACCACATCGGTTTCACGTTGCGCACCCGCTTGAGGTCTTTTGCAATAGGTCCACCGCGCACGTCATCCTCGTAGGTGACAAGGGTGTCTGACTGACGGCCTTCGCCAATGGCTTCAAATGCGGCCTCGGCGGCGGCCTTGCCGGACAGCATGGCATTATGGTTGCCCTTGATGCGCGGTACATTGACCATCCCCGCCGCACAGCCGAGCAGTGCGCCGCCGGGGAAGGCGAGTTTCGGCATGGCCTGCCAGCCGCCCTCGGTGATCGCGCGTGCGCCATAGGAGACACGCTTGCCGCCCTCCAGCACATCCGCGATCAGCGGGTGATGCTTGAACCGCTGGAATTCCATATAGGGGAAGAGATGCGGATTCTTGTAATTCAAGTGGACGACGAAGCCAACATAAACCTGATTATTCTCAAGGTGATACATGAAGGACCCGCCGCCAGCGGCGGAGCCGAGCGGCCAGCCCATCGTGTGGGTGACCTGACCCTGCTTGTGCTTGGCGGGGTCGATCTCCCAGATTTCCTTCATGCCGATGCCGTATTTTTGCGGCTCGCGCCCATTGGCCAGACCGAATTTCGAGATGACTTCTTTCGACAGTGACCCACGCACGCCTTCGGCAAAGAAGACGTATTTGCCGTGCAGTTCCATTCCGGGTTCGTAACTTGAACCCTTGGATCCGTCTTTTTCGATGCCGAACTCGCCAGCAACTACGCCTTTCACTTCGCCATCGTCGCCATAAACAACCTCGGAACAGGCCATGCCGGGGAAAATCTCCACTCCCAGCTCTTCGGCATGTTCCGCCATCCAGCGGCAGACATTGCCCATGGAGACGATGTAATTGCCATGGTTGTTCATCAGGGGCGGCATCGGGAAGTTGGGGATCTTCATCTCACCCGCTTCGCCGAGGATGTAGAAGCGGTCATCCGTCACCGGCGTATGGATCGGCGCGTCACGCTCTTTCCAGTCGGGGATCAGTGCATCCAGTCCACAAGGGTCGAGCACCGCACCGGACAGGATGTGGGCACCGACCTCAGACCCTTTTTCCAGCACCACGACGGAAATATCGTCGCCGCCAAGCTGTTTCAGGCGGATCGCAGCCGACAGGCCAGCAGGCCCCGCCCCGACGATCACCACATCATATTCCATCGCTTCGCGTTCGATATCACTCATCTTCAGTCGCTCTCCCGGTGCATTTTCGCGGTGGATTGTTCGCTGATTGGCCATTTAGGTCGCCGTGCGCCATGTGGTCAATCAGTGCGCTGAGATAACGCAGGGAAATGTGGGGATTTGTCGCCTTGGCGGCTCCGCATCCTGACCTCACGCGATCACCGCGTCGGAGAACCGTTTATATGTCTCGAAATGCAGCCGCAGGGCCTTGGCGCATGCCAGCGGGTCGCGGTCGAGGGCGGAGGTGAGGATATCGCCATGCTCGCGCACCAGTTCCTCGCCCCGGAACCCTAATGTCGCGTCTTGGGCGATGACATGCTGCTTGAACCGATCGAAGCTGATGCGGTGCTGGTCTTTCAGCAGGTCCGATCCGCAGGCCCCGATCAGCGCCTCGTGAAAGGCGCGGTCATAGCTGGACCATAGGCGGAGGTTCTCCTCGATCTCCTTGCCGCCGCGCAGATGGCCTTCGAGATGTGACAGGCGGTGATGTGCGGCAAGCAGGTTCGCCTCCCACCGCACATCGCCATGAAGGATGGAAAGGCGTGCGCCCTCGGTTTCGATGAGGATGCGGAAATGGGCGATCTCCCACACCGTTTCGGGGTTGGGCCGCGCTGCGCTGAATCCGCGCTGCGGTGCGCTGGTTACGAACCCTTCGGACGCCAGACGCAACAAAGCTTCGCGCAATGCTGCGGGTGAGGCGGCGTAGCCGTGCGCGAGGATCTGGGGTTTCAGCTTGCCCCCCGGTGGCAGAACGCCACTGACCAGATCGGTGCGCAGGCGCTGATAGACGCTGGTCCGCAGCGGATCGGAACGGGCAGGCGTGGTCATTGGGGCTCCGGGTTTTTCGCTAGCCTATTTAAAAATTTCGAAATTCCCAAGAATTTTGCGAATATGATTGTCGATCCCGGAGCGGGTTGTTAGCGTTTGAAGGTGCGGAAGTCGGTGCCGGAGCGATTGTTCTGGCGCGCGACCCAACAACAACAACCCGCTCGTTCATTCCTGGGAGGATATCATGAAAGCTCTGAAAACGATCGCAACCGGTCTTGTCGGCGCGGCGGTTGCGGCCACCATGGCGCAGGCTGATACAACATCGCTGCGCATCCAGACGCATTATGCGCCCGAAACCGTGTCCGGCAAACTGGCCGCGCAATATGTCGAAGACGTGCAGTCCATGTCGAATGGCGAGATCGCCATCGAGATGTTCTATTCCTCATCCGTCGTCGGTTCGGTTGAAACCTTCGATGCGGCGGCAACGGGCATTCTTGACTGCGACATGACCGGCGGGTCCTACCAGACCGGCAAGAACCCGGCATTCCAGTTCGTCGGCGATATCATGGGTGGCTATGACACGCCGTATCAGCAGCTTTCCTGGCTCTATTACGGTGGTGGCCTGGAGGCTGCGCAGGAACTTTACAACAAGTTCGACATGCAGCTTGTCGGCTGGTGGGTCTATGGGCAGGAGTCGCTTGCCTCGACCAAGCCGATCCGCGGCATTGCCGATCTGAAAGACTGGAAATTCCGTTCCCCTCCCGGTCTTGAGACGAAGATCTTCGACAATCTCGGTGCCAGCCCGATTGTGATGGATTTCACCGAGATTTTCACCGCGCTTGAAAGCGGCATCATCGACGGGGCGGATGCGTCCGGTATTGCCAACAATGTGGGTCTAGGCCTCTATGACCTGGCGAAATATACCAACTATCCCGGGTTCCATTCGATGCCGTCCGATCACCTCGCCTGCAACAAGGCAAAGTGGGACGCGATGCCCGATCATCACCGCCGTATCATGAGCGTGGCGATGGAGGCACTGGCGCTGCGTACCGCGCTGACCTTCGAGAAATCGAATGCCGAGGCCGCCGCGAAGCTGCGCGCTGACGGTGTTGAAGTCTATGACTGGTCCACCGAAGACCGCGCCGCGTTCCGTCAGGCCGCACTGGCCGCGTGGGAGCCCTTTGGCACCACCGACGAAGCCAAGGCGCTGATCGCAAGCCATATGGACTATCTCCGCGTTCTCGGCCTCGTCGAGTAAATCGGCACGGGAGGGCGGCATCCTTAGAGGTGCCGCCCTCTTTCCCTCTGCAATCGGTGAACCTAAGGGGAGGCGGCCATGATCGAACATGAACGCACAGGCGTGATCGACCTGATCACATGGAGCTTCAGCCGCATCGCCATGTGGGCCCCGGCCTTTATCGTTCTCATCATCATCTACGAAGTGACGCTGCGCTACGTGTTCTCCGCCCCGACGCTGTGGGTGAACGAGATGTCTCTCTGGGTTGCGGGCGGCATCTATCTGACGGCGGGGCTGTATTCGTTGCAGCAACGCAGCCATATCCGCATCACGATCCTCTGCGACGCCGCGCCGCGCTGGCTGCGCAAGACCTTCGATGTCATCTCCGTCGCCTTTGTCTGCATCTTCGCCTTTGCCGTTGTCTGGGGTGGCTATGGCGAAGCGAAGGCCAAACTGTTGCGGTGGGAGACGTTCGGCACCGCCTTCGATCCGCCGATCCCCGCCACGATCAAGCCTCTGATCCTGATCACGCTGGTTCTTCTGGCGATCCAGTCGGTATCAAACCTCTATCACGACTGGAACCGGGAAGAGACGCACGCCGCCGAAGAGGATGAGCTTGAAGACCTGCGCGCCGCCGCCGGTGTGAAGCGCGAGGACTGATCACATGGTGGATATCGGCACGATTTCCCTGATTGTTCTTCTGGGTATGCTGATGCTGCTGGCCATCGGCATGCCGCTTGGCTTTGCCTCGGGCTTTCTGGCGGTCGTCGTGATGGTGCTGAAATTTGGCCCCGATCTTTTGTTCAGCACATTCGGCACAGGGCCGCTGAACATCCTGGCGCAGCGGCTCTACGGCATCACGACGAACTACGTGCTGATATCGGTGCCCCTGTTCATATTCATGGCCACATTGCTGGAACGGTCCGGCATCGCGCGCGATATGTATTCGTCGCTGAATGTCTGGATGTCGCGCACACGCGGCGGTATTGCTGTCGTGACCGCCATCATGGCCATCGTCATGGCCGCGATGTCCGGCATTATCGGGGGCGAGGTGGTGCTGCTGGGCCTCATCGCCCTGCCGCAGATGCTGCGCCTTGGTTACAACCAGAACCTCGCGATCGGAACGATCTGCGCCTCTGGCTCGCTTGGCACCATGATCCCGCCCTCCATCGTGCTGATCTTCTATGGGCTGATCACGGAGACCTCGATCCACGCGCTATTCAAGGCGGCCTTTCTGCCCGGTTTCATACTGGCGGGCTGCTACATCATCTACATCCTGATCCGCACGCGCCTCCACCCCGAACAGGCACCGCTGCCGGAGCCTTCGCCCGATGACATGACAGGGGCGCAAAAGGCGCGCTATGGCACGACGCTGATCGGCATCATGGTCGGCTTTGCCGCGGCTGCCGTCCTGGTGCGCTGGGTTGTCCTGCACATGACCGGAGCCATTGATGAGCGTACGGGCATGGTCGACACCAATACCGCCCTTATCTGGAGCGGTATCCTCGGCGTCTCGCTCGTCTATATCTTCGGCGCGATGGGCCGCGAAACGGCGGTCGCCGCATGGGACAAGGGCAAGGGGCTGATCGCGCCCTTGATCATCGTTTTCGTCGTTCTCGGCTCCATCTATGGCGGGATCACCGGGATTACGGAGGCGGCGGGCATGGGCTCGCTCGCGGTGCTGATCCTGATCATTCTGCGCGGCGAGTTTTCGCTGACCCTGCTGCGCGAAGCATCGATGCGGACCTTCAAATCCACCGGCACGATCATCTGGGTCACGTTTGGTGCGACGGCGCTGGCCGGTGCCTATACGATTGCGGGCGGGCCGACCTATGTTGCGAATCTGATCCTGGGGTTTGAGCTGCCGACCATGGGCGTCCTTTTGTTCATGATGCTGATCTTCCTCTTTCTCGGCGCGTTCATGGACTGGACGGGCATCGTTCTTCTGGTCATGCCGGTGTTCCTGCCCATCGTGCTGAAACTGCCGATGGATGAGCTGGGGATCACCGGGGGGCTGGACAGTCAGTCGCTGGTAAAGGTGTGGTTCGGGATATTGTTCTGCGTGAACATGCAGGTCAGTTTCCTCTCGCCCCCGTTTGGCCCGGCGGCGTTCTACCTGAAATCCGTTGCGCCGCCGCATATCACCCTGCCGGAGATCTTTCGCGGGTTTCTGCCGTTCATCGCGATCCAGATTTTCGTGCTCATGATCATCCTGCTCGCGCCGCAGATCACCACGGTGTTCCTCTGAGGTAAGTCCATGCCTGCTACCATCGCCCGCGTTCGCTCGGATCACTACTTCATTCCCCTGAAGGAGGTCCTGACTGACAGTATGCATGGGGAGATGCACGGGTTCGAGATCATCACTGCCCGCGTGACCGACAGTGATGGGGCGGAAGGTGTCGGTTACACCTTCACCTGCGGACGTAATGGTGGCGCGGTCCATGACATTCTGGGGCGCGAAATTGCCGAGATCGTGGCGGGCGAAGAAGCATCGCGCATCGAATATCTCTGGCAGAAAATCTGGTGGGCGCAGCACTATGGCGGGCGCGGCGGCGCGCTGGTGCTGGCCATGTCCGCCTTCGATATCGCGCTCTGGGATCTGGCGGCGAAGAAGGCGGGCCAACCCCTCTGGCGGCATCTTGGCGGTGCCGATCCGGCGGTAAAGGCCTATGCGGGCGGGATCGACCTGATGCTGACGGCGGATGAGCTGATCGCCCAGACGGAGCGGAACCTGGCCAAGGGCTTTCGCGCCATCAAGATGAAGGTCGGGCGCGATTTGTTGTCAGAGGATGTCACCAAGGTCGCCGCCATGCGCGATTTCCTCGGACCGGATTTTCCGCTGATGCTGGATGCCAATATGAAATACACCGCCGATCAGGCGGTCCGGGCGGCGCGCGCCTTTGCGCCCCATGATCCCTATTGGCTGGAAGAACCCGTGCAGCCTGATGATATTGCTGGTAATGCGCGGGTGCTGCGCGAAGGTGGCCTGCCGGTCGCGAATGGCGAGAACTTGCGCACGATCCATGATTTCAAGAACTTCATCACCGCCGGTGCGGTCAGTTTCGTCGAACCCGATGTGACCAATTGCGGCGGTGTGACGAACTTCATTAAGATCGCCAAACTGGCCGAAGCGTTCGGGCTGCCCGTCACCTCCCATGGCGCGCATGATTTCACTGTCCACCTGCTCGCCGCCGCGCCCAATGCCAGCTATCTGGAGGCGCATGGCTTTGGCCTCGACGATTACATCGAACACCCGATGGTGCTGGAGGACGGCATCGCAATGGCCCCGGAGTGCCCGGGCCACGGCGTCAATTTCGACTGGAAGGGGCTGGAGGCCCTGAGGAGGGGATGATGGAAGCGCTGACCCCCGATCAGAGATTGCACTATGAGGAGCATGGCTACCTGGTGCTGGAACGCCGGGTCCCGATGGGGATCATCGAGGCGATCCGCGCGGAGATCGCGCGGTTCGAGACTATCGCGGTCGGTATGACCGGATCGGATGACAGGATCGATCTTGAGACTAGCCACACGCCCGAGGTGCCGCGCATCCGCCGGGTCAAGCGCCCCGATACGCAATCGCAGGTCTTCGCGGATCTTATGCGATCCGATCATATCCTCGCACCCGCCCGCGATCTGATCGGCCCGGATATCCGGTTGCAGACATCGAAGCTGAATATGAAATCGGCAGGCTATGGCGCGGCGATCGAATGGCATCAGGACTGGGCGTTCTATCCCCATACCAATGATGATGTGCTGGCCATCGGCGTGGTCATCGATGACATGGGCGAGGAAAACGGCCCGCTGATGATCTTTCCCGGCACGCATAAGGGGCCGGTTCTCGACCACCATAACAATGGCGTTTTTGTCGGCGGTGTGGATCTGGCCGCGTCGGGGCTGGATGTGAATGACGCGGTGACGCTCACCGGGCCTGCTGGGTCCATATCCATCCACCACGGGCGGGTGCTGCATGGATCTGCGCTGAACCGCTCAGACCGCTCGCGCCGCTTGTGCTTTTTTGAGATGATGGCGGCGGATGCGTTTCCGATCATGGGGGCGATGACCAATCTTGGCTCGCTGGAGGAATACGACCAGCGGATGCTTTGCGGTGCGTCGACGAAAGAGCCGCGCGTGGAAGCGGTGCCTGTTCGCGTGCCGCTGCCGCTCCCGGCGAAGGCCGGATCGATTTATGAAGTGCAAGAGGGTCTGAAAGCCCGTTCATTTGAGAGACTCTGATGCATGTAGCGGTGATTGGTCGGGGCATGATGGGCGCTGCTGCGGCGCGCCATCTGGCGAAGGGTGGCCATCAGGTGACCTTGATCGGCCCGGCGGAGCCGGTGGATAAACGATCCCACAAGGGCGTCTTTGCCAGCCATTACGACGAGGGCCGGATCACACGCAAAAACGATGCGAAGCCGTTTTGGGCGGAGGTCGCGGCAGCCTCCATCGCCCGTTACGCAGAGATCGAGGCCGAGAGCGGCATCCGGTTCTTTGGCAATGTCGGCGCAATGATGGCGGCGGAGCTGGACAGCTCGTGGATGAAACAGGTTCTGGCTACGAAGGACGCACTGGGTACCGATTGCGAGGTGCTGGATCATCGGGCCTTGGCCAGTCGGTTCGACTATTTCAAGTTTCCGAGCACATTCGGCGCCGTTTATGAGCCGACCGGCGGTGGCCATGTCAGTCCTCGCAATCTGGTTGCCGCACAGACAGAGGCCGCGCGCAGACAGGGGGCGACGATTGTCGATGCGGTTGTCGATAATGTTGACGAGACGGCCAATGGCGTGACGGTACGCACCGCAGAAGGTCCTATCGGCGCTGACCGTGCCCTGATCGCGGCGGGAGCGATGACAGATCATGTGCTGGCCCGCGCGCCCCGCCTGACGGTGATGAAACGCACCGTGGCGTTCTTCGAGATTGCGGCGGACGAGGCGCAACGCCTTGCGGATATGCCTTCGCTCGTATTTCGCAGTCACCGCCCCGGCGGACCTTACCTATTGCCGCCGATCCGCTATCCCGACGGCAGGACATACATAAAACTCGGCGGCGACCCGACCGATGAGCCGATCGAAACCGAGGCCGAGATCGGCGACTGGTTCCGCTCGGGCGGCGACGCGAACGTGCGTGATTTTCTTGAAGACAGTTACCGCGAGTTGATGCCTACCGTCCGCATTGAAACGGTCAGCATGGATGCGTGCGTCACCAGCTGGACCGAGGATCGCTATCCCGAAATCGGGATGCTGACCGACCGGATCGGTGTCGCGACGGGCGGCAATGGCGCGGGCGCGAAATGCTCTGACGAACTGGGCCGGCGCGGGGCGCTGGCCGTGACAAGCGATATCTGAACGGGAGAGAGACATGGCAAAACCGGCAATCGGCTTCATCGGCCTGGGACTTATGGGCGGGGCGATGTGTCAGCGCCTTCTGGATATGGAGTATCCACTGACCGTGATGGTGAACCGCACACGGACCGAGGCCGACAAGGCCATCGCCCGCGGCGCGGCGGAGGTCAAGACCGCGCGAGAAATTGCCGCTGCTTCGGATATCGTCATGCTCTGCATGGATACCTCTGCCTCGGTCGAGGGGCGGATGCGGGGGCCGGACGGGGTGCTTGCCGGGTTGAAGCCGGACGCCATCGTGATCGATTTCGGCACATCCCTGCCCGACAGCACCATCGCGTTGGGTGAGGAGGTCGCCGCCGCGGGTGGCGTCTATCTCGACTGCCCGATCTCCAAGACCCCGGCGCAGGCGCTGACGGGGGAGCTCAACCTGATGTGTGCCGGCGATCAGGGCGCTTTTGCCACCGCCAAACCGGTGCTGGATGATCTGTCGGAGAACCTCTTCCATCTTGGTCCGCTTGGAACCGGGCATAAGATCAAGCTGATCAACAACTTCTTCGCCATGACCTCGGCGATGGCGATGTCCGAGGCGTTCGCGATGGCCGATACCGTCGATGTGCCGCGTGAGAAGCTCTATCAGGTGATGTCGGCGGGGCCGCTGCGGTCGGGCATGATGGACTTCATCAAGGCCAATGCCATCGATGGCGATCCGACGAAGCTGGCCTTCGCGGTGAAGAACGCGCGCAAGGATGTCGGGTATTACGGCGCGATGGCTGAGCAGGCCGGTGCCGTCAGCCTGATGTCACCCGGCACCAAACAGGTCCTGTCACTCGGCGTTGCCAATGGCTATGGCGAAAAGGTCGTGCCGGAGATGCTGGCCTTCTTCGAGGCTTTGTTCGCCAAACCTTAACCCCTTCGGTTCGCCTTCGGCACCCGGTCGGTAGAGGCAGCGAGGCGGATCGAGGCGTCAATGACCGGCAGGTTTTCCTCGCTCTGTACGCGGGCCGACGGGTCTGCCTTGGCGTTTCGCCCCAGGGCGGCAAGCGCCTCGGCGAAGGGTGCAAGGGCCTTGGTGCGCCATTCTTCATTGCCCGGCTTGTATCCCAGGGGCTCATAGGTTGTGAGGATCTCTTCGTAGCTGGGCTCGATGTCGCTATCGACACGTTCGGCGAGGCTTTCCATCACCGCTTCGCCCTGGGGCAGCGTTGTGATCGCGCGGCGCCAGCGATGCTCGTCGAAATTGAACTCTGACAGGATCAGCTCGCCGGCCTGTTTACCGTAATCGGCGATGCGGCGGATTGTGCCCGGACCCATGTCCAGATTCATGCCGCCTTCCTCACGCGATAGTCGGACCTCGACAATGCGCTCGGAATAACCCGGCAGGAGGCGCTGCAATGTGTCCTGCCAGTCTTTTGCAGTGTTCACGATGGCCATTGCGAACCCGATCACCCCGGTGATCGGACGTACCGGCAGGTCCCTGTCAGTCAGGCGGTCATCAGGCAGCATGGTACGGGCCTCCACCCCCTTGCCATGCCGTTCGGCGCTGTATTCGGCGAGTGTCACGCCGAAGGTCGGTCGACCGGGCAGAAAGCTGTCGAAGAAATGGATCGGAAAATTGCTTGAAATTCCGCCATCGGAAAAGAGACAGCGTTTCAGAACGCCACACTGGCCCGACCTGCTGGAACTCGGCAGCGTCTGGTCATACTTGTACAGCGGAACCGCTGAGATGAGACCCGGGAAACTGAGGCTCATCCGGGCGACCATGATGACGGGAAAATCATCGCCAACCGGCAACTGGTACAGGTCTTTCAGGCCGTATTCATTCGGCTCATCCAGCGGTTTGCGATCGCCGATCAGGGTATCGACGAAGCGCCTGTCGAACATTAGGTCGAACTCCGACCGGCTGAAGTAATGCACATCGGTCTTTAGCGGCAACTGATAGGGCCGCCCGGTCGACAGGTCCGTCGTCATGCTGGCCAGATCGATATCGTGTTCCTTCAGATCGCGGATCGTCAGTGGCCGGTCGGTGACGCGTCGCCCGGCGACCGTCTGAATGCGTTCTGCCATCCAGTCGGTGAACCCCGGCCCGTTGCCGCCGGGCTGGCGCTTGCCGGTGCAAAGACCGAAATGATGGTCAGGCAGTTCATGGGCGAATATCTGCCAGAGCCGCCAACCCACGAAGAGGAACGGGGGCAGCAGCGCGACCAGCAGGGCCGATGCGATCAGGCTGCCCGCAATGACGGTGCAGGACACGGCGCATCCGTCCTCTCCTCCAAAATCAATGTTGCCGAGCTGCAATGCGATCAAGAGGCCAAGGCTCCCGAAGATGACGAAGAGCGGCCAGAATTCCAGGAACACACCGAGCAGAACGGCGCGGGCCTTGCCCTCCTTCGCGCGGATCGCCCGCATCATCAGCTTGAAAACCGGTTCCAGCGCATGGCTTGGCTGGAAGAGCGCGGCGAGGTTCTGGCCGATATCGCCGGGGATGCGCCTGATCTCCTCAAACCCCTCAGCGCCGCCGCCTGACTGGCGCCGATACTCCGCCGCCGCTGCGATCACAGCGCCGATAGCCCCGGCGGAGGCACCGCCAACACCATGAAGCCGGTATTCCGATGCAATCGAGATGATCGCCTCCGGGTAGACCACGCCGGAGGTGATCCCCCCCTTCATGATCAGATCGCAATCCTTCTCTGGCAGCGATGTCTTTGCCATCTCACACCCCCCTCAGGCGAATCGTCGGTTGTCAGCACCGCCGCAAGGTTAGCACGTGGGGCACCTGTCCCCGGTTGTACAAAGGCTCATCAGGTGTGGCTGCGTTTTCGGAAGACGTGCGCGACCACAAATGGACAAGTCGGCATCCGCAATCTACAGTCCACAACCGATGTTTTCCGTGAATGACAAAGGCGACAACATGTCCCCGCCTCGACATATCCTTCTGATCATCGGCGGCGGCATTGCGGCGTTCAAATGCCTTGATCTGATCCGGCGCGCGCGAGAGCGCGGCCACCGTGTCACCTGCGTGATGACCCGCGCGGCGGTGGAGTTTGTCACGCCGCTATCGGTATCGTCCCTGTCGGGTGCGAAGGTCTACCAGGACCTGTTCGATCTGACCGACGAGGCGGAGATGGGGCATATCCAGCTGTCGCGCGCCGCCGATCTGGTGATCGTGGCACCGGCGACGGCGGATATGATGGCGAAAATGGCAGGCGGACATGCGGATGATCTTGCCTCGACCCTTCTGATGGCGACCGACAAACCCGTGCTGATCGCGCCCGCGATGAATGTGCGCATGTGGACCCATGCGGCGACCCAGCGCAATCTGGCGACGCTGACCGGTGATGGCATCCACGCGGTTGGTCCCAATGATGGCGACATGGCCTGCGGTGAATTCGGACCCGGCCGGATGGCAGAGCCTTTGGAGATACTGGACGCGGTGGAGCGGGTGCTGGGCGGTGCCGGTCGCCTTGTTGGTCGCCATATCCTCGTCACATCCGGCCCGACCCATGAGCCGATTGATCCGGTGCGCTACATCGCCAACCGGTCATCGGGCAAGCAGGGCATGGCCATCGCCGCTGCGCTGATCGCCGAAGGGGCGCAGGTTTCGCTGATCACCGGCCCGACGGTGGAACCCGTACCACCGGGGGTCGCTGTCAAACGGGTGGAGACCGCGCGTCAGATGCTGGCGGCGGTGGAGGCTGCGTTGCCCGCCGATGCCGCGATTTTTGCCGCAGCGGTTGCCGACTGGCGCACAGCCGATGAAAGCCCGCGCAAGATGAAAAAGGACGGCAGCGGTGATCTTCCGGATCTCTGTCTGGCGGAGAACCCTGATATTCTGGCCACAATCGCGCAGCGCCCCGTCGGTGCCCGCCCGCCGCTGGTCATCGGGTTTGCGGCGGAAACCAATGATGTGGTCGCGAACGCGACGGCCAAGCGTAAACGCAAGGGCTGCAATTGGATCGTCGCCAATGATGTCAGCGGCGACGTGATGGGCGGCAGCCGCAACACCGTGACCCTGATCGATGAGCAGGGCGCCGAGGATTGGCCCGAGGCAGACAAGACAGAGGTCGCGCGCCGCCTCGCCGCGCGCGTTGCCGACTGGCTGGCGGCGGAGACCGCGTCATGCTGAGCGTCGCTGTGACCGTCGCCCCCCTCGCGCATTTTGACGAAGGGTTCGGTCTGCCCGCCTACGAGACATCGGGGGCCGCCGG
Organism: Pseudomonadota bacterium; assembly: GCA_039030855.1. Classification (GTDB taxonomy): domain Bacteria; phylum Pseudomonadota; class Alphaproteobacteria; order Rhodobacterales; family Rhodobacteraceae; genus Pikeienuella. The sequence continues at coordinate 70,955 of JBCCDJ010000008.1, forward strand.
CGCGGACTTGCGCGCATCATTGCTGCCGGAGGACCGCGCAGCCGGTCTGACCATCGCGCCGGGCGCACGGGCACTGGTGCCGACGGGCCTCGCCATGGCCATTGCCGAAGGGTACGAGATGCAGATCCGCCCCCGCTCCGGCCTCGCCTTTCGACACGGCCTGACCGTCGCCAATGCGCCCGGCACCATCGACAGTGACTATCGCGGCGAGGTGAAGGTGCTTCTGATCAATCTCGGGGCTGAGCCCGTCGCCATCGCCCATGGCGACCGGGTGGCGCAATGCGTGCTCGCGCCGGTGATCCGCGCGGCATTCGCCCTCGGCGGGTTGGACGACACGGCGCGCGGGGCAGGGGGCTTCGGCTCCACCGGTGTTTCGACATGACGATGGACGACAAGAGATGCTGAAATTTTCGCGCAAGACCTTGCTGGCGCTCGAAGCGGTTCTGGATGTCGCCTATAATGCGCGCCCCGACCCCGTGCAGTCGAAGGATATCACGAGACGGCTTGGCATTCCGCAGCGCTATCTCGAACAGGTCATGCAACAACTGGTACGCGAGGGTGTTCTGAAAGGCGTGCGCGGCCCGCGCGGCGGCTACACACTGGCGCGTGAGCGGCGCAAGATATCGGTGGCCGAAATCGTGCGCATCGTGGATGCTGCCGATACGGATGGGGAGCCGGAGCCGCCGATATCGGAGCTGGGCGAGAAGGTTTCTCGTCCGCTTTGGCGCGATGCGCAGGAGGCGGTTTTGAAGGAACTCGACGGCGTGACCATGCAGGACCTCTGCGCCAGCGCCGAGGAAAAGGGCGTTCGCCGGGGTGGCGGCGCACCGGACTTTACGATTTAGGACGCCCCCGACAGGGTGCCATCTGGGAGAAATGAAGATGACCGGCAAGCCACATGGCATGATCTATGACAGCATCACTGACACGATCGGCGGCACGCCGCTGGTCCGGTTCGCACGCCTCGCCGACGCGGTCGGAGTGAAGGCGGAGATTTGCGGCAAGTTGGAGTTTTTCAACCCGATCGCATCGGTCAAGGATCGCATTGGCGTATCGATGATCGATGATCTGGAAGCCTCCGGTCGTCTGAAGCCTGGAGGCACGCTGGTCGAGCCGACCTCAGGCAATACCGGGATTGCGCTGGCCTTCGCGGCGGCAGCGCGGGGGTATCGGCTGATCCTCTGCATGCCGGAATCGATGTCGATCGAGCGGCGCAAGATGCTGGCGCTGCTGGGCGCGGAGCTGGAGCTGTCAGATGCCGCCAAGGGCATGAAGGGTGCAATCGCAAAAGCCGAAGAACTGGCCGCCAGCATCGACGGCGCGATCATCCCCCAGCAATTTGCCAACCCCGCCAACCCGGCGATCCACGTCAAGACGACGGCGGAGGAGATCTGGGCAGATACCGGTGGCAAAGTGGACTACTTCGTGTCCGGCGTCGGTACTGGCGGCACCATCACAGGTGTCGGGCAGGTGCTGAAGGCCCGCAATCCGGGTGTAAAGATCATCGCGGTGGAGCCTGAGGACAGCCCGGTCCTGTCCGGCGGCGACCCTGGCCCGCACAAGATACAGGGGATTGGTGCGGGCTTCGTGCCTGACATCCTTGATCGCGACCTGATTGATGAGGTGCTGACCATCGGTAACGAGACAGCGTTCGAGATGGCGCGCAAGCTGGCAACGACCGAAGGCGTGCCGGGGGGTATTTCATCCGGTGCCGCCATCGCGGCGGCGATCGAACTGGCCGAGCGTGATGGGATGGAGGGCAAGCGTATCGTCGCCATCCTGCCAAGTTTCGCGGAGCGGTATCTGTCAACTGCGCTGTTCGATGGTCTCTAGAAAGGTCGGGTGGTCGCCGCGTCGTGGTGGTGCACTATCATTAGCCGGGATCGGCAGGGATAAGGACAAAGCGGATGGGCGATACATTCACCCAGAAAGAACTTGAACGCTATGCGCGCCATATCATCATGCGCGAGATCGGCGGGCCGGGGCAGCGGCGCCTGCGCGGCGCGCGCGTGCTGGTGGTCGGGGCGGGGGGTCTTGGCTCGCCCGCGCTGACCTATCTGGCGGCGGCCGGGATCGGGACCATAGGTATCGTTGATGATGATGTGGTATCGCTGTCGAACCTGCAGCGTCAGATCATTCACACGACCGAACGCGTGGGTGATCCGAAAACCGACAGCGCCCATGACGCGATGAAGGCGCTGAACCCGCATGTTCTCATAAAACTGCACCCCGAACGTCTGACCGAGGATAACATCGATGACATCATCAAGCCTTATCGGCTGGTGATTGACGGGACCGATAACTTCGACACGCGCTACCTCCTTAACCGGGCCTGTGTCGCGCGCAAGACCACTCTGATTTCGGCGGCGCTGACCCAATGGGAGGGTCAGCTTTCGGTCTTCAAACCGTGGGAAGGTGGCCCGTGCTATGCCTGCATCTTCCCCGAACCGCCTGCCGAGGGGTTGGTACAGAGCTGCGCGGCCGGCGGCGTGCTTGGTCCTCTGGCTGGTGTGATGGGGTCAATGGTCGCGGCTGAAACCATCAAGGATGTCGCCATTGCGGGCCGCCCGTTGAAGAATCGGATGATTGTCTACAATGCCCTTGAGGGGGAAACCCGGACATTCGACATCGAAAAACGCGAAGGATGCTCCGTATGCGGTCAGAGATAAGACCGGATCGCCCATGACCCGCGAAGCTGCCATCGCCTCTGTCGAAAGCGCCTTCGATGAGGGCGCATTCACCAGCGACCTCGCCGCGTTGGTGGCCTACCCGACGGAAAGCCAGGATCCCCGCGGCCAGGCTGCACTGCATGAGTATCTGTCCGAGGCCATGATGCCCCGCCTCGCCCGGATGGGGTTTGCGGCACGCATGGTGGCAAACCCGATTGCGGGCGCGGGCCCCTTTCTGATCGCGGAACGGGCGGAGAGTGACGACCTGCCCACGATCCTGACCTACGGCCATGGCGACGTGATCCTAGGACAGGATGACCGCTGGCGCGAAGGTCTGTCGCCCTGGAAGCTGGTGGAAGAGGGCGACCGCCTCTACGGGCGGGGCACTGCCGATAATAAGAGCCAGCACTTGATCAACCTCACCGCGTTGGAGGCGGTCCTGACCGCTCGCGGCAGCCTTGGTTTCAATATCCGCGTGGTGATCGAGACGGGGGAGGAGGCCGGATCGCCCGGCCTGCATGAACTGTTCATGGCCGAGCGTGAAGCGCTGTCAGCCGATGCGCTGATCGCGTCGGACGGCCCGCGACTGTCGCCGGAACGCCCCACACTTTTTATGGGTGCGCGCGGTGCGGTGACGATGACAGTGTCGGTCAATCTGCGCGAAGGCGCGCATCATTCGGGGAACTGGGGTGGTTTGCTGGCTGATCCGGGTATGATCCTCGCACAAGCACTGGCCACGATCACCGATGCGAAAGGTGCGATCACGGTGCCTGAATGGCGCCCTGACAGCCTGACACCGGCGGTGCGCGCCGCGTTGGAGACCTGCGCCATCGAAGCGCCGGCCACCGGTCCCGCCATCGATCCCGATTGGGGGGAGCCCGGTTTGACCTCGGCCGAAAAGATCGTCGGCTGGAATTCCTTTGCCATCCTTGCCTTTGTCTGTGGCGACCCGTCGGCTCCGGTCAACGCGATCCAGCCGACGGCTACGGCCCATTGCCAATTGCGTTTCGTTGTCGGCACCGACATGGATGACATCGTGCCGGCATTGCGCCGCCATCTGGATGCAGCAGGTTTTGGCATGGTCGACGTCGTGCAGTCGGACGACGCGGCGTTCAGCGCAACGCGGCTCGACCCGGATAATCCGTGGGTGACATGGGCGGCGGGGTCGCTGGAGCGGACGACTGGCAAGGCCCCGGCCATCCTGCCCAATCTTGGCGGTTCCCTCCCGAACGAGGAATTTGTCGAGACGCTGGGCATGCCGACGATCTGGGTCCCGCATTCCTATTCAGGCTGCTCGCAGCACGCCCCCGATGAGCATGTGCTGAAACCTGTCATGCGCGAGGCATTGGGAATCATGGCAGGCCTCTGGTGGGATCTGGGCGAGGCACCGCCTGTCCACAAACCATAACGCAGGGGCAGTCTTCACAGACAGGGTGCAACCGGTCAGAGTGAGTGCGAAGATACCGACAAGGGATGGATAACATGACTGACTTAAGGGCAGACCTGACGGGGAAGCGGGCCTTCGTAACTGGCGGTGGCACCGGGATCGGGGCGGCCATCGCGCTCGCCTATGCCGATGCGGGTGCCGACGTCATCATCACCGGGCGGCGCGAGGGTCCGCTAAAGGAAGTCGCCGCGCAGAACGACCGCATCAACTGGACCGTCATGGACGTAACCAGCGAGACGGAGGTGATCGACACCATCGCCGCCGCTGGTCAGATCGACATCATGGTCCCGAACGCAGGCATTGCCGAGACAGCGCCGATCCACAAGACAACGCTGGATTTCTGGCGCAAGGTGCAGACCACGAACGTGGAAGGCGTGCTGCTTTGTACCCGCGAAGTCCTGAAACCGATGGCGGAGCGGGGCTGGGGACGGATCATAATCATCTCCTCAATCGCGGGGCTCGGCGGGTTCAGCTATGGTGGGGCGTATTGCGCGTCCAAACACGCGGTGCTCGGGCTGATGAAATGCGCCGCCGAGGAGGTGCTGAAAACCGGCGTCACGGTCAATGCGATCTGCCCCGGCTATGTTGCCACGCCCATCGTCGACCGTGGTGTCCAGAACATCATGGCAAAGGCCAAAGTGTCCGAGGAAGAGGCGCTTGCCAGCATGCGCGACCAGAACCCGTTTGGCCGGATGATCGAGCCGGACGAGATTGCCGCTGCCGCGCTCTGGCTCTGCGGGCCGGGTTCCGGCGCGGTGACGGCGCAGGCGATCCCGATCTCAGGCGGTCAGGTCGGTTAAGGACAGGGTGCGGATGGTGAGGACACGATCATGAACTGCATTTTCATCCAGCTTCGCTGCGCCCCCGGCAAGACCTACGAGGTTGCCGACGCGATCTACGATCTGGAGATCGTCTCAGAGCTGTTTTCCACCTCGGGCGAATATGACCTCCTGATGAAGGTCTATGTCCCCGATGGCGAGGACATCGGCAAATACGTCAACGACCGACTGCTGCAAATCCCCAGCATCGCGCGATCCCTCACAACCCTGACCTTCAAGGCATTCTGAAAACAAAACCTGTTGATCAGGGTTCCAGAATGGATGCTGCCGCCTCAATCTTGTCGAGCGAGGACAGAAGCGCGTCGACATCCTTGCCTGACATGTTCTTGGTCAGTTTCTCGTTGCGCTGGTTCATGATCGGCAGCGTGGAGCGGTAGATCTCCCACCCTTCCGGGGTCAGATTGATCAGCTGCTGACGATGGTCGCGGCTGTCACGTTCCATCGAGACATAGCCGAGATTGACCAGCGTCTTGAGGTTGCGGCTGAGCAGCCCCTTGTCGACATCGGCGACGCGTGACAGCTCCGTCGCGGTCTCCGGCTTCATCTCCGCAATGTCAGCGATGATCCACCATTGTCGCAATGTCAGGTCGCAATGTGCCTTGAGGATAGCGCTGCCCTGTGCCGTGAGCCGCGCATGCACCCGTTCGATGCGATAGGCGGTAAAGGCACCGACAGCGCGGCCACGATGTTTGTTCTGATTCATTTGCACTTATCTTCCGGGGCGAAAAATAGTCGACAGCGCGCAGAAAAGGTCATTGCCGGGTTAAAGGCAAGCCTGACATGACGGCATCGCTCTATCGAAACGCGATCACACCGTCATTCATTCGCCCATATCGGATCGACATCATGTCCAGAATATAGTTGTCGCTGTTGCGCCATGGGGCCCGGCTACCCTGTTTTGGCAGTTGAGCCAAGGCGCGCAGGATGTAGCCCGATTCCAGGTTGATCAACGGTCTGCGTGCCATGTCATCATCACTGACAGCGGTTGCAACCTTGTGGCCTTGCGTTTCCATATAGGACAGAAGGCGCATTACATAATCGCAGGTCAGGTCGGCCTTCAGTGTCCATGATGCGTTGGTGTAACCGAAGACAACCGTCAGGTTCGGGACATCCGACAGCATCATGCCCCGGTAGATCGTGTTTTCGGTCAGGTCCAGCGGTACATGATCGATGTAGATCTCTGCCCCGCCAAGAAATTGCACCGTCAGGCCGGTTGCCGGGATGATGATATCTGCCTCGATTTCCTGCCCCCCGGCGGTGCGCAGACCCGTCGCGGTGAACGTCTCGATCTGGTCGGTGACGATGTCGGCGCGCCGTGATTTCAGCGCTGCGAAGAGATCTCCGTCGGGGACGAGGCACAGGCGCTGGTCCCACGGGTCGTAGGTCGGGTTGAAATGTGTCTCCACATCGACATCAGGGCCCACGGCCTTGCGGATTTCCTTCATCAGGCCACGTTTGACGTAATCCGGGCGACGCTGGGCAAGCGTGTAGAAAAAGACGCCGAGGATGATGTTCTTGATCCGCGCCAGGCGGTGCGCCAGCTTCGCGGGCAGGTAACGCATCGCGGCTTGTGCCACCGGATCGACAGAGGGGCGCGATGCCACATAGGTGGGCGAGCGCTGGACCATCGTGACCTTTGCGGCAGTCTCCGCCATGGTCGGCACTAATGTGACAGCGGTCGCGCCGGAGCCGATCACCGCGACCTTCTTGCCCGCATAATCCAGGTCTTCCGGCCAGTGCTGGGGATGGGCGATGAGGCCTTTGAACGCGTCGCGTCCCGGAAATTCGGGTTGATAGGGATGTGCGTAATCGTAGTAGCCGCTGCATGCCATCAGATATCCGCAGGTCACCTGCCGCGTCTCGCCATCATCGCTGATGACTGTCAGTTCCCATTTGGCCTCGTAGGGTGACCAGTTCAGCTTGGTGACGCGCTGGCCGAAGCGGATTTTCGGGCGGAGGTCGTATTTGTCGACGGTTTCATCAAGATAGTTGAGGATCGACGAGGCAGAGGCGATATCTTTTCCCTCGGTCCAGGGCCGGAAGCGAAAGCCGAAGGTGAACATGTCACTGTCGGAGCGTACGCCGGGATAACGAAAGAGGTCCCAGGTCCCGCCGATCGCATCGCGCGCTTCCAGTATCGCGAAACTGTCGCGGGGGCGCTGCATGGCCATATGCGCCCCGGCGCAGATGCCCGACAGGCCCGCCCCAATGATCAGGACGTCAAGATGTTCCGGCTGTTCCACCTGAAGGGCTGCTTAGCGGCGCCTGCCCGGCAGACCAACGGGCAGACCCGTCTCTGCCGCGCCCGGCGCGCGGATCGGCGACAGCATCAGCTTCGGCCCGGCCATCAGCAATTGCGCCAGCTTGTTGTCCTTCAGCTTCGCCTTGGTCTTTTCGAATTGCATCACGTCGCCAATGCGCCGGTCCAGGAACGCCCAGGTCGCGTCCGCGCCCTCGCTCTGATCGCCGAGCCAGAAGAGCGTGGTCGATGAATAGACGCCCGAGAGAATGGCGCGCTTGGTGTACCAGTTGTAATCGCGCGAGGTGTCACCAAGCGCATTCCAGATCGTATCTGCCGTGTTCCATACCAGTTTTGCGCCATCCGCCGCGTGGATCGGGAGGGCAAATAACGTGGCACCCCGGCGCACCGCCTCCTTGTCTTTCTCGACAAGCTCCAGCCGGGTGCGGACAAGTTTCGTGACCCGGTCACTGTATCGTAGGCTTTCGAGATCCATTTCAGCCACCATCGCAGAGAGCCTTGCATCACCCGCTTTGTGAAACGCGATGGCCAGATCGTACCCGCCGCGCGGTGCCAGTGACTTTGCCTCCGCCGGGTCGATGCCGGAATCAGCGACCGCAGCCTTGAACGTGGCCGATGACCAGCCGTCAAATGGCACATGGGTCAGGGCGGCATCCACCAGCCGGCTGAGCGCCGACGGTTCAGATTTTTCGGCCGTTTCGGGTTTCTTGGTCATGATGACGACGGTTCCTGGCTGAGCGGTGGACAGAGGGCAACTGTGTCTGTATATAGCCCGCTCCTACGATATTTCGAAACTCTTACACTGGAAAGGTGGTGACGTAGGTGCAGGTTCTGGTTCGAGACAACAATGTCGATCAAGCGCTTCGCGCGCTGAAAAAGAAGATGCAGCGCGAGGGGATCTTTCGCGAAATGAAGCTCAAGCAGCATTTCGAGAAACCCTCTGTGAAAAAGGCTCGTGAAAAGGCTGAAGCGATTCGCCGTGCGCGCAAGCTCGCGCGCAAAAAGGCGCAGCGCGAAGGCAATATCTGATCGATTGCTGATTTTGCTGTCACCACGGCGGCAAAACTGAGAGCTAGACGCCGACGCGTCAGGACCTCCGAGAAAATCTCGGGGGTCTTTTTTCGTTGTGCGCAGCACGGCCTAGACTACGGGTGTGCGGATTTCTGCAACTGCCTAGAAAAGATGGTTGGGAGTTTTAGGCAAAGAGGCGATGCAGCGGAGTTTTTGGAGTAACGCTGCATCGCTCTTTAGCTCAAAGTCGCCACTCCCCCAGCGGCGCGCTTGGTCCTCTGCATATCGGATATTGGGTGATACCGATGTTACGCTGCAGAAGTTCTGCGTTACTGCCACCCAACATGGCGTGCGGAGGGAGTGGCGCAAGCGAACCTTCTTAAAGGCGATTCAAATTTGCATATGACACATGTGACGAATTATCGGCGTTGATATTACCCATTTGATCAGCGATTTCAGTAGACTATCGTGACGTCTCCGTTCATGTTGCATGAATGGTGGACCGAAAAAGCATTGACGGCGGGCGTAGCCCATTGGTGAACGGCGCAATTCTGGCGATTGCACTCGCTTTGATTCTGGGCGCGCATGAGGTCAACCGGCTTCCGGGGTGGTCTGTGGTCGGTGTCTATATCTACTGGTTCGGCCGGATCGGCATGTCCTACCTGATCATCATCGGGGCCTATGCCGCGCTTGGGCAGGTGATGAGTGGGCGTTCGTCGCCCATCGCGCATGCAGGCCTTGCGACGGCGCTGTCATTTCCGCCCTTTGTCATGGTGGTGACCACGCTTGACCTTCTCATCGGCGATCTCGCGCTGCTGCGGACCGATCCGAACGTTCTGTTGAACAAGCTGGGAATCGAGGCCGCATCGCTGATCGACAACCATCTGACCACATGTGCGCTGCTGCTTGCGCCTTACGTGCTCGCGGTTCTACGTCCCGAATCAGCCCGTGTTGCCGCTGTGGCGACGGATCGGATGATGGCGAGGACAGCCCCCGTGACTGATGGCGAGGCGCAGCCGACAGATGCTGCTCCTTATGTGGAGCCTGAGGTTCCGGGCCTCCTCCTCGCCAGCCAGCCGCCGGTCCAGGGCGAACTGCTCGCCGCCGAGGCGCAAGAGCATTACGTGAAGTTGAAGGCAACCGAGCAAGGCGGCATGTCGCTTTATCGGTTCGGCGACGCGGTGCGCGACCTTGCCCGCTATCAGGGCATGCAGGTGCACCGGTCCCACTGGATAGCCGATGCCGCCGTGACGGCTGTTATCGGAAAGCGTGGTGCAATGAAGATTGAGCTCATCAGCGGTGAAATCATCCCGGTTTCACGACGCTATGAGCTGGAAGTCGAAGCCCGCTATTCCAACCGCGAACGTCGCCCCGAATAGCAAAGGCCTTTACTCATTGGCTTCTGGGCGGCCCGGCGGGCGGCGTTTGCTGACATCGGGCCATGATGCGCGCGCCGACCTCGGCACGAATGGTCACGGCCACCGGTAATCAGATACCGACGATGGCGAGGAAAATCAGCGCAATAGCGACAACAACGGCCAGCCAGACACCGACCTTGATGAAACCCTCGAAGGTCTTCTTCTGTTCGGTGATGTTCATCTCGCCAGGTACGTGATCACTCATCGTATCTCTCCCACTGAATTGATCTTTCGCCGATATCACAGGCGAAACCGGACCGCATCCGCTTTTTTGGCGGTGCGGCCGGGTGATCAGCCAAGCCCGGTCAGTTGCGGCACCTTCCAGCCGACCTGGCCGCCAGCATCGACAGGAGCAGGGGTGTCATGCGGGAAAAAGAAATCGAGCTGCAGCTTGCCGCCCGGGGTGACGGCGTATTGATCGAAATCGGTGATCCCTTCCGCTGCAAGAACAAGATCGTCCATGCAGGCCCATCCGGTGAAGTCGGTGCCCTTCTTCAGGATCGCAGCGGCAGCATCGCCCATGATTTCGGGCGTGCGCGACTGCGACGCCATCGCATCGCCGCCGAGGAGGTTGCGCACGGCGGCGGTATCGATGGCGGTGCGTGGCCACAGACAGTTCGCCGCCACCTTGTCTGCAAATTCCGCCGCCCAGCCCATGGTCAGCATGGTCATGCCGTATTTCGCCAGCGAATAGGCCGGATGGTTGCGGAACCATTGCGGGGACAGATCGAGCGGCGGTGACAGGGTCAGGATATGCGCATGATCCGATTTCAGAAGATGCGGCAGGCATTTCTGCGTGACCACATAGGTGCCCCGACTGTTAATGCCGGTCATCAGATCATAGCGCTTCACATCCGTTGCCATTGTCGGTGTCAGCTGGATCGCGGAGGCATTGTTCACACAAAAATCGATCCCGCCGAAATGGCCTGCCGCCGTCTCGACCGCTTCTGCCACCTGCATCTCGTCGCGAATGTCGCAAAGCAGTGCGAGACCCTTGCCGCCAGCAGCCTCCACGGCCTCCACCGCGGTGTGGATGGTGCCGGGGAGCTTCGGATGCGGCTGGTCCGTCTTGGCGGCGATAGCGACATTCGCGCCCTCGCGCGCGGCGGCGACGGCAATCGCCTCGCCAATCCCGCGGCTGCCGCCGGAAATGAACATTGTGCGTCCTGTCAGTGCGCCCATTCTGTATCTCCTCTCAGGTCAGTTCGGGATAGAACAACCGGTAATCCTCTGCATAACGTTGCCGCGCCAGCGCGACCAGCTTGGTATCACCTTTGAAATAGTTTTCCGCCGCCACGATAGGTCTGGTTTGGCGGCGGGGTGGCAGCGGGCAGAGCGGCGTACCGCCGCGTGCCTCGATCTCTGCGCTGAGGCGTGTCCAGTCCTCTGCCAAAGCCTCGAACCGGCCGATGAACTGCGGCACCACGTTACCTTTGCGGGTCAGGATGGTGGCCTGTGCGCGGTAGTGGATGTTGGACCGCCAGTCACCGCGCCGCGCGACATGGCGCACGAAATCGGCGAAGGGCGTGTCGGGACGCAGCCCTTCATTGTGAAAGCTCTCGCTAAAGCGCTTCGCCTCAGCCACCTTGGATCGAAAGCAGGACGCAAGACGCGACATCGGTTCGCGCACGAAGGCGAAAGTGAAGACATCGGGCCAGTCACGGGCCAGTTCGGCCGCTGTTACGAGAAACGCGTCAGGAGCCTTCGTGCGCCAGTCGCGGTCCTTGGAAAAACCGTTGTCGAACCGGTTTTGCAAGCCCGCAGCCCGCGCGAGCTGCCGTTTCAGCATGGAGTTGGCCACTTTTGGTACGCGGCCATAGGCAAGGCCCAGCGCAGGCAGCACGATGAAGTGCTCATGACGGCGCGTCAGGTGGCCCATCGGGTCAGTCGTTATCCTCTTCCAGCTTGGCGGCCAGTTGGAACCCAATGCGCATCGGCTCTTTCTGGTCCTTCGGCAAAGGCGCTGCGCGCAGCATGACGCTCAGCTGGCTGACATGCTGAACCAGCTGGGTCTTTGCCCCGCTCGGATCCGCGCCGTAGAAGGTGATCAGGTCGGGTGCGAAAAACCCCACTCCCTGGATATGGAGCGAGCCGCTGTCACCGCCCGCAAAGCCCATGGCCACCTCATGCTCACTATCCAGCGTTTTCTCGAAATTCTGGATGTAGAGGATCACCCGCTCATAGGCCCATTCGGCGGGCGACTTGTCGCGCTTGGGCTTGGCAATTGCAGGTGGGAAGGGCTGGTTCTCGCAGGTCTCGACCGATGGGTCGCAATGGGCGACGCGGGCGCGCGGCATGGCGTCAGCTTCGGCATATTCCGCCGTGGTCGCGATACTGCCTTTTGCGGGATCGGTCATGCGATGTCCTCCATGCAAAAGCGGATCACGCCGTCCGCGTCCAGGCTTTTGGTGGCCTCGCCGGAGGCGAACATGTGGTTCAGATGTGCAATCGCCTCGACCATGGCCAGTCCAAATTCACCTTCGTTGATACGACGCTTGTAGATCGTATCGAAACAGTCAACCGCGCTGCGCGGCTCCGACAGAAACTTGCGCAGCCGTTTTATTGCGCCGTGATGGTTGTCGATCAGTTGTTCCAGCCTTTTGGGAAGGCCCGTGAAGGGGCGGTTATGGCCGGGCAGGACGAGATGGCCTTCCGTGGCATAGGGCTGGAATTTCTGGCAGCTAACCAGCCATTCGCCCACCGGATCGGCCTCCGGCTCATTCGGGTAGACGCCGAGATTGGGCGAGATGCGCGGCAGAACCTGATCGCCCGAGATCAGGATCTTGCCGTCGGCGGACCAGAACGTCGCGTGTTCTGGCGCATGGCCATCGCCGGTGAAGATGCGCCACATGCGTCCGCCCATCTCGATCCGCCCGCCATCGCGGATGCGGGTATAGCCATGGCTGAGCGGGGCGACGACGCGCGAAAAATTCATCGGCTCGCGGTTGCGGGCCTTTTCGATCATCTCTTCCGGCGCGCCTGCCCGTTTCATGTGGAGAAGGTTCAGATCGGACGTCCGCTCATGATGATCCAGCGTCAGCATGCGTGTGAAGAGGAAAGATGTGCGCGTGGTCAGGAACTGAGCGCTCTCTTCAGCCTGCAACCACCCTGCAAGACCGACATGGTCGGGATGATGATGGGTTGCGATGATGCGTTTCACCCGCTTGGCCGCCAACGGTCCGTTCAGAAGATCTGCCCAGATCTCCTTCGTCTTGCCGGTCTGGAACCCGGTATCTATCACGGTCCAGCCGTCGCCGTCATCCAGTGCATAGATATTCACATGATCCAGCGTCATCGGCAGCGGCAGGCGCAGCCAGAGGATGCGGTCGGCGACCTCAATCGCCTCGCCGGGGGCGGGGATCGCCTCGCCATGGGGATAGGCGAGGCCTTTGGGCAGGCGGCGGCTTTCGTCCAGCGGTTCGTGCAGCGGCTTGTCCAAGGTCAGGCTTCCAATGCGTCGATATCAAGCGCGTAGAGAGGCGCGGCACCAGCCGTTGCTGCGGCAATCAGGCCGCTCACCTGCGGCAGTATCTGGCGGACGTGGAAATCCGCCAATGGCAGGCGTGCCGCATCCCTGGCGGCCGCCTTCGCGAGGTAATGACCACCAAGCACCAGCGCCCAGGCCCGCAGATATGGCGTCGCCCCGGCAATCCTGTCCTGCATATCAGGGGCTGACAGCATCCAGTCGGTTGCGCTGCCAAGCTGCTGGCACGCGCCCCCTACGAGATCGCCGAGATCGCCTGTCGTTTTGGCGGTCTCGGCAATCGTCGACAGCAGCCTGCGCGCGGTCTCGCCGCCATCCATCAGCTTGCGCCCGACAAGATCGATAGCCTGTATGCCGTTGGTCCCCTCATAGATCGTGGTGACGCGGACATCGCGGGAATATTGCGCGGCTCCGGTTTCCTCGATCACGCCCATGCCACCATGGACCTGCACTCCGATATGGGCCACTTCATTGCCTATATCGGTTGAAAACGCCTTCGCGATGGGGGTCAGGAACGCGGCGCGGGCCTTCCACGCATCGCGCTGATCGGGCGCTGCCGCGCGTGCCATGTCGAGGCTGACCGCGGTATCAAGACAGATCGCGCGGGCCGTCGCGGTCAGCGCCTTCATGGTGAAAATCTTGCGCCGGATATTCGGGTGATCGATGATCGCCTTGGTGCCGACCGGGGTCTTGCCCTGCTTGCGGTCCCTGGCATAGGCGATCGCCTTCTGCATTGCCGCTTCGGCGATGCCGAGCCCCTCCACCCCGACACCGAGGCGCGCATTGTTCATCATCGTGAACATCGCGGCCATGCCGCCGCTTTCGGGGCCGATCATCCAGCCGACGGCCTTGTCATATTCCATCACCGCGGTGGGAGAGCCGTGGAGGCCCATCTTGTGCTCCAGACTGATCACCTGCAGTGAATTACGCGCTCCCGGATTGCCGTCGGCATCTGGGATGAATTTCGGAACGAGAAACAGAGAGATGCCCTTCGTTCCCGGCGCGCCATCGGGCAGGCGGGCGAGGACCAGATGGCAGACATTACCCGCAAAATCATTATCGCCCCATGAGATATAGATTTTCTGGCCGCTGATCGCGTAGGTGCCGTCGCCCAATGGTTCCGCCTTGGAGCGCAACGCACCGACATCGGACCCGGCCTGCGGCTCTGTCAGGTTCATCGTGCCGGTCCATTCCCCGGCAGTGAGCTTGGGCAGGTAGAGCGCCTTGATCTCATCCGAGGCATGGTGTTCCAGCGCCTCGATCTGACCCTGGGTCATCAATGGGCAGAGCGACAGCGAAAGGCATGCCGAAGACATCATCTCATTCACGACCGTCGCGAAAGTCAGCGGCAGGCCCATGCCGCCATTGTCCGTGCCGGCGGCCATGCCGACCCAGCCACCCTTTGCGATGGCCTCATATCCGTCCGCATAACCGGGCGAGGTGCGCACGATGCCGTTTTCCAGCTTGGCAGGGTGCAGATCACCGTTTCGTTGCAGCGGTGCCAAAACGTCCTCCGCCATCTTCGCCGCTTCGCTGAAGACGGCGCTCCGCATATCCTGCGTTGCCTCGGCAAAGAGCGACGTTTGCGCCAGTTCTCCGGCATCGACGAGATGGTCGAGCGTGAATTCGATCTCGCGCAGCGGTACACGATAGGTCATCTGGTCCTCACTTTTCTTTCCGGCAATATCGGTTCATGCGACATGCATCGGGGCACCTTGATGTAGCTGTCAGTGAACAGGGCGCAAATCCCTGACGAGGCTTGCCGATGTAAACGGGATTGTCCGATTGTGTTTTTCTTATCCATTCGGGACGGCGTGGTTTGAGGCTACACAGGGCAGATCATCATCCATGCTTTTGTCACCGATACGCCCGTCGGCCGCCAGTAGCGGTCGAGTTCGGGTTTCGCGTGATGATTGATCTGTGCGAGCCGACATTCGCATCTTCTCCCTTGGGGCGAGTCTGGTCAGAGATCGAGCAACAGCACAAGACCATTCTGCCACTATCGGTCTGATGCTGGCTGTCGCCTGTTCGGTGTTACGGTGGCGCAGGGGCCAGCCGAAAGACTGTTAGCGATCGCCAGATAGGCTTGATCCACGCTAATCTGTAGCGATTTTCCGGCTAGAGAGACAGCAGTCAGACACAGACCCGATGGCGGCAGCGCGGCGGATGCTCGCCAAGTCCGGTATGCGGTGCTAGATGACCTCCATGACCGCCGTGTACTCCCCGCGCATCCTGATCATGTCGTTGTCCACCGCAAATTTCGCGGTCGGCATGGGGGCGTTCGTGGTGATCGGTGTCCTCTCACCGATCATCGCCGATTTTGACCTGACAAGCGCATCGGCAGGCTGGATCATGACGGCTTATGCCATTGCTTATGCCATCGGCTCGCCCCTTGCGGTGGCGCTGACCGGCAGCATGGGTCGCCGTACAGTCATGACAGTGGGGCTTGCGATTTTTACCGGCGCAATGTTGTTGGCGGCGCTGGCACCGGCATTTGAGGTGCTGGTGCTGGCGCGCATCTTCGCCGCGCTCGGCGCGGGTGTGATCAGCCCCGTTGCAGCGGGCGTCGCCGCTGCTGCGAGCAAGCCAGAGGAACGCGGCAAGGCGCTGGCTGCCGCCTTTTTCGGGCTGACGCTGGCACAGGTGCTTGGGGTGCCGGTCGGTGCCTGGCTCGGCTATTCCTTTGGCTGGCAGACAGTTTTCGTGATCACCGCGCTCCTCAGCCTGATCGCGCTGGTGGCCATTTGGCGGATCGTGCCGCGTGACATGGCGTTTCAGGTGAACAGTCTTGGCTCGCTCGGCGCGGCATTGACCGATCCGAAGACCATCTTGGCCATTCTCTTCACGGTCTTCACCATGGGCGCGGTTTACACGCTCTACACCTACACCGCCCCTGTGCTGGAGGCGCGCATGGGGTTCGGACGTGATGGTGTCAGCCTGTATCTTCTCGGGTTCGGCCTTGGTGCGGTGGTCGGCAATCTTCTTGGTGGGTGGATGACAGACCGGGTGGGGGCGTTCAGGACATTGGTCTTCGTCTCGCTAGCGCATATCGTCCTGATGCCCGTGTTCGCAGTTTTGCCGCTGCCGCACTGGCTGCTCTATGCCCATTGCTTTGTCTGGTCGGTCGCCGGGTGGTCCTTTGCGGCATCGCAGCAGTTCCGGCTGGTCTCGCTCGGGCCGGAGCGGGCGAATGTCATGCTGGCGCTGAACGCTGCCGCGATCTATGTCGGCGTGTCCTTTGGCAGCGCGATCGGCGGTGCCACGATTGACCTTCTCGGCCTTGATGCGCTTGGCCTTGTGGGATCTTTCATAGCCGTGCTCGCGTTGATCACGCTGGCGCTTTCGGAACGGATAGCGCGATGACAAATCGGTGGAGCGAAAGGGATATCGATGCCGCCGCCGAGGCCCTGCGCCGTGGTGCGCTGGTCGCGTTCCCAACCGAAACCGTCTACGGGCTTGGCGGGGATGCGACATCGGACGAGGCGGTCGCGGCGATCTATGCCGCCAAGGGACGGCCGGAGTTCAATCCGCTGATCCTCCACGTTGCCGACGCCGAAGCTGCCGCAGCCATTGCCCATTTACCCGATGCGGCACAGGCCCTGACGGAGGAATTCTGGCCGGGTCCGCTCACCATCGTGGCCTCATTGCGGGCGGAGGCGGGGTTATCACGCCTTGCGACCGCCGGTCTGCCGACGGTCGCGCTGCGCGTCCCGTCGCATCCGCTGGCGCAGGCGCTTCTTCGACATGTCTCGCGTCCCATTGCGGCCCCGTCTGCCAACCCGTCCGGTCGGCTCAGCCCGACCAGCGCTGATCATGTGCTTGCCGGACTGGCAGGCAGGATTGAGGGTGTGCTTGACGGTGGCACCTGCCCGGTCGGACTGGAGAGCACGATCATCGGTTTCGACGGCGATCATCCCGTCATGCTGCGCCCTGGCGGGATTGCCGCAGAGGTGATCGAGGCCCGGTCGGGTATGCCGCTTCGCGAGGCGGGTAAGGCAGTCACCGCGCCAGGTCAGCTTGCTAGTCACTACGCGCCGAAGTCCCGGTTGCGCCTCAATGCCGACGCCGCGGAAGTGGGCGAAGTGTTTCTCGGCTTCGGCACTGCACCCGGCGCGGCGATCAACCTCTCCCCCACCGGCGATGTGGTTGAGGCCGCCGCGCATTTGTTTGATGCTCTTCACCAACTGGACCAGGCCGGAGCACCGATTGCCGTCTCGCCGATACCCGAGATTGGCCTCGGCCGGGCCATCAATGACCGGCTGCGCCGGGCCGCCGCGCCAAGACCCGAAGACGAGGAAGCTTGCCCATGACCCTGACCGCCGCGACGGAAGATGTGCTGAACGACCTCAGAGCCATCCTCGGACCCAATGGTTGGCGCGACCCGGCCGACGCGCCCGATGTATTCGATGAGGACCGCGACCGGTTTTCGGGCCATGGCGTGCTGGTCGCCCGGCCCGAGACGACCACCGAAGTCGCCGCCCTGATCACCCGCTGTGCTGCCGCCCGGGTGCCCGTGATCCCGGTGTCGGGGGGTACGGGCCTCGTCGGCGGGCACCTCACGATGATGGATCCAGCGCCGGTGATGCTGTCACTTGATCGGATGAAGCGGATCAGGGATGTCGACGCGCGTGACAATGCACTGATTGCTGAGGCGGGGGTGATCCTGCACGATATTCAGGCGGCTGCGGCGGAGGTGGATCGCCTCTTCCCGCTTTCGCTCGCTTCCGAAGGGTCCTGCCGGATTGGCGGCAATCTGTCGACCAATGCCGGGGGGGTGAACACCCTGCGCTATGGCAACGCACGCGATCTGTGTCTCGGGATTGAGGCGGTCATGCCTGACGGGTCTGTTTTCAACGGGCTGAAACGGCTCCGCAAGGACAATATGGGTTATGATCTGCGCCATCTGCTGATTGGTGCGGAGGGCACGCTGGGCGTCATCACCGCGGCATCGCTGAAACTGTTCGCGCGCCCGTCGGAAACCGCGGTTGCGTTCCTCGCGGTGCCGGGGCCGCAGGCTGCGGTTGATCTGCTGCACTTCCTGCGCCCGCGCGTCGGCGACGTCATCTCTGCGTTTGAGTTGATTGACGAGGTCGGGTTCGGGTTCCTGAATTCAACGGGGCATGATCATCCAGCGCCACTTGACCCCATGCCGAAATGGTCGGTCCTGATTGAATGTGGTGGACGCCCTGGTGTCGCCGACGCACTGGAGGCGGCGCTGGCCGATGCGTTCGAGGCAGAGCTGGCCACCGATGGTGTGATTGCACAGTCGGAGGCGCAGGCGCAGGCTTTCTGGTCGATCCGAGAGACGATCCCGCTGGCCAACCGCGCAGTGGGCGCGATTTCGAACCATGACATATCCGTGCCTGTCGCCCGCATTCCGGAATTTATCGACGCCGCGACCGCCGCCATTAACAGCTTTGATCCGACGCTGCGGATCAACTGTTTCGGGCATGTCGGCGACGGCAACCTGCATTACAATGTCTATGCCCCTGAAGGGCGGCGCAAAGAGGACTACGCCAATCAGCGCGATGCCCTGAAAACCATCGTGCACGATGTGACCGACGCGAAGGACGGGTCCGTCGGGGCCGAGCATGGCGTCGGGCGACTGAAGGTTGATGATTTGGTGAAATATGGTGATCCGGGGCTGTTGGCCGCGATGCGCGCCATCAAGGTGGCGCTTGATCCCCATGGCATCATGAACCCCGGGGCTGTCCTGAATGCCGCCCGATGATGTCATCCGGGGCGCTTATCATCCGCCCCCCCGCACGGGATCGTGGGGGGAGCGGATTTCGCGCCTGATGTGGGCGCGACATGCCAATCCGTTAAGCGGATGGAGCAGAGTCGTCCTGGGCGTCGCGTTGCCCATCGGACTTTGGTCGCAGAACACCTGGGTGATCGGGTTGCTCTGCCTGATGATCCTGTCCAACCCGATCTGGTTCGCGCCCCCGTCCCGGCCCGGCGGATTGATGTATCACATCGTCCGGGGAGAGCGGCTCTGGATCTGCGATGGTTTGAACCGCGCAAAATGGGTGAACGGTGCGGCGGTTGCCGTCATCGCACTGCTGGCATGTTGGTTGATCTGGCTCAATAATCCGTTGGGCATCCTCCTCTATCTGTTTCTCCTGTGGCGAAAGCTGATCTTCGTTCGCAAGATGGTCGGCTATTCGCGTGCACGTCCCGGGGCCGTATTCCCTTAGGCCCGATTAAGGGCGCAACCGCTGCCAGAGCGTCGGGGCCGCCCGAAAACTGCCCCCGGTGCAGCGCATGACGACCGCTGAGCCGATCCTCGCCGGATGGTTCACTGGTTCAGCGCAGTCTCGGTCGTCGATTTGGTCCTGCTTCGTCTGACCTTTTCACTGATGCGCGCGCGTTGTTGCTTCAGCCTGTTGACCATCGCCGCCATTCGGGCCTGCTCTGCGATGGTGGTCGCCTCCACAAGGATGTCCTGCGCGGCGTCATAATCAGCGATGCCCTCGGCGGCCATGAGATCGGCGCGCATCTCGTGGGCATCGGCAACGCGTTTGGCATTGGCAATGAGCCGCGCGGGGCTGCTGTTACTGTCCTGATTTGCGCGAACGGCCTCCAGCGCGGTGATCGCCTCTTTGGTGTCGTTCAGCGGGCCGTCGCCGCGCGAACAGGATGCGCGTGCCAGATAGGCTTCGCCCAGCAGCATCTGTGACATGGCCCAGTCAGTCACGTTCTGCGTTTGGGACCGTTCGGTCAGCGCGGTTTGGCATGCCTTGATCGCCTCGGTCAGCAGGGCGGTTGAGGACAAGCGGTTGCCCAGCTTCGCCTGGTCGATAAGAGCCAGCGCCAGATTGTTGTGCAACGCGCTCCACTGCGCGCCACGCTGTGTCCGATCACAGGCATTGATCGCGGTCCGATAGTTCGAGATCGCATCCGACAACAGACCTACCGCATCGCTCTTCGTCGACTGGGCTGCCTGTGCGCGCAAGGCATTGGCAAGGCTGTTCTGTGTTGCGACCCAATGCAAAGGGGTCTTGTCCGGTGAGTAGACGGACAGCGCCGCCGTGCCAGCATCCCGCGCCTGATCGAATAGCGCAGTGCCCACCGGGGGCGGCTGCGTGGTGGCCTGTTGTCCGAGCACATTGGACAGCCGATTATTGTACCCGGCCCAGGTGCCCGGTTTCGTTCGTTTGTTGGTTGCATCAAGGCTGACACGGAATGCCGTTGCGGCCTCCTGCAATAGCTCGACCTTCTCCTTGCCCTTCCTGGATCGCGCATAGGCGCTCAGCGCTGCTGCAAAATTGCTTTGCGCCAGGATCCATTCCTGCCGGTGCTCCGTTTCGCTGTAGATCTCCAGGCCCTGACGATATCCGGCAATTGCCTCCTGCAGAAGCGGCTCGGCATCTCTCTCGTCAATGGAGGCCGCATGCAGGTAGAGCGCATTTGCAAGATTGACCTGCGTCATCGCCCATTTCTCCGGATAGGTCTTGCGCCGCCAATAGGTCAAGTTGAGGCGCAGCAGAGCCGCAGGCAGGTCATGATCGCGGTTCATCTTGTGCGCATGCCGATAAAGGCGGTTGGCCGCTGCGTTCCTGAGGTCGGCCGCACCGTCGGGCACAATCGGGTTCAGAAGGTCGGCGGCCTCCATGAACCGCTGCGCAGCGCGTTGCGCTTCGCAGGCAATCATCATGATGTCACCGCGAAGGCGGATCAGCGCCACCTTGCTGGCAATGGATGAACGTTCTCTCTGCCGCCGCTCGATCTGCTGATCGCAACTATCAAACGCCGCCTTTTCCAGCAGCTGGTTCAACCGGTTTGCAAAATTGACACCGTTTTCGGCGGCATCGATGGCAGTGGCGATGCCCTTGCGGACTGCAAGATAGTCGGCGCGTTTGCCGCGCAGCAAATACTCGAACTCGCTGCTGGTCGCGGCTGGCTGCGCCGCTTCGAAACATTCCTTGATATGGGCTTCTATCTGCGGCGGTAGATCGCCACGCTTCGACATTGCGACATTGCATTCTTCGATTTGTTCCGGCGTGATCCACAGAGCATTGCTCAGCGCTGACATGGTGCGCGAATGAGGTCGCTCAGTCAGACCGTTCTCGATGTCCAGGATGCGCTTTTCCTGCGCCGCGCCGCCGAAAACACGCTCAGACAGCTCGGACGGGCTCAATCCCATCTCAGTACGCCTTCGACGCACCAGCAGCCCGAATTTCACACCAAAACTCACTACAATCACTCCGAATCGAACCGATCAGTAACGCAAAGCGCACTGACAGGCAGACGGTCACGTATTGACTGAGTTGAAACGGTTCCCGCCTGCCAGACATACACATAACGGCAGAGGGAAAACACGCCACCAAGCACCAATCACCCGCGCCTTGTCTGCCAGAATCGGCGCGTAATCGCGAATGAATTACAGTTAGACTTTTGCCTAAATCGAGCGTGATAACCGGTCCGCAAACCGGGCTCTGGCATTCGGCATATCGGTCGACCCGAAGGCCGGCCCAGCCCATTTTGTCAGAAAATGACTGGTGAGCGCGAGGCCATCGACCAGCCCTTGCCGGTCGATGGTGCCGCCTGTCAGAAAAGGTGGCAGGGGCAGCAGGCGATCGGCATAGGGCGTACCGGCGGCCGCGCTGACCGCATGGCCGGTGCGGGGCGAGACCCAGACCAGATCATCAGTTGTCCCCGTCGATGCACAGGATGACAGCGACAGGGGAAAGCCAAGCTCCGACAATAGCATAAGCTCCCACCCCACATAGGCGGAAAGCCAGTCCGCATCAGTGCCGATCAGGTCCATCAGTGTCACTGTTGCCGCATAGAAGTCGGGATGTGGTTCACGTTCCCCCAGATAGGCGGTCAGAAGTGCCGCGACCGATCCGACAGCTGCCAGACAGTCACCATCGGCCATCAGTGTGGCGGCGCGGGACCGGACAGGTTCGACCCGGTAGGCCCCCAGATGTTCCTGCAATCGCGCGCGCCATTCGACCGCGATTTGTGCGCCGGGTTGCAGAAGTGGGGCCATCCGGCGCGAGGCACCGCCGCGGACGACGCCGGCATGGCGGCCATGTTCGGCGGTGAACACATCAATGATCGCGGCGCTCTCTCCATGGCGGCGAACTGTCAGAAGGATGCCTTCGTCGCGCCAGTCCATTCGCTCAACCGCGCGGCCAGAGGATCATTTGTGTACAGCGGAATTGCGCCATCGATTTGCCGGTATCCGCGCGGACAACTGCATCCCAGACCTGGGTTGTGCGGCCCAGATGGAGCGGCGTTGCCGTGCAGATGACGGTTCCGTCCAGCGCGGTGCCGAGAAAGTTCGTGCTGAGGTCGATGGTCGTGAATCCGTTCGCGCCCTCGGGCAGGTTCTTCAGCGTGCCATAGCCGCAGCAGGTGTCGGCCAGCGTCACGACTGACCCGGCATGGAGGAACCCGTTCCATGAATGCAGGGCCCGGTGCACATCAAACTCGCCAACGATTGCGTCAGTGGCCACCTTGGTGAACCGCGCGCCGATCAGGCCGGGGAAATAATCCTCTCCCCGCGCATTCCACTCCTCCAGCGTTCCGGGAATATCGATCTTCATCAGACGGCCATGTGATCAGCTACCACCCGCTTCAGAATTGGCGCGTAGTGGGAGAAGGGCGGTGTCGTCACCGCCGGATCCTTGCCGAGATCATCCCAGAGGCGGACTTGTACGATGGCGTCGAGATTCGGGTTTTGCTGAAATGCGGCGACCTCCTCCGCCGACATGGGACCACCCTGCAAGCGCAAAGTATCGACCGAGGCGGCACTCAGCTTGCCGAAATAGGCGGCATTGGTGGCGCAGAGATAGCGTTTCGCAGCCACGTGATAGCGCACGCAATCGGTCACAACGCTGGGAAAATACGCAGCAATGACGGCGGCACCGGCCTCGTCATGGTGATTGTCGATACCCCGGGCCAGCGCGTCATCGGGAAATTCAGAGGTGTAATGGCCAATATCGTGGAGGAGCGCGGCAGCAATCAGGGCGTCATCGGCACCCGCCTGCTCGGCCAGTTGCGCGCCCTGCAACATATGCTCGGACATGGTCACCGCCTCGCCGAGATAGCTGTCAGCACCGCGCCGGGCGAAGATATCGCCGATGAACTCGACGATGTTGGCGGCGCTGAGGGCGCTGAAATCAGGCTGTGCCATGGGCGGCCTCCAACGCGTTGAGAGTGGAGAGGAGGCCGTCCTTGTCCGCGTAACACCCCTGCAACCACCGCGATCCTGCGCCTGAGAACCCCTTGCGGGCATGCAGGACGCGCGTGTTGTCAACGATGAAACTGTCGCCGGGTGCCAGCTTGAAACTGATCGCCATGGCCGGGTCATCGATGATCTCCGCCAGGCGGCGATAGGCGCGATAGTAATCCGCCATCTGATCGAAGGGCACATCCGTGATTGGCGCGGCGGAGCGGTTGTTGAAGCGGATGCCGATCAGCTCCCCATCCGGTGCCAGCTCAATCATCGGGCGGCGGGCCGTCAGGTTGACGCCTTGCGCGCCATTATAGCTGAACCGCGCACAGTGGGAGGCTAGACGCATGAACCCCGCCTCATCCTCCTCCCTCAGCCGCTCCGCCGCGCGGAACCCGTCAACCACCATGCTGTCACCGCCGGTGGCTGAATTGTCGAGGCAGTAGAGGATTTGCAGGGTCGGCACCGGATCGCGATAAGGGTTGTCCGTATGGGCCTGCAGGCCAAGACCCGTATAGGCGAGGTTGGTCGGGTTCACCTCCGACCGTACCTCAAAATGGCGACCGTAGTTCGTCTCGCGAACATGGCCGAAACTGTCCACGACCTGGAAAAGTGCGCCATCGGTGACCGGGCCGCCCGTCAGGCGGGCAAAGCCATAGCGGCGCACGGCGGTCAGCCAGTTTCGGCGTGTCACCGGGTCGGCCTTCAGATCATCGAAGCGTGCATCCGGCACGGGCAGGGCGGCATCCCATGTTTCGACCTCCGCCCCAAGCCAGCTAGCGGCTTGGGGCATGTCGGTGTCATAGGCATGATCGCGTAACCAGTCGGCGGCAAACCGGGTGACCTTGCCATCCGGCGCGAAGGTGACGGAGAGCGCGTCTCCTTCCACCGCGATATGGCTGGCGGCGGTGGTGCCCGGCACATCGGCCAGCGTGATCAGCCGTTGGCCATTGCCCGGATCGCGCGTTGCCGCATCCTGCGCATTGTCGCGCAGCCAGATCGCGTGGAACCGGCGGGTGCGCCCGTCGGACCAGGCTGTCGCGATATGCGCGCCCCCATCGGCCAGTTCCGCAGATTGAAGTGTGATCATCGCAGCCTCCCCGTCTTTTGCCGGATATGAGGCCACGGCCCGCGCCGTCCTGCAAGATTGAAATCGGTGTGGCGGTCAGGTCAGGCCGTCTTCATCCAGAAGGCTACGCCCATGCTTGTCCTCGATCTCGATGATCCAGACATCGGGATCGAAGCTTTTTTGCCGCTCCAGCGCCGCATCCGCCTCCGCCTCGGGGAGGTTTTCGGCAAGTGGCTGCCAGACCCGCTCTCCGTCTGGGCCATAGGCGCGGGAGAAGGCGGAGGCGCGGCCATCCATGGTGGCGACCTTGATCAAAACGGCACCGGCGGTCGGGTCCCCCTTGGCGGTCAGGAAGGCGGGGATAGCGGCGGCTTCGAGCCGGGCGAGATAGGCGGCGACCCAGAAATCCGTGGTCAGGCGCACCGGTTCAATCGTTCCCGTCGGAAAAGTCGAGGCCGATGGCGTCGAAGCGTTCTTTCTCATCCAGCCAGCCGGGGCGGGATTTTACCTCAAGGAACAGATGCGCGGGGCGACCGAGCAACTCGATGATATCCTTGCGCGCCTCCTGCCCCACCGCCTTGATCGTCTCGCCGCGCTTGCCAAGGACGATGCCTTTGTGACCATCGCGAATGACATAAATGATCTGGCTGATCCGGGCCGATCCGTCCTTCTGGTCCTTCCAGTCTTCCGTCTCCACCGTCAACTGGTAGGGCAGTTCCTGATGAAGGCGCAGGGTGAGTTTCTCGCGCGTGATCTCGGCGGCGATCTGGCGGAGCGGCAGGTCCGAGATCTCGTCCTCCGGGTAAAGGAACGGCCCCTCCGGCATCTCGCCAGCGAGCCATGTGCGCAGGGTCTCCACACCGTGGCCGCGCTGGGCCGAGATCATGAATGTGGCGGTGAAATCGCGCCGTTCATTCAGGTCTTCCGTCAGTTTCAACAGGGCCTCCGCCTTCACCCGGTCGATCTTGTTAATGATCAGCGCCACCTTGGCATCGGGCCGGTTGGCAAGTGTCTGGAGGATGTCCTCGACCCCGTCGGTGATGCCGCGATGGGCCTCGACCAGAAGGCAGACCATGTCCGCGTCTTCCGCCCCCGACCAGGCGGCGGCGACCATGGCGCGGTCAAGCCGGCGGCGCGGGCGAAAGAGGCCGGGCGTGTCGACAAAAACGATCTGTGCCCGCCCGCCGCCATGCGCGTCATCCACGTCGGCCATGGCAACACCGCGAATGCGGGCGCGGGTTGTCTGGACCTTATGGGTGACAATGGCGACCTTGGCACCGACCATGGCGTTCAGGAGCGTCGATTTGCCTGCATTCGGCTCGCCGATCAGGGCAACGAAGCCTGCGCGGGTCGGCTCTGTCACATCACTCATCGGTCAGTCCGATCTCCTTGAGCAGTTTTACCGCCGCCAGATGCTCGGCGGCTTTCTTCGACGAAGCGGAGGCGGAGGCGGTCTGGCCGGTCTCCACCCGCGCCTCGATCGTGAAGACGACCGCGTGATCGGGCCCCTCGCGGTGGGTCGTGCGGTAGCGCGGCGGCGACATCTTGTTCTGTTGCGCCCATTCCTGCAATTGCGACTTCGCGTTTTGCGGTGCTTCGGCCCCCTGCGCATCGATCCGTGACTGCCAGCGGGTGCGCACGAAGTTGCGCGCGACATCATCGCCGAGGTCGAGGTGGATGGCGGCAATCAGCGCCTCCATCATATCGCCGAGGATGGAGACGCTTTTGCGCCCGCCGCGCATCAGGAGCGGGCGATCGACACGCACAAATGGCGTCAGGCCGATTTCGGCGGCGACGGCGGCGCAGGTTTCCTTGCGCACAAGTTCGTTGAAGCGCGGGGCGAGTGCACCTTCGGCTTCGTCCGGATAAGTCTCGAAAAGGGCCTCGGCGATGGTCAGGCCCAGCACCCGGTCGCCCAGGAATTCCAGCCGTTGGTTGTGGGGGCGCTGGTTTGTTGCGGCGGATGGGTGGGTCAGCGCCTGTTCCAGTAGATCAAGGTCGATGAACGTCAGGCCGAGCATGCGCGAGGCTTCCAAAGCGCTGTATTTCTCGGCACCCAATGTGATTACCTGATCACGGACAGGAACCGGTCGAAGCGCCAGTTCCAGACCTGATAGAATGGCCCATCAGATGAGATGGCGATCAGTTCCGCGCGGCCGACGAGGTTTTCATAGGGCACCATGCCGACGCCCTGACGGCTGTCATTCGAATTGTCCCGGTTGTCGCCCATGAAAAAGAAATGCCCTTCCGGTACCGTGAACACAGCGGTGTTGTCCGTTTCTGGTTGCAAATTACCATCGGCATTGAGGATCAGATGGTTTGTGCCGTCCGGATAGGTTTCGCGGATCTGCTCCTTCACGCAGACCACCTCACCGTCGACGACCGGTTTTTCGACGCATTTGACGCGACCCATCGGTTCGACGAAGTCACCGACCTTTTCCTGCCGTACCTCCTCATCGTTGATGTAAAGCACGCCGCCACGCATCTGAAGGCGGTCGCCGGGCAGGCCCGTCACACGCTTGATGAAGTCCTCATTCGTGCGCGGATGCTTGAATACAACGACGTCACCACGCTCAGGCATGCTGCCGAAGATACGTCCGTCGAAGGGCCCGAGGGACCACGGAAAAGAGTGTTTGGAGTAACCATAGGAATACTTCGAGATGAAGAGATAATCGCCGATCAGCAGCGTCGACTTCATCGAGCCGGAGGGGATCCAGAAGGGCTGGAAAAGGAATGTGCGAAAGACGATCGCAATCGCAATCGCATAGACAACCGTGCGGATCGTATCCGCGATGCTGTCCTTTTGCTTTCCGACCTTCTGCTTTGCCATGGTTTCCTCCGCCTCGGGCCGCGCCTTGTCGCGTCAGCCGTCCGCACTGTCAAGCGATGGGGGTGCAGCAAATGGCAGCGCTTCGATGATGACGAAGGCCTGTGCATAGGGATGATCGTCGGTAATGGTCACATGGATGTGGGCTTCGTGTCCTGCGGGGATCAGTTTGGCCATCCGCGCCGCCGCGCCGCCGGTCAGGGCCATGGTCGGCTTGCCGGATGGC
This sequence comes from Pseudomonadota bacterium, assembly GCA_039030855.1. Lineage (GTDB taxonomy): Bacteria > Pseudomonadota > Alphaproteobacteria > Rhodobacterales > Rhodobacteraceae > Pikeienuella. The sequence goes on from JBCCDJ010000008.1 coordinate 98,388, forward strand.
AGGTTCACCACTCCCATTTCCTTCCACGCGACACCCATGCGCAGGCCTGTGCCCAGCGCCTTGGAACACGCTTCCTTCGCTGCCCAGCGTTTGGCGTAGCTGGCGGAACGTTCGCGCCGCTTGTCGGATTTGGCCTTTTCGACATCGGTGAAGACACGATTGACGAACCGCTCGCCAAACCGTGTGAGTGTCTTGTCGATGCGGCGAATATCCGCGAGGTCCGTACCGATTCCGACGATCACGATGCGGCTCCGGCCCGGCCTGAGACGAGCGCCAATCCTGCACCGCCAAGGATCAGTGCGGCGGCCCCTTCGATCCAGCGACGCGCCTTTACGTAGGATGCCTGCGCGCGCGCCGTCGAGAAGAGAAGCGCATAGGCAAGGTAATTGCCTGCGCCGATCAGCGCGCATATGCCAGTCAGGAGCCAGAGATCCGCTGCCGATGCATCCACCGGCAGGCCAACGGCAATGGCCGCGCCCCATGCGATTGCAGCCTTGGGGTTGGAGAGGTTGAGAATAAGGCCCGCCGCGAATGTCCGGTGTGAGGGAGGCGCCGGCAGGGGCACCGCCGCAGCCTGCCATGCGGAGCGGGCGGATTTCCACGCCAGCCATATGAGGACGAGGCCGCCGACAATGCGAAACACCGTCAAGGCGGTCGCCGATTGCAGCACCAGGGCCCCGAGGCCAAGCGCGACCAGCCCGCCCCAGAACGCAAGGCCGAGCGTCAGTCCCGCGGCCATGGCCAGCCCGGGCCGCCTGCCGGACCGCATCGAAAGGTTCATCAGGGCCAGGTTCGCCGGGCCTGGTGTGGCAGCGGCGATCAGGAATGCGATCGCGGGTGCGATCAGCCAGCCAAGTCCCGTCATCATGTGCGGGCCGTCAGGATTGTAACGGCAGCACCGCCGAAGAGAACGCCGAACGCGGCCTCAAACCATCGGCGTGCAGCGGCGTAGCGGCGCATTGCCGCCTCGGTCGAGAAAAGCAGGGCATAGCCGACAAAAACGATGATCGAGCCTGTGAAAAGGAACAATCCGACGCTGGCAATCTCGACAATGCCGGAGCCGGGCGGGACGGCGATGGCGTAAACCGCGCCCCAGGACAGGATCGCCTTGGGGTTGGCGACATGCAGCATCAACCCGCCCAGAAAGGCGCGGCGCGGGTCAGCGGGCAGGGCAGCTGCCATGGCGGGCATGCCCGGCGTCATCGCCGAGCACAGTGATTTGAAAGCCAGCCACAGGATATAGGTCGCGCCCGCAATGCGCAGACCATCTGCCAGCCACGCGTTCGCCAGCATCGCTGCGCTGAACCCTGCGGCGGCTGCGGTGGCCCACGCCGCGGACCCGGCGAGTATGCCGAGCGCCAGTGCGATGGCTGATCGTCGCCCCCGTGACATTCCGGTTGAGGCCAATGCCATCGTCGCAGGGCCGGGACTGGCCCCGCCGATCAGCCATGCGATGTAGAGTATCGCCAGTTCCCAGCCGGTCACGCAGCGCCCTCACCGAAGGCATCGCGGCGGGCGCGGATCATGACATCGCGCATCCGTCGAATGGCGCTGTCGAGGCCGGAGAAGATCGCCTCACCGATCAGGAAATGCCCAATATTCAGCTCCATCACCTCCGGAAATGCCGCAACCGGCCCGGCGGTGTCGAAGGTGAGGCCGTGCCCGGCGTGGACTTCAAGGCCGAGCGAATGGCCAAAGGCTGCCATATCGCCAAGGCGCGCCAGTTCCTCGTCACGTTCCTCGATCCTGCCCTCGGCGTGGAAATCGCAATAGGCACCTGTATGCAGCTCGATCACCGGTGCGCCGATCCGTGCAGCGGCCTCGATCTGGCGCCGGTCGGCGGCAATGAAGATCGAAACGCGGCATCCGGCATCGGCCAGGGGCGCGATGAAATGGGCGAGCTTGTTTTCCTCGCGCGCGACCTCAAGGCCGCCTTCCGTCGTCCGCTCCTCGCGCTTTTCGGGCACGATGCAGACGGCGTGGGGCTTGTGGCGGAGCGCAATGGCCTGCATCTCGTCCGTTGCGGCCATCTCGAAATTCAGCGGGATGGAGATGCCGTCCATGATCCGCTCAATATCGGCGTCCATGATATGGCGGCGATCTTCGCGCAAATGTGCGGTAATGCCGTCGGCACCCGCAGCCTCCGCCATCTTGGCGGCGCGTACCGGGTCTGGCGTGTCGCCACCGCGTGCGTTGCGGATCGTGGCGACGTGGTCAATGTTCACGCCAAGGCGAAGGCGGCCAAGAGGCTGTGTCATGATTGATCTCCCTTGTCGCTGAGATAGCGCATCACAGCTCCGCCTCCAAGCGCAGGCGCACCTCGTAGGCAGCGGCGATATGACTGCGCGCGGCCGCATCGGCGGCATCGGCGTCGCGCGCGGCGATGGCATCGACGATCAGGCGATGTTCGCGGTTGGACGCGTCGATCCGCCCTTCGGCCGCAAAGGTGGTGTTGCCGAGCAGCGCCATCGACCGCCGGATCGGGTTCAACGTCTCGATCAGATAGCGGTTGTGGCTGCATTGGTGCAGCTGGCGGTGGAAGCGTTTGTTGGCCTGGCTCTGTGCCTTCGGCTCCCGCACACGTTCGTCCAATTCGATCATGTCGCGCAGCAGCTGGACCTCCGCCTCCGATGCGTGGCGCGCGGCGAGACGGGCGGCGAGCCCCTCCATCACCTCGCGAACGGCGTAAAGCTCCCCCAATTGGTCATAGTCCAGCGTTGCCACAACCGCGCCCTTGCGCGGCTCGTGGGTGATGACCCCTTGTGTCTCCAACCGCCGAAGCGCCTCGCGTACGGGGGTGCGGCTGACGCCAAAACGTGCCGCCAGATCGGTTTCCAGCAGGCGCGTTCCGGGGGCCAGTTCGCCGCTGTCGATCGCGGCGAGGATCCTCTCATGAAGATCGCGATCTTCAATGTCTTGCATCTTGTCTTGCCTTTTTCCTCACGACAGACTTGCCTGCCTGCATCCCGTCATGCAACCCGGCATTGGCGGAGCCGGATCAGAACCGACCCGAACCGGCGCGCGGAGACCACGGATGGCCACCGAGAAACCCGAGAAGATCATCAAGAGGCTGGTCGATGCTGGCGAGCTGTTGAAGGCCGTCGATACGGCGCGCCGCATCACGAAGGGCATGACCGATCAGCGCGCGCTTCACCGCATTCAGCTGGAGGAGGTGATGGCCCTCGCGCGCCTGTCCTCGCTGGAGGAAGCGCAGGAACGGTATGATCTTTACGGACTGGCGGAATTCGATAATTCCCGCGCGCGGTCGCTTTATGCGCGGCTGAAGAAGGATTTCGGTTTTGCCAGCGAGGACAGGGCGACGCGCAAGGCGTTCCTTCGCGAAAGCCGGGATCGCTATCTCGCGATCGCCGGGGATCATCGGCTTGCGACGTCGCGCGCGATGCGGACGGATTTCGAATATAACGCCATCAACGCGGTCACCCTCGCCCATATGATCGGAGAGCCGGAAACGGTCACTGGCCTTGTCACGGGGCTGATGAGTTTACCTCCGTTGGACAGTTATTACAGTTGGGCCACACGGGCTGAGTTGCTGCTGGTACAGCGCGCCAACCCCGGGGAGGTCGGCGAGGCGCTCCGCCAGGCGCGGGCGCAATCCGATGCAACACCCGGCGCGATCGCCACCACCTTGCGCCAGTTGTCGCGCATCGCGCGCAACAAGGCAGAGCGGCGTGCACTCGATGCCCTGCGTCCCGGACCGGTGTTGCACTATTCCGGTCACATGATCGCGCCTCCCGATGCCAGTGCAGGGCGCGTGCTGGCTGATCATGAATCTGAACTCAGATCACGGATCGAGGCTGCGCTAAAGAGCATCGGCCCCTCGGCGGTCTTCGGCTCGCTCGCCTCCGGCTCGGACATTCTGGTGGTCGAATGGGCATTGCGCACGGGCTGCGATGTGCGGGTGTTCATCCCGTTTCAGAGGCAGGCTTTCTTCGAGCAGTCCATTAAACCGGCAGGGGGTGACTGGGCGCGCCGTGCGCGGGCCTGCATGGCGCATCCCGATTGCCGCGTGACCTATCTGACGCGCAATCCGCCGGTTGACGGCGATGAACATGCGTTCTGGGCAGCGTCCGTGTTTTCCATGGGCGGCGCGATCCTGCGGGCGGAACGCGCGATGGCCCATCCGGTGCAACTGGTGGTCTGGGACGGCAAGGATGGCAACGGCATTGCCGGGGCTGCTGCCGATCGCAACCTCTGGCCCGCGAAGCTGCATCGCCAGTATGATGTCGATGTCAGCGATTTGGGCGGCGAGGTCGAACGCTCGCCCGCACCTTCTGTAGATGTATCGCGGGTGCCCAAGGCACTAGTCTTCGGTGATGTGAAGAATTTCTCCAAACTGCTCGACCCGCAGCTTCCCGACTTTGTGCATCTCGTCATGGGCGGCGCGCGCGATGTGTTCGACGCGGTCGACGCAGCCTATCCCGGCAATCCGCAACTGAAGAACACCTGGGGCGACGGTATCTTTGCGGTATTCGACAGCGCATCTGCGGCGGCGGAGTTCGCGCTTAGCCTGCAGGACCGGATGACCGCGTTGAAGCCGGCGCTGGCCAAGGCCGGTCTGCCAGATGATCTGGCGATCAGGCTCGGCCTGCATTTCGGTATCGTCTATCCGCTGGAGGAGCCCGTCACGGGGTTGAATTTCTTCGGTGAAGCGGTCGCCCGCGCCGCCCGGATCGAGCCCGTCACAACCGCTGGGCGAACGTTCGTGTCGGAGGAGTTCGCCGCAGCGCTGGCCCTTGAGGGCAGAAGTCCCGCCATCGCCGAATATGTGGGTGAGACCGCCGCCGCCAAGCGATATGGCCGCTTTCGCCTGTATCGCATCAGGCGGAAATAGGGTTTTCGGCTCAACAATACTTGCCTGACCGGTCAAGCGCGGCGATTATGGCTGCCTGAGGGGTTTAGTGCGAGTGTGATTGTGCGGGCAGTTGTAAGCTATGTCAGGGCCGATGGGGCGTGGGCGCGAAAATTGTCCGGCGCATTGCGCGCATTCCGTGTGCCAGCCGCCCTGCATGACGGTGCCGCGGCGTGGAAACGCAAGCTGGCCTCGGTGCATCTGATCCCCCACGGCCAGGGCGCAATCACCAGGCGCATGGAAGATGCACTGATGGCTGGCGAATGCCTCTGTGTCATTGCGTCTCCCAAGGCGGCGGCAAATGCTGACCTTAACGATATGATCGCGGATTTTCGCGCGCGCCGCCCGGATGCACCTGTTATCGCGCTGACCGTTGCGGGCGTAGCTGATGCAGTGCGCGCCGGTCATGCGGCGGATCGGGAAAGCCTGCCGAAGGCGGTCCTGTCGGACCTGTCCAATATTACCCTCATCGAGGCGGGCAAGGACAAGCATAGCTGGGATCGGTCCTGTCACCGGATAGAGGCAGCTGTAATGGGCCTAGATACCGGAGCACTGCGCGGTGCCATACTGGCACGGCGGCGGCGGCGGCAGTTCTGGGGTGGCGTCGTATCGGCCATGATCCTGCTCATTGGCGGCCTTGGCTTTGTGGTTGACCGGGATGCCCGCGCAGCGGCGGCGCGGGACCTTGTCGTGATCCACGCATCCGACGCACAGGCTGCGCTCGATGCAGGGGACGTTCGCGCGGCGCTTCTGTCTCTCGACCAGGGGTTGTCGATACAGCTTGATCGCAAAGACGACATGCCGATGCCGCCTGCGCTGCGCGCTGCGCTAACGCGTGTGACGCTGGATACGAGGCTGCTGGCGGACATGCCTTCGCCCGTCACTGAAGCGGCGGCTATGCGCCTTCTCCCCACAGGTGTTCTGGCGATGACGGAACCTGGCGGGCGCACGCATCTTGTTGATCTTGGTACCGGTGCCGCCACGACGGTTTATGATCCGGAGAGTTTTACCCACACACGCATCTCGGCTGATGGTGCCACGCTCTGGACCGCCCATGCGGGGCCCGAGGCGCAGGACGAGAATGGCGATCTCTTCGTCCCCCTGATTTTCGAGGAGGCAGAACTGGCGACCGGCAACGTGCGCCTGACCACCGCGGTGCAGTCTGTGCCGATCTATGGCGATGCGGCTGAGATTTCCCCCGATGGAAGTCTCTTCGCGGTCGATCTGGGGGCCGGAGCGGGTGACAATACCGTCATCGGCGTATTTCACCGTCAGGCGCAGGCACTTGCAGGTGTGCTGACGCTGCCATCGGATCGCGCACGAATCTGGTTTGCAGGCTCTAACCATCTCTTGGCGGTGATCGACCCGCCCGGAACGGCGCAGTCGCGCGGGCCCGGCATCTATCTATGGCGCATCGGCAATGCGAAACCGCAGACATTGCGCAGCGCGGGGGCCGCGGTCACCTGCACTGTGGATGGGCAATCCGGTCGTAATCTGGCGCTAAGCGTGCAGACGATGGACCTCAACCTGACGGCGGATCGGACGGAGCTGACCCTCGGTATGGCGACTGCGGATGGTGGCGGGTGCATTCGCCGCTGGTCACTCCCTGATGGCACGGAACTGCCGGACATCGCGCTGACGGATGGACCGCAATCCGTGCATCCACTGGGTGCGGGTGGGCCCTATCTGGTGCGCGGTGCTGGCGATGAGGCCTACCTGGCACGGCCCGGCGGCGAAGCGGATATTCGCCCGATCAGCCTGCAGGGCTGTGAAGGCGATATCCATGACCTCCTGCGTGCCGCAGATGGGGGTGAGCTGATCTTCTGTGCAGGCCCTGATGATGCAGCGCTGCTTGGAGGGCGGCTGGGCGGCCCGGTTTGGCGTGGGCGCATGCATGAGGGCGGCGTTGCGGCGCATGTCTTCGATCCCGCGGGCAGACGTCTGATCACCCTTGGCCGCGATGGCCGTCTGCGCATCTGGGATACCGGTGCGCGCGGGCGGATGATCGATGCTGCGCCCGAGGATGCAAAGATCATACCCGCCCAGGGCGGCAGATTGCTCGCCATCGCTGCATCCGAGGCGCAGTTCCTTAAAAGTGATGGCTCAGCCGCCGGGGCATCGATCCCGCTGGACCCTCAGTCAACCGTCGCCGCCATGCCACTTGCCGGCGGCCATATCGGCGTGGCGAGGCGGATGGGGTCGGGCAGTCAACTGGCATTTTCCATCCATGACAGCACGTCTGCAACCGGGTCGGCGGAGCCGATTATTCGCTTTGACACTGTAGGGGGGGCAGTGGTCAAAGCCGTCAGCAGCTCCGCCAATGGGCTGCGCCTGGCGCTTCTGGATCGCAACGGTCAGGCCCATTGGGGTCGCGCTGTTACGGGCGAGAATCTCAGCCGGATCGATATTGGCGACAGGCACAAGGTCGTCAGCGCCCATGCCGGGATGTCCGGATACGTTGTGGTCGCGGTTGAAAAGCCCGACAGCAAGGCAAGCGAGACGCAGTTCTATGTCTACTCGGGCGGCGATGATGCGGCCCCCGGGATCATCAGTGAAAAACATGGGCAGCGCGCAGAAATAGTGATGTCGCCGCGATCATCCCACGCGCTGCTGCGGCTGGAAACGGCCACGCCTGTCGAAACGCGCCTAATCCTCATCGACCTCACATCGGGGGCAGAGGTGGAGGTCGCCCGGTTTGCTGCCCATGATGTGCCCTTCGGGTTCAGCGCCAGCGGCAGCTACCTGCACGCGGGGCCGACCGGTGCGGGCAATGGGGAATTGCTGATCGCCGATACGGCAAGCGGGCGACCCAGCCTGTCGGTGCACCTGGCAGGAGAGCTGATCGGCGATCTGGTCTGGGCAAGCGATAGAGATGTGCTGGCCGTTGCCGGCCCCCGTCTGACCCTTCTGAATGCGAAGACGGACGCTGCGATCTGTCCCGATATTGCGGTGAAGGCGGGTCAGATCGCACTCAGCCCCAAGGGCACACGCATCGCCTTGCGCCATGAGGGGCCCGATGGTGACGCATTGCTATCGGTGTTCGATCTCGACGCCTGTGCCAGCCTGACGCGGCGCGCTGATATCGACGATGGTGGGCGGCCCGTCTTTGCCGGCGAAAACCGGGTCTGGGTGCCGCAGAAAGGCGGTGTCAGGGTGATTTCGCTGGACGTGGATGCGGCATCGGCCCGCCAGTGGGTGGTGGATCGGGTGCGCCGATTGTCCGATCAATAGGGCGCGTCTGCCCCCCATGGTCATCGTTGCGATCAGACTGTATCAAAGCAGCAGAACCAGCCGCCGGACCGTGACACCTACATGAGCTTTTTTCGCAAGCTGAAAGACCGCCTGACCAAATCCTCGTCCAAGATCGACGAGGGTGTTGAAGCCTTGCTCGATGGCGGCGATCCTGCACCTGCACCTGCACCTGCACCTGCACCTGCACCTGCACCTGCGGAACCGGAGGCACAGGCGTCGCCACCTGCGCCGACCCCCGCTCCTCCTCCCAACCCCGCGCCGCCCGTGCCTGAGGTGCCGTCTGCACCGCCAGAACCCGAACTGTCGCCTGCCCCTCGACCGGAGCCACCATCACCGGACCCAGAGCCGACCGCCCAGCCAGATGAGCAGCCCAAACGCGGACTTGCCGCCCGTCTGATGGGCGCGGTGCGCGGTCAGGGGCAGGTCGCCGAGGCACGCACCCGTATCCTGGACGATGCGATGCTGGAGCAGTTGGAGGAATTGCTGATCACCGCCGATATGGGGGTGGAAACCGCGATGCGGGTATCCTCGGCCATGGCCGAAGGCCGGTTCGGCAAACGCCTCGGCGCGGAGGAGATCAAATCGCTGCTGGCCGCCGAGGTTGCGCGCATTCTCGACCCTGTTGCCCGCCCTCTGCCGATCTATCGCAAGACACCGCAGGTCGTGCTTGTCGTGGGTGTCAACGGATCGGGCAAGACGACCACCATCGGCAAACTGGCAAGCCAGCTGAAGGCTGCTGGCAAGTCGGTCGTGATCGCAGCGGGCGACACGTTCCGCGCCGCGGCGGTCGAACAGTTGCAGGTCTGGGGGGAGCGCGCGGGCGTGCCCGTCCTGACCGCCGCTGAAGGGTCTGATCCGGCCTCTCTCGCCTTCGATGCGATGGGCCGGGCGGAGGCTGACGGGGCCGACATCCTGCTGATCGATACGGCAGGGCGTCTCCAGAATCGGTCCGACCTGATGCAGGAATTGGAAAAGATCGTCCGCGTCATCCGCAAGAAGGATGAGACCGCACCGCACAACACCCTCTTGGTGCTTGATGCGACGACGGGCCAGAACGCGCTGTCCCAAGTGGAGATTTTCCGCAAGATCGCCGATGTCAGCGGGCTGATCATGACCAAGCTCGACGGGACGGCGAAGGGCGGTGTTCTGGTGGCATTGGCTGACAAGTTCGGCCTGCCGATCCATGCCATTGGCGTTGGCGAGCAGATTGATGATCTCTCTCCTTTCGATCCGCAGGAATTTGCCGACGCGTTGACCGGTGCCGCTACCGCCACACGTGGCTGAGATCCTTAATGAGTGGGTGCAGGGCATCCAGGGCACCGATCATGCGGGGCGGGTTGCAACGGCGCTCGCGCTCATCTCGGCCCTTGCCCATGCGATGTTCGGCGCGCTTCAGAAAGGCCGCAATGTCGATCCTTGGTTGATCCGGGGTGCCATCGACATATGGTATTTTCTGGCGGCGCTTCCGGTCGCACTGTTCGTGTTCCCCCTGCCGCCGATGGAGCTTGTGCCCGTTCTATTCGGCGTCTTCGCGATTCACACCGCCTATAAACTGATGCTGGCGGCGGCCTATCAGCGTGGGGCGTTCACCGTGGTCTATCCCGTTGTCCGGGGGGTCAGCCCGCTGGCCACAGTCATCTTCGCCGGGATCGTCTTTGGCGAGACGTTTCGCTGGGGGCAATGGGGTGGTGTCCTCTTGTTGTCACTGGCGATCATGGCGCTGGCGGGTGTCAATCTCAGCCGCGCGTCGCTTGGCCGTGAGACGTTGATCAACGCGCTGTTGCTGGCGTTCGGGACCGGCCTCTTCACCGCCGGCTACACGACCTATGATGCGTGGGGCATCCGGCTTGCGGAGAACCCGTTCACCTTTCTGATCTGGTTCTTCGTTGTCGATGGGTTCTTCTTTCCGATCCTGTCCCTGATCCTCTGGCGACGCCGCGCCGTTCGCCCGCCGCTGATGCCGATGCTGCGACGCGGGATTGTCGGCGCGCTGATCGCGCTCATCTCCTTTGGCTGCGTGATGATGGCGACGCGGCTCGACAAGGTCGGCGAGGCGGCGGCGCTTCGCGAAACCTCTGTGGTGTTTGCGGCACTGATCGGATGGCTGTTTCTGAAGGAGGAGGTCGGCATCCTGCGTGCCGCACTGATGGTGCTGATCGGGCTTGGCGCGGTGCTGGTGGAGTTCGGCTGAACGCTGCGTCGCGCCCTGTCAGAGCCAGCGATGCAACACACGCGGCATCATGATGCGCAGTGCGTTGTCGCGCAGCCTGACATGTCGCCAGATGTGGAACGTGGCATGGGCTGCGACGATGACCCCGAGAAGATAGAATTCGAACGTGTGGAACACGCCGACCCATTCGTTCATCTGCCGCCAGCCCATCGGCGGCGCAATGGGCAGAAACCCGCCCGCCTTCAGCAGTTTGGTTGATGTCAGACCCAGCAGAAAGCCGGTGAATGCCACCAGAAACAATCCCCAGATCAGGGTCTTGTGCATGACCTGATGGACCGTGCGCGCCCATGGCGGCAGCTTGGGCCCCGGACGGCTCGCCAGCCCCCTGCGCAGGTGCATGGCGGTCCATATCAGCGAAATCGTCACGAATATGAGCGCAAGTTTTGAATGCAGATCAAAGAGGCCGAGCGGTACGACATCGGCGGGCGTCATCACGGCGAACCAGATCAGCAGCGGCAGCACGGTCCAGTGCATCACCTTCAGAACGGCACGTCGCTTCATCCAGTTTCCCCTTGTGCTCACCTTCACTACGGGCGTTGCGCGGACTTTGTTTCGCCATGACCTGATTGATAGTGGTCTAACAGGAGCAAAGCCGCTATCTCCCCCATCATGACACCGCGCACGATGAACCCTGTGGTCAAGCTTCTTCTGGAATTTGGCCCGCTCGCCATCTTTTTCCTGACCTACCGCGCCTACGCGGAGGATGAGATCATCCTCTTTGGTGAAGCCTATGCGGGTGTCGTGGTCGCGACTATTGCCTTCATCCCCGCGATCCTGATTGCATTGGTGATCAGCTACGGGTTGACGCGGACATTGCCGCGCATGGCAGTCGTCACCGCCGTCGTCGTTGTTGTATTTGGCGGGCTGACGATATGGCTGAACGACGCGACCTTCATCAAGATGAAGCCGACCATCGTGAATCTGATCTTCGCGGCGGTTCTCGGCTGGGGCGTCTGGCGCGGCGTTTCCTACCTCAAATACCTGATGGGGGAGTTTCTGCCCCTGACTGACGAGGGCTGGATGATCTTCACAAGGCGCTGGGCCATGTTCTTCGTGGTGATGGCGGTGTTGAACGAGGTGATCTGGCGCCTGATGGACGAAAGCTTCTGGGTGAATTTCAAGACATTTGGCAGCCCCGCGATCACCTTCGCCTTCGTGATGTCACAGACCGGCCTCCTGCAGCGCCATGCGCCGCCCGAGGAATAGCGACGCGCTCTACTGGTCTTTCGGCTGTGTCGGTGTCAGCAGGTCATCAACAATGACCTCCGCCGTGTCTTCCTCGCGCTGAAGGTCCTCGACCGGGTCAAAAGGTTCCGCCTCGGCCTGATCATCCGTTCGCTTGTGGGGCAGGTCGATGTCGTCGCCATCATCGCCGAAGATGCCTCTGCTCACGCCGAGGATCTCGTCCAGGATGATCACGGCGAGCACGCCGACACCAACGGTCAGCCACAGATTCTCGGATATGAATACGCCCATGGCGTTCATGATCTGCGTGCTCCGGTTCGCCGCTCGGGTCAGAGCATCGAGGGCAGGACCTGATCCGGCGGGCGGTGGCCGTCGGCGAAGGTCTTGATATTGATCAGCACTTTCTCACCCATCTCCAGCCGCCCTTCATAGGTGGCCGACCCCATATGGGGCAGCAGCATGACGTTGGGCTGCGCCATCAGCTTGGGGTTCACTGCGGGCTCATGCTCAAACACATCGAGGCCAGCACCAGCCAGGTCACCCTTCACCAGCATCCGCGTCAGGGCGTTCTCATCAACAATTTCGCCGCGCGCCGTGTTCACGATATAGGCGCTGGGTTTCATCAGTTTCAGCCGCCGCGCATTCATCAGATGATAGGTCGCGGGCGTATGCGGGCAGTTGACCGACACCACGTCCATGCGCGCCAACATCTGGTCAAGGCTTTCCCAATAGGTGGCTTCAAGCTGTTCTTCTATCCCGGCATGAAGGCGACGGCGGTTGTGATAATGGATCTGCATGCCAAAAGCGCTGGCGCGGCGGGCGACGGCCTGCCCGATCCGTCCCATGCCGAGGATGCCAAGCCGCTTACCCGTCACCCTGTGGCCCATCAGCGCCATCGGCGACCAGCCGTTCCAGTCGCCCGACTGGATCAGTGACGCGCCTTCGGCGATCCGGCGCGGCACTGCCAGCATCAGCGCCATGGTCATATCAGCGGTATCCTCGGTCAGCACGCCGGGCGTGTTGGTCACGAGGATGCCGCGTCGGCGCGCGGTCTCAACGTCGATATGATCGAACCCGGCACCGTAATTGGCAATCAGCTTCAACTGATCACCGGCCTGGGCCAGCAGTTTCTGGTCAATCTCATCCGTCACTGTCGGGATCAGCACGTCGGCGCGTGCCATCGCAGCCGCCAGGTCTGCGGCGCTCATCGGGGTGTCGGTTTCGTTCAGCTCAACATTGAAAAGCTCCCTCAGGCGGGTCTCGACGGGTTCCGGCAGACGGCGTGTGACGACAACGGACAGACGATCGGGCATATCGGGCCTTCGGGTTGAGACAATCGGATTTCTCCGTGATATTGTATGCGAAGCGGCGCGACAAGAAAGCGAACATAAAAGTCGCGCCCGACCCTGAAAACGGGTCGAGGCGGTCAATGTAATGGATCGGGGCAGGATCTGCGTGATGAAAACGGGACCAGTGACAGGGCGATGCGTTGGCGCATGTCTGGCGGTGATGTTGTGTCTGGCTGGCCGCCACGCGGCCGCGGCGGAGGCGGGTCCGGTGACCAATCTGCCTTTGCCGCGATTTGTCAGTCTGAAATCGGAAAAAGCGTTCATCCGGCGTGGCCCGGGGCTGACCCATCGCATCGACTGGGTCTTCGTGCGCCGCGGCATGCCGCTGGAGGTGGTGGCGGAGCATGGTCACTGGCGCCAGGTGCGCGATGTGGATCACGCCACCGGCTGGGTGCATCATGCGCTTTTGCGCGGTGCGCGCTCCGCCGTGGTGACGGTGGAACGTGGCACTCTGCGCCGTGAGCCGCGTCAGAGCGCTTCTGCCAGCGCGATGGCGGAGGCAGGTGTGATCATGCGGGTGCGCCAATGCGCGCGCGAATGGTGCGAGGTCAGCAAGGACGAACATCGCGGCTGGATCCTGAAATCGGAAATCTGGGGTGCAAAACCGGACGAAGTGTTCGACTGAGATCACCGCCGGATCGGTGTCTTTCGATAGGTGGCGGCCTCCGCGATATGGCTCTTTCGGACCTGTTCTGCCCCGTCGAGATCGGCAATGGTCCGCGCCAGACGCATGACGCGGTGATACCCACGCCCGGTCAGGCGCAGTTTTTCCGCAGCGCGGTCCAAGAGCGCGCGCCCGTCGTCATCCGGGCTGGCCAGTTCCTCCAGCAAGGCACCGCTCAGTTCGGCGTTGGTGCGAAGGTCGAGACCGCGATCCTCAAACCTCGCTTTCTGGACGGCGCGGGCGCGGGCGACGCGGGATGCGATGGCGGCGCTCGGCTCGCCCTTTGGCGCGCGTGACAGATCGGCGGGGGTAACACCCGGTAGTTCGATCTGCACATCCAACCGGTCCAGCAGGGGCCCTGATATGCGAGCCTGATAGTCCAGCCCGCATCCCGGCGCGCGCGAACATGCCAGCGACGGGTCCGACAGGTGACCGCAGCGGCACGGGTTCATGGCGGCGACCAGCTGAAACCGGCTCGGATAGCGGATATGCGCATTGGCGCGGGCGATGAAGGTCTCCCCCGTCTCCAGGGGCTGGCGCAGGCTTTCGAGGACAGGGCGCGCAAATTCCGGCAACTCGTCCAGAAACAGAACCCCATGATGCGCCAGACTGATCTGGCCGGGCGCGGCATTGCGCCCGCCGCCGACCATCGCGGCCATCGATGCGCCGTAGTGGGGGTCGAGAAACGGGCGGCGCTGCGGGATGCGCCCTTCGCGGATCAGGCCGGCAACCGAATGGATCATGGAGACTTCCAGCGCCTCCACCGGGTCCATGGGCGGCAGGATGCCGGGTAGACGCTCGGCCAGCATGGACTTGCCGGCACCGGGCGGGCCGATCATCAGCATGTTGTGGCCACCGGCGGCGGCGACTTCCAATGCGCGGCGGGCTGTCTCCTGGCCTTTCACATCCGCCATGTCCTTCAGCGGGCCGCCATTGTCGGGCGGGGCAGGTTCCGGCGCAGGCAGGGATTGCCTTGCGGTGAAATGATTGATCAGGGCGATCAGATTGTCAGGTGCCAGCACCCGCACAGCACCGATCAACGCTGCCTCCGGCCCGCTGGCGGCGGGGCAGACGAAATCGCGGTCCGCTTCTGCCGCCGCCAATGCGGCAGGCAGTGCACCCGACACCGCGCCAATACGTCCATCGAGCGACAATTCTCCCATCGCCGTATGGCGGCTGACCTCATCCGCTGGCACGACCTCCAAAGCGGCCAAGAGCGCCATGGCGATCGGCAGGTCATAATGCGCGCCCGCCTTCGGCATGTCGGCAGGGGCGAGATTGATGGTGATGCGCTTTGGCGGCAACGCAAGGCCGATGGCGTTCAACGCGGCGCGCACGCGTTCTTTCGATTCCGCCACCGCCTTGTCCGGCAGACCGACCAGCGTGAAGGCGGGCAGGCCGGAGGAGAGATGGCATTGCACCTCCACTTCCCTAGCCTCCATCCCCTGAAAGGCGACGGTGTATGCCTGAACTGCCATGATCTCTCCCCGCGCGCTCCTCCGATGGAGGCCGCACCAGGGTTAATGCGCGCTTAATTAAGACGGGGTTAAGAAATCGGGGTCTGACGCGATAAGGCGCGCTCAGAGACCAAGAACGTCCATCATATCGTATTCGCCTGGTTTGCGGCCCCGGCCCCAGAGCGCAGCCTTGATCGCACCGCGCGCGAATAGCAGACGGTCGGAGGCCAGATGCCGCAGAACGATGCGCTCTCCTTCACCCGCGAAAATCACATCATGGTCGCCCACCACATCACCGCCGCGCAGGGCGGCAAAGCCGATATGGCCGCGTCCGCGCTCGCCGGTGATCCCGTCGCGTCCTCGATCAGCAACCGCATCGAGCTGAACGCCGCGCCCCTCGGCCGCAGCCTCGCCCAGCATCAGGGCGGTACCCGAGGGGGCATCGACCTTGTGGCGATGATGGCTCTCGACGATTTCGATGTCATAATCGGCGTCCAGCGCAGCCGCGACCTGCCGGGTCAGCGCGGTCAGGAGGTTCACACCAAGTGACATGTTGCCCGCCCGCACAATCACCGCGTGACGACCCGCAGCCGCGAAATGGGCGAGATGGCCATCATCGAAACCCGTGGTCCCGACCACATGGACGGCACGGGCCTGCGCAGCCAGTTCCGCATGTGCGACGGAGGCAGCGGGAGAGGTGAAATCGATTACCGCCTCGGCCTTCACGAAAACCTCCAGCGGATCATCCGAAACGACAACATCGCGCGCCGCGCTGCCCATGGCGGTGCCAAGATCATGACCAACCCAGTCATGGCCCGCACGCTCCGTCACGCCGACCAGTCGGGTGGCCGGGTTGTCATCGACTGCGCCGATCAGCATCTGGCCCATGCGGCCTGAGGCACCCAGCACCGCAACATTCATCGCGCTTGTTTCATCCATGGATCTGTCCCCGGCCCGTTCTCTTCCTCAAATATCCCCGCCGGAGGCTCCGACAGCGCCATCAGGCTCCGACCTCTAGAAGTCAGTCGCGATCAGCGCAAGCCGCCAGATGCATAGATCGCTGCCCCGGCACCGGCCGCGATGATGGCACCTGCGATAACAGCAAAGGCGATCTTCCAGTACGACCATGGACGCTCCCCCTGAACGGAGCCGGTGCGCCCGTTGACGATAAAGCGGTATGTCGCGCCGCGATATTTGTACGCCGCCATCCAGACCGGCAGGAGTATATGCTTGAATGTCGTCGCCGAGACGCGTGTATCCACATGGGAGATCCGCTGCTTGTCGCCGCCAATGTCAAAGCGGATATCGCGGAGGATCACCTCATCCATCCGCGCGCGCGCCTCCGCGAAGCCTTCTTCAAGCGGCACTGTGTAGGCTTCGGCGTCGAACCCGGCGAGGTAGGCCGCTTGATAGGGCTTGAGCGCCGACAGATCCCAGGGGCCGAGCCGGTCGGCGAATTTCTTCGGCAGTGAGCGGGAGGCAAGCACCAGCACGTCATCGAAGAACCGCGCAACGCGGCCGGAGACCCGCCGCCAGCGCACCTTGGGGACCTGGCGCGTGCGCATCACCGTCTTGCCATCGACCTGAACCGGCACCCGCACGGAGACATAGTAAACCGTTCCGCGCTCGCCGCGATACTCGCTGGTCGTATCGGCATCATAGGTCCAGTAGGGCACATAGATGCCCCGCATCGGTCGGCCCGCGCGGGCATAGTCCTGCAGGCCGGAAGGCGCGAACCAGAGCCCCCCAAGCCAGTCATTCATCGCAGTACGGGCCTCGGCCTCGGTCAGAGCGAAGGGCAGCACGCCCTTGGGTTTGATATGACGATTGGGCGTGGTCCTGGCGACGACCGGGGACGCGCAAAAAGGGCAGGTGCCCGCATGGGTCTTGTCATCGAATTCCACATCTGCGCCGCAACTGTCGCAATGGACGGTCCGCGTCTCTTCCATCGCCTCCTCATCAAGGCGATTGGCCAGTGCGGCGCGCAGGTCCTGTTCGGCGATGATGGCCGCCCCCCAGGGGGTGTCAGCCTGTTCGATCTCGTTGGTGTCGCCGCAAAACGGACAGCGTTGCACCGTCTCGCCTGGCGCATATTCCAGCGCCGCGCCGCAGGTCGCGCACGGGAATTTCTCATGCGGCTGGCTTTCCTCGGATGCCTCCACCATTTATCCGGGCGGTGGCGGCGGAGGGGGAGGTGGCGCAATGGTGAAAAGCTGCGCGAGCTCTGTCACCTCGCCCGCTGCGGTCCATCCGGCATAACCTGGCGACCAGACAAGCGTTTCGCGGGTAAACCCGCCGCTTTCAGCCATGCGTCCCAGATCACCGCGCCCGAAAGGACCCGTGGTCTGACCATTTTCGGCAACATGCCAAAGCCGCTCCGGCGGGGGCGGTGGTGGCGCGGCTGCAGCGCCCCAGGGGCTCTGCTGGTTGGCCGCCATCTGGTTCGCCATCGCCATGCCCATGCCCATGCCAAGACCGGCACCCATACCGCCGCCGGCAGAGCCGGGGTTTTCGGCTGCGGTGCGCATCGCCTCGGCGGTCTGGAACTGGGTGTATTTGCCCAGATCCCCGACGACACCCATGGAGGTCCGCTTGTCGAGCGCTTTCTCCACCTCTTCGGGCAATGAGATGTTCTCGACGAACATGGCCGGTGTCTCGATGCCATAGGCTGCCAGTTCCGGCGCGATCCGCTTTTTCAGGAATTCACCCAGATCATCGGTGTTCGCCGCCAGATCAAGAACCGCGATCCCCGATGACGCCAGTGCGTTCGAAAACCGCGATACGATCACATTGCGCAGCTGGAAGGTGATCTCATCTGTTGTCACTTCGCCATCGGTCCCGACGATCTCTCGCAGGAACAGGGCTGGATCGGTCACCCGGATCGAATAGGTGCCAAAGGCCCTGAGGCGCGTCGGCCCGAATTCCGGATCACGCAGCATGATCGGATTCTTGGTGCCCCATTTCAGGTCCTGAAACCGGCGGGTGGAGACGAAATAGATCTCCGACTTGAACGGCGAGCGGAACCCGTGATCCCAATGCTGAAGCGTCGTCATGATCGGCATATTATTCGTCTCAAGCATGTAGAGACCCGGCCCGAACACATCGGCCAGTTGACCCTCATGCACGAAAACGGCGGCCTGCCCCTCGCGCACCGTCAGTTTTGCGCCGTACTTGATTTCATTGCCATGACGCTCAAACCGCCAGACCATGGTGTCGCGGGTGTCATCGGTCCATTCGATGACATCGATGAACTCACCCGTCAATTTGTCCCAAAGGCTCATGAGAGCAGTCCTTTCACTCAGTATTCGCCGGCCAGCGGATCAGGTCCGAAGCGATTGTCGCCCTCGGTCCCGCGCGTGATCGCGAATACCAGAATGACGATCGCGCCAATCAGCGGGACCAGCAGGATCAGGCACCACCACCCTGTCCGATCGAGGTCATGAAGGCGGCGCACGGTCACGCAGATCGAAGGGATCAGGATCGCAAGCGAGAAGATGCCGCTGAGGATGCCGACAAGGCCGATACCCATCTCCACCACGGTCAGCACGAAGCTGCCGAGGATAGCAAACAGCGTCCACCACCAGTATTCGGCCCGCCGCGCCCGCCCGGAAATGGTGGCGTACTTGTTCAGGCAGGTCTGAACAGCTTCCATGAAACCCATTGATCTATCCCTCTCAATTCACTGCCGCGGCATCGGTCTCTGGCCGCAGATCTTCGATGATTGCCGGGACCAGCGGCAAGGCCTCGTTGGCCTCCATGCCCGGTTGCAGCCGGTCGTCATAGAGTATGCGCAACAGATATTCGTCATGCTCCGTCAGAAGTGCGAACTCCTGATCGTCGTTGAAGATTGAGGGCCGCACTCGTTTGTCGTCATTCATCAGCCCCATCGTCTGCACCAGTTCCTCATGGATACAGGACTTGCGGAACAGCCCTTCCAGTTCGGCCTTGATAACGATCATCGCACCGGTGATCTGGCCGGTATTCGCGTCGCGGTAGCCAACCTGCCCGACGCATGGGTAGGAGAGTTTTTGCGCCCACTCGATGACCAGTGGCATGCGTTCCGCAATGCCGTCCTCCTCCAACTCGTCGATGAAGGCGCGCCGTTCATCCGCCGTCAGGATGAGGATGGTGACATTTGGGTCGCTGTCTCCTTCCGCGACCTCGACGCCGGTCAGATCGGTCAGGCGCGCGGCCAGTTCGGCATAGTCCGCCTTGTCGAGTGGTGTGACCCCGCCGCCGAGAATCTGATAGCGGATCGGATCGCGCCAGCGGCTGATCAGCGACGGGGTCGTCGCCTCGATCAGTTTTCCTTCCTCGCGCCGATATTCGCGGTTGAGCGCGATCTTCTCGAAATTCGTCGCAAGTTCGGCATTGGAGAACTGCGCATCCTCGGGCGAGCGTTCCGCGCGCATACCCCCGTCGCGGGTCACGAAGCGGGCATATTCGCGGTACTGTTCCGCCGTTCGATCAACACAGCCCGCCACGGCCACAACCGCGACCATGGCGGCGATGATCTTGGGGCGGATTGTCATAGGCACGCCAGCCATCAGGCCCCCGCTGCGTTGTCCGTGACCGCGGGACGGCTTGATTTCGCGGCGGCGAGGGTCTGTTTCAACTCCTCCTCCATCGTGATCAACTCTCCCTCGGCCGCCGCGCGCTTGGCCTTACCCTCGTCCGCGATGGCGAGGCTTTCCTCGATGGTCGCGATCAAGGTTGCATTGGCCTTCTTGACCGCCTCGATGTCAAAGACGCCCTTTTCGATCTGCTCGCGTACCTCGCGGTTCGCCTGTTGCAGGTTTTCTGCATTCTTGGTCAGAAGGTCATTGGTCAGATCATTGGCCTGTTTCACCGTCTCTGCCGCCTCGCGTGAGCGGAAGATCGTTACCGCCTGTGCCAGCTGCGTTTCCCACAAGGGGATGGTGTTGACGAGGGTGGAGTTGATCTTGTTTACGAGCCCCTTGTCATTCTCCTGCACTAGACGGATGGAAGGCAGCGACTGCATCGTCACCTGACGGGTCAGTTTGAGGTCATGCACCCGGCGTTCCAGATCGTCGCGTGCGGCGCGTATGTCGCGCAATTCCTGCGCTTTCAATACGCCTTCCTGTTCCGGTGCGGCCTGAACCTCCGCCTCTTTTGCGGGGATCTCGGTGCTGTCCATCAGTGCCAGCTTCTTCTCGCCAGCGGCGATGTAGAGCGCCAGTTCGTTGTAGAAATCGAGGCTCGATTCATAAAGCTTGTCGAGTGATTTGATATCTTTCAGCAGGATACCCTCATGATCCAGCAGCTCATCCGAGATGCGGTCGATCTGCCCGCGCACGGTTTCGTATTTTGCGATGAACTCGGCAACGGGGCGCGCCTTGCCAAACAAACGCTCCCACCAGCTCTGTTTGCGGTTCGGGTCCAGTTCATCCGCGTCGAAGCCGCGAATATTGGTGACCATTTCGCGCAAGGAGGATCCGGCAGGTCCGACATCCTTGTTGCGCACGCCGTCCAGCATGGAGGATGAGATCTGCTGCAATTCCGACTGCGCGGCGGAGCCGAACTTGATGATCGACTGGGTGTTGGTCATGTCCAGCTCAGCCATCATGCCATCGATGCGGGCGGCTTCTTCGGGCGTCAGCTTGTCAGCCTCCACGATATCTGCTGCCGGTTGGGGAAGGACCACTGCGGTCACCGCCTCTGCCTCTTTCAGGGCGACCTGCGCTTTTGCGCGTGCGTCTTCACTCATATCTCTCTCCTCTTGGGCGCGTCAGAGCGCGCCCTCCTGTTTCAGTCTGTCACGCAGAACTTCGATTTCCACCTCGAGCGCTGTCGCGTCATCGGCCAGCAGCGCTGTTCGCTGCTTGGCAAAACTTGTCTCCAGGTCCTTCAGCAGGCCCTCATATTCACCACGAAGATCATGCGCCGCGCCCTTGCTGCTGGCTGTCGCGAACTTGATTGTCGCATCGCGCAGTCCAACCAGATGAACGGACAGAAATTTGCGGGCGCGCCGCAGGTCGCGTGGGTCCGACTGGATTTCACGCAGGATGTCGCGCGCGGCATAGGCCAGCGCATCGATCCGTTTGGTCAGCACGCGGTCTTTCAGGGTCTCGGCGGCCTTGACAGTTTCTGCGACCACGGCCTCGGCCTGATCCAGTTTTTCGGCCACCCTGTCCAGCTCCGCATCAGCGATGCCCGCGCCGCCCTTCGCGCGCATCGGGTCGATCCCGAAGGCAGCGACATGGGTCCCGGTGGCGAGTGCGCCGTAAATCACAGACAGCGCGATACCGAGCTCTGCGCCGTAGTAGGAGATGGCAGCGACCGAGATGCCGGACAGGCCCGCCGCGACCAGCTTGCGCGGAAAGGCGGGCGGCTTGGCCACGATCCGGTCTTCATAAGCTTCCGCCGCGCGCATGCCCTGACCGGTCAGGAAGGCGGCGAGAAGCAGCGCGCCATACCCGCCCCACGACCACAATAGCTGCTCAAGATCAGCCGACAGAATTGCCTGAACGCCGGACAGGACCAGCGCGCTGGGCGCGAGATAGAGCCCAAGCAGACGCCAGCTGAAGCGGCGCGTCTTGCGCCCCGAAAACCGGGAGGCCGGGCGTGGCGGTGGTGGCGAGGCGGGGCGTGCATTGTCGGGTGAATGGGCACCGCCAAACCGTTTTGCATTGCTCATTCGGCGACGACCACTGCCACGGGATGGGCCGGATCGGCGATCAGTGTCGCGCAGGATGACAGGCCGATCGTCAGCACCAGCACGATATAGGCGAGTGTTTTCACTCAGGCAGCCCTCACTTTACCGTCGCAAACAGCGCGACGTGCGTAATATAGGTACCCGAGGCCGATCCGTCAGTCGGATTCGTAAAACTGCTCCGCGTCGCCGGGTACCTGATAGTAATCGCCCTTATATTTGACGAAAATATGCCGGTTCATTGGCAAATCGACCGGGTCGTCCAGCGTTCCGGCCATGATTGATATTTTGTCCGACCCCACGCGCCGCCAGAACATATTGCCGCCGCAACGGTTGCAAAAGCCCCGTTCTGCCGTTTCTGATGAACGATACCATGTCAGTGTTTCTGATGACGTCATGGTCACCGCCGCTGCGTCGGCGCGCGTGGCGGCAACATGGTGGCCCGATGTCTTGCGGCATTGCAGGCAATGGCAGGCGACGATGTCGCGAAGCGCGTCGCCGATACGGTAGGAAACGCCACCACAAAGGCAGGAGCCGCCCTGCATTCTGTTGCCATGTTTTTTGTCCATTAACGTCGCCCTTTCAGCATTTGTGACTATCTTGGACTTTATGAAACCGCGCCTTGCCCTCCCCGCCCTTTTCGCCGCTCTGACGACTGTTTCCGTCCTGCCTGCCACTGCCGATGATTGCGTGCCCGCCGTGGGCGTGATTTGCTATGGCGGCGAGGCCATCGACGAGGCTGCGCTACTTGATCGCCTGCGCGGTGCCGACATTGCCATTCTGGGGGAGCGGCATGACAACCCGGTGCACCACGAATGGCAGGCACGCCTCGTCGCGGCGCTGGCACCTGCCGGTCTGGCCTTCGAAATGGTGGCAGAGGCGGACGAGGACATCGCCAACGCAGCGCGCGACAGCGGCGATGATCTGCGCGAGGCGTTGAATTGGGATGCGTCTGGCTGGGGCGACTGGGCGATGTATGCCCCCATTTTCGATGCCGCCCCCGATGCCTGGATTGCGGGCGGCGGGGTTGATCGCGACATGCTGATGAAAGCGGTATCCGAAGGGGCCGCCGCCGCATTTGGCGACCGGGCCGCACGATATCGCCTGGATGAGCGGTTCCCGCAGGATGTGATCGAGGACATGCTGGACGAACAGGACCGCGCCCATTGCGGTGCCCTGCCGACCGCGATGCTGCCGGGCATGTCGGAGGCACAGCAACTGCGCGACGCCGCCTTCGCTGATGCGGCGCTGCGTCTTTTGGACCGGGGACAGGTGGTTCTGATTACCGGCAACGGCCATGCGCGGACCGATCGGGGTGTTCCGTTCTTCATCGACCGGGCGGAGCCGGATGCAGAAGTTATCTCCGTCGGGATGATCGAAGTGCCCGAGGATGGCACGTCCGAAGGCGGGCAAGGGCCGCTGCCCTATGACATCACCGTCTTCACGGAGCCCTTCGACCGGGGCGACCCTTGTGAGGAGTTTATCAAGTCACGCCAGAAACCATAGGGCGCATGACAGTATCGCCGCCATGCGCCCCATCCAGGTTTTGGTGCGGGTTCAGTTTGTTGCGACCCGCGCGTCCCAATCGGGATAGTACATCGCATCCTGATCTTCGAGCACCAGCGAATGGCATTCGTGGCAGGCGTTCTGCACTTTCGCTGGCTCTGTCACGCCGGATTCCAGCCAGGCTTTGCCGCCGGGCGTGATCAGCGTGTATTTCCAGTTATCCGTCTCGTCGAACGTGCCCGGGGCGACCTTCTCCATCAGGAACAGTGGGCCCGCGCGCAGCTGGCCGATCTTGTCGCCCTTGGTATGTGCGTTGAAGCTTTCCTTGGCGAGGATGGAGCCGACCGGCATGGTCACGCCTTCTTCTTCGAACTTTAGGTACTGCTCCTTGCCGATATCGTTGACATAGGTGAACAGCAGGCGGTTGCCATGTGTGCCGACGGCTGCTGGATAGCTCGCGGCGGCGGTCCATGTCTTGTACTCGGCAGCGACAGGGTGGCCGCCCTTCTGCCAGCCGGCCAGCAGGCCATCGATCATGCAGTCATAGGCGGACTGCGCCTGTTCGGGCGTCAGATCATCGACTTCCACGTCGATTTTGCAGACATCGGCAGCATGGCTCGCCGTTGTGCCGATTAACCCCGTCAGCGCCACCGAACCAGCAACGATGAGCGCACTAATTACCTTCATTCCAGACATTCAACCCTCCTGTTTTTGTGCTCATTGTTGTAGCTAGCGGCTGATCACGGACGGAGTAACGTTTCCGCGCGTCGCGGATTGCGCGATTAATGGGTGCGGAGGTGTCGCAGCCGAGGAGGTGGCGAATTTATATTATATTTTACAGTGGGTTATGGGGTTTTTGTGCAACGTAGGTCGCCTGTGTGCCGATGCGATTTAGTGAAACAATTATGCGCAATCGGCCCGGTGCCGTCCAATATTGAAACAATACCGTCAGCCCTTTCGAATACGGTAAAGTTGCGCTCCATCCTCTGCGGTTTCCTGTCCGATCAGCTCATGTCCCTGCTCGGCACAGAAATGCGGGACATCGACGATTGCGGCAGGATCGTCCGCCAATACCTCCAGCACATCGCCGGATTTGAGGGGCTGCAATCGTTTGCGCGCTTTGAGGACGGGCAGCGGGCAAAGGAGGCCGCGGGCATCCAGATGGTCAGTCATTTGCGTCCGAACCTGTCGAGCAGTTTTGCAAAGGGGGACGACGACGGCTCCGCCGCGGCGTCGGTGGAGGGTGGCGGCCCTGAGTTGGTCTCGGGCTTCGATTGGGCCTTCGCCGGTTTTTCTCGCTGCGGCGCGGCGCGCAGGGCGACCGCGTTCATGAAGCCTGCATCGTCTCCCGAAGCCAGTTTCGCCGCACCGTCCGAACAGCCACGCAGCACATCGTCCAGCCATGCTTCATCGGCCTTGGGGAAATCGTGAAGAACGTAACCAGGTACAGCTTCTTTGCGGCCCGGATGGCCAACGCCAAGGCGCACGCGGATATAGTCGGCACCGATATGCTGATGCAGCGACCGAAGGCCATTATGCCCGGCATGGCCGCCACCATGCTTGACCCGGCATTTGGCGGGGGCGAGGTCGATCTCGTCATGGAACACGATGATATCCTCGGCGGCGATATCATAGAACCGCGCGGCTTCACCGACCGACTGCCCCGACAGGTTCATCATGGTTCCGGGCTTCAGAAGCATCACCTTGGCAGCGCCGAGCCGACCATCTGATATCTCGCCCTGAAATTTCTTGCGCCAGGGCGAGAACCCGTGGTCATCGGCGATGCGGTCCACGGCCATGAAGCCGATATTATGCCTCGTGCGCGCGTATTTCGCGCCGACATTGCCAAGACCCACAAGGAGTTTCATCGCCGATCAGGCTCCTGATACGAAACGCGCCGCCGCGTAATCTATACGGGGCGGCGCGCAAAATTGCGAAGGCAAGAACGCGATCAGCTCTCGGCTGCTTCCTCGCCGCCCTCGGCTTGCGCCTGATCTTCGCCCTCGGCTGCATCCTCGTCTCCCGCTTCGTCTTCTTCGGACAGGAGGCTGGCGGGTGCGGAGATGTTCGCAATCACGAAGTCACGGTCGGTGATCATTGCGCGGGTACCCGCGGGCAGTGTGATGTCGGAGATGTTGATCGTATCGCCGATATTGAAGGTCGAGAGATCCACTTCCAGCTGCTCAGGGATGTTGCCTGCGGTTACCTTCAATTCGACCTCAGGCCGCACCACCGTCAGCACGCCCCCCATTTTCAGGCCGGGGCAGGTGTCCTCGTTCAGGAATTCCACCGGGATGAAGAGGTTGATGCGGCTGCGATCCGACAGACGCAGGAAATCGGCGTGGATCGGCAGATCCTTAACGACATCCTTCTGCACAGCGCGGCAGATCACGCGGTTGTCGGTGCCGTCGACCTTCAGATTGATGAGGGTCGACATGAACTTGCCGGCCTTCAGGCTCTTCAGCAGGACATTGTCCTTGATGTTGATGCTCTGGGGATCGGCGTTGCCGCCATAGATCACGCCGGGAACCATCCCGTCACGTCGCGCTTGGCGGGCAGCCCCTTTGCCCGACCCGGCCCGCGCGTTGGCCTCTACTACTGGCAATTCAGCCATGATGTCTCTCCTTGGTTCGGCGGCGATCCTCCAGGGGTGTAAGCGCCGCAAGCGGCGGCTTATAAGCGATTCACCTGCCGTGTCAAAGGCGGTTTCATCGGATTGCCGGTCACATACGAAGGAGCGAGGCAAGGATATGCATATCATGGTCAACGGTGCCCGGCTTTTTGTGGATATCGAAGGCGCGGGACTGGTCGCCGATGGCCCCGTCATGCGGCAAAAGCCGACGCTGATCCTCCTCCATGGCGGGCCAGGGGCAGACCACAGCCTGTTCAAGCCGGGTTGGGGCGCGTTGTCGGACATCGCGCAGATCATCTATGTCGATCATCGCGGCAACGGGCGCAGCGATGATGGCGACCCTGCGGACTGGACGCTGGCGCAATGGGGCGACGACATCCGTGGGCTTTGCGATGTGCTGGGGGTCGAACGGCCGATCGTCTGCGGTGTGTCTTTTGGCGGGTTCGTTGCGCAATCCTATGCGACACGCCATCCCGACCATATCGGCGGGCTGATCCTGATCTCCACCGCTGCGCAGTTCGTGTTCGAAGAATTGTTCGCTGCATTTCATCGTCTCGGCGGTTCAGTGGCCCGCGAAGCAGCGGAAGGGTACTGGAACAACCCCACATCCGAGAGCCGCGCGCGATATCATCAGGTCTGTTTCCCGCTCTACCAGACCAGCGGGCCATTTGACGCCGACACCATCGCGCGACTGGTGATGAAAGATCCCGTCGCGCTGCATTTCAATGGGCCGCGCAATGAGCAAGGGCGCATGGACTTTCGCGCAGCGCTCCGGCAGGTACGTTGTCCAACACTGGTCCTGAGTGGCGACGCCGACCCCGTTACCCCGCCCGTCTTCAGTGAGGTGATCCGCGATTCAATGCCACCGGACGTTGCCCGGCTGATCCGCTATCCTGACACTGGCCACGGGGTTATCGGCGACACACCCGATGCCGCGTTTCGCGATATCCGGCACTTCATCACTGCTGGTGCAGCCCCGTCCTGAATGCTAGCACCTGTCTCGTGCCCTATATGCCATCCCGCCCGGACTTGCTGATCACGCTGCGCAGTTTTGCGGTTGGTGCGGTCGGGGCGGGGGGCGCTTATCTTCTGTCCTTCCCCCTCTACCTGATTACCGGCCCCGCGATCCTGATCAGCCTGTTGGGTGTGACGAGGATGCGTTTCGCGATTGCTGATCCATTTCGTGACGCCGCCTTCGTTATCATCGGCGTCAGCCTCGGCTCCGGCGTTAATGCTGAGGCACGTGAGGCGTTCCTGCGCTGGCCGCTGGCCTTTCTGGCGCTGGCAGTGATGCTGGTCATCGCCATGGCTGCGGGGCGACTGGTGCTCGCAAGGGGGTTTGGTTTTGATGATCGGAGCGCGGTGCTGGCAGCGACGCCCGGACATCTGAGTTTTGTCCTCGGCATCAGTGCGGAGATCGGAGCGGATGTGCCACGCATTGCTGCTGTCCAGGCCGTGCGGCTGTTGTCGCTGACATTGATCGTGCCGCTGATCGCGATGGCCTTCGGTGTCGATCTCGGCGTCGGGCTGAGCCAGCCGGGCGAGGCGATGAGCATTGGCTCGGTGTTGCTGCTGATCGTGCTTGGCCTTGGCCTCGGCCTTGTTCTGAAGGCGATGCGGGTGCCTGCTCCGCTGATGATTGGGCCCTTGCTGGTCTCGTCCGTGGCCCATCTGACGGACCTTGTGCCCGGTACGATGCCCTTACCTGTCGCCACAGCCGGGTTCATTGCCATTGGCACGCTGATCGGCACCCGTTTTGCGGCCATCTCGCTCGGCGCGTTGCGGCGCTCATTGACGGCGGGGCTGGTCAGCACGTCCGTAACCGCTGCGCTGTCGGCGTTGTTTGCGTTGCCCGTCGCCTGGGCGATCCTGATGCCGCCCGCGCATGTGCTGGTCGCCTTCGCGCCCGGTGGGCTAGAGACAATGATCGCGATGGGGGCGCCTATCGGGGCCAATCCGGGTTTCGTCGCCGCCTGCCATGTCGGCCGCCTTTTGATCCTGTCAGTTCTGATGCCGGTCTTTCTGGCGCGGGCGGGCAAAGCGGCATAGGGTCAACGAACAATCTCGCAGGAGCTTCCATGTCCCCCCAGATCGCCGATCCCGACACAGCCATGACCCGTGATGAGCTGGAGGCGCGCGGCGCGAAGGGCGCAGCCGCGCTGGCGGCGCTCGGCGTTGGGCCCGATGACAAGGTGGCGGTCATCATGCGCAATGATCTGGCCCATCTTGAGGTCATGCGCGGTGTCTCGCTGGCGGAGGCGATACTGGTGCCGTTGAACTGGCACGCCGCCGCGCAGGAAGTGGCGGATATCCTTGCCGATAGCGGGGCGGAGGTTGTGATCCTCCACCGCGATCTGATTGCGCCCGTGGAATCGGCGCTGGCAGGAAAGACCGTGATCGCGGTGACGCCTGATGCGGCGCTGACAGCCGCGTATAGCTCAGCGGATCAGGCGCCTGCGAGCGGCACTTACCCTGAATGGTCCGACCTTCTGGATGCCGCTGCACCCGTCGTCGGTCGCCCGCCGATGCGTGCCATGATGCGCTACACGTCAGGCTCTACCGGCAAACCGAAGGGTATCCGCCGCATCCCCGCCGCGACCGATAGCGGCCCTGCGGATTACTATGCCATCATGCGTCGCATCGCGCCTGAGATGTTCCGTTTCAGGCCGGGCGGACGGTTCCTCACTGCCGCACCCCTTTACCATTCCGCCCCCGGCACGCTGACGGCAATGGCCTTGGCGATGGAGGATATGGCGGTGCATGTCCTGCCGCGTTTCGACCCCGTCAGTTTTCTGGAGGCAATCGAGCGCGAGAAGATCACCCATATCTATCTCGTCCCAACGATGATGAGCCGCCTTTTGAAACTGCCCGAGGATGTGAAGGCGCGCTATGACACCTCATCGGTGGAATTCTGCGTCTCCACCGGCTCCCCCTGGCCGCATGAGGTCAAGCGGGCGATGATCGACTGGTGGGGACCGGTTTTCTGGGAAACCTATGGCGCGTCGGAGATCGGGTTCATGACTATGGTCACCTCGGAGGAGGCGCTGGCGCGTCCCGGAACCGCGGGCCGCATCCAGCTTGGCGGCTCGATCCGCGTCTATGATGCCGACGGACAACAACTGCCGCCGGGGGAGGTTGGCGACATCTATGTGAAGATGGATGCGTTCGGAAAGTTTGACTACTCGAACGATCCCGAGGGCCGCAAACGGGCTGAGATCGATGAACATGTCAGCGTTGGCGATATGGGCTGGCTGGACGAAGACGGGTTCCTGTTCATCACGGACCGCAAGAAGGATATGATCATCTCCGGCGGTGCGAACATCTTCCCCGCCGAGATCGAGGCCGTGCTGATCGAAGCCCCTTTTGTCACCGATGTGGCCGTGTTCGGTGCCCCGGATGAGGAGTTCGGCGAGAAGATCGTCGCCGCCATCCAGCCCGCCGCCGGATGGACGCCGGACGCAGACGAAGTCATGCGCTGGCTTGGTGGACGCCTCGCCCGGTTCAAGCAGCCCCGCATCATCGATTTCCACAATGCGCTGCCGCGCGAAGATAGTGGCAAGATCTTCAAACCGCGCCTCAGGGCCCCCTATTGGGAAGGGGCAGGGCGGTCGATCTGATGCCGCTTAGCCAGCGGTCCATTTATTCGCCGTTCCTGAACCGCCGCCAGTTTTCGGAGATGGACGGGAAGAAGAAGAGGATGAAGCCCAGCTTCATGTAGAGAAGGATCGCGCCCGGCCACCACAGCACCGCGATGATCGTACCGATCAGGCCCGATAGCCGCGTCGCGAGATCCAGAGACAGCTTGTACCAGAGCGCAAGAAAGAGGAGCCGTCCGCCATCGAGCGGTGCGACCGGGATCATGTTGAATATGAACAGCCATTTGTTCACCTCGCCGAAGAACGTGATGTAGCTCGCGATGGTGTAGGTGCTCGATGCAAAGGGTGCCGCAGAGGCACCGTAGCTGCCGGCAGGCATGCCCATGTCGAGGACCAGTTCGCCGATCACCGGTGCCGTCAGCCACAGGACCAGGTTCACCGCCGGGCCGCCCGCGATAATGATGACGCTTTGTGCAGGTTCCGAATGCCCGTGATAGCAAAGCCCACCGCCACCATGCAGAACGATGCGCGACACGGGCACCCCCTGATGCAGGGACGCCGCCGCGTGGCCAAGCTCATGCAGATAGACCGCTGCGATCAGCATCCCGACCAGCACCGCTGCATATTCCATATTGCCGCCGAGCAGCCCGATGGCGACGAACAGAAACCCGAGGAAGAGGAGCAGCGACTGGTCGATCTCGACCGGCACCCCCAACACGCCCCGAAACCGGAGCAGCACATTGCCTTGTGAAAACACGATGGATTCAACCCCACACTGACAAAACTATCATTTGGTCATCGGTCAGGCGGCGGCCGTTTGCAAGCCGTGTTTTCAGCTGCGATGCACCACCATCTGCGGAAACGGGATGTCCCAGTTGTTGACGGTGCAGGCTTCGATGCACAGGCGCGTCAGCTCGCGCTCCACATCTTCCAGCACCGGTGCGGCGGCACCGGTCAGATCGGCTTCGACCTCGTAGATGATGGCGTTGTCGCCTGCCTCCAGCACGGCGATGCCGACCGTGCGGAGCTGCGTGGCCGGGATGATCCTCAGAAGACCGCTGCGCACATGGGCTTTCAGGGTTTCCATCACCTCGCCCGTCGCCTCCGCCTGGTGACTGTAGCCGATGCCGAATGTGATCTCCGCTCGGAACCCGTTGCGCAGGTTTTCAGGCTGGGCGGCCATGAAATCGGCGGTCGTGTAGGTGACCTCGGATCCGCCGGGGATCTCTATCTCCACCATCTCGGGGCTCTGGCTGACGATGCGTCCGTAGGTTTCGTCATTCAGCCGGACCCAGTCGTTCTTGCGGGTCGGGAACCATGGCTCATCGGGGCCGGAGGGCCGCGAATGCAGGCCGATCAGGGCGCGCACTGGCAAGGTATAGTCGGCCCCTTCGAGGGCCGGATTTTCAAAGTCGGTGTAAAAATCCAGCTTGCGCACGCGATAGGGCACGTCATCGATCAGGACCCTTTCATCCTCCTGCACAGCGCCGAGATTGAGGAGGAGCGTGACCTGTTCCATCGCGCCGGGGATCATCCTGATCCCCGCCCATGCGAGTGTCAGCAGCATGATCCCGAATATGCCCAGCAAAAGCCAGTCATTGCGCGCGTTGAACACCGCCAGCATGGCACCCGTTGCGATGATGAAGGTGAATGCCGTGAAGATCAGATTGACCAGCCGCGTCGCGAAACTGCGTTTGATCCGGCGTTTTTCGCGCAGCCAGACCGTGGCCTTGTGAACGAAGCGCAACGCCACGAAAACGCCGATGAAGGCACCGATGCCATAGATGAGGCTGAGGCCCCGATCCTTGAAGAAGCCTGAGGCAACCGCATTGGCGGCTTCGCGGCTTTCGCCCCGGTCGCTCAGCCGGTCCTTTAGCTGCTGCTCCAGCGCGTTGACCTGCCCTTCGGCGGCATCCGCCCTCCGTTGCCAGAGGGCATCCATGTCATCCAGCGTGGCGATCAGCGCTTCGTCCGTTGCTGCATCACGGACCGGGGCGAGGGTCTCACGGGCTTGCCGCGCAAGGGAGAGGCGCCGCCGTGCCTCCGCCACCGATCTGCGCAGACGCTCAATCTGCCGCGCATTGTCGGTCGCATCGCGCATCATCGCCACAAAGGGCTCCACCAGCGCCTGTATTTCGGTGTTGAGATCGAAGGCCGCGCCTTGCCCGGCGCGAAAATCCGCATCCGACACACCGGTTGCGATAGTGCCGATCTGGGTGGTCAGATCGTCGATTTCCCTCGTGATCTGCTCCAATGCGGTTTTCTGCGCCGCCGCATCAATATCAGGTCCGGATTGCTGGCGGAGCGTGTCGCGTTCAGTCTGCAGCGCCTCGCGCGTTTCGATGAGTTCCTTCAGGTTTGCCAGCGCCTGCGTCGCGCGCGTCTGCGATCCGCCCCCGGATTGCGCGTCCGATTGCGCCGTCGCATCGCCAAGCGGTATGGCAAGCCCAGCCAGAAGCGCTACAACCATCAATATGCGCATCAAATCACCCCGGAGCCACATTCGGGCAGTATGGCCTAGGACCCTGCCCCTGTCAGGCGATCAATGAAGGAGAATTGCGGCGCCATTTCGTCGGGTGCGCGAAAAAGATCGATGCGCAGCGGCTGCGCGCGGCCTGCGATCCCGTTCGCCTTTGCTGCCCGGTCAAAGCGGCGGCGGATCAGATCGGCGAACACTCCTTCGCCGCGCAACCGCTTGCCCCATTGCGGATCGTAATCGCGCCCGCCGTGAATCTCGCGGACATAGCGCATGACCCGTGCCGCGCGGTCGGGGTAGTGGGTTGTCAGCCATTCGAGGAAGAGATCGCGCACCTCCAGCGGCAGGCGCAATACGATATAACTGGCGTTGCCCGCGCCGGAAGCAGCGGCAGCACGCAGCAACGCCTCCACCTCGTGGTCGTTGAGCGCGGGAATGACCGGCGCGATTATGACGCCAACAGGGCATCCTGCGGCGGAAAGCTGGCGCAGTGCCCAGAGACGGCGCTGGGGCGTCGCTGCGCGCGGCTCCATCTGCCGCGACAGGGCGGGGTCAAGGGATGTCAGCGACAGCGCAACCCGCGCCAGCCCCCTGCGCCCCATTGGCCCCAGAATGTCCGCATCCCGCACGACCAGCGCCGACTTGGTCACAATCGTCACCGGGTGGTTGAACTCCGCCAGCACCTGAAGGATGCCGCGCATGATCCGATAGGTTTTTTCAATCGGCTGATAGGGGTCAGTATTCGTGCCGATCGCGATGGGCCTTGGCTCATACCCCCGCTTTGAAAGTGCCTTGCGCAACAGGTCGGGCGCATCCGGTTTCATCGTCAGTTTCGTTTCGAAATCCAGCCCCGGCGACAGGCCGAGCCAGGCATGGGTAGGGCGTGCGAAACAGTAGACGCAGCCATGCTCGCATCCCCGGTAGGGATTGATCGATCGATCAAACGAGATGTCGGGCGATGTGACTTTCGAGATGATGGAGCGTGAGCGGTCGACCGAAACCTCAGTTTTCAGTGGTGGTGGTGGGTCTTCGCCCTCACTATCCCATCCATCATCGAAACTGGCACGCGTTGCCACCTCGAACCTGCCGGAGCGGTTCGACACGGCACCCCTGCCATGGCGCATCGCTTGGTCGATATGAGGACCGTCGGTCGGGTCGGGCAGATCGAATCGGGGTCGCTTTGACATGTAGTGAACATAACATGAACATACAGGGTCGATCCACGACGAAGGCACCGACGAATATTGAACGGGCTCGACCTCGCTGCCCCTGTCGTCCTACCGCCTCGCATAATCCGCCATCAGTTGGGTCAGCTCCTCGGCGGTCTCCGGACGCCGGGCGAAGCTGTGCGCTGCCGGAACCCTCGACCAGGATAGCCCTTCCTCGGTCATCACTTCGACGAAGGGCTGAAACCATGTCAGGTCATCAAGGAGAGAAACACGAAGATTGACCCGCATTTCGGCCCCCTCGATCTGCGAAAATATGAAATTCATGCAATCAGGGCAGAAGTAATGCTTCCGCTGCTCGCATCTCATGCCCCCGATCACCAGCTCGCCGGCTACAGAAAAGCTGTCGGTCGGGAACATTGCGGTCAGAGAGTAGGCGCCCGCGCATAATTTCTGACAATCGCGGCAATGGCATGCGAACGTCAAAAGTGGTGGTTCGGTGACGTGGATTTGCACCTGACCGCAAAGGCATGAGCCTTCTAGAGGTAGCTTTGGCGTGTTCACAATCGTCTCCTGCTTATGATGTGCGGCTGGGTCAGACGGAAATCCGGACAAAAGTTTCGGATGGCTGCTGACGGTCGATTTCTGGGAGATTGGGCTGGATCGGCATGACCGATCAGCAAGGGTCATTTGCAACATGACCGACGTGTCGCGCAGTATGCAGTGCGACCAGCAGTTGCCGCAAGTAAAACCGTCCCGATACTACCGCACTACCGCTCTTCCCGCGATCTGCGACCACAGCACTGCCGCGAAGATGATTGCGCCGCCGAGCCATGTTGCAGGGCCGGGCAGGGAGGCGAAGAACAACCATGCCAACAGTGGGGCAATCGGGGTTTCCAGCGCGCTGATCAGCGCAACCTCGGCGGCGGGCAAGCGGCGTGCGCCTTCGGAAAGCGTGACGGAGGCGAGCGCGAAGACGAGGCCGAAGGCAATCAGGACAGGCAGTTCTGCAATGGCTACATCTGCCGGATTACCGAGAGCCGCCGCAAAGGGGACCAGTATCAGCGAAGATATGCCCGCAGGCAGGGCAGCAGGCGTTGCCGGCCACCGGCGATAGACAGCCAGCGCCGCCGCCATCATGGTGGTCATGACGAGGGCCAAAACATCGCCCTGCAGGCTGGTGCCCGAACCGGAACGCTCGTCGGACCCTGCCATGATGATCGCAACGCCGGCGAGGGCAGCGAGGCTCGCGCTCATGGTGACCCGGCTTGGTCGCTCTCCCATCATGAGCCAGGCCAGCGCTGCCGCGATGAACGGACAGGCGGCATAGATCAGGGCGACATGGGCGATACTGGTGAGCTTCAGCGCCGGGATGAAGGCCGCTGTCCCGGCGGCCATCAGGGTTGCGGCCAGCCAGGCCGGGCCGTTCAAGGCGCGGATTTGTGCGGTTAGCTTGCCGGTCAGCGCAAGCCAGCTGAACGTGAACGCGGCAGCGGCCAGCCCGCGCCAGAAGACGACGTCCGCCGCCGCCGCCT
This sequence comes from Pseudomonadota bacterium, assembly GCA_039030855.1. Classification (GTDB taxonomy): domain Bacteria; phylum Pseudomonadota; class Alphaproteobacteria; order Rhodobacterales; family Rhodobacteraceae; genus Pikeienuella. Next base: position 132,979 of record JBCCDJ010000008.1, read on the forward strand.
CGACCCCTTTGGTGAACAGCCCAGCACTGCTGAAAACCAGCGCCGAGATCAGAACGAAGATCAGACCGTCGCGCCGTTCGTTGTTCATATGTTGTCCCCGTGTTCGCGGGGCGACGTTAGGCGCGCGGCCGGTCAGGCCCTGTCAGCAGCGATCACATGGGCGGCGTTTCCTTGACATTGGTGATGCCGAGCGCGGTCAGCATCTGACGCAGGTCGTCCACGGCTGCCTGCAACCGCGCCCGGTCCTGCGAACGTGCCACGAGGGTGGAACCCGGACCACCGCGACCGAACGGGTAGGATCCGAAAGAGACCCCCGCATGACGCTCCGCGACCTCTCCTAACGGGCCCGCCATGTCACCTTCACGCGCATCGGTGCGCAGGGACCAGCTGAGAAGCGGTGCACCGCCCTTCAGGGTCGGGCGCACCCCTTCGACCATCGCTTCGAACACCGTCGGGACACCGGCCATCACATGGACATTGCCGATCTTGAAGCCCGGTGCCTGACTGACCGGATTCTGGATCAATGTGGCGGTGTCGGGAATGCGGGCCATCCGCAGGCGCGCGTCGTTCAGCTCTCCCTCAGGGTAATAGGCCTCCAGGATCGCGTGGGCATCGTCGCGCACACCGACATTCACGCCAAAGGCCGCCGCGATGCAGTCGGCGGTGATGTCGTCATGTGTCGGGCCGATCCCGCCGGATGTGAACACATGATCGACCCGCGCGCGCAACGTATTCACGGCCTCGACGATGGCATTCCTGTCGTCGGCGACGATGCGTATCTCGCGCAGGCTGATGCCAACCTCGGTCAGCACCTTGGCCAGATGCCAGGCATTGCCTTCGCGCGTGCGGCCTGACAGGACCTCGTCCCCGATGACGATCATGGCTGCGGTTGGTTGGTCTGACATCACTGTTCCCTTGACTCCGCCGCCGCGAGAGGCGACGCGGCGGTGATGAAATTTGCGCGCGCTCTGATCCCCGGCACACTGGTCCGCCGATATAAACGGTTTCTGGCTGACGTCGAGTTGGAAGATGGTACGGTCATCACCGCCCATTGCCCCAATCCCGGCGCGATGCTGGGTCTGAACATGCCCGGCCTGCGCGTGTGGCTGGAAGGCAATGACGATCCCCGCAAGAAGCTGAAATATGGCTGGCGGCTGGTGGAACTGCCCAATGACGGCGTCTTAACCGGCGGCTGGGCGGGGATCGACACCGGTGTTCCGAACAAGGTGGTGGGCGAGGCGCTGCGTACGGGGCGCATTGAGGAACTGGCCGATTATCATGAGGTGCGGGCGGAGGTGAAATACGGCACCGGCAGTCGCATCGACTTTCTGCTGACCGACCCGTCGCGTCCGGACTGCTATGTCGAGGTGAAGAATGTCCATCTGCGCCGAACGGGTGACTGGGCGGAGTTTCCTGACAGCGTCACCGCGCGCGGTGCCAAACATCTAGATGAATTGTCGAAAGTGGTCGCGGCGGGCGACCGGGCGGTCATGCTTTACGTCGTGCAGCGTGACGATTGCGCGGCGATGCGGCTTGCTGGCGACATCGACCCTGCCTATGTAGCGGCTTTCGATGACGCCCGGAGTGCCGGGGTGGAAATCATCGTCTACGGCACCACGATCTCGGTCGAAGGTGTGGTCCTGGCGCAAAGTCTGCCGTTCAGCGCCGCGCATGTGCGCAAAAGGGCTTGAACCGGACAGGCGGCAGGCGGACACTGAGACAGCCGCCAAAAGAAGGATAAGCGATTTGGAGCGCGCGACGACAAGCGACAGAACACCGGAAGGCATCAAGCTTCACCAGCCTGAGGACTTTGCCGGCATGCGCGCCGCTGGCCGGTTGGCGGCGGAGGTGCTGGACATGATCAGCGCCCATGTCGCGCCGGGCGTCACAACGGAGGAGTTGGACGACCGCATTCACGAGCACATGACAGATGCCGGTGCGGTTCCGGCGACGCTCGGCTATCGCGGCTATCCGAAATCATCCTGCATCTCGATCAACCATGTCGTCTGCCACGGCATCCCCGGGCCGCGTGTCCTCAAGGATGGTGAAATTCTGAATATCGACGTGACCGTCATTCTTGATGGCTGGTACGGCGATACCAGCCGGATGTATGTGGCAGGCAGCCCAAACCGTAAGGCGAAGCGTCTGATCGACATTACGCACGAGGCGCTGATGCAGGGCATTGCACAGGTAAAGCCCGGCAAGACATTTGGTGACATCGGCCACGCGATCCAGCGCTTTGCCGAAGGCCAGCGATGTGGCGTCGTGCGTGATTTCTGTGGTCATGGCCTTGGGCGAGTGTTCCATGACGCGCCGAACGTGCTGCATTACGGGCGGCCCGGTGCCGGTGCCGTGCTGCGTCCGGGCATGTTCTTCACCATTGAGCCGATGGTCAATCTCGGCAAACCCGACACCAAGATCCTGTCGGATGGATGGACCGCCGTGACCCGCGACAAGTCACTATCCGCGCAATTCGAACATTCGATCGGCGTCACCGAAGACGGCTGTGAGATTTTTACCCTGTCCCCGGCAGGCAGATTCCATCCAACCTGACGCAGCGGACTGGTCCTCGAAGCATTCTTCGACAAAGGCGTCCTGCTGGTGCAGTGTCGCCTGGCGGTTGAGCACAATGAACGCAGGGGGCAACGGTCTTGATGGTGATTGGCAAACCGGCATTGCGCCGCGCTGACCTCCGATGACCATAGCACGGGAACCGGTGCAGGGTTGGGGGGCGATTATCTGCGCCGACCGCCATTTTGAGACTGTCTGCAGCGCGAGCCAAAATCTCGGCCAACACACCGGCATCGAAGTCGCCGACATCATCGGCCATCCAGCTGCGGGCGTTTTTGACGAAGTCTTGTTGCATGAGGTCCGCAATCGGCTGGGCCATCGTCATATCGCAGAGGTGGCCGAGCGGATCGGACGACAGCGGATCGGCAACCGGCTTTGCGATCTGTTCGTCCATCGCAGCGGCGATCTCGCTGTATTGGAACTGCTTCCTCTGCCCCCGACCGATATCCCGAACGGGTTCTGCGCACCGGCGGTGGATCACCTCCACCTCCTGATCCGGGGGCCGGATGGCGAGACCCGTGATGTGATGCTGCGCGATGCGCTCGGCAGATTTCGCGTGCTGACCGGCATTGATCGCGTGATGGCTATCATGCCCCAGCCGGACCGCGCCGGTTTCGCCCTGGAGTTCGGCTCTTTCGGTATCGCGCCCGATACAAATGGGGTCATGGCGATGGCGGACGCAGTGCTGTCTTCGATGGCCGTTGGACCGCTTTTTATTCCTGACCTCGACGCGCCCATGTCAGTGCTGGTGACGAGCGACGATATCATCCTGCCTGGGGCTGGCACCGCGATGATCTTGCGCCCTGCTGATGATAGGATGAAGCGGTCGTTGATCGCGCAGGGGTTTGGGTCGGCAGTTGTTCTTCCGGTTCACGGACAGAGCCGCCCCGTTGCCTGTCTGGTCGCCGGTGCGCCAGCTCCGCAGGTCCCCGGGTCTGGCCAGCCCCTGCAGATCATCAATGTATTTGCCCGCATTGTGTCAATCTTGGCTGACGGTTGCGCAGAAAGTGTCAATCTGGCATGCGGCGAGGGTTGACGCCGCACCCTGTGATTTGCTTTCTACCCAAGGTAGTAAAACGAGTATGTTATGGCCCGATTACTGATCCTCGAAGATGACATTGACCTCACCGACCAATGGGAAGAGGTGCTGACCGCAGCTGGCCATGAGCTCACCATCACCCGAAATGCAAGCGAAGCATCTGCGCGTCTGACGGAACAGGTCTATGATCTTGTGATTGCGGATATTTATGTGCGACAGGGCGGCGTTCTGGTGCCCGATGGCGGCGTGCTGCTGATTTCGCGCCTTCGCCAGATGGTCAATCTCAATCGTCCCGCATGGTGGCAGACAGTACCGATCCTCGCTGTCTCCGGCGGCTCGCGCATTGCGGGAGGGTTCGATCCTCTGCGGACGGCGCGCGATCTGCAGGCTACCGACTGGATGCGCAAACCCTTCACGCCGAAGGATCTGGTCTTCAGGGTCGGTACCATGCTGGAAAACGCCGAAGCCGCTGCAGATTGATCGGTGACATCTTGTAACCGGCCCTGATTTGCCCTCTTATCCCGACCAGTCAGCGCACAACGCGCGACTTAGAAATGACCTCAATGGGAGAGGGTATTATGAAGAAAACACTCATCGCTGCCGCAGCAGCGGCACTGGCCATGGCGGGCGCTGCAAACGCCGATGGCCACGAAGTCAAAATCGGCGTCATCCTCGGGTTCACGGGTCCGCTTGAATCCATCACGCCCGACATGGGCGCAGGCGCGGAATTGGCGATCAAGGAAGTGTCCGACGCGGGCGCGCTTCTGGATGGTAAGACCGTCACACCGGTGCGCGGTGACAGCACCTGCATCGATGCCGCGGCAGCGACCGCCGCGGCGGAACGTCTGATCACCGCCGACGGCGTTGCCGCCATCATGGGCGCGGATTGTTCCGGCGTGACGACCGCGATCCTGCAGAACGTGGCAATGGCCAATGGCATCGTGATGATCTCGCCCTCGGCGACCTCACCCGCGCTGTCGACCATCGAGGATAATGGCCTCTTCTTCCGCACGGCACCGTCCGATGCGCGTCAGGGCCAGATCGTCACGGACATCCTGCGCGGCAAAGGCGTGAACGAGATCGCGATCTCCTACACCAATAACGACTACGGCAAGGGTCTGGCCGATTCCATCGAATCGAACTTCACCGGTGCCGGTGGCACGGTGACGATTTCTGCCGCCCATGAAGACGGCAAGGCGGATTATTCCGCCGAGGTCGGCGCGCTCGCATCGGCGGGTGGTGAAGTGCTGGTGGTTGCCGGTTACCTCGACCAGGGCGGCAAGGGCATCATCCAGGCCTCCATCGACACGGGTGCGTTTGAGACGTTCTATCTGCCCGACGGCATGATCGGCGACGCGCTGCCTGCGGCCATCGGTGCTGATCTGAACGGCTCCTACGGCGCTGTGCCGGGTACTGACAGCGAAGGCGCAGCGAAGTTTGCCGAGATGGCCGAAGCCGCCGGTTTCGCCCCCGGGCCGTTCTCCGCTGAAAGCTATGATGCTGCGGCGCTTCTGATGATGGCGATGCAGGCTGCCGGGTCCACCGACAGCGCGGCTTACAAGGACAAGATCATGGATCTGGCCAACGCGCCGGGCGAGCAGATCTTCCCCGGTGAGCTGGCCAAAGCCATGCAGCTGATCTCCGAAGGCCAGGATATCGACTATGTCGGTGCCTCCGCTGTGGAACTGATTGGCGCAGGTGAAAGCGCGGGCAACTACCGCGAGATCAAGATCGAAGCCGAAGGCATCGTGACGGTCGGCTTCCGCTGATCCGCCTGGTCTGAGGCAATATCAGCCCGGGGCATCGCCTCGGGCTGGGCATTTGGGGGCATCCAATGATCCGCTGCGAAGACGTGCACAAGCATTTCGGTGGGGTAAAAGCGGTCAACGGCGCGACGCTGGAAATCGCGCAAGGCTCCATCACGGGTCTGATCGGTCCGAACGGCGCGGGCAAGACCACGCTGTTCAACTGCATCGCCGGGGCCTTTCCACCGACATCGGGCCGTATCTTTCTGGGCGACGAAGACATCACCGGCCTGACCCCGCATGAGCTGTTCGCAAAGGGGCTTTTGCGCACTTTCCAGATCGCCCATGAATTTTCCACCCTGACGGTTCGCGACAATCTGATGATGGTCCCGCCGAACCAGTCGGGAGAGCGCCTCTGGGACGCTTGGTTTTCGCCCGGCAAGGTCCGCGCCGAGGACCGCGCGATCCGCGAGAAGGCGGATGAAGTCATTGATTTCCTCTCTATCTCCCATGTTGCGGATGAATTGGCCGGGAACCTCTCCGGCGGCCAGAAGAAATTGCTGGAACTTGGCCGCACGATGATGGTGGAGGCGAAGATTGTCTTTCTCGACGAGGTCGGCGCCGGCGTGAACCGCACGCTCCTGAACACCATCGGTGACGCGATCATTCGCCTGAACAAGGAGCGTGGCTATACCTTCTGCATGATCGAACACGATATGGATTTCATCTCCCGCCTCTGCGACCCGGTCATCGTCATGGCCGAGGGCGCGGTGCTGGTCGAGGGTACGGCGGAAGACGTGAAGTCCGACGAGCGGGTGATCGAGGCGTATCTGGGGACGGGGCTCAAGAACAAGGCGGAGGCGATCGCGTGACCTCCGAACCCTTCCTCATCGGCGACAACATGACCGGTGGCTATGGCGGCGCGGATATCCTCAAAGGCTGCACGATCTCTGTCGCGAAGGGTGAGATCGCGGTGATCGTCGGGCCGAATGGTGCCGGGAAATCCACAGCGATGAAGGCTGTCTTCGGGATGCTGCCCCTGCGCGAAGGCGCTGTGCGGCTTGGCGGCAAGGACATCTCCGATCTCTCCCCACAGGACCGGGTGCCGGAGGGGATGGCGTTTGTGCCGCAGACCTCCAATGTCTTTGCGGGCATGACGGTCGAGGAAAATTTGGAGATGGGGGCCTATCTGCGCCGCGACGATATTCGAGCCACGATGGAGCAGATTTATGATCTTTTTCCGATCCTGAAGGAAAAGCGCCACCAGAATGCGGGCGAGCTGTCCGGGGGGCAACGCCAGCAGGTCGCCGTCGGCCGGGCGCTGATGACCAAACCGACGGTTCTGATGCTGGACGAGCCGACGGCAGGTGTCTCGCCCATCGTGATGGATGAGCTGTTCGACCGCATCATCGAAATCCGCAATACCGGCATCGCGATCCTGATGGTGGAGCAGAACGCCCGGCAGGCGCTGAATATCGCCGACAAGGGCTTCGTGCTCGTCACCGGCGAGAACCGCTATACCGACACGGGCGAAGCCTTGCTGGCCAACCCCGATGTGCGCCGCAGTTTCCTGGGGGGATGATGGCGATGCGTTTCCATCTTATCGCAACCGCCCCGGCCCTGAGCCGGGGCCACCCGCCGATCAGCGAAAGGCTCCGGCTCAGGGCCGGGGCGGTTGCGGATAGAAGGCCTATGATATGACAGATGTCCTCAACGCGATCGTCCTCTTTGCCAATTTCGTTCTCCTGCCCGGCGCGTCCTACGGGGCGCAGCTCGCGCTCGGGGCGCTGGGCATCACGCTGGTCTACGGGGTCCTGCGGTTTTCCAATTTCGCCCATGGCGACACGATGGCCTTCGGGGCCATGGGAACGATCCTGGCGACCTGGTGGCTGCAATCCCTCGGGGTTAATCTTGGCCCTCTGCCCACGGCGCTGCTGGCATTGCCGTTCGGTATTCTCTGCACGGCGGCGCTGCTCCTCTTCACCGACAGATATGTCTACAAATTCTACCGGGCGCAAAAGTCGAAACCGGTGATCTATGTGATCGTCTCGGTCGGCGTGATGTTCATCCTCAACGGTGTCGTGCGCTTCATCATCGGGCCGGATGACCAGCGGTTTGCCGATGGAGAGCGGTTCATCATCAAGGCGGGCGAGTTCAGGCAGATGACCGGCCTCGATCAGGGACTGGCGATCAAATCCTCCACCATCCTGACGCTGGTGGTCGCCGCCATCGCCGTGGCCACGCTCTTCTGGTTCCTGCAGAAAACCCGGACTGGCAAGGCCATGCGCGCCTTTTCGGATAATGAGGATCTCGCGCTCCTCTCCGGTGTGAACCCGGACCGCGTCGTCATGGTCACCTGGCTGATCGTCGCGGCGCTGGCGACGATTGCGGGCACGCTTTACGGGCTCGACAAGTCGTTCAAGCCCTTCACCTATTTCCAGCTTCTTCTGCCGATGTTCGCCGCCGCCATCGTGGGCGGGATCGGCAATCCGCTGGGCGCGATCCTGGGCGGGTTCGTCATCGCCTTTTCGGAGGTGATGGTGACCTATGCCTATAAGCGGTTCTTCTATTACCTGATCCCGGGATGGGAGCCTGAGAGCCTCGTGCAGCTTCTCGGCACCGAATACAAATTCGCGGTCTCCTTCGTTATTCTGGTGGTGGTTCTTCTGATCCGACCGACCGGTATCCTGAGGGGGAAATCGATATGAGCCCGGCACTGCGCGGCCCCGTGTATTTCGCCATCATGGCAAGCCTTCTGATGATCGTGGGCTTCTATCAAAGCTGGTCGCTGGCCTTCGCGATCATCAATCTCTGTCTCATCTCCTCTATCATGGCGCTGGGGGTGAACATCCAGTGGGGCTATGCTGGCCTTTTCAATGTCGGCACGATGGGATTTGCGGCGGTGGGCGGTGTCGCGGCGGTCGTCATCTCCATCGACCCGGTGCAGGAGGCGTGGAGCGCGGGGGGATTTGGCCTCTTCCTGTCGCTCATCGCGGTGATCGCGACCATCGCCGCGATTGTGATGATCCGCCGCAAACTGCCCAAGGGGCGCAAGCGCAACCTGTCGGTCGCAGCGGCGATCCTGATCGGCTACATCGCTGCGCGCTGGTTCTTTGATCCGGCGGTGGACAGTATTGAGGCGGTCAATCCCGCCCTGTCGGGCTTTCTGGGCGGGCTTGGCCTGCCGATCATGTTCGCCTGGCTTGTCGGCGGTCTCGCGGCGGCGGGCGTTGCCTGGGTGATCGGCAAGATCGCGCTGGGGCTGCGGTCGGACTATCTGGCGATTGCGACGCTGGGCATCTCGGAGATCATCGTCTTCATCGCCAAGAACGAGGACTGGCTGACCCGCGGCGTCAAGAATGTCACCGGCCTGCCGCGCCCTGTTCCCTATGAGGTCGATCTGCAACAGGCGGAATGGTTCCTCGAATGGGCCGCGTGGTTCGGCGCATCCCCGGTGGAGGCGTCTTCGATCTTCGTGAAAGGTCTTTACGGGATTCTTTTCGCCATCGTGCTCCTCATCATCCTCTGGCTGTCGGAGCGGGCGCTGAATTCCCCCTGGGGCCGCATGATGCGCGCCATTCGCGATCGGGAGGACGCGGCGGAGGCGATGGGCAAGGATGTCACCGGGCGCCATTTGCAGGTCTTCATCCTCGGCTCCGCCGTCTGCGGGATCGCGGGGGCGATGCTGACCACGCTGGACGGGCAGTTCACGCCGGGTACTTACAATCCGCTGCGCTTTACCTTCCTTATCTGGGTGATGGTGATCATCGGCGGATCGGGGAATAACTGGGGCTCGGTCCTCGGCGGGTTTCTGATCTGGTTTGTCTGGATTCAGGCGGAACCCGTGGGCCGATGGCTGATGGACGTGGTCACATCCGGCATGGCGGATGATAGTGGGCTGAGGGCGCATCTGCTGGACAGTGCCGCGCATATGCGAATGATCCTGATGGGCGCGCTTTTGCTGGTGGCGCTGCGTTTCAGCCCGAAAGGGTTGCTGCCGGAGAAGGTGCGATAGCGGCCCCGCCAAGGGGCCGCCCGATCAGAAGATGAAATCGTTGGCCTGAAAGTCGGCTGCGGTGAAGTCGGCAATGCCGTCGCCATCGTTCAGGATGACGCTTAGCGCGCCACCTTCGACCTGCACCCGACCTGCCGCAAGATCAGTGAGGGTCAGGTCGGCGAGGGAGTTGGCACCGGTCGCGCGCACCTGAAGACGGTCTTCGGCAAGATCGAAATCCAGCACTTCGTCATTGCCGTCACTTGAAAAGATGAACCGGTCGGCCCCGGCACCGCCGGTCAGAATGTCCTGTCCGGTACCGCCGTCCAGCCAGTCATTGCCGTCGCCCGCTACCATGATGTCATTGCCGGATCCGCCGTTCAGGCGGTCCGCGCCCTCGCCCGCGGTCATGGTGTCGTTGCCCCGGCCGCCGTTCAGCCGGTTGTCGCCGCCACTTCCGGTCAGCTCGTCATTGCCATTGCCGCCGCTCAGCCGGTCATTGCCGTCGTCGTCAATCAGGACGTCATTGCCGTTATTGCCCATCAGGTTGTCATTGCCGGCACCGCCCTGCAAAAGGTCATGCTGCCCCTGACCGCGCAGGACATCATCGCCCGCACCGCCGATCACCGTGTCCTCGTCGCGCCCGCCGCGCAGGCTGTCATCGCCGCCCGCGCCGAACAGAAGGTCATCGCCGTCTGCGCCGCGAAGGTCATCTGCCACAGCGCTGCCCTGGAAATCTTCGTTCAGATAGGTGCCGTCCAGCCGCCCACCCGCGCTGGAGGCGACCAGCGCATTGCGCCCGATATCATCCGCCGCCACGCCACCCGATTGGAGCTGCGCCGCGAGATCGCGGTAGACGTCTGATGTCGGGTCGATCGCATAGACAACATCGCCCGACGCCGCGCGCAGCGGACCGACCAGTACCCCGGCGAGGTAATGCGTGCTGATCCCATCGCCGTCGATATCGAGTGACTGAAAGACCCCCGCGCCCTGCCAGCCGCCCTCGATGCCGTCCTCGACGGTCGACGTGACCCAGACATCATTGGGTCCGATGCGGTTCTTGAGGGTTACCGATGCCACGCTGCCGGGGTCGAGCGTTACCGCTACGGATTTCGGGGTCGCGCCATCGTCGAACCGGCTGTAACCGGTTGCGACCATCGCGCCCGAAGCCTCGTTCGGGTCGGCGTAGAACACCATGCCCATCAGCGGGCCCGCGTCGGTATCCCCCGTCCGTATCAGTGCAATTTCGGACGCATCGCCATCGCCCGGTGCGGTTGAGGAGACGGAGACTGCGCTGCCCGCCGCGCCTTCGCCATTCGTCAGGCCGACACCGCGCTGAACTGTCAGGTTGGCCGGATCGATAGGGCCGCCATTGTCTGCGGTCAGAAAGCGGCTGTCGGTGATGGCCACGCCATCACCCAGGGTTACGCCGGAGCGTTCCTTCAACTGGTTCGCACCGCCCGCCTCGCCGCGCGGGGTGCCGAACCGTGTGGCCGCAAACTCAAAACTCTCGACCGCTGTTGTAAACTCTGTCGCCATCACAAATGCCCCTGATTACTCTACGAGATGATGAATATAGAAGGAAATTGGCAAAAATACGCCCTTTTTGATTGGGACTGGGGTATTGCCCTGATGCACCGTTGCCCCGGACCTGATCCGGGGCGACGGGTTTGATGTAATCAGAGCGCCTCGTCGCAGCGCCCGCAGACGTCCTTGTGCTTGTGGGTGCCGACATCCGGCAGCACCTTCCAGCAGCGGGCGCATTTGGCACCTGTCGCCAGGGCGGGCACAACGGCGACGCCCTTGGTGTCGTCTTGCGCGAACGCCGCCTCGGGTGCCGCATCGCCTGTCACGGTGATGGCCGAGGTGATGCAGAGATCGGCAAAATCGACCGTTTCGAGATGGGCGCGGGTCGCATCATCCTCAACATGGACCACGGGCGCTGCCTCCAGCGACGCACCGATGCGTTTCTCTCGCCGCTCGATCTCCAGTGCGCCGGTCACGACGCGACGAACCTTGCGGATCGCCTCCCACTTGGCGGCCAGCGCCTCGTCGCGCCAGTTGGGCGTTGCGGGGATGTCCTGCAGATGGACCGAACTGTCATCGCCCGGGAAACGCTCCAGCCAGACCTCCTCCATCGTGAAAACCAGCATTGGTGCCAGCCATGTGGTCAGGCGGTGGAATAGCAAATCCAGTACCGTACGCGCCGCGCGGCGGCGGAGCGAGGAAGGCGCATCGCAGTACAACGCATCTTTGCGGATGTCGAAATAGAGCGACGAGAGGTCCACGGTGCAGAACTGGAAAAGCTGCTGGAAGACGCTTTGAAACGCATAGTCATCATAGCCCTTGCGCACGACCTCATCCAGTTCTGACAACCGGTGCAGGACCCAGCGTTCCAGCTCCGGCATGTCTTTTGGATCAACGCGCTCATCTTCAGTGAATCCATCGAGATTGCCGAGGATGAAGCGCATGGAATTGCGCAGGCGCCGATAGCTGTCGGCGACCCCTTTCAGGATTTCCGGCCCGATCCGCTGATCGGCGGTATAGTCGGTCTGGGCCACCCAAAGGCGCAGGATATCCGCGCCGTACTGCTTCACCACCGTTTCCGGCACGATCGTATTGCCGAGCGATTTGGACATCTTCATGCCCTTCTCGTCCAGCGTGAACCCGTGGGTCAGCACGCCCCGGTATGGTGCCCGGCCCTTGGTGGCGCAGGCTTGCAGCAGGGAGGAATGGAACCAGCCGCGATGCTGGTCTGTGCCTTCAAGGTAAAGGTCCGCGATGCCGTCCGGCGTGCCGTCTTCGCGGTCGCGCAGGGTGAAGGCGTGGGTGGACCCTGAATCAAACCAGACATCGAGGATGTCGTCGACCTTCTCCCACTCATCAGGGTTGATGCCCTTGACGCCGCTCAGGAACCTCTCCTTCGCGCCATCGGCAAACCAGGCATCGGCACCTTCGCGGAAGAATGCGACAAGGATGCGCTGATTGACCTCTTCGTTGCGCAGGACCTCAACCTCACCCGGCGCGACCTCTCGCTTGAAACAGGTCAGCGGCACGCCCCAGGCGCGTTGGCGTGACAGAACCCAGTCGGGCCGCGCCTCGATCATCGAATGGATGCGGTTGCGCCCCGATTGTGGGGTCCATTTGACCAGCTTGTCGATGGAGGCCAGCGCCCGCTCGCGGATTGTCTTGCCATAATCATCCAGCCCGTCATCCAGCGTCTTGTCGATGGCGGCGAACCATTGCGGCGTGTTGCGAAAGATCAGCGGTGCCTTGGAGCGCCAGGAATGGGGGTAGGAGTGCTTCAGCCGACCGCGGGCAAGCAGGCCGCCAACCTCCACCAGTCTGTCGATGACGCGCTTGTTCGCGTCCTTCTCCTTGCCCTTGTGGTCGAAGATGACGGCACCACCGAAAAGCGGCAAATCGGCCCGGAACGACCCATCTTCCATGACGTTATGGGTCATCGGCAGGTTGTGTTTGACGCCGATCACGTAGTCGTCCGCGCCGTGCGACGGCGCTGTGTGCACGAAGCCGGTGCCCGCATCGTCAGTGACGTGATCGCCCGGCAGCATGGGTACATCGTAGTCCCATTCGCCGCCCGCGCCATCGTAACCGCGGAGGGGGTGGGCGCATTTCATCGCCGCCAGATCGTCGGCGGAGACGTCTGCGAGGCGACGCACGCAGCCTTCGCCGCCGAGGCGCGCCTGACCAAAGACGTCATCCGCAAGCGCGTCGGCGAGGATGTAACGATCGCCGGTCTGGGCCCAGCATTCCTCGGGCCGCCCCGTCACCTCATAGAGGCCGTATGCGACGCTTGGGTTGTAACAGACGGCCCGGTTCTGAGGGATCGTCCAGGGCGTCGTTGTCCAGATCACGACCTGCGTCTTGCCGGCGAAGACGTCGTTCTCGCCCGTAAAACCAACCACCGGGAACTTAACCCAAACCGTATGGCTCTGATGGTCGTGATACTCAACCTCAGCCTCAGCCAGCGCGGTTTTCTCCACCACGGACCACATCACCGGCTTGGAGCCCTGATAGAGCGTCCCGTTCATCACGAAGGTCATGAATTCGGAGGCAATCGTCGCCTCCGCCTCGTAATCCATTGTGAGGTAAGGTTTGTCCCAGTTGCCGGTGACGCCGAGGCGCTTGAACTCCTCGCGCTGGATGTCGACCCAGCCTTCGGCGAACTTGCGGCACTCGCCGCGCAATTCGTTGATCGGGACGTCGTCCTTGTTCTTGCCCTTCTTGCGGTATTGTTCCTCGATCTTCCATTCGATGGGCAGGCCGTGGCAATCCCAGCCGGGCACGTACCGCGAATCCCTGCCCAGCATCTGCTGCGAGCGAACGACGAAATCCTTCAGAATTTTGTTCAGCGCGTGCCCGATATGCAGATGCCCATTGGCATAGGGCGGCCCGTCATGGAGGGTGAATTGCTTTCGGCCGGTCTTGGCCCTGTTGCGGCCATAAACATCCATCGCCGCCCAACGGGCGAGCCATTCAGGCTCACGTTTGGGCAGTCCGGCGCGCATGGGAAAGTCGGTTTTTGGCAGGAACAGCGTGTCTTTGTATTCGGGGGCGTCCTTCGTGGACACGGTTGTATCAGCGCACATGGGCGTAACTCTCTGAAAAGCTTGTGGAATTGATCAGGGCAGGGCGCGCAGGCGCGCCGTTATCCCGGCGCGCCCTCAGCGGGCGGCCGGGCCGATAATTCGAAATATCAGCATCCCGCAATCCATGGCGTGCCTATAACAGCCCTTTTGAAATCGGTCCATCACGCATTCGTGTGTATCCGGTTGCCGCAATTGCGCCGGAAGAAAGGCATAGTGGCGTTGAACGCTATGCAAACATAATGAGGAGGTTCGACATGTTGAGACCTTTCGTAATGCTGGCGGCGGCCTTTGCCTTGCTGGTCAGCGGGGCACCGCGTGCGGCGAAGGCCGACGATGTGGTAACGGGTATCGTTCTGGGTGCGATCGTCGGCGGCACGATTGCCGCCATCGCCAACCGGGACGGGCGTAAGCGCTACGACAGGCCATATTACGGACATCGGGTCTACAAGTCGCCCCGCATCATTCACAAACCCTATCGCCCGCGCGTCATCTACAAGAGGCCATATCGCGTCTATGGATATAAGTCGCCGCGATATTACGGCGACCGGCACGTCGATCGCCGAATCGATCGTCGTATCGATCGCCGCATTGATCGTCGTATCGACCGCAGGGTTGACCGCCGCATTGACCGCCGGGTGGAACGCCGGATTGATCGTCAGGTCGACCGCCGGGTAGAGCGGCGGTTGGAGCGGGAACGTGATCGCCGTGCAGAACGGCGTGCAGACCGCAGGCAGGAACGTCGCGCCGACCGGCGTGAGGAGAGGCGTGCCGAAAGACGGGCTGAAAGACGGGCCGAAAGGCGCGCGGAGCGCCGGGCTGATCGCCGCGACGACGGTCGCTATCAGCGTGAGCGGCGCCGGGCAGCGGCATCAAATGCAGCAGTGGCCAATGCGCTGCGGCAGCGCGAAGAATTCGTCGCGCGTCAAGGTGGCGGCCGTGTACGCTCACAGTCGGAAATCACCCGCTGATCGCGACCGATCTGACAGACCACGAAAGGGCACCCACCGGGTGCCCTTTTCCATGCCCATCGATGCCGCCGGTCGGTCAGCTCAGGAAGTCGAGGACGTTGATGTCCTGGCTATCGACACCGAGGAGGCGGATTGTCGTATCGGCAAAGGTGATGATCGCGTCATTGCCATCATCGGTTATCGACAGGTCCGAATTGGTGGCGGAGCCGTTGAATTCGATATCATCGACACCCACGACGAAATCGCGAATCGTGTCAGAGCCGTCATTGCGCCCGAATACGAACACGTCCGGGCCGCCACCGCCGGTCAGTGTATCGTCGCCCGCACCGCCGATGATCGTGTCACTGCCGCCGCCGCCCTTGACCTTGTCATTACCCCCATTGCCGATGACCCGGTCACTGCCGCCGCCGCCGAGAACCTTGTCATCGCCGCCGCCGCCCTTGACGACGTCATTGCCACCATTGCCGGCGACCTTGTCATTCCCGGCATTGCCGAAGACCCGGTCATCGCCGCCATCGCCCCTCAGCTTATCATCGCCGTTCTTGCCTTTCAGCAGATCGTCGCCACTGCGCCCGCGCGCCTTGTCGTCAGATCCCGAAAGGATGAACTTGTCATCACCGTTCAGCACGAAGTTCTGCAATGCACTGCCGCTGCCAAGATCCAAGGTGTCGGCGAACCGCTGGGCATCGCGATTGATCTGGGTGACGGTCGCCTGCAGGACACCGCTTTCGAACAATTCATACTTCGCGAGGCTCCCCGAAAGGCTCTCATCGTTGTTGATCCGGAACGGACCCGAGTATTCGCCGGTCAGGTTACCTGAAATGACCCGAATGAAGCCATTATTCGCAACACTCGGATCGTCGTTCAAGACTTCGAATGTATCGAGGTTGAACGCTGTTCGCGCCTTAATTCTGGCCATGATAACTCTCTCCACATAGTTTCATTGCAACAGACATCCACACATCTGCAATCCAATTACATGATGAAGGCTTCAGGCGGCTGTGTCCAGACCACGCTGCCGCAACAGCGCCGTGACCTCGGGCAGCCGCCCGCGAAACGCCTTGTAGGCCTCTTCCGGATCCTGCCGCCCGCCCGCCGAATAGATCGCGGTCGACAAACGCTCTGCCGTTGCCGCATCGAACGGATCGCCCGCATCGGTGAAGGCGTCAAAGGCGTCGGCGTCCATCACTTCCGACCACATGTAGCTGTAATAGCCAGCGGAATAACCATCACCCGAGAACACATGGGCGAAATGCGGGGTACGATGGCGCATGACGATTTCCTTGGGCATGCCGATCGCATCAAGGGTTCGTATCTCGAAGGTGGCGGGGTCGAAACCGGTTGCATCCTCGATGAGATGCATCTCCAGATCGACCAGCGCTGAGGCTGTGTATTCGACCGAGGCGAAGCCCTGGCCGAAATTCTCCGCCGCGAGCAGGCGTTTGATCAGCGGCTCCGGCATCGGCTCGCCCGTCTTGTAGTGCCGCGCGAACCGGGCAAGGACATCCGGCTCGCTCAGCCAGTGTTCGTAGAGCTGGCTCGGCAGTTCGACGAAATCGCGCGCAACAGACGTGCCGGCGATGGAAGGGTAGGTGACATCCGACAGCATTCCATGGAGGGCATGTCCAAACTCATGAAAAAGCGTGCGCGCATCATCGAAGGTCAGCAGCGTCACACCGGACCCTTTGGCGAAGTTCATCACGTTGGAGATGATGGGCCGCACGGCCTCATCCAGATTCTGCTGACCGCGATAGGCCGACATCCATGCGCCGGATCGTTTGGAGGCGCGCGCGAAATAGTCCCCGATGAAAACCGCGATGTGATTGCCATCGCGCGTCACCTCCCAGACCCGCGCATCGGGATGAGGGCGCGGTGCATCGGGAAGTTCCTTGAAAGAGAGGCCGAAAAGGCGGGATGCGCAGTCAAACGCCGCCTCGATCATCGCATCGAGGCGCAGATAGGGCTTCAGCTCCGCCTCATCCAGATCATGCTCCGCCTTGCGCTGCTTTTCGGCGTAGAACCGCCAGTCCCATGGCTCAATCCTGATATTCGTACCCTCGGCGGCGGCCAGTGCCTGCATCGCGTCCCGCTCCGCCAATGCCTTTTCGCGCGCGGGGGTCCAGACAGCCATCAGAAGGTCGCGCACCCGGTCGGGCGTCTTTGCCATCTGATCGTTCAGCTTGAAGGACGCGAAATTGGGAAAACCGAGCATCCGCGCGCGTTCGGCCCTGAGCGCGACAGTTTCGGTGATCAGGTCGTGGTTATTCGTCTCCCGACGCATCTCGCCGCGCGCTGTCCAGGCGCGCCAGGCCCTTTCGCGCAGATCGCGGTTGGTCGAGAACTGGAGGAAAGGCGCAATCAGCGAGCGGGAGAGGGTGATGACATGGCCGTCCTGCCCGCGTTCCTTCGCAGCCTCTGCGGCGGCGGCGATCAGAAAGTCGGGTAAACCGGCCAGGGCGTCCGCCCCGTCCAGCGCCATGAACCAGTCGGCTTCGTCTTTCAGGACATTTTGGCTGAATGTCGCACCGAGTGTGGCAAGACGGCCCATCACGTCTTTCATGCGCGCGCGGTCATCGCCGGTCAGATTGGCACCGGAGCGCACGAAGCTTTTATGGGTCAGGTCCAGAACGCGGTCCTGCTCGGCCGTCAGGTTCAGCGTCGCGCGCGCGCCATGTAGCGCGTCGATACGGGCGAACAGCTTTGCGTTCATGACCGTCTCGGTGCTGTGGGCGGACAGGACCGGCGCAGCCCATTGTTCGATTTCGCGCATCCCGTCGCTGGAATTGACGCCCGCTTGGTTGAAGAAGACGCTGGCGACCTTGGTCAGCGCCTTGCCGGACCGTTCCAGCGCCGCGATGGTGTTTTCGAAATCGGGCGCACTGGCATTCCCGGCGATGGCGTCGATATCCGCGCGGTCTTCGGTCAGCGCAGCCTCGAAGGCGGGTTTGAAATCAGCAATGTCGATTTCGGCGAAGGGCGGGATGCCGAACGGCGTGGTCCAGTCGGAGAGGAGCGGATTGGTCATGCTGAGCCTGCTTTCACATGTCTTGATATCGGTCTGGCGCCCGCCGGACCTGCCCGATCAGCGGTCGTCGCCGCCTGCGGGCACGGGTATCTCTTCTTCCACGGCCCTGCGCGCTGCGGCACCAACGGCCTTGCGTTCGTCCTCATTGAGGTTGCCCTTCTTGACCGGATCGTCGAGATCGGGAATGCGGACCGTAACCTCCTTATGGGCGAACTTGATGCCTTCGCGTTCGAATAACGAGCGGATTTCCTGATAGATCAGCTTGCGCGTTGTCCACTGATCGCCGGGGCGCGTCATGAACTTGATGCGGATGATCATCGCGCTGTCTTCCATCATGTAGACGCCCTGCGATTTCAATGGCTGGACAAATTTATGCCCTTCCGTCGGGTGGTCCAGCAGCTCCTGCCCCAGTTTCTTGATCAGCTTGCGGACCTTGTCGACATCGGTGTCATAGGTCAGCCGAAGCGGCAGTTTCATCATCACCCAGTCGCGCGAATAGTTGGTCAGGTGTTTGATCTCGCCGAAGGGGATAGTGTTCAACGCGCCAAGATGGTGGCGCAGTTGGAATGAGCGGAGCGAGATCTTCTCGACCGTGCCTTTGACATCACCCACGTCGATATATTCGCCCTTGCGGAACGCATCGTCCGACAGGAAGAAGACGCCCGACAGGATGTCGCGAACGAGGCTCTGCGCACCAAAACCGATGGCAAGACCGACCACACCGGCACCGGCGAACAGCGGCGCGACATTGATGCCCAACTGCAAAAGCACCAGGAAGACCGCGGTTGTCGCGATGACCAGCAGCACGAACGAACGAAATAGCGGCAGGATGGTGGCCAGCCGGGACGCCGCTGCGCCCGCGCCGCCTTCATCGCCGGGTTCAGCGGCACCGAGATCCGCGCCGCCTTCCAGTTCGATCTTCTGATCCATCCAGATGCGCGCGCCATGAAAGGCGATGTATCCCAGAAAACAGACGTCGATCAGATCCTGCACGATGTCGAAATTCGATCCTTCTGCGAATGCCTCCGCGCCGAGCCAGATGCGGATCAGCGCATAGGCCGCTGCACCAAGGGCGAAGATGGATGCCACGCGGCGCGCCAGATCCTCGAATGTGTGCATGCCGCGCCGCCGTGGCGGGGGTGCCAATGGCCGCATCATCGCGGGGCCGGAGCCGCCCTCCTCGCCATCATCCGCGTCCACATCTTCGAGGCTGTCGCGGATCGCCAGCTTGTTGGCGTCGATATCATCGATATCCTCAGCCATGTCGGCCTCGGTCATGGCCCGGTTGGCATCACGCATCGTGCGGGCGCGCCGGAAGGCCCGCTCGATCACATAGACAGTGGCGGCATAGACGACGAGCGCTGCCAGCAGCACCGTGAATGCCCCGCCAAGAAGCGGCACGCCAAGCTCCAGCCCCATGATGAGGCGATAGCCCATTTCCAGCCCGGCGAAGGTCATGTAGCCAAGGAACAAGGGCCGCCAGAGATAACTGGCGACTGCGGCGATGCGCGATGCCTCGGCCCGTGAATAACCGCCGAGCAGGGCGTTGGAAATCGCCTGTCCGCAGGAGCGGACCATCAGGAATATCAGCAGAAGCGACAGGGTTGTGAGAGCGATTGCGGTCAGGGCGATCGATTCTTCGCGGATGCCCATTTCGCGCATCCAGGACAGAAGGACATTGGTGGTCACACCTACCGTCGCCCCGATGGCCAGCCAGCGGTAGAGCCTGCGCGAATCCTTGTCCGAAAACGCTGGGATGCGGTAGTCGGACAGGTAGGGCGAGACGACCATACGCCAGAGCACATCGATGATCTGGATCATCACGAAGCCGCCGGTGACGGCGATGACGGTCTTCAGTGTCGGCTCATCCTCCTGATAGAAGCCCGCCCCCACGGCTGCTGCGACCAATAATGCCAGAACGATGCCGACCAGCTGCAGACCCACACGGGCCGCCAGCACCGGCAGCTTTTCCACCATGCCTTGCGGGTTCGGTTGCTGGATACTGCGCATGATCGGCAGCGCGATGTAGAGCGCATAGAGCGTTACCGCCGCCCGACCGATTGCCAGCAGAATTGCGGTAAAGAGCACGACGCCCAGAAAATAAGATGCTGATCCGGTCGGGCTCGCCTGGTCGAGACTGGCCACAATATCGGTAAAGTAAGTGTCGGCGGCACCAACGACACGGCGCGCCTTTTGCTGAAATACGCCGACGCGCTGCTGTGTCATTTCCAGCGCGCTTTCGCTCTTGTAGACCTCAGCTACCTGACCATAGGCGGCAAGATCGGGATCATTGCTGGTCGTGTCAGTACCCGGCGGCTGCGCAGGTGCATCGCCCGCATTGTCCGCCGGCGCGTTCAGAACCTGCCCATATTGCTCGGCGCTGGGTTCTTGCTGAGCATTTGCGGTGCTTGCCGCAGTGATGAGGCAAAGTCCGCAAAGCAGCACGAGAAGCCGCATGAAAGCCCCGGTTTTTAGTCTGGATCGCCCCATGAGAGTCCTTTAGTCCAGTGGTCTGACAACGCTAACAGATTGTGTCCGCGCCATCATGACCCTTTTTTGAGACTGAATCACGGGGTTAAGTCGTTTTTTGGTGACATAAGGGTTTGACTGGCGTTTCAGGAAAGACGCGAGTATGCCTCGATAACAACCGGCGAAGGGGCGTCGGCCCCGACGCAGGGAGAGCTGAGGGATGGATGACTACGTACGGCGCGGTGCCAGGCAAGGCGACCGCCGTGACAGAGAACGTGCCGGCCCTCGCGCGGTGCTTTACAGTCACGATACATTCGGTCTCGGCCATTTGCGCCGCTCGCGCACGATTGCGCAGGCGCTGGTCGCCGCGGATGAGCAACTGTCTGCGTTGATCATGACCGGCTCGCCCATCGCGGGACGGTTCGATTTCCCCGACCGGGTCGACCATGTCCGTCTGCCCGGCGTCGTGAAGATGCCCGACGGCACCTACGCGTCCCATAACCTTGGCGTCGATATCGAGGAGACGGTGAAGCTGCGTTCCGCGCTTCTTTCTGCCGCTGAAAGCGCGTTCGATCCGGACCTCCTGATTGTCGATAAAGAGCCCTGGGGGTTCAGAAACGAGCTGGCCGAGACACTGGAGACCGCCAAATCCAACGGCGCGCGGCTGGTGCTGGGTATCCGCGATGTCCTTGATGAGCCGGGCACCCTGCGCCGGGAATGGGATCGCAAGGGCGCGATCGAGGCGATCGAGCGCTATTACGACGAAATCTGGATCTATGGCCTGCCAGAGATTTGCGAGCCACTTGCCGGTTTGTCGATATCAGATCGGATGATGGATAAGGTCCATTACACTGGCTATCTTAGACGCGAGCTGTCCCATTGGCCGTTGGTCGGCCTGCCACCGCCACCTCAGCCCTATGTTCTGGTCACTACCGGCGGCGGTGGTGATGGTGAGGCGCTGATCGACTGGACGCTGTCGGCCTACGAATCCGATCCGACAATTCCGCTTCACGGTGTACTGGTCTACGGGCCGTTCCTGAATGCCGAACGCAGGGCGGAATTTGATCGACGCGCCCAGGCGATGGCCGACCGCGTTACTGCGTTCAGCTTTGATCCGCGGATGGAGCGGCTCCTCGCCGATGCCACAGGCGTGATCGCGATGGGCGGTTACAATACGTTTTGCGAGATCCTCAGCCTCGATAAACCGGCGGTGATCGCGCCGCGGACATCGCCGCGGCTGGAGCAGTACATCCGCATCGCGGCGGCGGAGAGGCTGGGCCTTGTGCGCATGCTGCATCGGCCCCGCGATGGCGAGACACCCGCCGTTATGGCGAATGCAATCCGGGGGCTGATCGATCAACCGAAGCCATCCTCGAACCGGATCATCGGGTTGATGGACGGGCTGGATGCCATCGTGGATCGTGCCTGTCTCGCTTGGATCGAGCAAGACGCCTCATGAGTTCAGCGACAGAGGGAGATGCACCGCCGCTTGCGGTCGTGCTGAAAGGGTATCCGCGTCTCTCCGAGACTTTTATCGCGCAGGAGTTGAAGGCGCTGGAGGATCGCGGCATCCGCTTCGATATTTGGTCGCTGCGCTTTCCTTACGATGACAAATCCCACCCGATCCATGCACAGATCAGGGCGCGGGTGCGGTATCTGCCTGAATACCTCTATCAGGAGCCGCTGCGGGTCATCAAAGCCTGGGCAAAGGCGCGGCGGATGCCTGGCTATGCCAAGGCTCGTGCGGTGTGGTTAAAGGATTGCTGGCGTGACAGGACACCTAATCGCGGACGGCGCTGGGGACAGGCGCTGGTGATGGCGGCTGAAATTGCGCCGGGTACGCGGTTTCATTACGCCCATTTCCTGCATACGCCTGGATCGGTTGCCCGCTATGCTGCGATGATCCGCGGGGTCGAATGGGGGTTTTCCGCCCATGCAAAGGATATCTGGACAATCCCCGAATGGGAAAAGGTTGAAAAACTGTCCGATTGCCGGTTCGGCGCGACGTGCACCGGTACCGGTGCCGCCCATCTGAACGGGCTCGCGCCGACCTTCGACACGGTGGGTCTGATCTACCACGGCCTCGACCTCGGCCGGTTTCCCGACCCGCCGGCACAGCGTCCGGCGCGGGACGGGAAGGGTGAGCCGGTGATCCTTCTGTCGGTCGGGCGTCTGGTTGCCAAGAAAGGCTATGATGATCTTCTGGAGGCGCTGGCCGCGCTACCCGCTGATCTCAACTGGCGCTTCGTTCACATCGGTGGCGGCCCGCTGAAAGATACGCTGAAGCCTGCGGCGGAGCAGCTCGGCATTGCGGATCGCATTGAATGGCAAGGCAAACGCGACCAGACGGAGGTGATCGAAGCCTTGCGGCAGGCGGATATCTTCGTTCTGCCATCCAAGATCGCTGAGGATGGCGACCGCGACGGGTTGCCGAACGTGCTGATGGAGGCGGCGAGCCAGAAGCTTCCCATCCTGTCCACCGCGGTCTCCGCCATCCCCGAATTCATCGATGACGGTGTGCAGGGAACGCTCGTGGCACCCGGCGCACCGGGGCAGCTTGGCGCGCGGCTGGGCGAGATGATCGCGGATGTGGACGGGCGGGCACTGCGCGCCGACGCGGCCTACGCTAGGCTGGTTGCAGAGTTCGGCATGGACAGGGGAATAGACATGCTTGAAGATCGTCTGCTGGCCGCCCTCAGCCCATGAACCGTCGCATCGCATTCTATGCACCCATGAAATCGCCGGATCATCCGTCGCCTTCGGGCGACCGGCGGGTTGCGCGGCTGATCATGCATGCGCTGGACCGTGCGGGATGGGACGTGACGCTGGCCAGCAGATTGCGCACATGGCAGCGCGACGGCAATCGCAGCGGACAGGATTATCTGTTTCAGGAAGCCGAACGCATTGCGCAGAACCTGATCGCGGACCTGTCCGATGCGCCGCCCGCGCTTTGGTTCACCTATCACTGCTATTACAAGGCACCTGATCTGATCGGGCCTGTGGTCGCGCGCGCGCTCGGCATTCCTTATGTGGTTGCCGAGGGATATCGCGCACGCAAACGCCTCAGTGGCCCCTATGCCCGCTACGCGGAGGCGGCGGAGCGGGCGCTGGATGAGGCGCGGATTATCTTTCATCTCTCCATGAGGGGCCTCGATGCGCTGACCCGTGACCGGGCTGACGGCCAGCAGTTGATCCATCTGCCGCCCTTCACGGCCCTCGGGGCCGAGCCGCCTGCGCATCCGGCACCGGACGGGCCGTTGCGCCTGATAACGGTGGCGATGATGCGGGCGGGGGACAAATCCCGCTCCTACCGTTTGCTGGCCGATGCGGTTAGCGCGTTGACGGGTGACTGGAAACTGTCCGTCGTCGGCGACGGCGCAGCCAGACCCGAGATCGAGGCGATGTTCGCCCCGGTGCGGGACCGGGTCCGGTTTCTTGGCCAGATTGACAATCGCGATGATCTGCTGGCCGCCTATGAAACGGCGGAGCTGTTTATCTGGCCTGGCGTGAACGAGGCGTTCGGTATGGTTTATTTGGAGGCGCAGGCGGCTGGCCTCGCTTGCATTGCAGAGGACCGTGAAGGCGTCCGCGAGGTGGTTGGCCCATCCGGGCGTCTGACTGACCCGGACGATGCCGCTGCGCTTACCCGCGCGCTGGTGGAACTGGGCGCTGACCGCACTGCACTGGCGGCAGCAGGGCAAGCGGCGCGGGACCACGTAAAGGCCCGGCACGGCGTCAATGCGGCGGCAGACCTGCTGAACCGGTCGCTGGAGGCGCTGTTGTGAGCGTCGTGATCGGGCTGACCCGCCATTTCGAGACCGACTGGAATGCGGATCATCGCCTACAGGGGCGCACTGACCGCCCGTTGACAGATGCGGCGCGGGCGCGGGCGGCGGAACTGTCGATACCCCCGCCATGGAACAGCGCCCGGCTGATCGCAACGCCGCTCCAACGCGCGCGCGACACCGCCGCGCTGATCGCCGGCGCTGCGCCCGACATCGAGCCTGATCTGACGGAGCTTTCCTGGGGCGCGTGGGAAGGGCGGCGCGGCAGCGACCTGATCGCTGATCCAAACTCCGGCTACGCCCATGTCGAGGAGTGGGGCTGGGACATGGCTCCGCCGGGCGGCGGTGAAAGCCCGGCCATGGCCTGGGCGCGCATTCACCCGGCGCTTGCCCGCATTGCTTCGGCAGGTGATCCCGCGCTCCTCGTCGTGCATCGCGGTGTCATGCGTGTGATCATGGCGAAGGCATGGGACTGGCATTTTGACAGTGAGGAGCCGTTTCGCATCAAGCGCGAACGGATCTACCCGATCACGCTTGCCCCCGATGGCACGCCCACCGGCCATGGCGAAGAGGTCCGGATGCGGCCCGCCCCATGAAGGTATTGCTGGTCGTCACCAGCCTGATGGGCACCGGCCATCTTGTGCGCACGCTCCTGATCGCGCGGGCGTTACGCGATGCGGGCGCGGTGCCGGTGGTTGTCAGCGGCGGGCGAGAGATCGCGCATCTCGACACTGGTGGGATCGAGGTGGCGCAACTGCCACCAGTCTGGTCGGATGGCATCGATTATTCCCGCATGCTGTGCCCTGCCGGCGAAGTCGATGACGCCTATCTCAAGACCCGCGCGGATCGTCTGATCGTTCTCTTCGACAAGATGGCACCTGATGTGCTGGTCACGGAACTATGGCCCTTTGGCAGGCGCTCCCTGTCCGGCGAATTCGCCACGCTCCTCGATCATGCGAAGGGTCGCGCGCGCATCTACGCCTCGATCCGCGACGTGCTGGAGCCAAAGAAAAAACCGAAACGTGCGGAGGAGACGCTGGACCGTTTGCGCCACTATTATGACGGCGTGCTCGTGCATGGTGATCCGAAGGTCATCGGCCTCGGCGCGACATGGCCGAAGGCGGCGGAGATCGCCGACCTGATCCACTACACCGGCTATGTCGCCGCGACGCCGCCACCGCCGGATGAGGACAGTCGTGGGGAAGTGTTGGTTTCCGTCGGTGGCGGCGTGATCGGACGCGGGCTTCTGGAGGCGGCGATCGAGGCGGCATCACGTCAATCTACGACGCGCATCTGGCGCTTGCGTGTCGGCGGGGCGGATGTGGCGGTGGAGGTGTTGCGCCTGACGGCATTGGCGGGCGACGCGCCGGTGATCGTGGAACCTGCGGCCGCCGACTATCGTGCCCGGCTCGGGGCCTGCGCCTGCTCGGTCAGCCTGCTTGGCTATAACACGGCGACCGATCTCCTGACCGCTGGCCGCCCCGCGCTGATCGCGCCGATGCGCGAAGGCGGCGAGCAGGAACAGCTGATCCGCGCCAATGCCTTTGCCCGCCTGCCGGGGATCTGGCAATTGGGCGGGCTTGACGCTGATCAGCTTGGTGCCGCCGTGGACGCTGCGTGCGAGGCACCGGGCCCGCCGCAGGGGCTGGTCGACATGAACGGGGCTGCCGCATCCGCGCGGGTTCTGATGCAGGGTATCTGATCACCAAGTGTCATAGGCCAGTCAATCACCCGGCGGCGGCCATCCGTCGATCATGGTCATCTTCCTGATCGGGAACCGTTTGATCCGCGCCTTCTTGATCGCTTTTGCCAGGCGGTCGGAGAAGAACCATGAATCTATCACCAGATCGTCAAGCCAGAGGTCGACACCGTCGTCACTGCCCTTCAAGCCATAGATGTCATTGACGAAGGGCGACCATCGAAACCGATCACGACCCAAGAAATTCAAACTCTTGAGGATCGGCAAGTCTGCCTTGGCCGACAGGTTGTAGTTAGTCTGCTCCAGCACAACGCAGCGTTTGCGGTCGCGCACGAACAGGGCCGAGTACCTGGTTTCCAACGGGACACCGCGATTGGTCACGACCTCGATGTCTTTGAGCACAGACGTCCCAAGATCAAAATCCTCGAGAACAGCGCGGAGCCTTGAGGAGATTAGGTGAAGCCCAGAGTCGCCGCGAAAAAAGTCCGGATCAGCCGCCTTTCTTAACTTCTGGAACCGGACCTTGGATGGAATATCGGCGACATCAAGGTCATATCCGTTGGACGCAAGCATTGCTGTATCGTAGTCCCAGCGTTCCTCTTCGTCGATACACTCCGTCCAAAGATTGAACTGCGTATCACTGGTGCGAAGTCCCCAAGCCATCATCTGCCTCCTGCCCATGGTCCATGATGCCCGGACCCGTCCCTGTCGGTCCGCTCAAACCCATGATGGCCAAAGAAATCGCGCTGGATCTGGATCATGTTCGCGGTGCCGCGTGATGTGCGGTAGCTGTCGAAATAGCTGAGGGCGGATGACAGCGCGGGGGCGGCAATGCCGTGCAGCGCGGCAACCGCGACCACCTTGCGCAATCCGCCTTGGTGGGTGCGCATCAGATCGGCAAAGAAAGGCGTCGCCATCAGGTTCAGCTCAGGCGCCTCGGCCAGTGCCGTTGCGATATCGTCCAACAGAACCGAGCGGATGATGCACCCGGCGCGCCAGACCCGCGCGATGGCGGCAAAATCGAGGCCCCAGGCATATTGGACGGATGCCGCCTTGAAGACCTCGAAACCCTGCGCATAGGCCGCGATCTTTCCGGCGATCAGCGCACTTTCCAGCGCGGCGCGGGCCTCCCCATCGGTGCCGAGCGCGTCGCCGATGGGGGTAGGGGCGCTGCCGAACAGCGCCTCCATCCGCTGGCGTTCGGTCTTGCGGGCGGAGATGCCGCGCGCACCGACCGCAGCCTCGATCGCCGGGGCAGGGGCGGCAAGGTGCAGCGCCTCGATCGCCGACCAGCGCCCGGTGCCCTTTTGCCCGGCGCGGTCCTGAATGACGTCGATCAGCGGCAGGCCGGTTGCCTCATCAGCGACGGTCAGCGTTTGAGAGGTGATTTCGATCAGAAAGGACGCAAGCGGCCCCTTGTTCCACGCACCGAATGTGGCCGCGATGTCCGGTGCACTGTGGCCCATACCGTCGCGCATGATGCCATAGGCTTCGGCGATCATCTGCATATCGGCATATTCGATCCCGTTGTGGATCGTCTTCACGAAATGCCCGGCCCCGTCCGGCCCGAACCAATCGCAGCAGGGCGTGTCGCCATGGCGGGCGGAGATTGCCTTCAGCGGTGCCTCGACGCGCGACCAGAGGTCGGGTGAGCCGCCTGCCATGATCGCAGGGCCGTGCCGGGCGCCTTCGGCACCGCCCGAGATACCAAGGCCGAGAAAGGCGAACCCGTCACCCTCCAACGCTGCGCTGCGCCGCCTTGTGTCGTGAAAGTTGGCATTCCCTGCATCGATCAGCAGATCGCCCTGCGACAGGAGCGGGCGGTATTCGTCGATGATCGCATCCACCGCCCGCCCCGCCGGAACCAGCAGGATGATTGCGCGGGGCGACCGGACTGATGCGAGCAGTGTATCGGGCGTCTCACACAGACTGATCGCGCCTTTCATCCCGGCGGCCTGATCGGCGCAGGCCTGCATCTTGTCGAAGTCCTTGTCGTGGATCGCAACGCGAAATCCGTTTTCGGCAAGGTTGAGCGCAAGCGCCGCGCCCATGACGCCGATCCCGATCATTCCTATATCTGCGCTCATTTGTTTCCCCGGCTCTTTTTCTCATCATCGAACAGTTTGTACGGTCTTGAAAGAGTGCCGCTAGTTGTTTCGATCTTGTTAACGCTTCATTTACCGGCGCAGCGCTAAGAGACGGTGTGGATGTGGTAAAGAGATTGACTGACTGAGCGATGATGAATGTGCCTTTGTTAGAGGATCTGATTGCTGATCCGGTTGCAGTGCAGACATTGGTGGATGAGCACAGGCTGTTGTGCGAAGCGATCGCGCATAGCCCTATTGCGCATTGCGTATTTGATAGTTCTGGTCGGCCGATTGTGTGGAGCGCCAGTTATCAGGCCACTCATCCGGAGGTGGCAGCGCCGCGGTGTGACCGGCTGCCAATAACGCCGGCCCTTGTGCCGGGTTTGGAGGGATCAGTCGGGCGTGAGAACCCGATTGCAGTCTGCTCCGATCCGGATCAGGCGAAGGACAGGCGTGCCAGTGACGAGCCGAATGCAGAAACCGCTGGAACGGCAGGCGATCTTCTGGCCAGCATGAGCCATGAGATAAGGACGCCCATGAACGGCGTCATTGGCATGACGGAATTATTGCGGCAGTCGGATCTGGATGGACGCCAGCTTCTGTTCGTCGATACGATTGCCAAATCGGGCACCGCGCTGTTGAAGATCATCGACGATATACTGGACATTTCCAAGATCGAGGCTGATCAGCTGCAGCTCGACAATCAGTCCTTCGATCTGCACGACACCATCGAGGATGTGGCCTGGCTGATGTCGGGCACTGCTGCGGAGAAATACATCGGATTTCACCTGAGCATCGATCCGGCCCTGCCGCATCGGGTCGTGGGGGATGCAGGGCGCCTCCGCCAAATCTGCCTTAATCTGGTGGGCAATGCGATCAAGTATACTCATCGCGGTCACGTGCAGTTGAATGTCGATAAAGTGCGGAACGGCCCCCAAGATGGACGTCTGGCCCTTCGCATTTCAGTCTCCGACACAGGCCCCGGCATTCCTGAAGATGAGCGTGAGCGCATCTTTGACCGGTTTGAACAGGTGGCGGGCGTAGCGGGCAATGGGCAGACGGGCACCGGATTGGGTCTCGCCATCGTCGCGTCGCTGGCGCATCTGATGGACGGAAGTGTTGGTGTTGACAGCACGGCTGGAGAAGGGTCGACATTCTGGACGGAAATCAAGGTCGGCTTTGACGAGACCTGCGGGGCCGCGCCGGCGGTCTCCGCCTCCCTGCGCGGCACGGTATTGCTGTTGGAGCCATGTGGCGTTGCGCGGCGGATCATGGTGGACAGGCTTTGTGCGACCGGGCTTCGCTGCATCGCGGTCGGCTCAACGGCGGAGATGATGACCGCCATTTCCGACCGGATGCAGGCGGGCCGGGCGATCGATGCGATCATGCTGGGCAACGATCGCGAAAGTCAGTCGACCATGCAGTTGCTGCGCGCCAACCGCAAATGGTCCACCCTTAACATCATCTGGTGCATGCCGATTCACGAGAAATCGGATCGCATCGTGCCAACGCCGCCGCATGTGTTCGCAAAACTGACAGCACCGGTGCGAAGTGACGCGCTGCAAGCGACCCTGGCAGCGGCCATCGCGGGCGAGATCGCGCCGCTGGCCTGTGTGGCCGAGCGCACGAGATCAGGCCACAGACCGGCGCATTGAGGTCCAAACCGCGCGGCCAACTCAGTGTGCGCGGGCGGTGACGAATTCGACGATGTCGACCAGGGCTGTCTTCACCGGCCCGTCGGGAAAGGCATCGAGCGCCGTGACGGCCGTCTCGCCCCATTCACGGGCGCGGGCACTGGTCAGTCGCAGCGCATCGTGGTCCGCAAAATAGGCGAGTGCCCGTTCGAGATCACCGTCCGTCTGCTCGTGATCTTCGATAACCCGCTCCCAGAACGCCGCCTCGTCGCCGGTCGCTTTGGCAACGCAGATCAGGACCGGTAGTGTCGCTTTGCCCTCGCGAAAATCATCGCCCACATTCTTGCCCATCGTGGCAGAGGAGCCGCCATAATCGAGCACATCGTCAACCAGCTGAAATGCGATGCCGAGCGCATCGCCATAGTCGCGCAGCGCCTTGACCTGCGCGTCCGATGCATCGGCAATGACGCCGCCGACCTCGGCTGCGGCGGCGAACAGCTCCGCCGTCTTGCCCCGTATGACCTGAAAGTAGCGCGCCTCACCGCCTGACAAATCGTTCTGCGCGGTCAGTTGCAGCACTTCGCCTTCGGCGATCACGGCGGACGCACCGGCAAGGATGTCGAGGACGCGCAGACTGTCCGTTTCCACCATCAGCCGGAAGGAGCGGGCAAAGAGGTAGTCGCCGACAAGGACGCTCTGCTGATTACCGAACAGGATATTGGCGGTCGGACGGCCGCGACGCTGGCTGCTTTCATCCACCACATCGTCGTGGAGGAGGGTCGCGGTATGAATGAACTCCACCGCCGCGGCCAGCTTCACCTGATGGTCGCCCTCATAGCCGCACATCTTTGCCGCCGCCAGCGTCAGGACCGGGCGCAGCCGCTTGCCGCCTGCCTCGATCAGGTGAGCGGACAGTTCCGGGATGCGGGGCGCGTATTCGGAGGCCATCCGCTCTCGGATCGTGCGGTTGACGGCGTCAAGTTCTGACGAAACGAGGTCGGTCAGGCGGGTAAAGGCGTCTGGCTTCAAATCGGACAAAACTCACCTCTGGTAGGCGTGCCCTCTCGACCTAACGGGCGGGCTGCGCCTATGGTTTCGCGTATATGGAAGAACTGCTTAAAACCAACGACCCGACAGTCATCAGTTTCGCCACCGCGCTCCTTCGGGCGGAGGATATAGACTGCTTCGTATTCGACGTCCACACGAGCATTCTGGAAGGCTCCATCGGCATCCTGCCGCGCCGGTTGATGGTGGCGCGGGGCGATGCATTCATGGCCCGGGCGATTCTGCGCGATAACGATATCAGTCTGAGCCAGTGACCGGTTTGCGCGACGATCTGACCGAGGATGCCTTTCTCGGCGGGCGCGTGCATGTCCTGCAGCCGCGCACCGGCTATCGCGCCGCCACCGATCCGGTTCTGCTTGCGGCGTTGGTGAATGGGCGGCCCGGCCAGCGGGTGCTGGATGTCGGATGCGGTGCTGGGACGGCACTGGCCTGCCTTGCGGCGCGCGTGCCGGGGCTGGAGCTGCACGGGATCGAGGTGCAGGAGGATTACGCCGCGCTGGCGCGCTGCAACCTGCCGCAGGCGACCATCTGGACGGGTGACCTGTTGAACCCGCCCGTTGCACTGAAGGCGATGCAATTCGACTGGGTGCTGACCAACCCCCCCTTTTTCGATGCCGCAGGTGCCGCATCGCCTGATGCCGGGCGCGATAAGGCAAGACGAGAGGCTGTGCCGCCGCAGGACTGGGCCGCGGCCTGTCTGCGCCGCGTCCGCTCCGCCGGGCATCTGGCAGTCATTCACCGCACGGACCGGGTGCCGGATCTGCTGTCAGGGCTGGTCGGGGCGGGGGATATCAGCCTGATACCCCTGCAGGCCCGGATCGGCCGTCCGGCGAAGAGAGTGCTGATCAGGGCGCGCCAAGGGGCAGGCGGGCCATTCCGCATCTTGCCGCCGCTGATTCTTCACGAGGGGGCCGAACACGGGCATGATGGCGACGACTTCAGCCTCGAGGCCCTGAAAATTCTGCGGGACGCGCAAGCCGTTCCTATGTGTTAACCGTACGTTAACGGATTCCGCGAAAGGCTGTGCAATGAACAAGTGACAGGTCGATCCAAGGATGGTCTAGTTGCTGGTACAAATGTAAAATGTAAAACGTAAATGGAGGTGTCTGATGAGCTTGTCTTCGCATTTGGTAGAACTCCGCAAGAAACATGCCGCGCTTGAGCAGCAGATCGAAAAGGAGGTTCGCAGCCCCGGGTCAAATGATCTTGGAATTGCAGTGCTGAAGAAAGAGAAACTCCGCCTTAAAGACGAAATCATGCGATTGTCGGAAGGATCGACAGTCCACTGACCATGCCGCAACTGCGGGTATGACGATTTGGATGACGGGGGGACGGCAAAGCTGCTGCCCCCTCGCAGCGAGATGGGGATTGCTCCTCAGCCCATGCATCAGAATGCAACGATTGGCGTCGTACCCTCCGATCCGGGCGGATGGGCGGCCACAATCAGGTATTGATCGCGGTACTTTCGGTCTGGCGCAGTATGGATGGCACCAGAACCTCGGAAAAGCCGGCCACAAAAGACCACAACATCAGAAGCGAAAGATCGCGGTTGGGCGACAGCGCGCCGATGGCGGTGAAGAGTGCCGTGGTGTCGGTCGACACATCAAACCCCACCTTGGTCAATGATGGCATGATGACGCTTTCGCCAAGGATTTGCGTGTCGAAAATAAAGTATAGGATCACGGCGGCCCCTATTCCGACACCGAGGCGAAACACCAGCATCGCAAAGCGCGCATTGGCGCGCATGTCTTCGAGCGTGGATTGTTCGACCCGTTTCTTGGTTTGCGACATCATCGAGAACGCGGCACCGAACAAGCCCGCGATCAGCGCGATGTAGAAGCTGGAGAATGACCGCATCACATCCGGCAGGGGCAGCATCGGCGGGCCGATCGTATCCGTGTTGAAGAAGACGACCTCCTGAATATGGCCCTGTGCCTTCAAGGCCAGACCGATCATCATGGTGATGAAGAAGATGGTGCTGATCGAAAAGATCAGGCTGACCCGCGCCGTGTAGGCCGCCACGTACTCGCGCAGAAGATAGCGTTTGCGAAACCGGCCCTGCACATCGCTTGTGAGGCGAAAGAGCAGCGGGCGGAGGATTGCCAGATCGCCATTTGCCGCCTCCACCTGACGCTCATACTCGGCGACACCGGTCAGGTTGAGCGCGTGCGCATCAGTCAGTTGCCGACGCAGTTCCACCTCCGTCTCATGGCGGTTCATCAGCCCGACCATGAGAAGCTCCATTTCATTCGCGATCGACCATTCCCCGCGATGCTCGCGCATCCGCGACCGTGTCTCCAGCGCTGAGAGACGTTTGCGGAGCGCATCGTCATCGATGTCTCCGGCGTCATTTGTTTCAAAATACTTGGCAACCTGGAGGCCGGAGATTTTCTGCCGGAACATCACGGAAGATGCGTCCGGCAACGCGAGCGACAGCCATTTCCAGAACCGTGCGGCCTGGCGGCGGGTCTCCTGTCGGCGGCGTGGCCCGGTTGCTTCTGCTTCGTCCAGCTCTTTGTGAACGGGCGCGAATGCGGGGCCGGCGGGCGGTCTCATCTCATTCATGGCGCAACCTCACAAATTTGTTTCAGGTCCGCAATCTACCATGAAGTGTGCCTCGGGCGAACGGGCAGGCTTTCGCAATGTGCCTTCGGGCACATGGGCCAGATCGTGCGATCAGGCGATCAGGGCGGCGATTATGGCATTCAGGAGGGGGCGACCACGCTCCGTGGCCGCGATCCGCGTGCCGGTTTTCGTGATCAGACCATCCTCGGCCAGCTCCGCCAGTTTGGCACTATTCAGCGGTTTTGACGCCAGCCGCTCATAGCGATCAGTATCCATCCCCTCGGCAAGTCGCAGTGCCATAAGCGCATACTCATCGGCCTCGGCACCATCGGGCAGTGGCTCGACGCTGATGCCGGTATTTGCTTCGGCCTTCTCCAGCCAGTCGGAAGGCGCGCGCGGGGTTTCGGTGGCATGACGCAGGCCATCCAGCGTGACCCGCCCATGGGCACCGGGGCCGATGCCCGCATAGTCGCCATAGCGCCAGTAGATCAGGTTATGACGACTTTCCGCCCCTGCACGGGCATGGTTTGACACCTCATAGGCAGGCATGCTGGCGGCGGCGGCGATCGCTTGCGTGACCTCGTACATCTCCGCAGCGCGGTCATCGGGCGGCAGGCCGCGCAAGCCGCCGCGCGCATGCAATTCGGCAAACCGGGTGCCGTGTTCGATGGTCAGCTGGTAGAGCGACAGGTGATCGACCGCCATGGCCAGCGCGTCGCCCAGCTCCGACTCCCATGCCGCGACGGTCTGGTCCTGGCGCGCATAAATCAGATCGAAGGAGACGCGGTCGAAATGCTGACGGGCGATGTCGAAGGCGGCGCGGGCCTCTGCGGCGCTGTGCATCCGGCCGAGGCGTTTGAGGTCAGCATCGTTCAGCGCCTGTGCACCCATGGAGACGCGATTGACCCCGGCCGCTGCGTAGCCGGCAAAGCGTTCGGCCTCGATGGAGGTCGGGTTCGCTTCCAGCGATATTTCGGCCCCGGGGGACAGACCCCATAAATGGTCGATGGCCTCGACAACCGCGCCCACGGTTCTGGCGGGCATCAGGGACGGAGTGCCGCCGCCGAAGAACACCGTGTCGGCGGTGCGTGGCCCGGTCAGATCACGCGCAGCGGTCAGTTCTGCGACCAGCGCAGCACGCCAGCGGTCATGGTCGACATCGCGGGTGACGTGCGAGTTGAAATCGCAATAGGGACATTTGGCGAGGCAGAACGGCCAGTGCACGTAGACGCCAAACCCCACCGCGCGCCAGTCGTCTACCCGCTCGGGCACGTTCAGAAGCATCCCTTGACGAGCTTGGCGAACGCATCGGCGCGGTGGCTCATCTCGTGCTTTTGCGCGGGGTCCATTTCGCCGAAGGTCTGGTCATGGCCAAGGGGCGTGAAGATCGGATCGAACCCGAAACCCTGTTCGCCGCGCATCGGCCAGCCGACCGTGCCCTCTACCTCTCCGCGAAACAGCGCATCATGGCCATCGGGCCAAGCTAGGCAGAGGGTGCAGACGAAACGCGCGGTTCGGGGATAGGGGGCGGCGCGCTCCTCCAGAAGGGTCCAGACCTTTGCCATCGCCATGGGGAAATCGCGCCCTTCTGGTGTCTCCGCCCAGTCGGCGGTGTAGACGCCCGGCGCGCCGTCCAGCCCGTCCACTTCGATACCGCTGTCATCGGACAAGGCAGGCAATCCAGCGGCGGAGGCGGCGGCGTGGGCCTTGATGCGTGCATTGCCCGCGAAGTTATCTTCCGTCTCCTCGGGTTCGGGCAGGTTCATATCGCCCGCGCTGATCGTCTCGATGCCATAGGGGCGAAGGAGATCGCCGATCTCACGCACCTTGCCCGCGTTATGCGAGGCAACGATCAGTTTGCCGGGCTCCAGCTTGCGCATCAGGAGGTGGCGGCCTTCTGTGCCGCAACCAGCTCATCACAGCCCTTTCGCGCAAGGGTTAGCATCTCGGTAAATTGCGCTTCGGAGAAGGGGGAGCCTTCGGCGCTGCCCTGCAATTCAACCAGACCGCCGGACCCGGTGATGACGAAATTGGCGTCGGTCCCGGCATCGCTGTCTTCGACATAATCGAGATCAAGCACGGTCTGACCCTGGTGGACCCCGCAGGAGATGGCGGCGATGTGCTCGGTGATCGGGTTTTCCTTAAGCTCACCCGCATCCATCAGTTTCTGCGCTGCCAGCCGCAGCGCGACCCAGCCCCCGGTGATGGAGGCGCAGCGCGTGCCGCCATCAGCCTGCAGAACGTCGCAATCGATGGTGATCTGCCGCTCCCCCAGCATGACGCGATCCGCCCCGGCGCGCAGGGCACGGCCGATGAGGCGCTGAATTTCCTGTGTGCGCCCGGATTGAGAAGATTTCGCCTCTCGCCGCATGCGGGTATTGGTGGCGCGGGGCAGCATGCCATATTCCGCCGTCACCCACCCGAGGCCCGTGTTGCGCATGAAGGGCGGGACACGTTCCTCGATCGAGGCGGTGCAGAGGACATGGGTGTCACCGCAGCGGATCAGACATGATCCTTCCGCATGTTTGGTGAAATTGGTCTCGATCGAGACGGCGCGCATTTCATCGCGGGCACGGCCAGAGGGGCGCATAGAGTATCCTTTCATCAGGTGCGACGAGCATTAGCGAACGGGCGCGCATAAGGCCATGATGATTGAAGAAAAACGCGAATGACGCCCTGACGGGGTTTCGTGCGGCATGTGCGATGATCGCGCAGCGGTCCGTGATCACGCCTTGACCAGATCAGCCACGCTTTCTACCTCTGATCATCATGGACAGCACCACATCCCTGGCCGATCTGAATGAGCGCAGCCGCGATATCTTTCGCCGGTTGGTGGAGACGTATATCGAAACCGGCGATCCCGTCGGCTCGCGCACCATTTCCAAAGGACTGGCTGAGAGCGTGTCCGCCGCGACCGTTCGCAATGTCATGCAGGATCTGGAGCAGCTTGGTCTGCTTGAAAGCCCGCACACCTCCGCCGGGCGCATCCCCACCCATACGGGTCTCAGGATGTTCGTCGACGGGCTGTTGGAGCTGGGCGATATCTCCGCTGCGGAACGCGCGGAAATAGAAAAACTGAACCAGGATCGCGACGCTGATCTGAGCCGCGCGCTGGATCACGCCGGATCAATGCTGTCGGGCCTCTCGCAATGCGCATCGCTGGTCTTTGCACCGAAGCACGAAGCGCCGATCCGACATGTGGAGTTCGTCTCGCTGAATGCCGAATCCGCGCTTGTCGTGCTGGTGACCGAAGATGGCGCGGTGGAAAACCGGATGATCACGCCGCCGCCCGGCATGACCCCCTCGGCGATGCGCGAGGCTGCGAATTTCCTCAACGCCATGCTGATCGGGCGCACATTGCAGCAGGCAAAAGACGTGGTCGGCTCGGAAATCGTTCGGCGCAAGCAGGAACTGGACGAAGCGGCGCGCGCGCTGATCGAGGCCGGGATCGCCGTCTGGGATGGCGAGGGGGAGATTGAGCCCGACCGCCTTCTGGTACGCGGGCGCGCGAATCTGCTCAATGGGGCAGAGGCTGATCTGGATCGTATGCGCCACCTTCTGGACGATCTGGAACGTAAACGCGATCTGGCGCAATTGCTCGATCTTGCACGCGATGGTGACGGCGTTCGCATTTTTATCGGCT
Source organism: Pseudomonadota bacterium (assembly GCA_039030855.1). Lineage (GTDB taxonomy): Bacteria > Pseudomonadota > Alphaproteobacteria > Rhodobacterales > Rhodobacteraceae > Pikeienuella. The sequence continues at coordinate 169,878 of JBCCDJ010000008.1, forward strand.
CGGAAAACAAACTCTTTTCATTATCGGGGTCCACATTGGTGATCTCTCCCTATATGAACGCCGACCGAAAGCTTGTTGGGGCAATCGGTGTGATCGGTCCCACCCGCCTGAATTACGGACGTATCGTGCCGATCGTTGATTATACCGCCCGTCTGATGGGCGAGGTGATCACACCCCGGACCGCCGGACGCGGCACCGGGGCCCGGCGCAGTGATGGGAATTGATGATGAACGAACAAAAATCTGCTGAAGAGCTTGCCATCGAGGAGGCGCTGTCCGGAATGGGTAACGGGCCGCAGCCCGACCCCGAAGGTGCGGCGCAGCCCGAGCAGCACCCCCTGGAAACCGAAATTGCAGTCCTGACGGCGGAGCGGGATGAGTTGCAGGACAAGCTGATGCGCGCATTGGCCGAGGCGGAGAACACCCGCCGCCGCGCTGAGCGCGACCGAAAGGATGCGGAGGCGTTTGGCGGTACCAAGCTGGCGCGCGATATCCTCTCGGTCCATGACAATATGGAGCGTGCACTGGCATCGGCGGATGACGAGATGAAGCTGGCTGCCGCCAGCCTGATCGAGGGGGTCGAATTGACCCAGCGAGAACTGCTATCGGCCTTCGAGAAACACAAGATCGTCAAGGTCAAGCCGGAGCAGGGCGAGAAATTCGACCCCAACCTGCATCAGGCGATGTTCGAGGCCCCGGTGCCCGGTGCGGAGAATGGCACGATCATTGAGGTAATGCAGGCTGGATTCACGATTTCAGGCCGCCTCTTGCGCCCGGCCCTGGTTGGGGTCGCAAAGGCCGCCGATTGACGACCCCTTGCGCGCACGGGGCGGTGATCACGACCTGACTTTCGCAAGGAACGCCTCGATCAGTTCAGCGCCCTTTTTCGGCTCCTGACACATCCACCAATGGCCGAGGCCGGGCAGGCGCGCGACTTCCGCTCCAGCCCTCGCAGCCGCCCTCAGAGCCAACTCGTCGCCGCCGGTATAGGCGTCCTTTTCCGCGACAATGGCCAGTCCCGGCATGGTTCCGACCTTCGATAAGTCCTCACCAAGTTCCGCCATCCGGGGCTGAGCGGCGGAGCGGTAGAGCGGCAAAATCGCTTTAGCCATGTTCTCGTTCATCATCTCCGCGACAGCCAGCGCCGTTTCTTCGGGCATGCTGGCACCGACGAGCTGCGCTGCCTTCACCTTGGCCGGGGCGGCGGCCATCATGCCGACGACCTGCTCACCCATCTCCGGGGTCTGCCAGCTTTGCGCCAGATCGTGCCACTTGTATGCAGGATCAAGCAGGCCCACCACATCGCTGATCCAGCAGCGGATCAGGTCGGGCCGGGCCATGGCGAGACGTAGTGTGTGCAGTCCGCCCCAGTCATGGCCGATCAGATCGACCGGGCCAGGCAGGGCCGCGACCTCCTCAATCATCCACGCGAGGTAATCGTCGGTCGTGCATCCAAACCCGTCCGGTACGGGCGCGCCGAAACCCGGCGGGGAGATCGTGACGGTCTCTTCTGACATATGGCCGCGAAGGGCCGTCCAGATGTCGGCCGTTTCCGGCACTCCGTGGACAAAGGCGATGGTCATGGGGCGGCTCCTTGCAGCAGTCGAAACCTGACATTAACCGGGTCGGCGCGAAACGCAAAAACCCGCCGGAACGTTCCGGCGGGTCTGGTCGGCTGTTGAAGGGGTCAGGCCGCGTCGCGCTCAACTTCGCGGAGCAGTTTTTCGGTCCGGGCCTCGTCGATCTTGTGGTGGAATTTCGACGCTTCATGCTCATCGCGCAATGTCTTGGCCAGCGTGAAGGTCGAGCCGGTCAGGAAGAGCGTACCCATGGTGACGAAGCCCTTCATCTCCAGCGTCATGTCGGTCATCCAGGCCCCGATCAGAAGCGCCGAGAGCGCGACCGCAAAGCTGATGTAAGAGAAAAAGATCCAACCTTTGGAATTCTGCGAATGGGGGGTCATGATTTGTCTCCTTTGTTGGGTTTCGTAATCCGTTTCAGAAGGGCCTCGCGGCGCTTCGCCTTTTCGTCGCTGAGCCCGGCAGCGGCGATCCGGGCGTCGAGGGTTTCGGCCCCGACTTCGGCGTCCAGTCGCTGATGGGCTTCGTCCAGATCGGCCAGTCGTTGGTCGCGGGCCTTCAGGACCCGCGCCGTCTCCACCGCTTTTTCGAGCGCTGACGTGGTTGGCGCGGCGATGCCGACGGACGATCGTGTCAGGCTGGTATCGCGAGCCGCGCGCAATTGGTCGGTCAGCGAGGTCAGGCGCAACTCCGATGCCTGCATCCGCTCCCGCGCCTCACGGATCCGGGTGGCGAGGGAGGCGCGTGTCGCCTCGTCTGCCTCGATCCGGTCCTCAAGGGCGATGATGGCATCGGCGATATCGGCGGCGAGATCGTCTTCGCCCTTGTCGATTGCGATCTTCGCTTCGGTCTCACGCAGCTTGATCTTGGCCTTCAGGGCGTCCAGCGCGCGGCTTTGTTCCGCCTCCCGCGCCATCAGCCGGGCGATGGCGGCGCGTGCCCCGGCCATCTCCGCCCGCGCATCGCGCAGATGCTGGGCCAGAAGCGTGACCGCGTTGCGGTCGATCAGGCCTTCTTCCGCCTCCGCCGTGCGTGCCCTGAACAGGGTGGTCAACGTCTCGAACATCCGATCCTCCTCTATTTGAACGCTGTTCAAATCTTGATCCAAAAAAAGGCGGGCTGTCTTTCTGGGTGCCTGCCTCAATATGAACGCTGTTCACATTTGACAGATGGTGAATCATGAACGACGTTCAAGAAGCGAAATCACAGAAAAGAGAGATGACGTTGCGTAAACCACTTGGTGAAGTCAGAACCGCAGCGCTGAGAGCCGCTGAATTGATCGTGGTCGAGGAAGGCTTTGCCGCCCTGACCGCGCGCCGCGTCGCGGCGGAAGCGGAATGTTCCGTTGGTACACTCTACAATGTGTTCGGCCATCTCGACGGTTTGATCAATGAGGTAAACCTTCTCACCCTGCGCATGCTGGGCGATGAGGTTGCGGTGACGGTGGCCAAGCTGCCCGATGATGCACGGCGCGAGACGCGGCTGAGCGCGCTGGCGCAGATGTATCTGCGCTTTGCACGCACTCATCGCAACCGCTGGAGCGCCCTGTTCGAGCATCGCCCCGCGACAGAAAACAGTCGTCAGCAATCGGTGGAGCAATTGATCTTCGGTCGTATCGTTGCCGCCGCCGGGATCAACCCCGCCGACATCACCGCCCGCGATGCAGACAGCCTGAGAATGCTGCTGGCCGCAATCCACGGTGTTGTCGCATTTTCCGTCAACAGAACCATTCCGTCGAAGGAAGCGGAGCGCTATGTCTCGTTGATCGTTCAGGCGGGTGTGCGCGGATACCGCGAGATGGTGGAAGAAGGTTTGCTATGACCGAGATCACGACGGAGGCAGCGCTGCGCGCCCTTTATGGCGAAGTGAACCCTCGCGCCAAGGTGAAGGAGATCAATCATCTCGATCACCACTGCCGGGCCTGGCTGGCCGCTTGTCCCTTCATCCTTTTTGCGACATCGGATGGCACGCGGCTCGACGTGTCGCCCAAAGGCGATGCGCCGGGCTTTGTGCAGGTGGAGGACGACCATCACATCCTCATCCCCGACTGGCCGGGCAACAACCGCATCGATGGTCTGCGCAACATCGTGAACGACCCGCAGGTTGCGCTGATTGCTGTCATTCCAAATGTCCGCGAGACCTTGCGCATCAATGGCCGCGCGTCGATCCATGATGATCGGGACCTGCTCGCCCGGTTCGAAACCCGTGGCAAGCTGCCGATCACGGTGACGCGGATTGCGGTTGAGGAGGTGTTCATGCACTGCCCGAAGGCATTCATGCGCTCGCACCTTTGGAACCCGGAGACATGGCCAGCTCGGACAATCCTGCCGACCATGGGCGAGATCTTGAAGGATCATGGCCAACTGAACGACCCGCCCGAAACGGCGGAGGAGCAGGAACGCCGATCGCTTGCACAGCTATACTGACGGTCCTGCCCGATCAGGTCAGCGCGTCCAGCACAACTGCGATTACTGTCGCAGAGCCTGCCGCATGTCCGATATCGATCAACGACAGCACAGTGCTGCGTTTCGCGAACGCGTAGTTGAGCATCAGATATGAACCGGCGATGAAAAGTCCGAGCCCCAACCCGCTGACAGCCGCGTTCAAAGTCCCATCGACACCGGACGTGACAAAGATATGCCGCATCATCCCGGCCACTAGAAGATTGCCTAATAGCGCCACCAGATAGGCAGACACATTGCTGGCCGGTTTCACATCCTCAGGGCTGAGGCCGACCTCCGCCTGCCATCTTTTGCCGAGCGCGCCGTACCAGATTGCGCCAAAAACGTACCCCGCCACCCCTGCCAATACGACATATGCATATTCCATGGCCTGCCTCCCTGCTTTGATGGGGGCGGAGAGTACCCTCTTTCACCTGCGTTGAGAATCACGGACCACCCGGAGCGTTAGATTGATCCGCCCGCCCTTTGGCAGGAGCGGCGAGGTGCCGAACCCGATACGGTCGACGCCATGATAGGCAAGACGTGCTGCGCCGCCCATGACCATCACGTCGCCTGAGCGCAGATCAACTGCCTGCGTCGGATCGGATCGCAGGGTGCCGCCTATCCGAAACCGAGCGTCATCGCCGAGCGAGATGGAAACGACGGGGGCCGCAAAATCCCCTTCATCCTTATCCTGATGCAGTCCCATCTTCGCGCCCTCGCGGTAGAAGTTGATGAGGCAGCAATCCGGACCGTCAGCCCAGCCCGACACGGACCGCCAGACAGTCAACGCCACGGGCGGGATGGGTGGCCACGGTGCGCCGGAGGCCGCGCGTGGCTCGTACCGGTATCCCTTGCGATCGGTCACCCATCCGACCCGGCCCGCCGAGGTCATCGCGACCGACATAGGCCGCCCCCAGGGCGTCATCGGGTTGACCAGCGGTGCCGCGCGGACGACGGCGCGAACCTCCTCCAAAAGCATGGTCTGCTCTGTGGACGACAGAAAGTGGTCATGCAGGGTGAAACCTTCGGCAAGTGTCACAATGCTGGCTCCTGCCTCCTATTCCGGACGCTTGTCAGTTTATCCTGTCTGCAAGCGCGCAGCATGCCGCTGTTACCCGAAAACTCATTCAAAAGAGTCGCTTCACCGTCTTGCGAGGCAAAATCGTCACAACTATATAGCGGCCAACGGATTGGCCTGGGGCCAGGCCGCGATTCACCCATGGGATAGGCAACAGGGGCCTCCGGGACCTGACGCCCATTATCGCCGAAGGAGCGCTTAAATGTCCAAAGTCATCGGTATCGATCTCGGTACAACAAATTCCTGCGTCGCAATTATGGATGGCGCGACACCGAAAGTCGTTGAGAACGCGGAAGGCGCGCGCACCACGCCCTCCATGGTCGCATTCACGGAAGATGGCGAACGTCTGGTCGGTCAGCCCGCCAAACGACAGGCTGTCACCAACCCCGAAAATACACTTTTTGCCGTTAAGCGCCTTATTGGCCGCCGCGCGGATGACAAGGCCGTCGAAAAAGACAAGAAGATGGTGCCTTACAAGATCGTCAAAGGCGACAATGGCGATGCTTGGGTCGAGGCGCGCGGCGATTCTTATTCGCCCTCTCAGATTTCAGCCTTCATCCTGCAGAAAATGAAGGAAACCGCCGAAGGTTACCTTGGCGAAAAGGTCACTCAGGCGGTGATCACCGTTCCTGCTTACTTCAACGATGCCCAGCGGCAGGCGACCAAAGACGCTGGCAAGATCGCGGGACTTGACGTGCTGCGCATCATCAACGAGCCGACTGCGGCTGCGCTCGCCTATGGCCTCGACAAAGGGGCCGAAGACAAGACCATCGCGGTCTATGACCTCGGCGGTGGTACTTTCGACGTGACCATCCTGGAAATCGACGACGGCCTTTTCGAAGTGAAATCCACCAACGGCGACACCTTCCTCGGCGGTGAAGACTTCGACATGCGCATCGTGAACTACCTCGCCGAGGAGTTCAAAAAGGAGCATGGCGTCGACCTGACCAAGGATAAAATGGCCCTGCAGCGCCTGAAAGAAGCCGCGGAAAAAGCCAAGATCGAACTGTCCAGCAGCTCGCAGACCGAAATCAACCAGCCCTTCATCTCGATGGGCGCGGACGGCGCGCCGCTGCACATGGTCATGAAGCTGACCCGCTCCAAGCTGGAAAGCCTCGTGAGCGACCTGATCAAGAACTCGATCAAACCCTGCCAGGCGGCGCTGAAAGATGCGGGCCTCTCCGCCTCCGACATCGATGAAGTCGTGCTGGTCGGCGGGATGACCCGTATGCCGAAAGTGGTCGAAGAAGTGACCAAGTTCTTCGGCAAGGAACCGCACAAGGGTGTGAACCCCGACGAGGTGGTCGCCATGGGGGCCGCCATTCAGGCCGGTGTTCTGCAGGGTGACGTGAAAGACGTGGTCCTGCTCGACGTGACCCCGCTGTCGCTCGGCATCGAAACCCTGGGCGGTGTCTTCACCCGCCTGATCGACCGTAACACCACGATCCCGACCAAGAAGTCCCAGATCTTCTCCACCGCCGAAGACAACCAGAACGCGGTGACCATCCGGGTCTTCCAGGGGGAGCGCGAGATGGCGTCCGACAACAAGATCCTCGGCGCCTTCAACCTCGAAAACATCCCGCCCGCCCCGCGCGGCATGCCGCAGATCGAGGTGACCTTCGATATCGACGCCAACGGCATCGTCTCCGTTGGCGCGATGGACAAAGGCACCGGCAAGGAACAGAAGATCACGATCCAGGCCTCGGGTGGTCTCTCTGACGAGGACATCGAGAAAATGGTCAAGGACGCCGAGGAGAACGCGGAGGCCGACAAGGAGCGCCGCGAGCTGATCGAGGCGAAAAACCAGGCCGAAAGCCTCATCCATTCGACCGAGAAGTCGATGGAAGAGCATGCCGACAAGGTCGACCCAACCACCATCGAAGCCATCGAACTGGCGATTGCTGCGCTCAAGGACGAGCTGGAAACAGACAATGCCGACAAGATCAAGTCGGGCATCCAGAACGTGACCGAAGCCGCGATGAAGCTGGGCGAGGC
>JBCCDJ010000009.1:0-175160 GCA_039030855.1 Pseudomonadota bacterium
ACGCGACTTTCGCCTCGAATGCAGGGCTATGGTTCCGTCTTGGGCGTCTTGCCATCTTCGCTCCTTCGTCCCGGCAAAGCTGCCGGATAAGGAGCGGGAAATCCAACTAACTCACCTGTTCAGATCTCCCGAACCACCTCTAAGATCGAGACGGCAAAACCAGCGGTGTGCAAGGTTAAGATGTACCTTCTCACAGAGCCGCCGTTTCGACCTGATGCCGAAGCAATAGCCCACAAGCAGCATACGGATCAGCAGTTCCGGATCGATCGATTGACGACCGGTGTGGCTGTAGAATGCCGCCAGGTGGGCGCGGATGCAGTTCAGATCGACGAAGCAATCAATTGATCGCAGCAGGTGATCTCCGGGCACATGATCCTCGAGCGAGAACTCGTAAAACAAAGCCGCCTGCGCTTCCTGCCTCGGTCCCATCATCGCCAATCCCTCCCTACAGAAGCAGTTGAATCAGTGACTTACCGCTAGATCAAGGAAGAGTTTTTCAACGGAATACGCCGTGGGTGCCGAATCCAGCGCCTGCAGACCTCAGGTCGCGTGGCAGTTCTTTGAAACCAGAAAACCAACCAGCTTGGCTGAGAACCGCCCGTCAAAACCGCCAAATTTGGTGAAAGTTGCGGTCTTACCCGACAAAAGTTGCGTTTCAAGCCGGACAAGTTGCGATTCACGTCGGACGGCACAGTGAATGGGGACTGGCTGGGGCGGCAGGATTCGAACCTGCGAATGGCGGCACCAAAAGCCGCTGCCTTACCACTTGGCGACGCCCCAAAACCGGACCTGTATCTACCCTTGCTCGGCGGTTGGTGCAAGCGGGTACGGGACCGGAATCCTCCCTTGCGCGCGTTTGGTGCAAGGGCTATACGGCCCCCGGTTCGGAGTGTAGCGCAGCCTGGTAGCGCACCTGCTTCGGGAGCAGGGGGTCGGAGGTTCGAATCCTCTCACTCCGACCAGATCAAAATTCCAGGATCAACGGATCGTCAGACGACAGCGGCGGTCACAATGATCTCGACCTTCAGCACATCACGGGCGAGGCGGGCCTCGCCACAGGCCCGCGCGGGGGCATGGCCTTCAGGCACCCAAGCATCCCAGACCGCGTTCATCGCATCAAAATCGGCCATGTCACGCAGCCAGATCACCGCCTGCAGAATATGTTCGCGGCCGGAGCCTGCCTCTGTCAGCAGAGCGTCGATGCGCGAAAGGCAGTCAGCGGTCTGTTCCGCCACGCTCTCACCCGCGCCGACCTGGCCGCAAAGATAGGCGACGCCGTTATGCTTGACGATCTTGCTCATCCGCGCGCCGGTGTGAAGACGTTCGATCACGGCAGGCTCCTTTCCATCGAATACAATCTAGGGGACGATCACACGCCCCTCCGCCTGTTTCAGCCTTGCATAGATCAGGGCCGGGGTAGCCAGCGCAATGCCAGCCACCGTCAGCGCGGTATGGGAGATGCCCAATTCGCCGCCCCCCGGCATAGCCATGAGCAGGCCGCCGACCCCGATGGCGGTCCTGAGGCATGTGCCGAGCATGCCCTTGCCGAACCCGCCCACGAGGCTGATATGCCCCTGCAAGGCAGCCGAGATGAACCAGATGCCGATCAGGGCCGTCGATAACGTCAGCGCAACCTCCCATGCCGGTGCCTCGCCGACCAGCGCCGGGTTGAGGACAAAGAAGAACGGCGCGACATAGATGACGCCGCCAAGGCGCATCGCCTCCAGCCCCGTTTTCATCGGCCCTGCCCCGGACATGGTAGCGGCCGCAAAAGCACCAAGCGCGACAGGCGGCGTGATATAGCTGACCATGCCCCAGTAAAGAATAAAGAGATGTACCGCGAGCTGGTTCAGGCCCGCCTGTTCCAGCGCCGGGGCCAAAACGACCGCTAGGAAGATGTAGCAGGCAGTGACCGTCATCCCCATGCCGAAGATAAATGCAGTCACCGCCCCCATCAGGAGGAGCGCGAAGACGCTGTCACCGGCGATGAAAATCAGCTCATTCACCAATGTCCCCGCCAGACCCGTAGCCGAGAAAGCACCCACGATCAGACCCACGCCGAGGAGGACTGCCGTCAACTCCGCCAACGCCCGGCCGACACCGATGATGAGGTCGCCAAAGCTCTTGAGCGTAAACCGGTAGCGCTTCATCACCTGATTGATGAGGAGGAGGAGCGCCGTTGCATAAAACGGTGCCAACGTGTCCATCCGCCAGACCACCATCAGGAAGATCAGCAGGCCGAAGACGAGAAGATAGGGCCATCCTTCACGCCCCGCCGTGCGCATGTAAGGGACCTCCGCCTTCGGGAGCCCTTTCAGACCCTTTTTGGCCGAATAGGCGTCGATCTGCGCAAAGAGGCCAAAATAGAAGAGGATCGACGGAATAGCCGCGGCCAGTGCAATCTCGACATAGGGCCGCGACAGGAAGGAGGCCATGACGAACGCCGTTGCGCCCATGATCGGCGGCATCAGCACCCCGCCGGTGGAGGCACATGCCTCCGTCGCAGCGGCATGTTCCTTTGAGAACCCGGTTTTCTTCATGGCCGGGATCGACACCGCGCCCGTCGTGAGCACGTTCGAGATGACGGAGCCGGACATCGACCCCATGAAGCCGGAGGCGAAGATCGCCACCTTCGCAGCACCGCCGCGAAACCGCCCGACAAGCGCCAGCGCAAGGTCGTTGAAGAACTGCCCACCACCGGTCTGTTGCAGCACCGCACCGAACACGATGAAACCGATCACAAGATTGCCGAAGGCGCGCATCGGGATACCGAAGGAGCTTTCGGAAGAGATCATGTGATAGGCGGCCAGATCCCAGAACGGCGAAGCAAAGCCCGACAGGGGGTCAGGCATGACATCCGCGAATGTCGGATAGATCGAAAAGGCAAAGACAATGAGAAAGAGAACCAGCCCCCCGGCCCGCCGCGTCGCCTCCAGGATCAGCAGGTACAAGACGATGGAAATGTAGCGCGCCTCGTCCGGCGCTGCATATTCCCACCCGAACTCAAGACTTTCCTCGGCGGTCCAGGCGAAGTAAGCGCCGGCGATCAAAGCCACGGCGAAGAGCGCCCAATCGAGGAGGCTAACACCCCTTACCGGTCGCAGCGGAAAGACCAGAAAGGCGAGGGCCAGAAACATCGCGCCAAGAATATAAAGATAGCGCCCCTCGAGGAGGACAATCCCAAAGAGCTGGATATTGAAGAGCTGGTGGATTGCCAGGCCAATCGCCGCCAGCGTCAGCACCGCCGTCGTGATGCGTGCAGATACCGGCATCGGTGCCTTCGGGGGTGCGACGTCGTGCGGGTTCGCCTTCGGCTGGGTCATCTGCCGTCATCCATCTAAGAAAACCGGCCTTCGATGCTGGCTCTGGTCGCTTGACAACCAACCAGCCCGCATTGATGGCGAGGGTGCGCGCCCGGACCGGATCCGGGCGCGCACTGTGTAAGATGAGATAGGTTACGTCTCAGAAGACAACCGCAAAACCACCATCTGCGAGCGCCTGTCGGCGGGCCGCATCCCAGGCCGCGTCCCAATCGTCGGGGCCTTCAGCCTCAAGCGCCGTCCAGGCCGCGCCGAGGGCATCCTGCCGGGCTACCAGATTGTCATTGTGGACCTGCGCCTCTTCCGTCCAGACGCCGGCTTCCTTGTAGTAGCGGATGGCACCCTCATGATAAGGTGCAACCCATTGGAAGTCCTGCTTGGCCATCGCCCAGCCGCCAATGCCCGGTGCGTTGCCGTTATAGCTGTCATAAAGCTCATGCATCGCTTTCGTCATGTTGTAGACGAGGTCGGCGTCCTGCGTTTCCATCGCCACCAGTACCGGATAGGCATAGCCCGCCGTCGGCACACCGGGCCCGTCATCGATATTGGCCCCGACCGACGCCGTCATCGTCGCGAAGAAGGGCGCAATTTCCTGCATCCGGGCGATGCCTTCGGCGTTGTCCGGGTCGATCGATGGCCAGACAAGGCCGCGCGGCCCGGCTGCGGCCTCATAGACGCGCCCCGAATTGGTGGAGGCGAAAGCAGCATCCACCTGTCCATTCACCAGCGCCTTCCAGCTGTCGCCAAAGCCGCCAAATTCGATTTTCTCGACATCGTCCCAGGTCAGCCCGGCATAGGCGAGATACGCGGTGACGTTCACGTTGAGCGCCGGTGCGCCCTTGATCCAGGCGACCCGCTTGCCCTTGAGGTCGCTGTAATTCTCGACCCCGATATCGCCGGCAACGCCGACCGACAGGCCGACCGCGCCACCGTTATTCGCGGCGAGCACGCGCACCCTCTGCGGGCCCCAGTTCTCCTTGCCAAAGACGAAGACGCCTTCCTGTGCCATGAATGATCCGCCGACACCGGTGGCCGAGAATTCCACCTTGCCCTGACGAAGGGGCTCGGTCCGTGCCACGTCGTTCTTGCCGGGCAGGACGCGCAGATTGACCCCCGCAGCCTCCTGCAATGCGGCACCGATGGCGACCGATTGGTTGTAGCCGGCGGAACCGGTGCCATAGGCTGTCCAGTTCAGCTGTTTGGGCAGGGATATGTGCCCGTCGGCCAGCGCACCGCCAGCCATGCCGACAGCCAGCGCAGCGCCGAGAAATGATGTGAATTTCATGAGTTTCCTCCGTTGGATAGGTTCATGACGACTGCGTCTTCTTATGGCCCACTTCGCTCGTCATTGCGGAAATGGTAGGGTCGCAGCCCCCGGATTGGTAGGAAATTCTTCCATCTGCCCGAAAATTCAGCCCAATTTTTGGGCGGAACCTCAGACGACATGATGGCGAAACAGGCAAAGGATGCAGGATCAGAAGGCCGCATGCGCTTTGCGTTTGCCTTCATACGGCGCGGTGTTCTTAATGTTGGAACGCCAGATGAGACCTGCTTGATCCGATGCCCCGCGACGACGCCAGCCTGATCGCCCCGCCCCGCGCCTATGGCGAGGCCCATGTTGCCGCCGGCCTGCGCGGCGGGCACAGTCATCTTGCCGGATTGCGCCAATCGGGTTCGGCCAAGGTCCTCCTCCCCCGCGCATCCGATGATGACGGGCTGACCGCGATCCTGCTGAACACCGCTGGCGGGATCACGGGGGGCGACGCATTTGCCTATCGCGGCGAGGCCCGGGCCGGGACACGTCTGACACTCTCGACACAAGCGGCGGAGCGTGCCTATCGCGCCCAGCCCGGCGAGACGGGTTCGATGAACGTTGCGCTAAAGGCAGATGAAGGTGCCCGCATCGACTGGTTGCCGCAAGAAACGATCCTCTTTGACGGATCGAGCCTCGCACGTCGGCTTGAAGTTGACCTTGCCTCTGACGCGCGGTTTCTGGCGGTCGAGGCGGTCCTCCTCGGCCGGGCCGCGATGGGTGAGCGGCTGAGCGATTTCGCCTTCACCGATAATTGGCGCGTGCGCCGGGGTGGGGCGCTGATTTACGCAGATGCGGTCCGCCTCTCGCGCGATGCAATGGCAGGCCCTGCAACGCTCAGCGGGGCGGGCGCTTTCGCGTCGATCCTGCTCGCCTGCCCCGCTGCCGAACGCCACCTTGCAGCCCTGCGCGACGGTCTTGGCCCGGCGGGTGGTGCCTCCGTCATCCGCCCGGGCGTGCTGGCCGCGCGCATTCTTTGCGCCGACGGATTTGCGCTTCGTCAGGTTCTGATACCCGCCATCGAGGCGCTGCGCGGTGCCCCCCTTCCCAAAGCCTGGAGACTATGAATGAACCTGACGCCCCGCGAGAAAGACAAGCTCCTCGTCTCCGTCGCCGCGATGGTTGCGCGCGGACGACTGGCGCGCGGTGTGAAGCTGAACCACCCCGAAGCCATTGCCCTGATCACCGATTTCGTGGTCGAAGGCGCGCGCGACGGACGCAGCGTGGCCGACCTGATGGAGGACGGTGCCAGCGTCATCACCCGCGATCAGTGCATGGAGGGGATCGCGGAGATGATCCATGATGTGCAGGTCGAGGCAACATTCCCCGACGGCACCAAGCTCGTCACCGTGCATGAGCCGATCCGATGATGGCCAAAAGCGACACCGTCCCGGCCTTGCGCCGGGACCCACCGACCGATGGCGTGGGGTCCCGGCGCGCGGCCGGGACGGTATGAGAGGAGACAGACAATGATCCCCGGAGAACTGATCCCCGCCCCAGGCAACATCACCCTCAACGAGGGCCGCGAGACGATCACTATCGAAGTCGCCAATACTGGCGACCGCCCCGTGCAGGTCGGCTCACACTACCATTTCGCCGAAGCCAATAGCGGGCTGAACTTCGACCGTGAAGCAGCGCACGGAATGCGCCTCGACATCGCCGCGGGAACCGCGGTTCGGTTCGAGCCGGGCCAAAGGCGCGAGGTAACGCTGGTGGCGTTTGGCGGAGCACGGAAGGTGTTTGGGTTCAATCAGGTTGTGATGGGGGAGTTGTGACCATTATCGAAGAGCCTTTAGAAAAATTCGGCAGGAGCGAAGGACGCGCAAGAGGCGTGAAGTGCTCAGGCGGTTTTGTAAGTTTGGTCACAAACTACCATGATTGGAGGCACCCGAGCGCGGCCATGGTGGCACGATGAACGGCGAAACCTTTCGTTGTCCAGACAATGAACACGCCTTCCAAAGGATCCTCTGCCATCTCGATACGTTGTTTTTCTCGATCCTCGAGCGCGTGCGGCACATCGCGATATTTCCCGCCCTGATCGTCTTCGCCATACAGTTATTCGGTCGCTCATAGAACGGAGCCGCACAATGCCCACAACCCTTCCCCGCCGCGAATATGCAGCCATGTATGGCCCCACCACCGGGGACCGGCTGCGGCTCGCCGATACGGATCTGATCATCGAGGTTGAGCGTGACCTCACCACCTATGGTGAGGAAGTAAAATTTGGCGGCGGCAAGGTGATCCGCGACGGGATGGGGCAGGCGCAGACGACGCGGGCCGGGGGGGCGGTGGACACCGTCATTACCAATGCGCTGATCGTCGATCATACGGGCATTTACAAGGCCGATATCGGGCTGAAGGACGGGCGCATCCATGCCATCGGCAAGGCCGGAAACCCCGATACGCAGCCCGATGTCGATATCATCATCGGCCCCGGCACAGAGGCGCTGGCCGGTGAGGGGCGCATCCTGACGGCGGGGGCGTTCGATGCGCATATTCACTTCATCTGCCCCCAGCAGATCGAGGATGCGCTGCATTCGGGGATCACCACCATGCTCGGGGGCGGCACCGGTCCGGCCCATGGCACGCTGGCAACGACCTGTACGCCCGGCCCCTGGCATATCGGGCGGATGCTCCAGTCACTCGATGCGTTTCCGATGAATTTCGGGCTGTCTTGCAAGGGCAATGCCTCTCTCCCCGAAGCCCTGATCGAGATGGTGCAGGGCGGGGCCTGCGCGATGAAACTGCATGAGGATTGGGGCACAACCCCCGGTGCCATCGACTGCTGCCTTGGCGTGGCGGACGAGATGGACGTGCAGGTCATGATCCATACCGACACGCTGAACGAGAGCGGCTTCGTCGAAAACACGGTCAAGGCCATGAAGGGCCGCACGATCCACGCCTTCCATACCGAAGGCGCCGGGGGCGGCCATGCGCCCGATATCATCAAGGTCTGCGGCCTGGACCATGTGATCCCGTCCTCCACCAACCCGACGCGGCCCTTCACGGTCAATACGTTGGAAGAGCATCTCGACATGCTCATGGTCTGCCATCACCTCGACAAGTCGATCCCCGAGGATGTCGCCTTCGCTGAAAGCCGCATCCGGCGGGAGACGATCGCAGCGGAAGACATTCTGCATGACATGGGCGCGTTCTCCATCATCGCTTCGGACAGTCAGGCCATGGGGCGCGTGGGCGAGGTGCTGATCCGCACATGGCAGACCGCTGACAAGATGCGCAAACAGCGCGGACGGTTGGCGGAGGAGACGGGCGACAACGACAATTTCCGGGTCCGCCGCTACATCGCGAAATACACGATCAATCCCGCCATCGCGCATGGTATCGCCCATGAAATCGGTTCCATCGAAGTCGGCAAGCGGGCCGATTTATGCCTCTGGTCACCGGCATTCTTCGGTGTGAAGCCTGAGATGACGCTGGTCGGCGGCACGATTGCCTGTGCGCAGATGGGGGACCCCAACGCCTCCATCCCCACCCCGCAGCCGGTTTATTCGCGGCCCATGTTCGGGGCGTTCGGGCGCAGTCAGGAAAACGCCTCCGTCACCTTTGTCTCCGAAGCTGCGCAGGCGGATGGGATCGGGTCCGCGCTGGGGCTTCGAAAAGAGACGCTGGCCGTAAAGAACACCCGTGGCGGGATCGGCAAGCGGTCAATGAAGCTGAACGATGCGACGCCCAAGATCGAGGTCCATCCGGAGACTTACGAAGTTCGCGCCAATGGCGAATTGCTGACCTGCGAGCCTGCCGATGTGCTACCCATGGCGCAGCGGTATTTCATGTTCTGAACCGGCGGAGGCCCGAGACGATGCGCATCATCCTGTCCGGCATACTGGTGGCCATTGCGGCCACACCCGCCCTCGCCTGCCCGACCCGCGCGGATCTGGAAGCGGACGGCATCGAAGTGCGCTTCGCCGACGAGACGCGTGTCGTCTACACGCTGCGCGACGCGAACATCATCCGCGAGATCAGCCATTTTCCGGACCCATCAGAGGATTTCTGGGTCGATGCCTATCTCGGCATTTACCCGGTTGCGGACGGTGCCATGCGCGACGGCGAAGCCAGCCGGGAGGATATGGTCACCTCCCGCTATCCCGAAACCCTGCCAGACCTGCCCCGCGTCGAGCCCGAGATGGAGTGGAGTGGTGTTCTGACGGGCTTCGACGGTCGGGGCAGCGAGGTGGAAAAGACCACACTCGCAGTTAGCATCGGCGCGAAGCAGAGCGTGACCATCGGGTTTTGCACCTATGACGCAATGTCTGCCCAGACCGAGTTCAGCTACAGCGATGGTGGCGATATGGCGGAGTTTCGCTACCTGCCCGATCTTGGCATCGCGGTTCAGATCGGCAGCGGCCCCGGCGGCGGCTCGCCCGAGGCCTATTACCGACCGATTTCAATCAGGGCAGTCGGCGATGAAGAGTGACGCCGCCCCCGTCAACCCGCCCCGCTGCACCGAGATTGCGCCGATCGCGTCGGCACCCATCGATCACGTCACGCTGACCTATCAGGAGCGTTACCGCCGACGCTGTCGTCTGGTGACCGATGGTGGCCGTGCGATCATTCTCGATCTGGCGGAACTGACGGAACTGCGGGATGGCGCTGCGCTTGTCCTCGCCTGCGGCAGTCACATCGCCATCAGCGCGGCTGCCGAGCCGCTGGCTGCCATCAATGCGGCTGGCGCTGATCTGGCGCGCCTTGCCTGGCATATCGGCAATCGCCACACGCCATGTCAGATCGGCCCCGATCACATCCTCATCCAGCGCGATCATGTGTTGGAGGAGATGTTGTGCGGCCTTGGCGCGGCAGTCAGCCATGTCGATGCACCGTTTCAGCCCGAAGGCGGTGCCTACGGACACGGGCGCACCCATGGGCATGCGCACAGCCATGACCCGCACGAAGACCCGAACGCCCATATCCATGGCCATGCACACCACCATCATGGATGAAGCGCTGCTGAAGCTGACGGCGTGGCTGTCGCCCGCCTTTCCCGTCGGTGGTTTTGCCTATTCGCACGGGTTGGAGACCGCGATTGCCGACGGGATCGTCACCGACGCCGGGACGCTGACAAATTGGCTGAGCGGCGTGCTTGCCCATGGCAGCGGACGGACCGATGCAATCCTGCTGATCCACGCCCATGCAGCGACGGTGGCCGACGATAGCGGCGCGTTTCAGGACGTTGCCGCGCTGGCCGACGCCCTGTCGCCATCAGGGGAACGCCGCCGTGAAACCATCCTCCTCGGCACTGCCTTTGCAGAAACCATTGGCAGCAGCTGGGGCGGAGACGCCGCCGCCGCCCCCTACCCCATCGCAGTTGGGCGCGCGGCCGCTGAGGCGGGTGCCGAGGCAGGCGCGGCGGCGCGTCTCTACCTGCAAGCCTTCGCCGCATCGCTGATCTCCGCCGCCATCCGGCTCGTCCCTCTCGGACAGGTGGACGGGCAGCGCGTATTGGCAGCGCTGCATCCCCTGATTATGGACATAGCGGCAGAGGCAGAGGACGCATCGCTCGACCAGATCGGCAGCGCCGCGATCAGCGCCGACATATCCTCCATGCGTCATGAGGTGCAGGCGGTGAGGCTTTTTCGCTCATGATCGCGATCTCTACCGCTCTGATCCTTCTGATCATCGCAGCGCTGCACGGTGCGTGGGCTCTTGGCATTACATGGCCGGACAGGACTGGCGAGGCGCTGGCCAGACGCGTGGCCGGGTTCAAGGGCATCACGCGCATGCCGCCGCCCCTGTCCTGCCTTGCCGTCGCCAGCGCGATGGTCGTCGCGGCGCTTCTTGTGCTCGACATCGTGCCACTGCCTGACAGTCTGCGTCTGCTCGCTCTCGTCGGATTGACCGCCATCTTCGCCTTTCGCGGCGTCCTTGCCTACAATACCCGTTGGCGCGAGATGACGCCGGAAGAACCATTTGCCACCCTGGACCGCCGCTATTACGGCCCGCTTTGCCTTGTCATCGCGCTCGGCTTTGCGATGACAATCGTCGGGAAATTCGGAGGAACCTCATGACCAAATCACCAAATGGCCCCCTGCGTGTCGGCATCGGTGGCCCGGTCGGGGCTGGTAAAACCACCCTGACCGCCGCTTTGTCGCGCACCCTTTCGGCTGATCTTTCAGTTGCTGCGGTCACGAACGATATCTACACGAAAGAAGATGCAGAGGCGCTGATGCGTATGCAGGCGCTGCCCTCTGACAGGATCATGGGGGTAGAGACAGGCGGCTGCCCCCACACGGCTATCCGCGAGGATGCCTCGATCAACCTCGCCGCCATCGCCGATCTGCGCGACCGTCATCCCGATCTCGACGTGGTGCTGATCGAAAGCGGCGGTGACAATCTGGCAGCAACCTTCTCGCCCGAACTGGCCGACGTGACCCTTTATGTGATCGACGTCGCGGCGGGTGAGGAAATTCCGCGCAAAGGTGGTCCGGCAATCACCCGGTCCGGTCTTCTGATCATCAACAAGACCGACCTCGCGCCCCATGTCGGCGCATCGCTTGACGTGATGGAGCGGGACGCGAAGCGGATGCGCGAAGATCGCCCCTTTGTGTTTGCGCAATTGCGCCACGGGCAGGGCATCGACGCAGTCGCCGACTTCATCCGGCGCGAGGGCGGTTTCTGACGCGATTACACATTCCAGTGTTCCCTGTTTCAGGATCGGGCATTTGCTTGCCCGCTGCCTTATCTTTTCTCGCAACAGTGTCGCTCTTGAGACGAAGGATCACGTCATGTCCGTTTGCCCCTCTCGCCGCTCCATGCTCGGCATTCTCTGCGCCGGTGTCGCGCTCGGTGCGTCGCCCTTGCGAGTCGCCGAAGCGCTGGCGGCACCGTCATCGAAACTGCTTGACCCGAAATGGCAGGCAACCGGCAGCGGCGGCGACCCCGATTATAGCCCATGGGCGGATTTTCTCGCTACATGGCTGCGCCCGCAGGACGGCGGCGTCACGCTGGTCGATTACGCGGGCGCGAAGGCCGCGGGTGCATCCACGCCACTGGATGAATGGCTGCTGGCAATGCAGAATGTCGATCCTACGGCACTGTCGGCTGAGGCGGCGATGGCATGGTGGGTGAACCTCTACAATGCCGCGACGATCAAGCTGGTTCTGGATCACTATCCGACCAAGTCGATCCTTCGGATCAAGGGTGGGCTGTTCAACACAGGCCCCTGGGACGAGCCGGTGGTGACTGTGAATGGCGATGCGCTGACATTGAACAATGTCGAGCATGGCATCCTGCGCCCGATCTGGCGCGATCCGCGCATACATTATGCGGTCAACTGCGCCTCCATCGGCTGCCCTGATCTGATGGCGAAACCCTGGACCAGCGCGACGCTTGATGCAGATCTTGATGCCGGTGCGCGGCGCTATGTGAACCATCCGCGCGGCGCGCGGGTCGATAGCGGCCAATTGATCGTCTCGAAGATCTACACCTGGTTCGAGGAAGACTTTGGCGGCTCATCCGGTGGCATCATCGCCCATCTGCGATCCTATGCCGAAGGTGATCTGGCGGGCCAGCTGGCCGGCATCGGACGCATTTCGAACAGCGAATATGATTGGGACCTTAACGGAGCGTGATCCATGCCCGATGTGATGAGCGAGGCGCAGATCAGGGCATTCGCCAGGGCGGCCACCGCCCGGCAGACCCCGCCTGACGATCCGCGCCAGCCATTGCGTTCAGCCCTTCAGAAGGTGGGGCATTACGGGGCGGGACAGACCGCTGGACGGTTCTATCCTGGGGCTTGCGTCGCGCTTGAAGTGACCCAGCGCTGCAATCTTGACTGCACGCTCTGCTATCTCTCCGAAGCGGCCGAACTGGCGCATGATCCGCCGCTTGCCGTGCTTTTTTCGCGCATTGATGACCTCGCGTGCCATTACGGCCCCGGTGCCAATATCCAGATCACAGGCGGCGATCCGACCCTGCGCAAGGTAGAGGATCTGGAAGCGCTTTGCCGTCATATCCGCCAGCACGGCATGCGGTCCTGCCTGATGACCAACGGCATCAAGGCCAGCCGCGAGATGCTGACCCGGCTGAGGCGCGCGGGCCTTGACGACGTCGCATTCCATGTCGACCTGACGCAGGAGCGGAAGGGATATCACACCGAGGCCGCGCTGAACGCGATCCGGCACAGGTATATTGAGCGCACGCGCGGGCTGGGGCTGCGTATCCTCTTCAATACGACAATCTATGACGGCAATCTGGCAGAGATCCCGGTGCTGGCCGCCTTCTTTCGGGATCACGCTGCTGACATCACGCTGACCTCCTTCCAGATGCAGGCCGATACTGGGCGCGGCGTCTTGCGTGCGCGGGACGAGGCGATCACCCAAAACTCGGTCATGGCGGCCATCGCACGGGGCATGGGCAGTGATCTCGATTTCGACACCGCCGCCGTCGGGCATTCAGAATGCAACCGCTTCACGATGGTGCTTGTGGCGGGCGGGAAGGCCGTCTCACTGCTGTCGAACAGGCCCCTGTTTGAGCGCGCAGTGGCCGCCGTCGAGGCGGAGGATGATCCCAGCGACAGCTATGTGGAAATCGGGCGCTCGCTCAGGCGCGCCGCATTGCGCCACCCCTTGCTGGCGCTCAACACCGTTGGCGAAGCCCTGCGTGTGCTGTGGCGGTTGCGCAGCGGATTGACCGCAGGCCGCCCGCACCGGCTTTCGATCCTCGTTCACAATTTCATGGACGCGAGCGAGCTGAGGGCAGACCGCTGCGAGGCGTGCGTCTTCAAGGTGGCAACGGCTGATGGGCCACTGTCGATGTGTGTCCACAACGCCCATCGCGATGATCACCTCTTCGCACCCGCCCCGATCGCGACCGGCGGCACGTCAGGCTGGTGGAGCGCCGCGACCGGCACCATCACAAGCGACGAGGTCCGTGCCAAACCGGCACTGGACACCGCGCCGCTGAAACGTCTGAAGGGACGCCAAAGGGCGCGCGCGCTGGAAAATCACCCGAACAAGGCGCGCCGGGTTAGCGCCTGATCTGACACACCCGCACGATCCCCGGCTCCCCGACCGGGTTACCCTTCGATCTTGAAGGTCAGGCCGGCTTTCGCCTCCAGCCGATCAATGATCGCACCACCGAAAACCGGTGCCGGGGTCAGGACGCCACCCTTTGCCCCTTTCGCCTCGTCCAGCAGGCACAGCGCGCATTCCGCCAGCATCTTGGATGTGGAGCCGTAGCCCGGATCGCGGTCGCCCTTCACCCCGGCCATGATCACCTGACCGTCAGCCGACGTGCCGTGGAAGAGGAGGTCGTACATCCCCGCCTCACGCTCAGCCTTTGATGGGCCTTCACCGGGTTTGGGCGCATCTTTCTCCGATCCCATGGGCGGGGCCTTGGCCAGTCCTTCGGCAATCGCCTTCCCCTTCTCGCCGGGGCCGGTGAGGATCATCTCGTCATAAACGAAGTCCTCGCCATAGGGATGACCCATCAGATAGTTGGACCGGTGGATGTTCTTGGTGTTGATCACGGCCATGACGAACGGTGCGGCCCAGCTGCCAAGCGCCTCATCCTCGATCGGTTTCGCACCAGTGGGCTGCTTTGGCCCCTCGAACCCTTCCGCAAGGGAAAATGGGTTCAATAGCCCCGCCATGACCTTTGGGTCAGACATGGCGAGCTTGGTCGTCTCCGCCCCCGAAGCCGCGGTGCCACCCGAGAACGTGCCCTTCATCATCCGCACACGCCCGCGAACACGGGCTACGGGGTTTCCGAATTTTGCCTTCGCAGCCTCCTGCAGAAACCACACGCCCATATCGAAGGGTACAGAATCGAACCCGCAGGAATGAACGATCCGTGCACCCGATGCCTTGGCGGCCTCGTTGTATTTCTCGATCATGCTGGCCATGAACGGCGGCTCGCCTGAAAGGTCGACATAATCGGTGCCGGCCTTCGCACAGGCCGCGACCAAGGGCTCGCCATATTTCAGATAGGGACCAACCGTCGTAATCACGACTTTTGCGCGCTCGGCCATGGCGTCCATTGACGCTGGATCGGCGCTGTCCGCCTCGATCAGCGGCACGCCATCAGACACGCCCATCTCCGTGCGCACCTCGGCAAGCTTCGCAGCATTCCGCCCGGCCATCGCCCATTTCAGGTCGCTGCCCCCGTAAGTCGCCTGTAGATATTCCGCAACGAGCCGCCCGGTAAAGCCGCTCGCACCATAAACAACGACGTCAAATTCAGCATTCTTGGGCATGGGGACCCTCCTTATCTGTCGAGGAAATCTTCGATCACCGCGGCGCTTTCCTCTGGCCGGGTTACAAGAAAGAGGTGGCCATTGTCGACCAGTTCAAGCGTGGCATTCGGAATCAGCCGGGCCAGCAGGCGTGCATTGCCGACCGGGATCAGCGGATCATCGGTGCCCGAGTAGACCAGCGTCTGCTGCCTCAGCGACCAGAGCCAGGGCGCACTGGTCCAGCCTGTCATGCAGATCAGCTGGTAGATATAGCCCGTCTGTGACTGGGGGCGTATATTGGCTGCATGGGCGGCGATGTGGTTCTCATCACCGCGAAAATCGCCGCCATAGATTTCCGACGCGATGGATCGCATATAGCCCTTGTCAGTGTATCGTTTCACCGACGCCATCTTCGACAGCACCGACGGGCTGCCGGGGATCATTGTGAACCCGGCGGAGGTGGCGACCAGCACCAGCTTGCGGCAGGTGTCTGGATACTGAAACGCGAATTGCTGCGCCATGCCACCGCCCCAGGATACGCCGGAGACATCGACCTGATCGAGTTTCAGGATCTCGCACAGGCGCTTCGCCCAGCGGCAAAGGGTGCGTGGCCGGTAAGGAAGCGAAGGCAGGGGCGACCCACCAACGCCCGGCACATCGAAGATGATCGCGCTGCGCCCCTTCAATGCATCGAGAAACGGCTTGCCAAGTTCCAGATTGGCACCAATGCCGTTGAACATCAGCAGCGGCGTCTGATCGGCAGGGCCTTCCTTGATCCCGACATGCAGCATCTGCCCGTCGACATCGATCATCATCGTCTGCAGATCGCCCGTCGCCTCTTCATGCATTGCGCTGATTCCGGCCATTGCGCCCCTCCTTCACCAAATCCGCGCCACTGAACCTCAGTTCTGTGCGATGTGCATCAAGGACGTGGCGTCACGGCTCGAACACATAGGTTCCCGGGGCGGCCCCGAGGGATTTGTTCTTGCGGCTGCCGTTCGATTTCGGGGCTTTGACCTCTTCGTCGCCGTTTTCCTTCAGGAATTCGACCCAGTCGAGCCACCATGTCCCCTCATGTTTCTCCGCCGTCTTGGACCAGTCATCAGCCTTCGCTGCCGATGCGGAGCCTTTCACGTACCAGGATTTCGGATTACCCGGCGGGTTCAGCAAGCTTTGCAGATGGCCCGAGTTCGACAGCACGTATGTGGCGTCATCACCGAAGAGACGCGCAGTATCGTAGACTGCCTTCCACGGCGTGATGTGATCTGTCGTCCCCCCGATGACATAAGTCTTGTGCTTGACCTTGCGCATGTCGATCTTGCGCCCACCGACCGACAGTTTCCCGGGATTCACAAAAGGGTTGGTATAGATCATGTCCAGGAAATCATGGTGCAGCCCGGTTGGCAGACGCGTCGTATCCGCATTCCAGAACAGGACATCGAACGCGGGCGGCGCATTGCCCAGAAGGTAATTGTTCACCCAGTAATTCCAGATCAGATCGTTGGGCCGCATCCATGCGAACATCTTGGCCATGTCCTGCCCGTCGAGCACGCCGCGTGCCTCCGACGCGGTCTTCGCCGCCATGATCGTGGCGGGTGAGACGAGGGAGCCGAAATCGCTGTCGCCGCGATCTTCGGTGTTCAGCACGCAGACGGCGAGGACCACGCCTTCGACCTCCGCGCTCCGATCCTGCGCGGCAAGCCATGCGAGATAGAGCGAGAGCGTGATGCCGCCCGAACAGGACCCCATCATGTTGATGCTATCGCTTCCGGTAATCTCCCGCACCGCTGCAGTCGCTTCGTCCAGCGCGTTGATATAGGTCTCGAAGTCCCATTCTTTCTGCGCCGCGGTCGGGTTGCGCCAGCTGACGCAAAAGGGCTGGATGCCGTTTGCGAGCAGAAACTCGATCATCGATTTACCGGGGGCCATATCGACGGCGTAGTATTTGTTGATCTGCGGCGGCACGATCATGAATGGACGCTTGCGGACCGTTGGCGTCACGGCCTTGTACTGGATCAGCTCGATCACCTCGTTGCGAAACACGACATCGCCGGGCGTCACCGCGAGGTTTTCGCCGACCTTGAATTTCGATGTATCGACCGAAGCAGGCAGTCCGCCGTTCTTCACGAGATCGGAGACAAGGTTCTGCACGCCGTCAACGGCGCTTTTGCCCTTGGTCTCGTAGAGCTTCTTGATCGCCGTCGGGTTGGCGAAAAAGTTGTTCGAGGGGGCCATCGCGTCAACATAGATCGACGTGACCAGCCGGGCGCGGGCGGCGTCGCGGTCGGGCAGGTCCAGTGCCTCCACCGTTTCAGTCACCTTTTCGGCCCACGCGAGATATGATTGCATCAAGGCCTTGGAGACACCGTTTTCGCGCCATGCCGGATCGGCGAACCGGCGGTCCTTGCCCTCCGGCGCGCGCTCGGACGCATTGGTCATGATGTTGGCCATCTCGCCCGCGAAACTCATCCACTGCTTGGCAATGATCTGTGGCTGGCTCGCCATAGCGCGCATGACATTCGCACCGGCCGCCACCATGTCCTGCCCACGAATGCCGACCAGCGGGTTCAGCGCAAGCGTGTTTTCAGCCGCGCTCTTGGCAATGTCGTCAGCGGGGGTCTGGCCCTCGGCGGGGGTCTTGTCTTTGCGATCCGGCATATTCATCCCTTTGCATCGATTGGAGCGGCCATAAGGCCCTTTGATGTCTTGCGCCCTATAGTGGAGCAACAGGTCATCGCTGGCAAATCGGGTAGCCTATCTTGGCCGCCAAATTGATAGCGCAAAATGGCGCAATGCCCCAACGTCAGCACCGCCATTGGCCGAAGGTCAGCTTAACTCCATTTGCCAATTGGCCTGAAATCACTGAAACTCAGTTCAAAAAGCACAGAAGCCACAACCGGGAGACACCCCATGTCAATGAAGCAGCTTAGCGGAATGGACGCCACGTTCCTTTACATGGAGACGCCGGAGACCCCGATGCATGTGGCAGGGCTGACGCTTTACGACTTGCCAGAGGGGTTCAGCGGCAGTTTCCACGAACATTTCAAACGCTTCTTCGGCAGCCGTGTTCACATGATTCCGATCTTCGGCAAGAAACTGGCGAAATCGGTATTTCAGCTGGACCACCCGGGCTGGGTGGATGCCTGGCCGTTGGATCTCGACCACCACATCAAAAGTGCGAAGCTGCCCTCTCCGGGAAGCTGGAAACAGCTGGAAGATCTGGTCGGAGAGCTGCATGCGCAAACACTGGACCGCACGCAACCGCTTTGGGAATTCACCGTCATCGAAGGGCTGGAGAGCGGTCAGGTCGCCCTCTATTCCAAGGTCCATCACGCCGCAGTCGATGGCGGCGCAGGCATGGTGATCACCAAGGCGCTCTATGATCTGACGCCTGTGCCGCGAGAAGTTGAACCACCGGAGCCCCATGTCGAGGCGCGCAAACCGACAACCCCGGAACGCGCCATCCTTGGCATTCACGACGTGGCCTCGAACCTGATGCGCCAGCAGATCCGGCTGCTGGAAGGGGTGCCAAAAATGGCTGGGCAGGTTGCCGATCTGGTGGCACCCGTTCTGTCCGGCACGCTGTCGCTGCCTCAGATCCTGGCACCGAAGACGCCATTCAATGGCACCATCGGGGCGGCGCGCTCCTATGTCGCCCGAACCGTTTCGCTGAGCGCCACGAAGGCGATGTGCAAGGCGTCGGATACCAAGATCAACGACATGGTCATGGCGATCTGCGCTGGTGCCCTGCGCCGGTATCTTGATGAAAAACACATCTTGCCCGATGCGCCGCTGACGGCATTTGTGCCCATTTCGATGCGCGAGGTCGGCAATACCGATATCAACAATCAGGTCTTCGGCATGAACTGCGTGCTGGCGACGAACTATTCCGATCCGGTCAAGCGCCTCAAGAAGATCAACGCTGAATCGCGGTCGTCAAAGACCATCGCGGCGGGCACCAAGGACGTCGCGCCCAATGATTTCACGCTTCTGGGCGCGCCGATGCTGCTGCCCGGCCTGATGCAGCTTTACGGCCGCACGAAGCTTGCCGATATCGTTCCCAACGTCGTCAATGTGACGATCTCGAACACCCAGGGGCCGCCGGTGCCGCTCTATTGCGCGGGTGCCAAGGTGACGGCGCTTTACCCGGTGTCGATCCCGATCCACGGGGTCGGGCTGAACTTCACTGTACAGTCCTATCTCGACGGGCTTGATTTCGGCATCACCGCCGATGCGGCCTCGGTGCCCGATGTCGAACATCTGGGCGAATTGCTTGTCGGGTCTTTCAATGAGCTTCGCAGCGCTATCCTCGGCGAGGAACCGGCAGCAAAACCAGCCCCCGCTGCGCCAAAGCCCACCGCAACCGCATCTGCGCCCGCCGCACCCGCGAAAAAGCCCGCGGCCCGCAAACCACGCGCCAAGGCCGCGGCCAAGCCTGCAGCGACAAAACCACAGGTTAAGACAGCAGCAAAAGCACAGACCAAGCCGGCAGCGGCGACAACGGCAGCGAAATCGGCATCGACCCGCAAGCCCGCAGCGCGGGCCGCAAAGGCGAAACCGTCAACTAAATCAGACAGTTAAATTGTAACGCCTGCATTACGTTGCGTCATCAACCATTTCACAGCGTAGAAAAGTGCCTATTTGTACGTATAGTCGCAGGCAAGGCTCCGGGGATTCCAAAGCCAAGATGGCGTTAAGCCGCGATTAAGCATGACCTGATATCCACCCGGGGCGGGAGGATGTAAAATGGCAGACGCAGTCCAGAAAGCACCAAGCCGGGCTCTTTTCCTGATGGAGCTCCGCGCAATCCCGGAACTTTTCGGGTTCACCATGTCTTGGCCAACGCTGGCAACGCTCTGCCCGCGCGGTGACGGACAGCCTGTTCTGGTCCTGCCCGGCCTCATTACCACTGACAATTCGACAGTAGCGCTGCGTTCTCTGCTGCGGTCGCTCGGCTACGAAACCAGCGGCTGGGAACTCGGCCGCAATTACGGGCCTCTGCCAGGAATTGAGGATGGTCTGAAGGACAGGCTGCGGACCATGGCGGAAGATAGCGGCCGCAAGGTGTCCATCGTGGGCTGGTCTCTGGGCGGCATCTATGCCCGCCAGCTCGCCAAGATGATGCCTGACTATGTGCGCCAGGTCGTGACCCTTGGCAGCCCGTTCAAGGGCGATCCGCGCGCGACAAACGCGTGGCGGGTGTATCAGTTCACCTCAGGCCATAAGGTTGATGATCGCGACACGCATATGGGCGGCGCGATTTCCGCTCCGACGCCGGTGCCGACAACAGCCATCTATTCGAAGACCGATGGCATCTGTGCATGGCGCACCTGTATCGAAGAGCCGACGGATATCGCAGAGAATATTGAGGTGAAGGGCAGCCATTGCGGCCTTGGTCACCACCCTGCCGCTGCCTATGCGATTGCCGATCGGCTGGCGCAGAAGGAAGGCGACTGGACACCATTTGATCGGTCCGGTTTCAAATCTCTGATGTATCCCAGCCCGGCGGCCTGACGCCGCCGCGTTCTTCATTCAGCACCCCGGATTCAGCACCCCGGTGCGGGCACCATCGCGCTGGTTTGATCCCACCGGTATTGCGCCCCGCATCCTTCGATCATAGGTCCCTGCAAGTCGATACAGCGAAGCAGGGCACCCATGGATCATGATTTCTGGCATCAGCGCTGGCAAAGCGGCGAAATCGGCTTTCACGAAGGACAGGCGAACGCGATGCTTGTCAGCTACTTCGATGAACTAGCCCTGCCGGATGGCGCACGTGTTTTCGTCCCCCTCTGCGGCAAGACCCGTGACATTGCCTGGCTGATGTCTCGCAACATGAAGGTGGCGGGGGCGGAGCTGAGCAAACAGGCAGTGGAAGCGTTGTTCGAGGATCTCGGCATCGTGCCCGACATCACGGAACACGGAGCCATTCGCCGGTATTCCGGGCCAGGTATCGATATCTATGTTGGGGACATCTTTGATCTCGACGCCATCACGCTGGGCCCTGTCGACGCCGTGTTCGACCGGGCAGCGCTCGTTGCCCTGCCCGAGGAGATGCGCATTCGTTACGCAAAGCACCTGATTGCCCTGACCGGGGGCGCGAGGCAATTGCTCGTCACCTTCGAATACGATCAGTCAGTGATGCCCGGCCCACCGTTTTCCATCAGTATGGATCAGGTTCAGCAGCGCTACGCAGATGATTACGAGATACGGAACTGTCACAGCACTGAGGTCGCGGGCGGGCTGAAAGGCAAGTGCCCTGCGCGCGAGACAGTGTGGCTGCTCGCACCCCGGGCATGACACCGCAGCATGGCACGAGCAAGCGGTTTGGGCGGTCAGCCCTTCTTGGGCATCCCTGCGCGCAATTCCTCCAGGCTTTCCTCGACGCGGCTCTTCAGGATCTCCAGGCTTTCGGTCCCACTGCCCTTCATGATCTCACCCATCTCGGTCATGTTGGCGATCGTCGTCTCAAATGACTTGCGGGCGAACTCGGTCTGATCGGAAATGGCCTTTGACGGATCCGATCCGGCGCTGCTCATCGATTTAACCATTTCGGCAACTTCGGCCAGCGTCGCTTCGAGCTGTTCACGCTGTTTCGCCATCACTGCCTGAGCACCAGAGGAGGCGACTTGAGCCGCATCCTGCATGGCCTGAATATTCTTGCGATGATAATCGACCACCTGATTGATGTCGGAACCGGGCAATTTCAGGTTCTCGCCAAATTTGGTGAACATTTCCATCAGGCCAGTGGCAGGGTTGTTATCAGCCATTTTCGTCTCCTATAGCCAGTTGATCCGGGGCGTCGTCTTGCAAGCATGGCGAAAGCGCGCGCGATAATCAAACTCAGAGTGCGAGCAGGATGATATGAAGGATCACACCTGCGAGACCGCCGATCAGCATGCCGTTGAACCGGATGTATTGCAGATCACGTCCGATGTT
This sequence comes from Pseudomonadota bacterium, assembly GCA_039030855.1. Classification (GTDB taxonomy): domain Bacteria; phylum Pseudomonadota; class Alphaproteobacteria; order Rhodobacterales; family Rhodobacteraceae; genus Pikeienuella. The sequence continues at coordinate 21,758 of JBCCDJ010000009.1, forward strand.
CGCCTCGATCAGAAGCGTCAGCTGCGCGAAGTCCCAGGATTTGACCTGATCGGCCACAAAGACCGCAAGCGCGTGCTTCTGGGTTTCCACGAAACTCGTCAAACCGGCAACCATGCCCGCATTGATATCGGCGCGCAGCCGCGGTTCGGTATCCAGATTACGAGCGATATCGACAAAGAGATCCGTCAACCGAGCCACCAGCACGCTATCATCGGAGGCGACGTCCTCCTCCACAAAGGCACGCAAGCTCGCCCACATCTGATCGGCGATGGAGCTGAGCTCGGGTCGCTCCAGAATCTGGCTCTTGAACCCTTCGATCCGCTTCGCAAAACGTTTGGAGCGTTTCATCCGGCGTACATAGCTGCGGAAGAACTGTTCAAATTCGGTGCGCAGCTCATGATCCTTGTCGGCCTTTATGTCATCGAGAAGCGCGCTCGCGGTTTTCAGAATGCGGCGCAGGATCAGCGCGTCAGCGCGAAATATGTTGAGGACGGTCGGCAGCTCTTCCGCCACCTTCTTGCGGATCGCCTCGATCGCATCCTCGTCGTTCAGGAACTTGTGGAGCGCACCCACCACCTCATCAAGCAGTTTGTGGTGCCGGCCGTCCTGCGTCAGGCCATCCAGCAATTTCATCACCAGCGGCGCGACATCAGTTTTCTGTAACTGCGTCGCCACCCGCTGAGCGGCGAAATCCTTCAACCCGGTTTCATCCACTGCCGACAGCATTTGCGGGGCCAGCTTGGCCAAAAATTGCGCGAAGCCTTCGGACCGGTCCCGGTCGGCAAGCCAGGTCACCATCTCTCCGGCGAAATCCACCTCGCCGAGTTTGCGGCGCACCGGTTCTGGCGCAAGAAAATTGTCTTCGATGAACGCGCCAAGATTGTCGCCGATCCGGTCCTGGTTTCGCGGGATGATCGCCGTATGCGGGATTGGCAGGCCCATCGGATGCTTGAAAAGGGCGACCACCGCATACCAGTCGGCTATCCCGCCGATTGTGGCCGCCTCAGCAAAGGCCGCAACGAAAGCAAGCGCGGGATAGGAACTCTCCAGCGATTTGGAGATGACGAGCACACAGACGCATATGACGAGGGCGAGTGTCGCCATCATCTTCACGCGCCGCAGCTCTTCCAGCTTGCGCCGCTCCTCCTCGTTCAGGGCCTGCACCATGTCGGGTCGCCTTTTGTCGGAAGACAGTCACGATTCACAGGCGCGGTATAAGCGTGATTCTGAATGAGGGCCATGGTCGAAGGGTCGCAGAGGGCTGGTTTTGACATATAAACAGCACCTCATTGCTGCGTCGCGCCATTTATTTTTATATGTAAAACAAACGATTATAAGTTTTTCAAAAGAAAGTTGACCTTTACGTCAATTATTATGTTGCACCTGCGAACAGGCCATCCTATATCAGCGGTGTCCCGGGTTGATGAGCAACCGGGAAAGACACCATAGCTTCCCGCAAGGATGGAGAAACCGAAATGACCACGACCAAGACAACCGAAAAAAAAGCCGCTGTCAAAGCTGACAACGCAGTGATCAACACCACGAAAATCGCCGAAGGCGCACGTGAGTACGTACAGCGCACCGCCGCTTCCGCCAAAGAGCGTTCGGACAACGCATACGAAGGCGTGTCGAAGTTCAACAACGGCCTCGAAAAGACCCTCAGCCGCGCCGTCGTCGGCTATGTCGGCATCCTTGGTGAAGTTGCCGAAGCTGCCCACGCCAATGTCAACCACGCTCTCGCAACTGTTGAGAAAGTGGCTCAGGCAAAATCGCTGAGCGAAGCTGCTCAGATCCAGGTCGATTTCGTTCGCGAAAACACGACTGCCAACTACGACCGCGCCCGCGCTGCGTTCGACGCAACCCGCGACGTCGTCACCGAGGGTTACAACTCGATCCGCGAAGGTGCATCTGACATGATGCCGTCGACGAAAAAAGCTGCCTAAGCAGTCAGAATTCGGGCAGTGAGAAAGGGTCGGCTGATCTCAGCCGGCCCTTTTTTGATATGTACAGGGCCGGGTCAGTTTGACACCCACACATCCAGATTGTAGCGCCCGTCGGAGACCATCTGGTCGAGCCATGCGTCGGCGGCCTCGGCGCTGACATCCGTTTCCTCGGCATAAATCAGCGACAGCGCGCGGCGTACATCGGGCTCCATCCGGCTGCCATCGCCGCAGACATAGATCGCTGCGCCCGCCTCGATCAGCGACCACACCTTTTCGCGCTCGGCGCGGATAAGGTCCTGTACATAGGTCTTTTCCTTTTCCGCGCGCGAGAAGGCGACCTGGAGATCGGCGATGCCGTCCTTTGCCCATCCTTCCAGCTCTTCCCGGTAGAGGAAGTCCTGATCTGGATGGCGGCAGCCGAAAAACAGCATGGCCGGGCCAAGGTTCTTGCCCTGCCCTTTCAGGATCGCACGCTCCTGCAGGAAGCCCCGGAAGGGCGCGATACCGGTGCCCGGACCGATCATCAGGATAGGCCTTTCGGGATCATCCGGCAGGCGAAACCCGGCCTTTGTTTCACGCAGACTGGCGTGGAGGGTTGCCCCCTCCACCAGACCAGCCAGGTAATTCGAGCAGACGCCCTTGAAATGGCCTTCGCCGGAAATCGCAGGCTCATCCACGACACCAACGGTGATCGTGCACCCCGATTTGTCCGCCGCGGCGGAGGAGGAGATGGAATAATAACGCTGCGAAAGCATCGGCATCATCTCCAGAAAGCTGGCAAAAGGCAGCTCGCAGGCGGGATACGCCTCTAGCAGATCGAGAACCGAGAGCCGTTTCAGAAATACCTGCGCGCGGTAATCATCACCCGCGAGCGCCGCCAGCGCGGGCTTGGAGCGTGGGCATTCCGTGGCAGCGGCCATCTGCGCCACGTCCTTACGCGATGCGACCGATTGAAGTTCCAGCAATTCGGTCAGCGCGTAGCGGGTGCCAAGCGGTGCCCCTGTCGGCAGCTGCCCATGATCGCCGCCGGTCGCGGTCAGCTTGATCTGGGTCTGCGGGGTCAGGCCAAAGCGGCGCTCTGCCCGCTGCACCAGTTCCTTGGCATTTTTCGGCACGATGCAAAGATGGTCGCCGGTGCGAAATGACATCCCTTCATCCAGCGCCACGTCGACATGGCGGGTGGACCGGCCAGAGGCCTCGATATTCTGCAATTCGCGGTTCTCGCGGATGGCGACAGGTTTCGCACCGGTCTGAACGATCAGCGGATTATCGCGGGCGTCGGACAAAAACTCCACCTTGTAGAGCGGGGCAGCCGCCGCGCCGCCCGTCAGGTCAACGTCGAGACCGAGGCCTTTGCCGATCTCGGGCCAGATATTGTCCATCCAGCCATGCACCGCATCATCGATGTCTTCGCGCGCATCCGCTTCGAACCGGTCAGCGATGCGTGTGCCGCCGAGCCGCTCCAGCGCTTCATCGATATCGCGGGGAACAGACTGGAATGTCGCGGCCCAGTCGCTGTGACCACACCCGAGGACGGTGTAATGCACCCCCTCTGCTGCGCCGGGTTCCGCATGGTTCAGCCAGTCGACAAACTTCGCCGCGTTGTCTGGCGGCGCGCCATTGTAGGAGGCGGATGCGATGATGAGCGCCCCGCGCTTTGGCAGTTTTCCGGTAAAGTCATCCAATGGTGCGAGCGTGGTCTCAAACCCATTCCCCTCCGCCGCGCGGGCAATCTCGCGTGCGAATTCCTCGGTGGAGCCGAGATTGGAACCATAGAGAACCATTGCTGGCGTGCCATGGGTCGGCACGGTCGCCGCATCCGCCAAGCCGGCTGCCGCGTCCTCTTCGACGATACCGCCTGGTACCAGCTTGCCGCGGACAACATCGGGGCGCAGGCGGACCTTCATGGTGAACCCGTCTGGCTTGATCGAAAGGCTCTCCTTGATCTTCATCTCGTAATTCGTGTGATCGACCAGATCGAAACGCTGCAGGATCATGCCGATGACCAGCACAGCTTCCTGCATCGCGAACTGCCGCCCGATGCAAGCTCGCTGGCCATTGCCGAAGGGTTTGTAGGCATGGATGGAGCGAGAGGCGATCGCGTCCCTCTCAAAATGATCGGGATTGAATTTTTCCGGCTCATCCCCCCATGCCGCCTTGTCACGGTGCAGCATCAGCGAAAGGACCGTGACGAAGGTGTTCTTACGCAGCCGGTATTCACCGCCGATCACCTCATCCTTGTAAGGATAGAGGCCAAAGGCTGGCGCTGTCGGGTAAAGACGCAGGGCCTCCGACAGGATCTGGTTTACATAGGTCAGGTTGTTCACATCGCGCAGCGTCGGCTGGATGTTGATGTCCCGGCCGAGAACGCGGTCGACTTCCTCATAGGCGCGCTCCAGTACATCGGGGTTGTTCAGGAGGAAATAGAGCGTGAAGGACATCAGACCTGATGTCGTCTCGTGCCCCGCGATCAGGAAAGTGTTGATCTGATAGCGGATATTCTCATCCGAAAGGCTTTCCCCGGTGACCTTGTCGACGCCCTGAAGCATGTAGTTCAGCAGGTCATTGGTGGCTTTCGCCCCGCCCTTGCGCCGCTCGACAATGATGTCGTCGACCAGCTTGTTCATGTAGGCGGTATCCTTTTCGAGCTGCCCGAGGCGGGTGCGCAGGATCTGCTGTTCGAACGGCAGACCGCGCTGGACCATGCAGGTCTCCAGGCTGCGCGTCAGGGCATCGATGAAGGGGTGATAATCCTGCCGGTAGAAGGAATTGAAGCGATAATCGAACCCGCAGAGGCCGATCGTATCCAGCGCAACAGCGGTCATATCATGGACGACATCGATCTCGTCATCCGCGTTCAGCCGCTCCCACTTGGCGACCAATTGCCCGGCGACGTCGAGCATCATCGGCATGTAGTTATTCATCGCCTGCCGCCCGAAAGTCGGCAAAAGGATGTTATGCGCCTTGCCCCAGTTTGCCTCCTGCGTGTCCCCGGTAAAGAGGCCATCTCCGGCAATCTGGCGCACGCGGCGGAGCGAGCCGCGCACCGCCTTGTCGAACCGGGTCTCGTCGCACAATTCCTCCACCAGTGAGACGCCGGAGGCGATCACCAGCGGCTTGCCCATCATGTCCAGCTTGAAGATCGGTCCAAGCTCCCGCGTCAGTTCCATCAGGGACTGCAGTGGTGCATCCATGTTCAGTGACAGCATATTCCCGACGACCGGCATCTTCGGTGGTGTCGGAATGCGTGTGTAGGTTTTTGTGTCAGCCATGGGTCGTCTCCCTGAGATCGTCTTCAGCCGGATATTTCGCTGTCCGTTGATAAGAGTGCAGAGGATTTGAGGGCGAGAGTCAAACATTCCCGCATGGTGACGCTTGGTCATCGGGCCGATTTGCCAACGAAAATGCCCTTGATCATGATTGCAAAGCCGGGAAGTGTTCGATCACACTGCCCACGGGAGGATGCTCCAATGCCCGCTGCGCCCGAAATCGTGATCCTGGACGGGCGGCTGATCACCTTCGATCCCACGTTGCCCGTGGCCGAAGCCCTGGCCATTCAAGGTGGGCGGATCGTCGCCGTCGGCTCCACCGCCGACATTCGCGACATGGCCAGCGGCGCGCAGGTGATTGATGCGGGCGGCGGCACCGTGCTGCCAGGATTTGTCGACAGCCATGTGCATCTATTCAACGGCTCAGCGGAACTGGATTACCTGAACCTTCACGGTGTAACGACCGCGCGCGCCCTGACCGAAGCCGTGAACGATTACGCCGCGGCCCGCCCCGACGAGCCGATCATCTTCGCCTCCGCTGCCGGATACGACGCCTATGACGGGCAAAGCCCGACGCGGCACGATCTGGACAGGATCCTGCCAGACCGCGCGTTTGCCTATATGGCGTCCGACCACCACACCGTCTGGGCCAATACGAAGGCGCTGCAAGCGGCGGGATTGCTGCATGGCGCGCCGATGCCTGAAGGGTCGGAGGTCGTTATGGGCCCTGACGGGCTGGCAAGCGGGGAATTGCGCGAGACCGGTGCCTTTGGCCCGATCATGAAGCTGACGAAATACGGCGGGCGCGATCTACTTGGTTATGTCACCGGCGACGATCCGGACCCACCTGCGACGGCAGCGGAGCGCGCCGCCGACCGCGCCGTGATCACACGCGGCATGGCGCATTGCGCACGCAAGGGGATCACGGGTCTGCACAATATGGATGGAAACTTCTATCAGCTCGAATTGTTGCAGGAGATGGACAAGGACCGCATCCTCCTCTGCCGCACCGAAGTGCCGATGCATCTGAAGAATTATGACCCGCTCGACCGGATTGACGAGGCGGTGGATATGCGGCGCGCCTATGCCTCCGACATGGTATGGTCGGGGCGGGTGAAGATGTTCATGGATGGCGTGATCGACAGCCGCACGGCGCTGATGCTGCGCCCCTATCCGGGCACCGAGACCTATGGCGATCCCGTTTTCAGCGCCGAGCATTTCAACGCCGCCGCCATCCGCGCCGATGCGGCCGGGTTGCAGATCAGCGCCCATGCCATCGGCGATGCTGCCGTGCGCCGGACCCTTGATGGGTATGAGGCGGCACAGGCGGCAAATGGCGTGCGCGACAGCCGCCACCGGATCGAACATATCGAAGTCATCCACCCCGACGATCTGCCCCGCCTTGCCGCGCTTGGTACCGTGGCATCGATCCAGCCGATGCATGCTCCCGCCGGCGGGTATTTCCCGCCCTACGAGGCTGGCGACGTCTTGCATGCCGACCAGTTGCCCTATGCCTTCGCCTGGAACCGCATCCGCGAAACCGGCGTACCGATCATCTTTTCTACCGACTGGCCAGTGGTGCCGGTCGATGTGATGCCCTCCATCCGCGCCGCCGTCGCGCCGCTGAGTTTCGGGCCGGCGTGGGAGGGGCGCGCACAGACCTTGCGCGATACGTTCTGGGCCATGACGGCGGGTGCTGCTTGGGTGGAATTCAACGAACACCGCAAGGGGCAGTTGCGTGCGGGCATGATGGCCGATGTGGTTATCATGTCCCACGACCTCGAAGCCCTGCACCCCGAAGAACTGACCGAAGCCCATGCCGCAGTGACGATCTGCGGCGGACGGATCACCCATGAAGGATAGACCATGGCGCGCCTTGTAACCCTCGCCGCAACGCAGATGACCTGCGGGGCCGACCGCGACGCCAATATCGACAAGGCAGAGGCGCTGATCCGCGCCGCAGCCGCCAGGGGCGCGCAGGTGATCCTCGTCCAGGAATTGTTCGAGGGGCGCTATTTCTGTCAGGACGAGCATCCGGATGATCTCGCCCGCGCCCGCCCGGCCGAGGGGCACCCGACGATTGAGCGCTTTCAGTCACTGGCGAAGGAACTGGGCGTCGTCTTGCCGGTCAGTTTTTATGAACTTGCGGGACAGGCCCGGTTCAATTCGGTGGCCATGGTCGATGCTGATGGGCGGATGATGGGCATCTATCGCAAGAGCCATATCCCCCACGGCTCCGGCTATCAGGAGAAATATTATTTCTCGCCCGGCGATACCGGGTTTCGGGTCTGGGATACGGCCTACGGGCGCATCGGCTGCGGCATCTGCTGGGATCAGTGGTTTCCCGAAAGCGCCCGCGCCATGGCGTTGATGGGGGCGGAAATGCTGCTCTACCCGACTGCCATCGGCAGCGAATTGATCGATCCCGATTACGACAGCGCCGCCCATTGGCGGCGCGTGATGCAAGGTCATGCGGGCGCCAACCTGATGCCGCTGGTCGCTTCCAACCGTATCGGGGTGGAGGCGGGCAGAAGCGGCACAGAGATGACCTTTTACGGCACGTCCTTCATCGCCGACCAGACCGGTGCTGTGGTGGCGGAGGCTGACCGCACGGGTGAGGCGGTCCTGACAGCCGCGTTCGATCTTGATGCCATCGCCGAGCAGCGCGCCTTCTGGGGCGTCTTTCGTGACCGCCGGCCGGAGCTTTACGGCCCGCTGGCCACACTGGACGGGCGAGGCTGACGCGGGCGCTCGCCCCTGCCATTGCCCCCAGCCCGTTCAACCGGCACGCTGGCCAGACCCGGCAGAATTCAGGCCACCGCCGAAACGATCCACGCCGCGCCGGGCACTGCGACAGCGCCGTCCTTTGTCCGGGGCTGAGCGGCCATCACATCGCGAACGCGGCATTCCACCTCCGCCGTGACCTTGGCGGAAACGTCCCCGAGGCGTGAGGCCAGCGGCCCGATTTTCATGGAAAACGTGACCGCCGCCTCCAACGGATCACCGTCCATCCCCTGGCCAAGCGCGAGGGTCGTCTCGAACGGCTCGTAGGTGATCTTCTTCCACCCCGCTGCGTCCAGAATGCGTTTGAACGTCTTGTCGGGATCGGCCCAGGCGAAGGGGCCGGGCGCGGTCGGATCGGCGGGTGGCATCGGAGGCAGCACGGGCTTGGCCGCGTTCAGTGCCAGCATCGCCCAACCGTTTTTCTTGGGCACCTGCCAGCAGGCAATGGACAGACGCCCCTCGGGACGCATCGCCTTGCGCAGGTTGATAAAGGCTGGGATGGGCGCATCGAAGAACATCGCACCGAACTGGGAGTAGAGCGCATCGAACGGCCCGGCCAGCGGGGCAGTGGCGGCGTCCGCCTCCAGAAACCCTGCCTGACGCGCCGCGCCCTTTGCGGCTTCGCGCCGCCGCGCAGCCAGCGCGATCAGGTCGGGCGAGACATCCACGCCAAGCGCCGCGCCGCCCGACCCCACCTGCCGCGCCAGCGTCAGCGTCGTCGCCCCGCCGCCGCAGCCGAGGTCAAGGACGCGCTGCCCGGCAATATCCCCCAGCCCCGTCATCGCCTTGTCGCCAAACGGGGCCAGCAACCGCTCCATCACCTCAGCCTGTTCGGCCCATGTGGCACCGAGATCGCCGCTCCAGTCGCTTTTGTTCGCCATACTTGTTCCTTGCCGCGTTGCCTTGAGCGCACCTTATCCGATAAGCCTGCCTCCACCATGGCCCATATGCTTTTCAAAGACGCCCATGCCTGGGTGTTCGACCTCGACAATACGCTCTACCCGCCTTCGGCACGCCTCTTCGATCAGATCGAAGTGAAGATGACCGAATATGTGATGCAAGTCGCCGATGTGGACGCGGCGGAGGCGAACCGCCTGCGCGATGAATACTGGCGCAGCTACGGCACCACGCTCGCCGGACTGATGGAGCGGCATGACGCCGACCCCCTGCCCTATCTCGAAGATGTCCACGATATCGATGTTAGCCATCTGGAGCATGACGCAGCCCTTGCCGAGGCGATCGATGCGCTGCCAGGGCGAAAAATTGTATATACAAACGGATCGCGCGGTCATGCTGATAATGTGCTGGCCGCACGCGGTCTGACCCACCTTTTCGATGCAAGATACGGGGTAGAGGACGCGGATTTCGCGCCCAAACCCCGCATCGAAGCCTTCCAAAAGGTGTTTGCCCTTGATGGGTTGGCAGCCAAAGGTGCCGTCATGGTGGAGGATGACCTCAGAAACCTTGCCGCGCCGCGCGAGATGGGGATGCGCACGCTCTGGGTGCGCGACGGTACGGATCATTCGGACGACGTGGACGCGGTGACCGACGATCTCGCCGGGTTCCTCCAGATGGTGCACCGAGGATAAGTGGGAGGGAAAATCCATGCGTTTTATCGGCCTGAAGGCCTGCGATACCTGCAAGAAGGCGCAAAAGGCACTGACCGCTGCCGGGCATGAGATCACTGTGACCGATGTGCGCGCCGATGGTCTCGCCGAGGCCGAATTGCGCGCCTGGATCGCGGCGAAGGGGATTGATGTGCTGATCAATCGCCGCTCCACCACATGGCGTGGTCTGGACGAAGCGGCGCGCAGCACGGCAGAGACGACCGATGGCGCGGTGGCACTGCTGCTGGAGCATCCGACCCTGATGAAACGCCCGGTGATTATCGCGGGCGGCGACATCCATGTAGGCTGGGACAAGGCAACGCAGGCGGCGCTGCTCTGACCCCATGGACGAGCGGTGCGGGCGGGTTAAGTCAGGATCATGAGCGAAACATATGACATTCTGATCGCAGGCGGCGGAGTCGCGGGCCTGACCGCTGCCGCCGCGTTTGGCACCGAAGGGCGGCGGGTCCTCTGCGTCGACCGCGCGCCTGCCGATGCGGGCACACGCGACACACGCACGACCGCCTTCCTGATGCCTGCCATCGATCTGCTGAAGGACGCGGGCGTCTGGCCCCTGCTCGACGGAGAGACCGAGGCGCTGGACATCATGCGCCTCATCGATGCGGGCGGAAAGATGAATGAAGCGCGGGAGATCGGCGATTTTGCCGCGCGCGAGATCACCGACAGCCCGTTTGGCTGGAATGTGCCGAATGCGGCCATGCGCATGGCGTTGACGACGCGCATCGGGCAGTTGTCCAATGTGACGCTGATGCACGAAACGGCGGTGGATGCGCTGACGCTGCGCCGGGACACGGCGATTGCGCATCTCTCCTCCGGCACGACGGCGCGAGCGCGGCTCGTGATCGGGGCCGACGGGCGCGACAGCGCGGTACGTGATCTGGCCGGGATCGATGCGCGGCGGTGGAGCTATGGTCAGAAGGGTCTCGTCTTTACGGTCACCCATGAGGAATCCCACCGCAATGTCTCGACCGAGATCCATCGCACGGGGGGCCCGTTCACCCTGGTGCCGATGCCGGACCGCGATGGCATGCACCGCTCCTCCGTCGTGTGGATGGAGCAGGCGGGCGAGGCAGACAGGCTCGCCGCCCTGCCGGATGACGCGTTCTCGGACGTTCTGAATGAGCGCAGCCTTGGTGTGCTCGGCGCGCTTACCCCAGCCTCCCCCCGCGCGGCCTGGCCGATCATCTCGCTGATCGCTGGCCGCCTCACCGGTCCCCGCGTCGCGCTGATTGCAGAGGCAGCGCATGTGGTCCCGCCAATCGGGGCGCAGGGGCTTAACATGTCGCTCGGCGATATTGCGGCCCTGATGACGGCGACGGCAGGCGAAGATCCGGGGCACCCTGCGGGCCTCACGCAATATCAGAAGCGCTGGCGCGAGTTGGCGGCGCGGGTTGCCGGTGTTGATGCGCTTAACCGGGCCGCGCAGGCCGAATGGCAGCCTCTGCGCGATCTGCGCCGTCTTGGGCTTGGCACGCTGATCCGCCTCCGTCCTGCCAAGCATATGGCGATGCGGCTCGGCCTCGGCGTGCGGTAATCAGTCGATCAGGTGGACGTAGACGCGGCGATTGCGTTTGCCCTTTTTCTCCACCTTGCCGATGCGCACTTTGCCAATTGCGGCGGTTGATGCGACATGGGTACCGCCGCAGGGCTGAAGATCGATCTGGGTCTCGCCGGTACCGATCCGGACAAGGCGCACGCGCCCCTGACCGACCGGCGGTTTGACCGACATGGTCTTGACGAGGCCCGGATTGGCGGCGAGTTCCTCATCGGTGATCCAGTCCTCGGTGACTGCATGATCGGCGGCGATCAGGGTGTTTAGCGCGTCCTCGATCGCTCCCTTGTCCTCCGGCGCTTCGGGCATGTCGAAATCGAGACGGCCCTTGTCGGCAGCGATGGACCCGCCGGAGACCGGCAACGGAATCACCACCGACAGAAGATGCAGGCAAGTATGCACCCGACAATAACGGGCCCGGGTCGCGGCGTCGATCTCCACCTCCACCTCCGTGCCGATAGGGATCGCGGGGGCGTCGGGGGCCGGCAGATGGACGATGTCGTCGCCTTCGCCCTTCACCGCCGTTGTGATCGCGATCTCGGTCGCGTCTACGCGGATCAACCCGGCATCACCGGGCTGACCACCGCCGGTGGGATAGAAGACGCTCTGATCAAGAACGATGCCCCCCTCCGGCGTCAGGGCCGTCACGCGCGCGGTGCAGCGGCCTAAGGTAGGATCGGTGCGAAAAAGGGCTGTTGTCATGGGGTCATCCTGCTCGGTTGGCGCTCACCACGCATCGACATAACGCGGGCCCGGTACGGTCGGGCCGGCGGCGGCGAGAGTGCGGGCGATGGTCATTCGGGTTTCCGCCGGGTCGATCACGGCGTCAAATTCCAGCAGGGAGGCCGCGTTCATCGCCTTGCCCCGCTCATAAAGCTCCGCGACGAGGCGGTCATATTCAGCGGTGCGCGCGGCCTCGTCCGTAATCGCTGCCAGATGGTCGCGCGCGCCAAGCTTCACCGCCCCTTCGAGACCCATCGCGCCGACCTCGCCTGTGGGCCAGGCGCAGCAGAGCATTGGGCGGTCGAACCCGCCACCCGCCATCGCCATCGCGCCCAGCCCATAGGCCTTGCGCAGTATCACTGTCACCAGAGGTTGCGAGAAATGCGCGCCCGCAAGAAAGAGCCGCGAGACATGGGCGACCTGTCCGGTTTTCTCCACCTCCGGCCCGACCATGAAGCCGGGCGTATCGCAAAGAGTGACCACAGGGACCGCCCAGCGATCACAGAGCTGCAGATGTCGTGCGCCCTTGTCGGCAGCGGCGGCATCAATGGCACCACCGATATAGAGAGGATTGTTGGCGAGAATGCCGACAGCGCGCCCCTCGACCCGGCCAAAACCGGCGATCATCCCGGTGCCGAAACCACGCCGGAACTCACGAAATGATCCCGTATCGCAAAGGGCGTCAATCGCGTGGCGCATGTCATAGGCAAGCTGCCGGTCTGGCGGCACGATATCGCGCAGGGCTTCAGCAGAAGCCGCCGGTCGATCCGCGATCCGGCCAAGGCCCAGCAGATCGCGTGCAGCCGCGACCGCCTCCGCCTCGTCTTCGGCCAGGATATCGATGACGCCATTGGCGGCCTGAACCGCACTCGGGCCGATATCGGTCGGCGCGACCTTGCCGAGCCCACCCCCTTCAATCATCGCCGGGCCGCCCATACCGACATAGCTGTCCCTGGTGGCGATCCGCACGTCGCAGACGCCAAACAAGGCCGCGTTACCGGCAAAGCAGTATCCCGCGGCAATCCCGATCTTCGGCCCCTGATGGGCGGCGAAGTGGCGAAAAGATGTGACGTTCAGCCAGGCCGCCATCATGTCGGACACATCATGGTCGTTCGGGCGCCCGCCGCCACCCTCGGCAAATATGACGAGGGGCAGATCATCGCGGCGCGCGACCTCGATCAAGCGGTCCATTTTGCGGTGGTGGTTGAAACCCTGGGTTCCGGCAAGAACCATGTAATCGACCGCCATCACCCCGATGGATCGACCCGACACCGTACCGATGCCGGTCACGATCCCGTCGCCCTGCGTGCGAGCCTGAAGATCGGAGAGCGAACGGGTGGAGCGCATCGCCGCCACTGCCAACGCCCCGTATTCCTGGAACGACCCCTCATCCAGAAGATCCATGATGTTCTCACGCGCCGTGCGCAACCCTTTCGCATGGCGTTTTGCCACCGCTTCCGGTCGCGCAGCATCATCGAGCAGTGCCATACGCTCGCGGAATTCGACGAGGTCGTCGCGGGGCGGCGCAACAGGTGGGCCGGTCCTCGCGATATTGCCGGTGGCGGCGCTGAGCGTCACCAGCGCCATGCCAACATCGATACTGTCTCCGACCGCCACCTGAACCCTGTCGATCACACTATCGGCGGCGGCGCGGATCTCCTGACGCATCTTCATCAATTCGGTTGTCAGCAGCAGATCGCCCTTGGCAACCGCGTCCCCGGCAGCAACATGAACTTCGGCGACGAGCGCCGCCGTCTCAGCGTGAATGGTGGTCTTTGTCATGGCGCGCAGTCAGTCACCCGTGCGGGGCAGCGTCAAGGGCCATTCCCGTCCGCAGCGGCGGAGGGCCCGGTCCGCTCATCCGGCACAGTGCTGTTGCGGGGACCGCGGAACGCATCGGCCAGCGCTTCGGGGTTCTTGATATGCAGATCACGCTGAGCGAAGGGAATTTCAATCCCTTCCTCGGCGAACCGCTCGGCAATCTTGAAATTCAGATCACTGCGAACCGACAGCATCCAGTTCACGTCCCTAAGGAACACCCTCAGCTCAAAATCAACGGAATCTGAGCCGAACTGCATCAGGTAGGCAACAGGTGCCGGACTGGCGATCACCATCGGATGGTCGCGTGCAATGTCCAGGAGCACCCGCTCGACCAGCCGGGGGTCGGTACCGTAGGCAACACCCACCGGGGCAATAACCCGCCCCGTCGTGTCGGCATGGGTCCAGTTGAGGACGGCACCGGAAATCAGATCGGAATTGGGCAGAATGTAAGTCGCGCGGTCGAAGGTCTCGATCTCTGTGGATCGGACATTGACCTTCTTCACGTAGCCAGCGAAGCCACCAACCTCAATCCAGTCGCCCACCCGGATCGGGCGTTCAACCAGCAGGATCACGCCGGAGACGAAGTTGTTGACGATATTCTGCAAGCCGAAACCGATACCGACTGACAGGGCACCGGCGACAATGGCAAGGTTCGACAGATCAAGCCCGGCTGCCGAAATGGCCGCGATGGCCGACAGGAACACACCGACATAGCCGACCCCGGCCCCGATGGCATCGGCCCCGCCCCGGTTCATCCCCGCCTTCGGCAGAACCGACAGGCGCAAGACCCGCTGCAGCATTCGCGTCAGCGTGTAACCAATGACGAAAACCAGCGCGAAGGTGACAAAATCCATGGGCGACAGCGCAACATCACCAATCCGGAACCCTTCGGAAATCGCCTCATAGGTGACCAGAAGGTCAGTGACGGTCGCCCCCCAGATCAGCGCCAGAAGCGGCACCAGCGCACAGAACAGAAGGAATGCAATCAGGATGGGAATCAGACGAAGGCGCTGGCCTGTCGTCTCTGATGTACCCTCGCCGCTATCAGCGAGATAGATTTCCACCCCCTCGCGAATGACAACGAAGACGAGATGCGCAACACCGATCACGCCCAGCGAAATGACAGTCGGAAAGAACAGATAGCGGGCGGCAAATTCATACCCGATCAGCGCGAGAATCGGAGAAACGATGGCCACAAACTTCAGGATGCGCCGGATGATCGTGTTGACCTGCACTCCGATCTGACCGTCTTCCTGCGGATCGTCATTGGCGGTCGTGAACTGCATCACGTTGCTGAGCACCCATAATGCACAGGCCCCGATGGCGATGAAGACCACGGTATAAACGGCGGAGGCCCCGTCCGGTATCGTCAGCACCTCACCGACCTGATCGACCACCGCCGTCAGGTGCAGAACAACACCCAGAACCAATGTCGCGATGAACCCCATCCGCGCATCGCTGTCATTGACGTTCGACGCCCGCAGCCCGGCCGCCATGGGCGAGAAGAGAGCGGCTGCTATCGAATAAGCGCCAACCAGCAGGAAAAGACCAAGACCGAAGCCGGTGAAGAACGCCTCCCCGACCTTGCCGAAGACATCGAGGAGGTCGATGCCGACGAAGAACAGGATCGCCGCGATCAGGAGCGCGAGGATGCGCGTCAGCGTGGCACCGACGCCGATCAGCAACCGGTTGCGGCGTGGCGAGGATTCGTCGGCGCGTTTCAGCAACAGCCGCAGCAGCAGCGTGCGCACACCAAACGCGACGAACAGCGCCGATGCGATGGCCAGTGCCGCCAGCGGCAGGCGCGATTGCAGAAGGTTGCCCATGGACGAGGTGTCGGCCATTTCCCGCACTTCACCGCGAATGCTGTCGAAAATCTGGCCCAAGAACGCCCCGGCGGTCACCCAGCGTGTGGGCAAGGCAGGGCTCGGTTTCAACTCGCCAAGTCGCTGAATGAACCGCTGCTGGCCAAGTTCCGCCAGATCCGCGATCAAATCCCGCGCGCGTGTCACTGCGCGGTCGGCGCGGCCCTGAACCGCACGCACGCTGCTTAACGCCTCGTTCAGCTCGCTGCGAATTCGGGCGGCGGCCGGGGCTTCGGTCTCGCCTTCCGCCGGCGGATCCCCCAATGCCTGCAATTCCCCCTCGATCCGGCTGATCTCATCAGCGGCGGCGGCGGACACGCGGCTCGCCTCGCTTCGCTGCATCTCGAAGGTGGCCCGCAACTCTTCCAGCCGTTCCTGCCGGATTTCGCCGATGTTGACGATCTCGCGGGCGGCGCGGGCCTGGGCGTCCCATTCGTCCCACGGCACATCGCCCATCTCGGCCGCGGAGGCGAGCGAAGCCACCATGGCACCAAAGGTCCACAGCAGCGCAACGACGAGCCGGCGCAGGGTGGAGCGATTATGCCTCATCGACCTCTTCAAAGACCGGCGGGACCGCGACCTTCGGCCGGGTCATGAATGCGGGAAGCGGCAGTTCCTTGGATTGCAGGAACGCCGCGTTGAACAGCTGCGACTGATAGCGGGTGCCATAATCGCAAAGGATGGTAACGATGCGGTGACCGGGGCCCATGTCCCGCGCCATGCGGATCGCGCCTGCGACATTGATCCCGGACGATCCACCAAGGCAGAGCCCCTCTTCCGCGAGCAGCTGGAATGCCAGCGGGATCGCCTCTCCATCGGGGATCTGGTAGGGGAAGTCCACTTCCAGCCCTTCGAGGTTCTTCGTGATCCGGCCCTGCCCGATCCCCTCGGTGATGGACGAACCTTCGGCCTTCAGTTCCCCATGCTTGTAATAGCTGTAGATCGCCGCCCCCATCGGATCGGCAAGGCCGATTTTTATATCCGGATTATAGCTGCGCAGCGACGTCGCAACACCTGCCAACGTTCCGCCGGAGCCGACGGCGCAGATGAACCCGTCGACCTTGCCTTCGGTCTGTTCCCAGATCTCCGGCCCGGTCGTGTCGATATGGGCCTGCCGATTGGCAACATTGTCGAACTGGTTGGCCCAGATCGCGCCATTTGGTTCCGTCTCGGCCAGCGCCTTCGCCAGACGTTCGGAGTAGCGCACGAAATTGTTGGGGTTGCGGTAGGGTTTTGCGGGCACTTCGACCAGCTCCGCCCCTGCCATGCGGATCATATCCTTCTTTTCCTGGCTCTGCGTCTCGGGAATGACGATGACGGTGCGAAATCCCATGGCCGCCCCGACCAGCGCCAGACCGATGCCGGTATTGCCCGCCGTTCCCTCGACGATCACCCCACCGGGTTTCAGTTGCCCCAGCTTCACGGCGTTCTGGATGATGGAAAGGGCCGCGCGGTCCTTCACCGACTGGCCGGGGTTCATAAACTCCGCCTTGCCGAGGATTTCGCAGCCCGTTTCCTCCGACGCGCGGCGCAGCCGGATCAGGGGCGTGTTGCCAATGGCGTCCGGCAGGTCTTTGCACAATCTCATCAATGCATCCTCGTCGATCTTCGCTCCCACGGTCATACGTCTGGCGGTCCCAAGGGCGCAAGAGGTGGCCAATGTGTAAAACATCAATCCGCTAAACGGAAACATCGCAAAATGAGGACTGGAAGATGATCCAATTGGCGCTCATTGACGTAAAGGGTATTGAAGTGAACCAAAGGGGCCGCAGCTAAGTGACCATGTGTAATCATCATCCTTTGCCCGAACTTCTGGCGGGCTACGCTACGGGAAGCGTGTCGGACGGCGTGTCGCTGGCAATTGCGGCGCATCTGACCTACTGCCCCTCGTGTCGTCAAACCGTGCGCGATCTTGAGCGGCTCGCCGGTGCGATGGTGGAAGTGGAAGCGCCTGTTGACGCGCCCTCATTCGACAGCATACGCGACCGTCTCGACGATGGCTTTGTACCGGACAGCGATCCCATCATCACCGATGCCGGACCGCTGCCAAGGGCTGTGGCGGTCGCTGTCGGAACCAACTTTGCCGATATTCCCTGGAAGTTTCGTTTGCCCGGGGTCTCGGAATACGAATTTCAGAGCCTCGATGGTGAGACGGTCAGTCTCTTGCGGGTCAAGCCCGGTGCGAAGATACCAAAACATACTCACATGGCTGAGGAATTGACCGTTATTTTCGCTGGCACGCTTGTCGATGGCGAGGACGAGTTTTATGCTGGAGATATGGCAGTGGCCGACCCCAGCGTTGACCACCAACCGCAAGCAGGCGGCGACGAGTATTGCATTTGCCTCGCGGTCGTTCATGGTGGATTACGCTTTACCGGCCCGCTCGGACGTGCACTGAACCTGTTCACGTAAGGAGAACTCGATGCTTACACGACGTTCCCTCATCGGCGGCGTCGGCGTCGCACTGGCCGCTCCGTCCCTCTTGCGTGCGGCAAACTCGGGTGAGCGCGCCTTTCGCGTGATCCGGGATGGGTCCGATATCGGTCGCCATGTGCTGTCTGTGCGACGATCTGGCGATGATATCCAGGTCGCAATCGATATCGAGTTGAAGGTCAAGATCCTCGGCATCACCGCATATCGCTACGAGATGGCCAATCGCGAGGTCTGGCGCGATGGAAAGATCATCTCGATGGATTCAAAGTCCAACGACGATGGCGACCCGGCCTTCTGTAAGATCGCGCGGGCGGGCGACAAGCTGGATGTTGAAGGTTCGATCTGGAGCGGGCAAGTCCCAGGCAACAGCGTATCGACCACGTATTGGTCCTATGATTTCCTGAAAAGCCCGCTCTGGATCTCCTCAGCGGATGGTGACCCGCTGAAGGTGGTGACGTCGAAAGCGGGCGCTGGAGAAGTCCAGGGCCCGAACGGACCGCTCGCCACCGAAAAATGGACCGTGAAGGGCGAGATGGACATCGATCTGCATTATGTTGACCGCGAATGGGTCGGTCTGCGGTTCGATGCAGGCGGCGAGGACGCCATCTACATGCCCGAAGACGTGACACAGAATACAAGCGCGGTCTGGTTCAACTCTTGAGTATCTGGGCAAAGCGGATGCGCCCCTCGGACGGGGCGGCCTGGGTGACGGGTGCGTCAGCGGGTATCGGCAAGGCAACCGCGCTGCGGCTGGCCGACGAAGGGTGGACGGTCTGGATCAGCGCCAGAGGTGCCGACAAGCTGGACGCGATCGCGGCGGAGCGGCCGGGCAAAATCCGTGCCCTGCCCTGCGACGTTACCGACCGCGCCGCTATCGCCGAGGCAGTGAAGACAATCACTGATGAGGGGCCGCTCGCGCTCGCAATTCTGAATGCAGGTCTCTACATCCCGATGCGTGCGCAGGAATTCGATGCCGAAAAGGCCGCGAGAACCTTCGACGTCAACCTGACGGGTGTTGCCAACTGCCTCGATCCGGTTCTGAAACACATGATCGGGCGACGCGACGGGCATGTGGCGATCACCGCGTCGGTGGCGGGCTATCGGGGATTGCCGCGCGCATCCGCCTATTCGGCGACCAAGGCGGCGCTGATCGCGATGGCGGAGAGCCTCGCCTATGACATGATCGACCTTGATGTGCGCATCTCCGTCATCTGTCCCGGTTTCGTGAAGACCGAGGCGACGGCAGTGAACGATTTCAGCATGCCCTTCGTGATGACCACTGATGAGGCCGCGACGCGGATCACCGAAGGCTTGAAGAAACCGGGCTTCGAAATCGCCTTCCCGCATCGGTTCGAATACATCCTCAAAACCATCGGCCTGCTGCCAAACCGCTGGTATTTGGCGGTGATGCGCAAACTGATGGGCTGGGACGCGTCGGTGAAATGACGCGTCTGGAATGCGGCAGAGCCCGTCGCAGACAGGCTTGACCAACGGGGCGGGCGCTCTTCAGGATTGAGGGCATGAAGAACGATCCCCTGCTCCGCCCCTATACGCTCCAGCACCTGACGCTGAAGAACCGGATCATCTCCACCGCGCATGAACCTGCCTATTCCGAGGACGGTCTGCCGAAGGACCGCTATCGCCTCTATCACCGCGAAAAGGCGCGGGGCGGTGTTGCGATGACAATGACCGCCGGGTCCGCCGTCGTGTCCCCGGACAGCCCCGAAGCCTTCGGCAATCTCCATGCCTATCGCGACGAGATTATCCCATGGCTCCGCGCCCTGACTGATGATTGCCACGAACATGACTGCAAGGTGATGATCCAATTGACCCATCTCGGGCGGCGGACCAATTGGAACAAGGGCGATTGGCTGCCTGTCCTTGCGCCATCCTCGGTGCGCGAACCTGCCCACCGCGCCTTTCCGAAGGTGATGGAGGAGTGGGATATCGAGCGGATCATCGCCGATTATGCTGCTGCCGCCGGACGAATGAAGGAGGCGGGCCTCGATGGGTTCGAGTTTGAGGCATATGGCCACCTGATGGACTGTTTCTGGTCCCCAGCCACCAATCTGCGGAACGATGGCTGGGGCGGCAGCCTCGACAATCGGCTCCGCTTCATGTGGCGGGTGATCGACGCGGTCCGGGCCGAGGTCGGCACGGATTTCGTCGTTGGCATTCGCATGGTCGCCGATGACATGGATGAAACCGGCCTCAGGCGCGAGGAAGGGGTGGAGATCGCCCGCCGGGTCGCCGCGTCCGGCAAGTTCGACTTCATCAACCTCATCCGCGGCAATGTGGAAAGCGATCCGAAACTGCTGAACGTGATCCCGGTGCATGGCATGGCCTCCGCCCCGCATCTCGACTTCGCAGGGGAGGTGCGGGAGGCGACGAAGTTCCCGGTCTTTCATGCCGCGAAGATCGGCGATGTGGCCACCGCCCGCCACGCGATCGATGCGGGCAAGCTGGACATGGTCGGCATGACCCGCGCGCATCTGGCCGATCCGCATATCGTCGCCAAGGTCACAGCGGGGCACGAGGCGCGCATCCGTCCCTGCGTCGGTGCGACTTATTGCCTTGATCGCATCTATGAAGGCGGCGGCGCGCTTTGCATCCACAACGCCGCCACGGGCCGCGAGGCGGAGATGCCGCATATGATCCCCGCCGCCCCGAGCCGGCGGCGCGCCGTGGTGGTCGGCACCGGCCCTGCCGGGCTGGAGGCCGCCCGCGTCGCAGCCGAGCGCGGCCACGAGGTGACGGTGCTCGAAGCGGCAGCGACAGCGGGTGGTCAGGTCAGCATTCTGACCAAAAACCCGCGACGGCGCGAAATGGTCGGCATCATCGACTGGCGGCTGGAGGAGCTTGCCCGCCTCAAGGTCGATATCCGCTACAATATCTATGCGGAGGCAGCGGATATCACCGCGCTACACCCCGATTACGTGGTCATCGCCACCGGCGGCCTGCCCCAGTCACCGCCTCTGTCGGCGGGGGAGGAGCTGACAGTATCGACCTGGGACATCCTGTCGGGCGAAGTCAAACCGGGGGCGGAGGTCCTGCTTTACGATGACAACGGCGCGCATCCCGGCGTCTCCGCCGCCGAGGTGATCGCCGGGGCAGGATCGAAGCTGGAGCTTGTGACGCCAGAGCGGACATTCGCCGCGGAAATCGGCGGCATGAACCATCCCGGCTATGCCACCGCGCTGCAAAAGGCGGGCGCGCGGATCACGCTTTACAATCGTCTCAGCGCCGTGCGCCGCGCGGGCAACCGGCTGATCGCCACGCTGACCTCCGACTACCACGCCGGATTTGCCGAGGAGCGGGAGGTGGACCAAGTCGTCGTGGAGCACGGCACCGCACCTCTGGATGATCTGTACTTCGCGCTGAAACCTCTCTCCCGCAATCTCGGCGCGGTGGATTATCCGGCCCTGATCGCGGGCCATGACCCGCTGCCGGTGCGCAATGAAGATGGGCAGTTCATGCTCTACCGCATCGGCGATGCCGTGGCCTCACGCAACATCCACGCGGGCATCTACGATGCCTTGCGGATGGGCATCAGGTGGTAGATTCGATCCGGGCGCGAAACGCCTTCTGCTCCGCCTCGCCAAGCGGGAAGTTCCACATGATCGCCACCGCGATGATCTTCAGAACCGCCGGTGCCAGCGCGTAAAGCGCCGCAAGGGTGAAAAGCGCCTCGGGCGTGTTATCCGTCTCCGACTGGAACCCCGCCATATCCAGCACGATCAGCGCGGTGCCGCTGGAAATCGCCAGCGCAGCCTTCGTTGCCACCGACCAGAGCGCGAAGAAAAGTCCGGTGCGCTGCTGCCCGCTTTCGGCCGTGTCCGCATCAACCACATCGGCCTGAATGGACGCGGGCAAGGAAAGGTCCGCGCCGAGCGATAGTCCCGTCGCGATGCAGATGAGGGTAAAGAGGAACACATCTCCCTCCCCCAGGAATATGGCGGGGGAGAAGAGGAGACAGGCCCAGACCATCGCCCAGCCCCAGGCGCGGTGCTTGGATAGCCGCCGCGCGGCCCAGGCCCAGAACGGCATGCCCGCAATGGCACAGAGGAAATAGACGAGAAGCAGCCAGCCCGCATCCGGCGCACCCAGAAGGTCACCGATGAAAAACAGGAACAGTCCGGCAGGCAGGCCATTGGCGAGGCCGTTGACAAAATAGGCCAAGAGCAGGCGGCGGAAATAGGCATTGCCCGCGATGGCGCGCAGCCCGCCGACGACGTTCAGCGCCTTGCGGCTGTAATTATGCGGCTCCGGCACCAGCCAGAGGGCCAGCGCGACGGTCAGCGGCATGAAGGCCACAACGAAAAGCGCCACCGCCCGCAGGCCCGAGGCCGCATCGCCCGCCGAGACGTAGAGCATCACCGCCGCGACCGTGCCGATCAGCGTGATCGCCTCCCGCCAGCCAGTGATCGCGGCGCGTTCGCCATAGTCGCCCGACAGCTCCGCCCCCCAGGCGAAATAGGGGGTCAGCGCAACGGTCCAACTGAGCGTCAGGGCCGTTAGCCAGAACGCCACATGCAGGAAACCGGCATCGGCAGGGGGCACGAACAGCATCCAAACCGAGACCATGACCAGGGGCGTGGCTACCCCCATCCACAGCTTGCGTCGCCCGAAACGGGTCTCAAAACGGTCCGAGAGCCACCCCATGGCCGGATCGGTGAAGGCATCCATCAGCCGCACAGCGACGAAGAGCCCCCCAAGGGCCGCGAGACTGACACCCCGTTCAACCTCGTAAAACCGTGCGAGATAGACATAGACGGGGAAATACAGCGCCGCGAGCGGCAGGGCGGGCGCAGCATAGCCCGCATTGCGACGCAGGCTCACTTCCAGATCCGGTGGCAGTATTCCGAAACGATGCCTGAAATCAGACAGCCGATCACCAACGCGGCCAAGGTACGTTTGGAGGCGACGGTGGTCTGGATCACCGTGATGCCCACATCGAGGATATGCGCGATCACATCAATGGCAGCGGCGAATTGAACCCCGGAATGGGTGATATAGGCGCTGCGAAGGCCGTAGATCAGGGCAAAGAAGACAAGTGCAACCATGCCGGACCCGATGGCGAACACACCGGAATGCAGGAACTCCCGCCCAAGATTGGTGCCAAGTTGCGACCATCCGGCCCAGAACCCGACAAGACCGGCAGCGATAATCGGCTGGGCCCAACCCGTCTGTTCGAACCCGGCATCATCAAGATAAGTGATCATGCCGCCGGCCATGGCAAACATCATGAGGATGCCTGCGGCGAGCTTTCCGCCTGTGGGCATCGCGATGTCTCCCTCCACATGCGCCCCAAATTACGCGGGGCGACGAATTGCAATTTGCGTCACATCCGTCGTGCCGGACAGGAATGTGCCCGCACAACTCGTCAGGTAGAAATTCCACATTCTATGGAATCTCTCATCAAAGCCAAGCTTTTCGATCTCCGGCCAGCGTTCATTGAAGACCGTGCGCCATCTACGCAGCGTATCGGAGTAGCTTTGGCCGAATTCCACCGAGCCCGTGAAGTCCAGCCCGGCCCGCTCCACCTGCTCGCGAAGCGCTGATGGTGAGGGCAGCATGCCACCTGGAAAGATGTATTTCTGGATGAAATCAACGCCTTTTCGATAGCTCGGGAACCACTCATCACCGATCGTGATGATCTGAAGCGACGCCGTCGCCCCCGGTTTCAGCCGGTCCTTGACCATTGAAAAATAGCCGGGCCAGTATTTCTCGCCCACCGCCTCGAACATCTCAATGGAGGCGATACCATCATAGCTGCCGGTCTCGTCGCGATAGTCGCGCATCACGATATCGACCTTGTCGTTCAGTCCTTCGCGCTGCATGCGCGCCTTCGCGAAATCATGCTGTTCGCGGGAAATCGTGATGCCGGTGACATTGGTGCCGCGCACGCCCGCCGCGTATTCGGCGAACCCGCCCCAGCCGCAGCCGACCTCCAGAACATGATCCCCTTCGCCCGCGCCCATCCGGTCGATGATCGAGGCATATTTGTTGATCTGCCCCTGTTTCAGCGCCTCATCCTCCGCCGTGAACAGGGCCGATGAATAGGTCATCGTCTCGTCCAGCCAGGTGCCGTAGAACTCGTTTCCGAGATCATAGTGGTGTGAGATGTTCTTCGCCGACCCTGACTTCGTGTTGCGGTTCATCCAGTGGCGCAGACGCTCATAGGCGCGGACCATGAACTGCCCCGGAAACCCCCGCCCGACGCTGTCATTATTTAAAAGCGCGACGTCCATCACGCCCTGCAAGTCCGGGCTCCCCCACCAGCCATCCATGTAAGCCTCGGCGAAGCCAAGTTCGCCATCGCGGATCAGGCGACCAAAGACGTCCTGATTATGTACGACGATTTCACCATGGGGGCCGGGGATGGTGCCCTTGGCCTCAAAACGGCGGCCATCAGGCAGCACAAAGGTCATGGAGCCGATCTTCAGCCCCTTGATGATAGAAAAAACAGCCCCGAAATATCGGGGCGTCTGTTGCGCCTCGTTTGCACCCATCAGGTAGTCACCCTCACCCTGTCTTCATCACTAAAATGTCAGAAAATGTGTGCGAAAATCAAGTACGCGCCGGTCGCTTGATCTCATGCGCGGGGCGGATCGCCTCCGCCTCGCCTGGATAACGGATGAACCGCGCCCCTTTCAGCCAGAGTTTCAGGGCCTGCCAGTGGATCGCGGCAATGACCTTGAAAGCTGCCAGGGGGTGGCTGAACGTCAGCCGTGCCAAGGCCTTGTCGGTCAGCGCCATCATCCGCCCGTTCTGCGTGGCGATCAGCATATCGCCATCCTCGTCATGCTGCTTGATGCGGATTGACAACCGCTCACTCGGCGGGCGGATGGTGAAGCGGTAGGTCTGGTTCATCTCGATAAAGGGGGAGACGAACATCTCCTTGGACTGCTCATGACGCGCCGCGCCGTCCTCGCTGGCATTGGCATCGACCACATAAGGGATCTGGTCGCCGAACGTGTTCTTAACCTCGTAGACCACGCTTCGAAGCTGGTCCGATGCGTCATAGCAATAGAACACCGACAGGGGATTGAACGCGTAGCCAAGAAGCCGCGGCATCGACAGCAGCATGATCCGTTCCGGCATCGGGTGCCCTGCGCCGGACAGGAGGTCCTGCACCCATGGGCGCAGCGCCGCCCCGGTGCGCGGCCCATGATCGGCGCGGCGAAAGGAGAATAGGCCGAAGCGGTCGATTTTCATGAAGCGGCTCTCGGCGCTTTCCAGCCGGTCGATGTCGAGCAAAGCGGTGAAGACGCGGTACCGGAACTGATGGCGAAACGGGCGCAGCCGCATATGCATCACATCCCCCACATAGAGGCGATGATCATAAGGTGATGCCGCGCCGCGGTCCGTCATTCGGCGGCCACGTCGAATTCGCGCACCAGCGATGCGCCAAGATCGCGCGCCCAATCGGGGCGGGCATCCAACGCCTCCGCCACCCGCAGGCCGGATTTCAGGCCGTCCTCGTGGAAACCCCAGCCAAGCCAGGCACCGGCATACCAGTACCCGCCGCGTCCCTGAATCTCGTCCATCCGGGCCTGTGCGGCGAAGGCCGCCTCGTCATAGGCGGGGTGGTCGTAGTCCCAGACACCATGCGTCAGCGCCGGATCGGGGTCACGGTCGGCGTTCAGCGTCACGAAGAAATCCTGATCGGCGGGCAGGCCCTGCAGGCGGTTCATCCAGTAGGACAGCGTCACCGGGCGCCCGCTTTGATCAGCATCGCTATTCGACATCATCGACCAGGATGACCAGACCTTGCGCCGTCTCGGCATCAGCGTGGTATCGCGATGCAGCACAGCGCGATTGGATGTGGTGCGAAACGCGCCGAGCAGGGCACGTTCCTGCGCATCGAGGTCGTCGATCATGGCAAAGCTTTGCGGCGCGTGCGAAGCGAACACAACCTGATCGAACAGCCCGGACGATCCATCATCGAACTGAACTTCGACCTTCGCGCCAATGCGGCGCGTCGCGCGTACGCCTACGCCTTTTTTGGCACGGTTGGAGAGATGTTCGATAATCTTCGCCACGTAAGCCTGGCTGCCGCCATCAACCGTGCGCCACTGCATCGCCGCAGCCAGCCCGGTAAACAGGTCATGATTGGCAAAGAAACTGACGAAATTGGCGGCGGGAAAATCCAGCATCCGGGCCGTCGGCGTGGACCAGATCGCCCCACCCATCGGTAGAAGGAACCGTTCGCGAAACCAGGGGCCGAACCTGCGCCGCTCCAGCCATTCGCCTAGGCTGAGACCGGACAGCGCACCGGAGGCGAGATCCTGCGGTGCCAGCTTCACAAACCGCAAAACGTCCCGGAATGTCATTATGAACCGAGGGTTGAGGACATTGCGCCGTTGCGCGAAAATCTTATCGAGGCTGTCACAGGCATATTCGAGCCGCCCATCACCGAGCGAAAAGCCAAACGACATGTCGGACCATTTGGTCGCCACATCGAGATGATCGAAGAGAGACGTTAGATTGGGATAGTTCTGTTCGTTATAGACGATGAAACCGGTATCAACAGCGGTCTGCCGACCATCGACCTCCGCCACCACGGTATTGGCATGCCCGCCGAAGCGATCAGCCTTCTCAAATAGCAGAACGTCATGGCGATCCGAGAGCGCAAGCGCCGCTCCCAATCCCGCGACACCTGACCCCACCACTGCAATCTTCACTATGCACTCTCCTTCGTTATGCGCTGCGGACATGCCGCGGGGCAATCACCCCTTGTCGCGCATCTTTTGCCACGCTTCCAGTGCGCGATTTCGCCCACTGGCCAGATCGACGATTGGCGCGGGCCTGTTGTTTCTGCTCGTCAAATGGCTTTTCGGGCGCATCGCCGTGAAAGTTTCAGCGCCCTCACCAGACAACCAATACGTGCGGTAACGAGCGTCAGGGTCAAACTTTTCGGCCTGTCGTTCCGGATTGAATATGCGAAAGAACGGCGCGGCATCAGGGCCGCAGCCCGCAATCCACTGCCAGCCCATGGCATTGTTGGCCGCGTCCCAGTCGATCAGCGTCTCGCGAAACCACGCCTCGCCAATGCGCCAGTCGGTGAGGAGGTGCTTGGTAAGATATGATCCGACCAGCATCCGAGCGCGGTTGTGCATACGACCAGTGACATAGACTTCCCGCATCGCGGCATCGACGATGTCGCAGCCCGTCTCGCCGCGCCGCCAAGCCTCGGCATCCTCATTGTCACCGCGCCAGGGAAACTCCTCCCACTCACGCCGCCAGCAGATGGTTTCCATTTCGGCATCATTGAAGAGGAGCATATGCGCAAAGTCACGCCAGATGAGCTGGCGGCGGGCGGCCTCAACGCCGGTGTCACCCTCGGCACGATCCATGATCGCCCACACCATGCGCGGCGATATCTCGCCCAGCGCCAGATATTCCGACAGGCGCGTGCCCGCATCCGGTCGATCAAGCCGATCGCGATCCGTGCCATAGCGGGGGGCGGGCCCGTCGAGCCAGTCTTCCAGCCGCGCGAGCGCTGCATCTTCCCCCGCTTCGATCTGACCTGCCAGCGCCGCCGCCGCCGGTCCCATCGGGGCGTCCATCTGCCAGTCATCCAGGTCATCGGAATCCGGCAGTGATGCAAACGGGCTCAGCTTGTCTGGGCGTGGAAGCGGGGCGGGAATATCCTCCGCCATCACCGCGCGGGAGAACGGTGTGAAGACCTTGAACGCGCCGCCCGCCCCAGTCTTGACCTGCCAGGGGTTCAAAAGCGTGTAACCGTCGAAACTGTCGACAGTGGTGCCCTGTTCCTTCAATGCCGCCTTGATCGTCTTGTCACGGGCCAGCGACCGGCCATCGGCCAGGCGGTTCCACGTCACCCGCGCCGCGCCGGTCTCCTTGATCAGATCATTCAGGACCGTCAGCGCATCACCACGCCGCAGGATCAGGGGCAGCCCGGTGGTGCGCAAAGCGTCGCCCAAAGCCGCCAGCGACATCCTCAGGCGCAGGCGCGCTGCAGCACCGAGCTCGGCATCAATGACAGGGTCAAGGATGAAGACCGGCAGAACGGGACCACCGGCCGCGGCGGTTAGAGCGGCGTTATCCGCGATCCGCAGATCGCGACGAAACCAGACGATTGTGGGAGGTGTACTCATGGACGGGAATACGCAATTGCCTTCGCGCCGGATCACCTCAGGCGATTTATTCGACTTATTGCGGGATCTTCTTGGTGTAGATCACGCTCACATCGCTGGCGGGCGCCCCATGGCCGGGCCGGGCACGGGTCGATTGCGGCGGGCGCAGTTCAACCTTCTGCATGCGGCAGAGCTCAAACGGTGTGCCAGCGCTGTCAAAGATCACCTGGCAGCCGGTCAGGGACGTGGTATCGATGGTTTGAGCCTGCCCCTTCTCATCGAAAACCGGCAGATCATCGCCAAGCGCCGGCAGTGCAAGGAGTGCCAAGAGCGCCCCTCCGAAAGCAACCACCCTTTTCCGCATGTGAGCCTCTCCCTCTTACCCCGATATCTTCAACCACTCCCGATCAGCTTACCATCCAGTCTGATTCTCGTTAAGGATCAAAAGCGGGCGCGGTCAGGATGCTTGTGGCCACCGGCGGAGTTCTCTAACCATCTGGGCAGATCAGGACGATAAAAGGGAGACATCAGATGAAGTTGCTGCGCCACGGGCCGAAAGGGGCCGAAAAACCCGGAATAGTCGATGCCGACGGCACCATTCGGGACCTGAGCGGTGCGGTCAGCGATTTCGCCGGGGCTTCGGTCTCGCTGGAGGCGCTGGACGAATTGCGCAAGATCGACCTGACCTCCCTGCCAGCGGTGGATGCCGGAACGCGGCTTGGATCGATCGTCGCGCGGACGCCGAATTTCTTCTGCGTCGGGCTGAACTACGCCAAACATGCGCGCGAAACCGGGGCGCAGCCACCGGCGGAGCCGATCCTGTTTTCCAAGGCGTCCTCCGCCCTGACCGGCCCGAATGATACCGTCATCATGCCCAAGGACAGCACGCAATGCGATTGGGAGACAGAACTGGGCGTCGTCATCGGAGCCCATGTCGAACATGTGTCTGAGGCCGATGCCCTCTCGGTCGTGGCCGGTTATTGCGTCATCAACGATGTCTCGGAACGCCATTTCCAGGCCCATCGCGGCGGCCAGTGGATCAAGGGCAAATCCGCACCGACCTTCGGGCCGACCGGCCCGTGGCTCGTCACCGCTGACGAGGTGCCCGATCCGCAGAACCTCGACCTTTACTGCGAGGTATCTGGCGAGATGATGCAATCCTCCAACACCAACGACATGATCTTTTCCGTGCGTGAGATCATCAGCTACATGTCGCGCTTCATGGCGCTGCAGCCGGGTGATATCATCGCGACCGGCACCCCCGAAGGGGTCGGCCTCGGCATGGACCCCAAGCGGTTTCTCAAATCAGGCGATACGATGCGTGTCGGCGTCGAGGGACTGGGTGAGCAGATCCAGAACGTCGTCGCCTATCCCGGCTGACCACTTGACCCCCGCCGCGCTGGTTGCGACGGGGGTTTTGCCCGTCGTCGGGCTTTCCCTTCGCAGGCGGAGCGATTAGCGTTTTTCCGCACAAGAGCGGAAGGACCGACATGACCCAGACCCATCTCAGCCTCGACGAAGTGATGGCGCTCGCGCTCGATGCCCTGCGCGCCAGCGGCGCTGATGAGCCGAACGCCGCCGCCATTGCCCGCACCATGTGGCGCGCAGAGCGTGATGGCGCGAAGTCGCATGGCCTGTTTCGCACGGCGGGTTACGTCAGCGCCTTCAAATCGGGCAAGGCCAATGGAACGGCATCCCCCCGCATCACGTCGGAGACCGGTGCTGTCATCCACATGGATTGCGACCGGGGCTTTGCACCCGCCGCCCATGACATCGGCCTGCCCAGGCTTGCTGGTAAGGCGAAGGAGCATGGCATCGCCGCGCTCGCGCTCCGTCGGTGCCTCCACTATGCCGCGCTCTGGCCGGAGGTGGAGACGCTGACCGATCAGGGACTGGCCGCCATGGCCTTCACTGCGTCCCCTCCCTATGTCCACATGGCCGGAGGAAAGCGGCGGGTTTTCGGCACCAACCCCATGGCCTTTGGATGGCCCCGCCCCGGCAAGCCGCCGATGATCTTTGATCAGGCATCGTCGCTGACCGCACGTGGAGAGGTGATGATCGCGAAGCGCGATGGCCACGATGCGCCAGCGGGTGCCGGGATCGGCCCCGATGGGCAACCGACGACCGATCCGGGGGCGATCCTCGACGGCGCGCAATCGCCTTTCGGTGGCTACAAGGGCGCGGCGATCGCGCTGATGGTGGACCTTTTGGCTGGGCCGCTGATCGGCGAGTTGACCTCGCTGGAAATCGGGCGCGAAGATGACGGCAAAGGCCCTGCGCTCGGCGGCCAGCTCATCATCGCGCTCGACCCGGCCAGCTTTGGCGGATCAGACGCGGTTGCCCATGGCGAGCGGCTCTTTGCGGAACTGCTGTCGGAGGATGGCGTGCGCCTGCCCGGATCGCGCCGCGCCGCGGTGCGCCCGACAACGCCAGCCGACGGGGTCGATATTCCGACCTTGCTCTATAATGACATCAAGGGGATGATCTGATGCGCGTACTCGCCCTCATCGCTGCACTTGCCCTTCCCCTCTGCCCATCCGCGGATGAGCAGGCGCAACCCGAACAGACATTCGACGTCAGCCGGACCCAGACAGCCAGTGCCACCGACTACATGGTCGTCACTGCCCACCCGATGGCGACAGAGGCCGGGCGCGCGATCCTCGCCGCTGGCGGCAGCGCGGCGGATGCGGGCATCGCCGTCCAGATGATGCTGGGGCTGGTAGAGCCGCAATCGAGCGGCCTCGGCGGCGGCGCATTCGCACTCTACTGGGATGCGGCGGCGGGCGAGCTGTTCACCTATGACGGGCGCGAAACGGCTCCGTCCGGAGCAACGCCCGAATACTGGTTCGGGCCGGACGGCACACCGATCGGCTGGCGCGATGCGGTGCCGGGCGGCAAATCGGTCGGCGTGCCGGGGACGCCCGCGCTCCTCCAACACCTCCACGACCGGCATGGCATTCTGGCCCGGCCAGCGCTGGTTGAGGATGCGGTGCGGGCGGCTGAGACCGGCTTCACTGTGACGCCGCGGCTCGCCGCATCGGTCAGCGCCGCTGCCGAGCAGGGCTTGAAACTGTTTCAACCCACAGCCGACTATTTCTTCCCGGACGGAACGGCACTGGCGACCGGTGATACCCTGAAGAACCCGGATCTTGCGGCGACCATGCGCGCCTTCGGCGCGTCCGGAGCTGCGCCCTTCTATGATGAGACGTTTGGCACGCCGATCATCAAGGCAACGACCACCGCCAGCATCAATGCAGGGATCATGACCCTCGACGATTTGGCCAGCTACGAGGTGAAGACCCGTGCAGCGGTCTGCCATCCCTATCGTGGGTATGAGGTTTGCGGCATGGGGCCACCTTCGTCGGGCGCGCTGACAGTCGGGCAGATCCTGATGATGCTGGAGCGGTTCGACCTCGGCGATGCACCAAACCCCGCCGCATGGCGCGCCTATGTGGAGGCATCGCGCCTCGCCTATGCTGATCGGGGTCTCTACATGGCTGACAGCGATTTCGTGGCGATGCCGGAGGGATTGTTGAACCCCGCCTACATGGCCGCGCGCTCGGCACTGATTTCACCCGATGTGAGCGGCGGGGCCGCACCGGGGGAGCCACCTTGGAAAGAGGGAGCCTTGCGCGCACCCGACCGCGAACGGGAACGTCCCGGCACCACCCATTTCGTCATCCGCGACAGTGCGGGCAATGTCCTTTCCATGACCTCCACCATCGAGACCGGCTTTGGCAGCCGCCTGATGGCCAATGGCTATCTCCTGAATAACGAGTTGACCGATTTTTCCCGCACGCCCAAAGAAGACGGCAAACCCGTCGCCAACCGCGTCGAGGGTGGCAAACGGCCCCGGTCCTCCATGGCCCCGACGATCGTGTTTCGTGATGGTGAGCCGGTGATGGCGCTCGGCTCGCCCGGCGGCTCCCGCATCATCGGCTATGTGGCCACGACACTGATCGCACTGATCGACTGGAACATGACCCCGGCAGAGGCTGTCACCCTCGGCCATGTCACGGCATCCGGCGACCGGGTGGATCTGGAGGAAGGGACGGAGGCTGCGGCGCTTGCGGACACCATGACCGACTACGGGCTGGAAGCGCGGGTTCGCAACCTGAATTCCGGCCTCTCCGTCATGGTCATCGAGGATGGCCGCATGACCGGTGCCGCCGATCCGCGCCGCGAAGGTGTGGTGGGCGGCGAATGAGCGACCGCCATGTTGGCATTGCCGGTCTCGGCACCATCGGGATGGCCGTGTCTACGGCGCTCTGCGAGGGCCGCATTCCGGGCCTCCGCCTCAGCGCGGTTGCTGCCAGCACACGGGAACGCGCCGCCGCCCATATTGCGCATCTGCCCGATGCCCCTGTGGCGGTCGAAGCTGAGGTCCTGCCCGACCACGCCGATATCATCATCGAGTGCGCCCCGGCTGCCGCTTTTCGGGCCTGCGCAGAGCCTGCGATCGAGGCTGGCAGAACGCTGATTGTCCTCTCCGCCGGCGCGCTCCTCTCCCATATGGATCTGATCGACAGGGCGGCGGTGACAGGCGCGAGGATCACCGTGCCGACCGGTGCGCTTGTCGGGCTGGACGCGGTAAGGGCGATGGCTGAAGGCACTATCCACACCGCCCGGATCGAGACCCGCAAACCCCCGGCAGGGCTGGCAGGTGCGCCCTATCTGACCGCCAATGGCATCGACCTGAAGGGGCTGAAGGTGCCGCAATGCGTCTTTTCCGGCACTGCGCGTGAGGCGGCGCTGGCCTTTCCTGCCAACATCAATGTGGGGGCCGCGCTGTCGCTGGCCGGTGCAGGCCCCGACCGGACCGAGGTGGCGATCTGGGCAGACCCGCAGATTGCGCGCAACACGCATATCGTAACTGTCCAGTCGGACAGTGCCGAGGCGGCGATGACGATCACCGGTCTACCCTCAAGCGATAATCCGAAGACGTCCGCCAGTGTGGCCAACAGCGTTCTGGCCACGTTGCGGCGGCTGACGAGCCCGCTGGTCGTCGGCAGTTGAACCCGTGCAGAGTTAACCCTCTTCCGGCAGCGCGGCTTGCTCCAATGCTTCGAGAGCAGTCTCGCCCGAGTAGCGAAAGTCCTCAGTGGACCCGCGGCGCGACAGTGTTCGCATTTCTTCGCACCAGTCCTCAATACAGGCATCCTGCACCGCGGCGAAAGTATCGAGATCGATCATCTCGCGAAGCGCATCGACATCAAAGCTGCGCAGGACGGTCGCCTTCAGGGTCAACAACCGCTCGTAGTCCGTAGACCACGCAATAGGCGGCACCTTGCTGGACAGCATATCGCGCGCCTTTTCGCCAAATCGTGGGGGCGCGATGAGGTCGGCAGGTGATCCATTGAAATGGAGGCAATCACCTTCCGGGTCGTTCAGGATCAGCCGCGTCTTTGCGTGCAGACACAGATCTTCAATTTCTTCGCGCAGCGCGACAATCAGGTATTGCAGCAGCCTGTCACGATCTCCTTCCACCTCGAAGATAAGCGCGATCCGTTTGGCCAGACGTTCCACCTCGTTGACCAGAAACCCGGCAAACAACCGGAACGGAATTGCGACAGTCTTTCGCGAGGCGGTCGCTTTGAACCCCGCCAGTTCCCGGTCAAGGCGCTTGGCCACTCTCATCTGAGGTGCATTGATCATTTGCCTGTTGGCAAAGGCGACGACACGGTCGGCAATCTTCTTGTTCGCCAGGATGCCCACGGGCCGATCAGGCAAGCCGACCAGCGCCTCCACAAATGTATCGCTGTCTATTCCACAGACGATTGCAACATTTGCCCCCATATCGTCCACGCACCAGGCATAGATCATTTCGCCTAGTCCGCCTCCCGCATCCTGGTCCATACGCACGCCTCCACAATTATGATTTGCAATTCATGCCCCGACGCGCAACGTTACGCCAGTCTTACGCCAGCAGTTTTACGAGTGTCCCGACGTGCAACCAATAGTCTATTCCCATCGCATTCAATCGGTGCTGCAGCACGTCGTCAAAGAATTGGGGCTAACTCTTACCCTCAGTGATGGTGACTGCGAAATATCTCTCGCAAACAACCAAGAGATGTTGCGCAACCTTGCAGATATGATGGAGGTTGAATTCGTCGCTAACACGGACCGTGAGATCAGTATTTTCACTTTCCGAAACAAGAGATAATACCTATAATATTTTTGAACATTGTGTGGTGTGTTCGAATCATGTTGTGGGGTGTGGTGTTATGTCGACAGGATATCGACGCGGTTTGTCTTTGGCGAGACACACCAAGATTGAGAATTCATCCAAACAGCGAAAACTAGTTGGAACGGCAGCCGTCGGTGCGTTTGCATTTATCGGTATTGGTGTGGCCGTGGCATGGTTTGTCAGTGACAGCATGCCGACCAGTGCTGGCGAGCCGACCAAAGGAGAGGTTTTTGCGGCGCTTCCGACATTGCCGGTTGTGACGCAAGGTTCGACCAAATCGGCCCCCTCGCCGACGGTCAGGCAGAAGGATCAGCCGCGGAACGAGGTCTCGCTTCAAGAAGCACCCGCGGAGATGCCAGAAACGCCCATCGTGATTGCAAACGTCTTGCCAATCGACGACAACGCTGATCGGACATGCGACAGCACCGCGCTCGCACGTCTTGACGGACAGATCCTCTACTTCAACGCAGGCACGGCCGTTCTGAACGAGACATCGCAGCGCGACCTGAACCGGATCATCCGCTCGGTCAAATACTGCCCCAGCGATGAAGTGGCATTGTTGGGCCATATCGATCTGAGCGAGATCGAGTCAGTGGAGGACGGCCGGACCCTCCGCCAGGATCGGGCGCAGCATGTTGCGGATGTGATGCGCCGAGGCGGATTTGTCATTTCATCCGAGAACAT
This sequence comes from Pseudomonadota bacterium, assembly GCA_039030855.1. Taxonomy (GTDB): domain Bacteria; phylum Pseudomonadota; class Alphaproteobacteria; order Rhodobacterales; family Rhodobacteraceae; genus Pikeienuella. The sequence goes on from JBCCDJ010000009.1 coordinate 56,750, forward strand.
CAACGTGAAGAGCGACCGCAAGGCCTTTTTCAGCATGGGCTTCGCAAAAGACGCGTTTCGGAATCGACGAGTAGAGATTAATGTGCGCCCGAAGGCTGTACCGGCCTCCCTCAATGAGGGAAACTAGCCCGTGGAGGCATTTGCAATGATGGATACCCTTGCGTCGATCTGGCGTGAACTCATCGCATTCGACATGCCGGTCCCTGATTTCGTCTGGGGCGGCTCATTAGTTCTGATCATCATCTGGCTATTCATGCGGAACGCACATGCGACCGCCGGTGGATCGACAGATGCGATCGCACGTGAATATGAGCGGGCAAACAGGGCTCTTCGCGATAGCAAGAGAGAGCTGGAGCGCGAGCGTACCAAGATACGTCGTCAACGCCGCGATTCCCGGTCATTTTGAAACGCTGGTCGTGCTTACGACATGATGGCGGCCACTAACTTGTACCGCCCCGATCTGCCGGACCGATCAAAGCTCTGCCGAAAGATCCTGCAAGACGTCCAGAAGGCTTTCAACCTCAACACTTTCCGGGTTGATGTCGCTGGATGAGAAGTATCGCAGAAAAATGTCCCGCGTTTCCTTGGCCTTACCCTGGTGCAGGCCCATGGACCATGTCGGAAACAGCCGCTCGCTGACATCAGTACAGCCAATAAGGATTATGTTCGAATGACGGCTATCCGAAGCAATCCGGTGATATGTCGAACTTATCTCAGCGCGCCCACCTTCGAGGACCTGCAGAAAAGAGGTGCCGTTGAAATGCAGCATGCCAGTCAGGTTCAATGGGGCATTGTTGCGGTGGCAGGTCTGAATGATCTGCTTCAAATCCAACGTTACCGATGGATTTCTCTGGCTGTAATACACCAATCTGGAAAGCTTCATGCCCGACCTCTTCTACAAAACTAGCTGCATATTCGTACCCTCGCCAAAGGCGACCACAGGTCGTGAGACTAACAGCCTTTCTGGCAATGTCTATCCACAGAAAACCGTTTTAACAGAAGGTGCAAGCGCATCTTCGTTGGTGCGCGGAAATGGCATGAGCGGATCGAGGACGAATCGCTCTCATCCGGGGTATTGCCTGCACCATATCGGCGTGTTGTCGTTGCTTTCCACATGCCGCACCTTGCCCTTGTTGACAGGTGCGCTGCCACGGCGTCATGTCGCGTGATGACTTATGATCCTCGGTCGCTTGTGCGTCGCACGCGTAATCCCGCCTCAGTTTCGCAACCTGTGTCCTCTCCGATTCAGACGTCGGTCGTGTACCGCTCAACCGATGCGGATGAGCTGGATGCCCAGTATGAGGGGCGGCTGCAGGGATACACCTATTCGCGCGAGGGGCATCCGAACGCCACCATCGTTGGAGAGAAGATCGACTGGCTGGAAGGACTGACGGAGGCAGACGGCAAAGGCACCATCACGTCATCCGGCATGGCCGCGGTCTCGACCATGCTGCTCGCGCTGCTGAATCGAGGCGATCACATCGTGGCCGGTGACCAGCTTTACGGGCGCTCTCTCAGATTGATGACGCAGGACCTGCCGCGCCTTGGGTTCGAATGCACGCTTGCCGACCCGACCGATGTCGCCGCCATAAAGGCTGCAATCCGTCCCGAGACGAAGATGATCGTGGTGGAGGTCGTCTCCAATCCCACATTGCGCGTTGCCGACATGGCTGGGATCGCGGCGCTGGCCAGGGCGCGTGGCCTCATGCTGGTGGTGGATAACACCTTCACCACGCCGCGCGCATGGCGTCCTTTCGATCATGGTGCCGACATCGTGATCCATTCCCTGACCAAGCTTCTGGCCGGGCATTCGGACGCGATGCTTGGCTATGTCGCGGCGAAAACGCCGGAGCATAACAAAGCGCTCTACGATGCTGCCGTGACATGGGGGTTCGCACCATCGCCCTTCGATTGCTGGCTGACAGAGCGGGGGCTGACCACCTTCGATCTGCGCTATGACCGGGCGGAAGCGAATGCCGCAGCGCTGGCAGATGCACTGGCCGACATGCCGGGTGTGGCGCGGGTTCTTTATCCCGGCCGCGCCGATCATCCCGATCACAACCGCGCTGGCGATCTTCTGAAAGGGCGAAACGGCAATATGGTCAGTTTCACCCTGAAAGGCGGACGCAAGACCGTGAACACATTCCTGCGCGCGGCGGAGCATATCGCCTTCGCGCCAACCCTCGGCGATGTCGGCACCACACTGTCGCATCCCGCATCATCCTCACATCGGGGATTGAGCGAAGAGCGCCGCGCCGCTCTCGGGATCACCGAGGGTTTCATTCGCACATCCGTGGGCGTCGAGGATGTTGATATGCTGATCCACGAGATCGCCTCGGCAGTCGAGCAGTCGACAAAGGCAGGCGGCGCTTGATCCTCGGCATACCTTTGGCAGCCTTTGCGGCCATCGCGGCGGCGGTGTTTCTGGGAACGATCCTGCAGCGCCTGTCAGGTCAAGCCTACGGCATGCTGGTCTCACCCACCGTCGCTGTGCTTGCACCGCAATTCCTGCCTGCATCGGTGCTGATGCTGGGCATCTTCGTCGGCGCAGGAGCGATCACCTTCGACCGCTCCGCGATCAGCTGGAAAGAGGCGCGCCCGGGTATGGCGGGCCGGGTCGTCGGCGCATTTCTCGGCGCAGCCATCGCAGTTGCGCTCAGCAATAGCGACGGGTTCAGCATCGTCGTTGCCGTGCTGGTGCTGGTTGCTGTCATCCTGTCGATCTCCGGCCTTCGAATTAAGATTCGCGCCCTGACGCTGATCCTCGCAGGGATCATTGCCGGGATCATGGGTACGATCACGGCCATCGGCGCGCCGCCCATGGCGATCCTTTATGCGAACGAAACCGCAAAGCGCGCCCGCACAATGCAGAACCTTTTCTTCATGTGGGGCATGATCTGGTCAATCGCGGCGTTGGCGCTTGCGGGCCTGATCAATCTGAACCACATCTTCCTTGTGCTCTGCCTCCTGCCCTTCTCGATTGCTGGTCTGGTTGCCTGCCAACCTGCCGCGCGAATTCTCGAAGGGTGGAACCTGCGGCCCTTCACGCTCTGCCTCGCGACGCTGGCGGCGCTCGTCATTCTTGGCAGATCGTTCAGCTGATGGCACTGGGCCCATCGCCCTTCATCTTTGGCTCGCTTGCCATCGTGATTGTGGTTGCCGCGATCCTGCATCGGATCAGCGGTCAGGGTTTCGGCACTGTCACCGCGCCGTTCGTCGCCCTATTTGCACCTGATCACATGCCCGCGACTGTGCTTCTGCTCGGTGCCATGGTCACCTCGCTCGGCGTCGGTATCGACTTTCGCGACGTGAAATTGCGGGAGATCAGCCCGGCCATTCTTGGGCGATTTCTCGGCACCATTCCTGCGGTCTGGCTGGTTGGGCTGGTTGCTGGCTCGTCCCTGCTCGGGCTCAGCGTGGCGGCAATGATCCTGCTGGCCGTGGCCCTTTCGTTGGCCGGTATCACGGTTGCGAAAACGCCGACCAGCCTGTTGGCGGCAGGCGGGTTGTCAGGGTTCATGGGAACCCTCACATCGGTTGGTGCAGCGCCGCTTGGCCTCATCTACCAGAATGACGAAGCCAAAGTCGCACGCCCGACCTTGAACGCCTATTTCCTGCTCGGCGTGGTTTTCTCCATCGGTGGGCTCGCCCTTGGTGGCCTCATGCGCGCGGAACACCTCCTGACGGCAGCGGCGCTCAGCCCGTTTATCCTGCTCGGCGTATGGCTCGCTCGGCCGTTGGCCCGGCGGACGGAACGGTCATCGCTAAAAGTTGCTGCGCTGTGTCTCGCTAGTTTCGCCGCGATCCTCCTGATCGTCCGGTCCCTTGGATGACCGCCGGCCTGTCCTGGATCGGCGCGCGCGCGCGGTGGGTGATGGTTTGGGGCGCGTTTGCCGGACTGGCCTTCCCTGACGGCGCTGCCGCACTGCGCCCTTACCTTCCGTTCTTTGTGGCGATGGTCTACGCGCTGGCCATGCTGAGGATCGATCCGATTGCGGTCCTGCGTCGCCTCACCTCGCCTCGCCCAGCCCTGATCGCGCTTTGCCAGGTGACATTGCTGCTTGTGGTCACGCCCGTCATTGCGTTCGCCGTCGCACGGTTGCTATCGCTTGGCCCGGATTATGAGGCAGCGCTGGTCTATACGTTTGCCGCACCACCCATCGCCTCCGCCGCGGCGATGTGCCTGATCATCGGCTTTCACGGAGGGCGGGCGCTGGAGATCACGATCCTCGCCTCGTTGGTCATGCCGGTCGCCGGGCCGCTGGTCGCCGAAATCCTCCTCGGCAGCGCGCTCGACATCTCGCCACTGGCGCTGGGGCTGCGGATGGCCGCGATGATCCTTGGCGGTTTTGCTGCCGCAATGGTCGGGCGATACCTGATGGGGGTGGAGCGGATCGCGCGCAATGCACCCGCGTTGGATGGCGTCGCCGCCCTGGGGTTCCTTCTGTTCATCATGCCCGTCTTCGACGGTGTGCGCGATACGATCATCGCCATGCCGTGGCTTGCCTTGTCGTTCCTTGGCGTGTCTGCGCTGATTATCCTGGGCGTCACGTGGGCAGCACTGGTCCTGCCCGGGGACCGGGCGCGCAACGGGGCATTCGGCGTCGTCTGGGGCACCCGGTCCATCTCCATCTACCTCGCTGCCCTGCCGCCCGACCCGGTTTTCAGCCTTTTCGTCGCGATCTACCAGTTGCCTATGGCCGCGCTGGCACTTGTCTTCAAAGGCAAAGCCGGGTCGTAGGACCAGCGCCAGAACCATGGCCCCCGCCATGATCACATCCGGACCCTCGACGGGGCTCTTCGCCACCCCAATACACTTCGTCGGACAGGTGGCCGACCGGCGGTGAGGCCCGGATGAACTATAGCTTGTGTTATTGAGACATTTCGTCTCAATAATGGATATGACTGGCTGTCATGGCGAATTCAGACTATCTGGCTCTATCGACGCAAGGTTACCCGCCGTAATGGGAGCGAGACGAGATCACTCTCAGTGCCACATGAGGAGACACCCGATGAAAATGACGACAGAGGAAGCTTTCGTAAAAGTCCTGCAAATGCATGGCATCGAACATGCATTCGGGATCATCGGCTCTGCCATGATGCCGATCTCGGACCTTTTCCCCCAGGCAGGGATCAAATTCTGGGACTGCGCACATGAAATGACTGCCGGCATGATTTCGGACGGGTATACCCGCGCGACCGGCAAGGTCTCGATGATGGTCGCGCAGAATGGTCCCGGCATCACCAACTTCGTGACCTCGGTGAAAACCGCTTACTGGAACCACACGCCTCTCCTGCTGGTCACCCCGCAGGCTGCGAACAAGACCATCGGTCAGGGCGGTTTTCAGGAAGTCGAACAGATGGCGCTCTTTGAAGACATGGTCGCCTACCAGGAAGAAGTGCGGGATCCGACCCGCATTGCTGAGACGCTGAACCGCGTCATCCTGCAGGCAAAGCGCGCATCTGCCCCGGCGCAGATCAACATCCCCCGCGATTTCTGGACCCAGGTTGTCGACATCGAACTGCCTGCAATGGTCGAGTTTGAACGCCCGTCCGGTGGCGAGAGCGCATTGCAGCAGGCGGCTGATCTTCTGTCCGAGGCCGAGTTTCCGGTGATCTTGAACGGCGCTGGCGTTATTCTGGCCGGTGGTATCGACGCCTCGCGCAGGCTGGCTGAAAAACTGGATGCTCCGGTTTGCTGTGGCTACCAGCATAACGACGCGTTCCCGGGCAATCACCCGCTGTTCGCCGGGCCGCTCGGCTATAACGGGTCCAAAGCAGGCATGGAGCTGATTGCAAAGGCCGATGTCGTCCTCGCGCTCGGCACTCGGCTGAACCCGTTCTCCACCCTGCCCGGCTATGGCATCGACTACTGGCCGAAGGACGCGAAAATCATCCAGGTCGACCTCAACCCAGACCGGATCGGCCTGACCAAGAAGGTCACTGTCGGCATCGTCGGTGACGCGAAGAAGGTCGCCGAAGGCATCCTTGAGCGTCTTGGCGGCGCTGCCGGTGACAAGGGCCGCAAGGCGCGCACCGCGACCATCGCGCAGGTCAAATCGGCCTGGGCGCAGGAGCTGACATCGATGGACCATGAGGACGACGATCCGGGCACCACCTGGAACGAGCGTGCCCGCGTTCGCGAGCCCGGCAAGATGTCGCCCCGTATGGCATGGCGTGCGATCCAGTCGGCGCTGCCGAAGGACGCGATCATCTCTTCGGATATCGGCAATAACTGCGCCATCGGCAACGCCTATCCGTCGTTCGAGAAAAGCCGCAAATATCTTGCACCCGGCCTTTTCGGCCCCTGCGGATACGGTTTTCCGGCGATCTGCGGCGCGAAAATCGGTTGCCCGGATGTGCCCGTGGTGGGCTTCGCCGGTGATGGCGCGTTCGGTATTTCCATGAACGAGATGGTCTCTGTCGGTCGTGGCGACTGGCCCCCCATCACCATGGTGATTTTCCGCAACTACCAGTGGGGCGCGGAGAAGCGGAACACGACGCTGTGGTTCAAGGACAACTTCGTCGGCACCGAACTGGACACCAATGTGTCCTATGCCGGCATCGCCAAGGCATGTGGCCTTGAAGGCGTTCAAGTCGACGCAATGGACGCGCTGACCGATGCCCTGTCCAAGGCGGTCGAGGATCAGATGAAGCATGGTAAGACCACCTTCATCGAAGTTCTTCTGAACCAGGAACTGGGTGAGCCGTTCCGCCGCGATGCGATGAAAGCGCCTGTCGCGGTCGCCGGCATCTCGCTCGATGACATGAAGCCTCAGAACGCGGCCTGATCGCGTTACAAAAAGACAAGATGTTCCGGCAAAAGCCGGGGCATCTCAACAAAACGTAACAATGGGGAAGTCCCGAAGTCATGTTCGCGGCTGACAGTCTCAAATGACAGGTTTTCTCTCTTCCCTTGCGCCGATCTGCCCCCCTGCCCTGATTGAACGAGCCCGCGCCGCTGGCCTGGCCCGCATCGCCATCGCCCGCGCTGGTGCCACCTTGCCGATGGAGGCTGCGCGCGATGCGACTGCTGCCGGTATCATGGAACCCGTTCTGGTCGGCGAGGCCGATGCGATCCGCGCCGAAGCGGAAAAACTGAACTGGGACATCAGCGCCTTCAGGCTGATCGAGACAGAGGGCGAAGCTGCCGCGGGCGACGCCGCTGCGCGCCTGACGGGAGCGGGCGAGGCGGATGCGCTGATGAAGGGGCATCTGCACACGGATGTTTTCATGAAAGCCGCCCTCAATCGCGAGGCCGGTCTGCGCACCGGCAAACGGCTGGTTCATGTCTTTCACATCTCACCACCGGATGGCAGCCGCTCGATCATGGTTTCCGATGCGGCGCTGAACGTTACACCAGACATGGAAACGAGGCGCGCGGCCGTCGGCTGCGTAACGCAGCTTGGCAACCTTCTGGGGATAGCGCGACCGAAACTGGCGGTGTTGTCGGCGACGGAAACGCCAATCCCGTCCATGCCGTCGTCCGAAGAGGCGCGCGCACTCGCCGATTGGGCACGCGCGGAGGGGATCAGGGCAGACATATCCGGCCCTCTCGCGCTCGACCTCATGCTCAGCCCCGAAGCGGTTGCCGTGAAGGGCATGACGAATGACCCGGTTGCCGGAAGGGCGGATGCGATCCTCGTGCCAGATATCATCTCCGGCAATGCAATCTTCAAGGCGCTTGTCTATCTGAGCGGTGGCTGCGCCGGGGGGGTCGTGATGGGTGCTGCGGCACCGATCCTGCTGACATCACGCGCTGACCCACCTGCTGCACGGCTTGCTTCCGCTGCTCTTGCGTCTCTTTTGAAAGGCGCATGATGGGATGGCTAGCCGACATCATGTCCTTGACTGTCGGCGAAGCGATCTTCGCACTCACGGCGGCCTTCGCGGCCGGGCTCGTCCGCGGATTTTCGGGCTTTGCCCTTTCCGCGCTTTTGATGGCGAGCCTCGTGATCATTCTGCCGCCTGCGGAAATCATAGCGATCTGCCTCATCCTCGAAACAGTCGCCACAACACTGATGTTCAGGGGCGGGTACCGCGAGGCGGACAAGAAGATGGTTTTCGGTCTGATCGCCGGTGTGGTTGTCGGCGTGCCGCTCGGCCTGTGGGTCATACTGACAGTGCCCGAGGAGACCTCGAAGCTGATCGCGCTCAGCCTGATCCTGGTCCTTGCGCTGGCACAACTTGGCGGATTTCGCCCGGCATTTCTGGCCACGCGGCCCGGCTTGCTCGGCTCCGGCGTCGCCGCAGGTCTGGTGCAGGGCACGGCGGCGTCGGGGGGTATGGTGGTTGCCCTCTACGCGCTGGCGCGGCAGGCACCAGCGGCGACGATGCGTGCATCGCTGGTGTTTTACCTGACGCTCTCGATCCTCTCGAACCTTGTCTTTTACTCGCTTTTCGGCCTGATAACGTCAGAAGCGGTGATGCGCAGTCTCGCGATGGCGCTGCCGGTGGCGCTTGGCGTGCTGCTTGGTGCCCGGCTCTTTTCGCCCCGTCTGCAACCCTACTACCGCACATTCTGTCTGTGCCTGCTGACCGGGCTCGCCCTCTTGGGCCTGGTGCGAGCACCGTTGTGAGCGCGGGCGCATATCAGCCGGAGCGGCCACGTTGCGACGACGCGCGATACCTTCCACTACTCCCTCTGCTTGAGAGGAGTTGAGCCATGGCCGCGCCGTCAACTGATCTAGGGACGTTGGTCACTCGGGCTCGGGCCCTGTTTCCCGGCGTCCTGATCGCAATCGTCGTCGCCGTCGCCGCGCAGTTCCTCGCCAGCCATTACGACACGCCGGCGATGCTGCTCGCGCTCCTCCTCGGAATCGCGCTCAGCTTTCTGGGCGAGGAAGGGCGAGCAAAGGAAGGCATCGGATTTGCCGCCCGCACCCTTCTGCGGGCCGGGGTTGCGCTGCTCGGTCTCAGGATCTCCGCCGAATTGCTCGGCTCGCTCGGCTGGCCTCTGATTTCGCTGGTGATCGGCGCGATGCTGGCCACGATCGGGTTCGGTATGGCCGTTGGGCGCATCTTTGGTCATCGCTGGCGGTTCTCACTGTTGACGGCAGGGTCAGTGGCGATCTGCGGCGCGTCGGCGGCCATGGCGATCAGCGCCATCCTGCCCAAGGACGGCCGCAGCGAGGAACGTCTGATCTTCACCGTTCTGGGTGTCACGGTCCTCTCGACCCTGGCGATGATCGTCTATCCCATTCTGGTCGAACGGCTGGAGCTGACGGACCTGCAGGGTGGCGTGTTCCTCGGCGGGACGATCCACGACGTGGCGCAGGTCGTCGGTGCCGGCTATTCGGTCAGCGTCGAGACCGGCGATACCGCGACGCTGGTCAAGCTGATGCGGGTCGCGATGCTGGCCCCCATCGTGCTGGTCGCATCGCTTGCCATTCGCCGCTGGGCGGAGGCGGACGAGACCGGCAGTAAACCGCCGCTTCTGCCCGGTTTCGTGCTCGCCTTTCTGGTGCTCGCGGGGCTGAATTCCACGGGCATCGTGCCGACGATCGTCTCTACATTTGGCGGTGACGCCTCGCGCTGGCTTTTGCTGACCGCGATTGCAGCGGTAGGCATGAAAACAGACCTCAAGAACGTTCTCTCGGTCGGCGGGGCCGCCATTGCGCTGATCATCGTTGAAACGGTCTTTATTGCGGGGGTCACCCTCGGCGGGATCAAGTTGCTAACTTGATCTGAAAGGAAGACAAAAGAACAGAATGGGATGGGGAATCGCTTGATGTATCAACAGCCAAAAATCGATGTCAGCCCGAAAGTGTCTGACGAGATCGCGAAGACCACCTGTTACATGTGTGCCTGTCGGTGCGGCATCAACGTGCATCTGCGCAAAGGCGCGGATGGCACCAAGAAAGTCCGCTATATCGAAGGGAACAAGGATCACCCGGTCAACCGCGGTGTGCTCTGCGCCAAGGGCTCAGCCGGGATCATGCAGCATTACTCCCCCGCGCGCCTAAAGAAGCCGCTGAAACGTGTGGGCGAGCGCGGTAAGGGCGAATTTCAGGAAATCGAATGGGACGAGGCGCTGGATCTGGCCGCCTCCTGGCTCAAACCGGTGCGTGAGACGGACCCGAAGAAGCTCGCCTTCTTCACCGGGCGCGATCAGAGCCAGAGCTTCACCGGCTGGTGGGCGCAGCAGTTCGGCACGCCCAATTACGCGGCCCATGGCGGGTTCTGCTCGGTCAATATGGCCGCCGCGGGCATCTACACCATGGGCGGCGCGTTCTGGGAATTTGGCGAGCCGGATTGGGAGCGCACGAAGCTCTTCATGATCTTTGGTGTTGCCGAGGACCATGACAGCAACCCCATCAAGATGGGCCTGGGGCGTCTGAAGGCACGCGGCGCGAAAGTGGTGGGGGTGAACCCCATCCGCTCCGGCTACAACGCCATTGCGGATGAATGGGTCGGCATCACGCCGGGCACTGATGGGCTTTTCATCCTTGCCATCGTGCATGAGCTTCTGAAAGCAGGCAAAGTCGATCTCGACTATCTGATCCGCTACACAAATGCCCCTTTCCTCGTGAACCGCGACCCCGCATCAGATGAGTTCGGGCTTTTCGTGCGCGATGAGGATGGCAAGGCGCTCGTCTGGGACCGGGCCGCGGGCAAGGCCGTGCCCTTCGATCAGCCGGGCGCGAAACCGGCCATGAAAGGCGATTTCCCCAGTCCCGCAGGCGGGCGCTGTTGTCCGTCTTTCGAATTGCTGGCGCGCAAATATCTCGAAACGGACTACACGCCCGAAAAAGCCGCCCCGAAATGCGGTGTCAGCGTCGAGACAATCAAACGCCTTGCGGCCGAGCTGGCCCATACCGCGTTTGAGGAAGAAATCACCCTCGACCAGCCCTGGACCGACTGGAAGGGAGAACGGCACGAGACGATGATCGGTCGGCCTGTGTCATTCCACGCCATGCGCGGCATCTCCGCCCATTCCAACGGGTTCCAGACCTGCCGCGCGCTGCACATGCTGCAGATCCTCCTCGGCTCGGTCGAGGTGCCCGGCGGCATGCGGTTCAAGCCGCCCTATCCCAAACCGATGACCGCCCATCCCCCGCCCCATCACGTCTCGGAACCCGGCGGATCGCTCGACGGCCCGCATCTCGGCTATCCGCGCGGGCCGGAGAATCTGGCGCTTGATGCTGACGGCAATGCCAAGCGCATCGACAAGGCCTTCACGTGGGAACACCCGATGTCGGTCCACGGGATGATGCATATGGTCATCTCTAACGCCCATGCGCGCGACCCTTACGGCGTCGATGTCCTCTTCATGTACATGGCGAACATGGCGTGGAACTCCTCGATGAATTCGCGTGCCGTGATGGACATGCTCACCGACAAGGACGAGAGCGGCGAATACGTGATCCCGAAGATCATCTATTCGGATGCCTATTCCTCCGAAATGGTCGCCTTCGCCGATCTGATCCTGCCCGACACAACCTATCTGGAGCGTCATGATTGCATCTCGCTGCTCGACCGGCCGATCTGCGAGGCGGATGCCGCCGCCGACAGCATCCGCTGGCCGGTTGTCGCGCCGGACCGCGATGTGCGGGGCTTTCAATCCGCCCTCATCGATCTTGGCTATCGCCTCGGCCTGCCGGGCCTCGTGAACCCCGACGGCAGCCAGAAATTCAAGGATTACGCCGACTACATCGTGAACCATGAACGCCGCCCCGGCGTCGGCCCGCTGGCCGGATTCCGCAATGAAGACGGCTCCGGCGACGGGCGCGGCGCGCCGAACCCCAGGCAGATCGAGAAATATATCGAAAACGGCGGGTTCTGGATGACCCATGTGCCGGATGAGGCGAAGTATTACAAACCGTGGAACCAGCGCTATCAGGACTGGGCGGTGGAGAAGTCTTTCTATGACCAGCCGCAGCCATACGTCTTCCAGATTTATCTGGAGCCGATGCGCAAGTTCCAGCTCGCCGCCGAGGGCAAGGGCGACCAGCAGCCCCCCGATCACCTGCGCGAGCGGATCAAGGCCGCGTTCGATCCCCTGCCGATCTGGTATCAACCGATGGAGGAAACGCTTGTCGATCTCGACGAATACCCCCTCCACGCCCTGACCCAGCGTCCGGCGGCGATGTATCATTCCTGGGGCAGCCAGAACGCATGGCTGCGCCAGATCCACGGCACCAACCCGCTTTATGTCTCCGGCGACATATGGCGCGAACACGGGTTTGAGGATGGCGATTGGTGCTGGCTCACGTCACATCATGGCAAGATCAAGGTGCCGGTCGCGCTGATGGAAGCGCTCAACCCCAAGACCGTCTGGACCTGGAATGCCATCGGCAAACGCAAGGGCGCGTGGGCCCTCGCCGATGACGCACCGGAGGCGACGAAGGGCTTCCTCCTCAACCATCTGATCAACGAGCTTTTGCCCGAACAAAGCGACGGCATGCGCTGGTCCAATTCCGACCCGATCACCGGTCAGGCCGCCTGGTACGACCTCCGCGTCAAAATCGAGAAAACAGATGCCAGCGATCTGGCTGAGCCACATCTGCCGGGTCAAAAAAGCCCCGTTGGCCGTGGCCCTGACAACGTGAAATTCGGGGAGGACTGGTGATGATCACGACAACCAGTCTTCGAACAAAGCGCCATCCGGCGAGACAGGCGCACAGCGCCACGAGCCGCCACCGCGCGGCTGAGCCGTGCAAGAAAGGGGTTCGCTCATGACCACCCTCCCAGCATGCGGCGACGTCAAGCTTGGCCTCGTCATTGATCTCGACACCTGCGTCGGCTGCCATGCCTGCGTCATCTCCTGCAAGGAATGGAACACCGGCGGCTATGGTGAGCCGCTGGCCGATATCAACGCCTACGGCAATGATACGGTCGGAACCTTTCTGAACCGCATCCACACGTTCGAGGTCAAACAGGACAATGCCCCGGCGCAGGTCACGCATTTCCCGAAATCCTGCCTCCATTGCGAGGACGCGCCGTGCGTGACCGTCTGCCCGACCGGCGCAAGCTACAAGCGGGTCGAGGATGGGATCGTTCTGGTAAACGAGAGCGACTGCATCGGCTGCGGCCTCTGCGCCTGGGCCTGCCCTTATGGCGCGCGTGAGATGGATCAGGCGGCCGGGGTGATGAAGAAATGCACTCTCTGCGTCGACCGGATCTATAACGAGAATATCCCGGAAGAAGACCGCGTCCCCTCCTGCGTGCGCACCTGCCCCGCGGGCGCCCGCCATTTCGGCGATCTGGGGGATGCCAACTCCGATGTCTCGAAACTAGTGGCGGAGCGCGGCGGGATGGACCTGATGCCCGAACAGGGCACCAAGCCGGTGAACAAATACCTCCCCCCCCGGCCCAAGGCCGATATCACCCAGACCAATGGGGGTGAGCCCTTCAACCTCGCAGCCCTCGCCGAGCCCGAAGCCAAGGGGTTTCTCGGTTGGCTCGACAAAGCGCTGGAGAGGCTCTGATGCATCCCGCCAAATCCGTCATTCTCTTCACCGTCTCCTCGGGCCTTGGCTTTGGGATGATGATCCTCCTTGGCCTCGGGATCGGCCCGGTCGATGCCATCTGGGGTCCGCTCACCGGGTTGGCCGCACTTGGCTTGTCGGGCATCGGGCTGCTTTCCTCCACCTTCCATCTCGGCAATCCACAACGGTTCCTGAAGGCGTTCACCCAATGGCGCTCCTCCTGGCTCAGCCGCGAGGGCGTGGTGTCGGTGATTCTCATGGCGCTGTTCTTTGCCTATGTCGTGCTTTGGTACATGTCGGGCGCGCCCATGCGCATCCTTGGCATTTTCTGCGCCGCGCTCGCGCTGGCCGCGGTCATCTGCACCTCGATGATCTACGGGCAGATCAAGGCCGTGCCGCGCTGGTCAACGCCCTACACGGTGGCGATGTTCATCGGCTACGCCCTGACCGGCGGCATCCTTGCGGTCTCGCTCGCGATGACGCTCAGCGGCACGTCGGCACCGATCCTTCTCGCCATGGTGATGATCGCGACCTCGGCCGCCGCCTATGCCTATCGCCGCCGCGCGATGGCGATCACACTGGCCGGCGCAGGTTCCTCGCCCGAAACCGCAACCGGGCTTGGCAAACAGGGCACAGTACGTCTGCTGGAAAGCCCGCATTCGCAGCCAAATTATCTGATGAAGGAAATGGTGTTCCGGGTCGGGCGCAAGCATGCTGAGAAGCTGGCGCTGATCGCTGTCATCCTTGGCCTTTTCGCGCCACTCTTCCTGTTTATCGTCAGCCGCGATGCTGCGGGCTTCGGCGCTCTTGGTATCGCGCTCGCCCTGATCATGCACTTTGGCGGTGCACTCGTGTCACGCTGGCTGTTTTTCGCGGAGGCGGAGCACGTTGTCGGATTGTATTACGGCCAGCGATAATTCACATGTCAGCCATGCGGATAATTGACCCGTGCCATGTTGCAGGGATATTATCAGCCGAGCAGACTGAATGGTCTTCCGGGGGTTCTTGAAATGCGTATTTTTCTGGCAGCATGTATTGCTGCGTGTCTGGGTCAGACTGGCGTGGCATTGGCCAACTGTGATCCGGGTGAGATCGTCATAAAATTCAGCCATGTGACCGCGACGACCGGTCATCCGAAGGGCGAGGCAGCGGACCTGCTCGCGCGGCGCATCAATGACGAAATGCAGGGTAAGGCCTGTATGCAGGTCTTCCCGAACTCCCAGCTCTACAATGATGACAAGGTGCTTGAGGCATTGCTGTTCGGCGACGTCCAGATGGCAGCCCCTTCACTGTCGAAATTTGAACGTTTCACCAAGAAATACAGAGTGTTTGACCTGCCGTTCCTGTTTGAGGACGGCGATGCGGTCGACAAGTTTCAAAGTTCCGAAGTGGGGCAGAACCTGCTTTACGCCATGCGCGGCGCGGGCCTGCGCGGTCTGACATTCTGGCACAATGGCATGAAGCAGATGTCGGCAAGCCGACCCCTGATCCTGCCCGAAGACGCCCGTGGTCTGAAGTTCCGCATCCAACAATCGGACGTGCTGCAATCGCAATTTGAGGAGCTTGGCGCGAACCCGCAGAAGATGGCCTTTTCCGAGGTCTACGGCGCATTGCAAACCGGTGTCGTCGACGGTCAGGAGAACACCTGGTCAAACATCTTCACGAAGAAATTCTTCGAAGTTCAGGACGGAATCACAGAATCGAATCATGGTGTGATCGATTATCTTGTCGTCACCTCGGATGAATTCTGGTCCGATCTGCCCGCCGATATCCGCGCCCAGCTGGAATTGATCCTGACCCAGGTCACGATTGAGCGTAACGCACTGGCGCAGGATCTTGCGGAACAGAATCGGCGGAAGGTGCTGGAGGCCGGGTCAGAGGTCCGCCTTCTATCACCCGCCGAACGATCGGAATGGGTAAAGGTACTGCGCCCTGTCTGGGACAAATACGAAACCGACATCGGCGCTGACGTGATTGCGGCGGCGGAGGCGTCGAACTCCACCCTCGATGAGCGGGTTCTGAAATATGAGCGCCGGCTGATCGAGGAAGCCATGATTAAGCATCAGGGACGCCTCAGCCAGACCGCCGCAGCGCTCGGCATCTCGCGTCGGTCGCTGAAAGCGCGTTTGATCGACCATGATTTGAATCCCCGCGACTTCAGGTGACGACACGCGCGGGACCCGGTTCCGCGCGGAACCTCATCATTGGTGTCGGCTTGGCTGGCATGGCCCTGGTCGCAGTTGCCTTTTTCGCCGTCCGTTCATTTGCGTTCGACAACGCCATCAAGCGGATTGAAAGCGACACGAGCGCCGATCTGGCATTCACCGCGCAGGCGCTGGAAAAGGACTTGGCCCGCTACAAGCTACTGGCCAAGTCGTTGTCGCAGACCGACGCAATCCGACGACGGGCACTGTCGGATCACCCCACCTACGACGCCGTGGCTGAAAACCTGTTCCTCCGCATGGCGGCGATCAGCGGCGCGGGCCATATCCAGTTTCTGACCCGTGCGACCGCACCGGCCGGTCCGGTGCGCGGCGCGGTCCTCGGAGCCTATCAGGGGGTCATGGGGCTGGCATTCGACCCGGCAGAGAATGGCACCTTTTTAATTGCGGCACCGGTCTGGATCGGCAACCGGGTTGCTGGCACCGTCACCATCGACATCGCGGCAGCCGATTTCGAATGGTCATGGCGCGCGCTGCCACAGACCGTCTTTTTTGTTGGCCCCGAGGGCACGATCCGCCTGTCCAGCCAGTCCGCATTGCGCCTGCGCTCCGTCGATGCGGCGGGGATCGCGATCACCGATCAAGCCCCGCAATCGGATCGCAGCCCTTTCTGGTACGGCCGCGATCACGCGGATCAATTGCCGGGTGTGATCTACGACCAGGCGCTGGTCGTCCGCCGGCCGGTGCCGTCCATAGACATGACGGCATATGCGCTGATCGACACCCGTCCAGCGCATGCCGCAGCCCGGTTGGCCGGCACGACAGCGGGGGCTATTGCCTTGATCATTGCCATGATCGCGGCCGGTATGACCCAATGGCGGATCAGCGAGCAAGCCCGCCATGCGCAAGAGGCCCGCGCAACGGCGGAGCTTGAGCGCCGCGTCGCCGACCGCACCAGCGCGCTTACCGCTGAGATCGCAGAGCGCCGCGCGACGGAGGACCGCCTGCGCACCACGCAGGACGAACTCGTGCAGGCGGGCAAGCTCTCCGCCCTCGGCCAGATGGCCGCCGCCATTGCACATGAGATCAACCAGCCTCTCGCGGCGATCCGCGGCTTTGCCGAAAACGCCACGGTGTTTCTCGATCGCGGGCGCGTCCAGGATGCACGCGGCAACCTCGACGAGATTGCATCACTGACCGGTCGTGCGGCCCGCATCATCCGCAATCTACGCGCCTTCGCCCGCAACCAGACGGAGGAGGTGACTGCCACCAACCTGCCAGAAGTCGTTGACGATGCACTTGAAATCATTGCCGTACGTGCACGCCGCGAGGAAGCTGACATCCGCTGGCAGCGTCCGAAGAAGGCCGCGGTCGTGATGGCCGGTTCGGTCAGACTGCAACAGGTGCTGATCAACCTGATCGCTAACGCGCTGGATGCTCAATCGGGCGAGGACCCTGCCATCGTTGACATCACGGTGCATGTCGACGGCAGCGCCGGTGAATATCTCTGCCTCGCCGTGCGCGACCATGGCGGTGGTCTGGCAGATGATGTCTGCGCCAGAATGTTCGACCCGTTCTTCTCTACCAAGTCGGTTTCGGGGGAGGGGATGGGGCTCGGCCTTTCGATCTCACATGGGATCATCACCGGATTCGGAGGCACGCTCACGGCGAACAACCATCCGGAGGGCGGCGCGGTCTTCACCGTTCGGCTCCGCCGGGCAGAGACGGCGACGCTGGCCGCATGAAACCGCGCGTCATGATCGTCGACGACGAGCCGTCGGTGCGCGCGGCGCTGGCACAGACGGCCGAACTGAATGACATGATTGCGGTGCAGGCCGTCGATATGCGCAATGCACTGCGGCTCGCACAACAGAGCCTGCCCGACACCATCATCACCGATATCACCATGCCCGGCGGCGACGGATTTGCGCTGATGAATGCCCTCCGCGAGATCGATGCCGACCTGCCGGTGATCATGTTGACCGGCAATGGGGATGTGCCCATGGCGGTGCGCGCCATGGGTGACGGGGCCTATGACTTTATCGAAAAACCGGTATCGCCTGCGCGTCTGATGGAGGTCGTGCGCCGCGCAGTTGAGCGGCGCACGCTGATCATGGAGAACCGGGCGCTGAAACGGCAGATCATCAGGGACGGCCAATCCGGCAGCACCATGATTTTTGGCGAAACCACCGCATCGCGCGACTTTCAGGACCGCCTTCTGGCCATTGCCGAAGCCGAGGTTGATGTCCTGATCGAAGGCGATACCGGCTGCGGCAAGGAAGAGGCCGCCCGCGCCATTCACCAGATGTCAGACCGCCGGGCGGGGCCGTTTGTCGCGGTCAATTGCGGGGCGCTTCCCCCCGATATCGCGTTGGCGGAGCTATTTGGATACGATGCTGGCGCTGTTCCCGGCGCACCGCCCCGGTCCGGTCATTTCGAGGCCGCGCAGCGCGGCATCATCATGCTCGACCAGATTGACGCGATGCCCATGGAAGTGCAGTTGCGCATTCTGCGCGTCCTTCAGGACCGCGAAATCAGACGGATCGGCAGTCCTCACAGCATCGACCTGGATATCCGGGTCATCGCCATTTCGAAGACCGATCTGGGCAAAGCAGTTGCGCAGGACGGGTTTCGCAGTGATCTATATTATCAGCTGGATGGTGCCCGCCTCCATGTGCCCGCGCTTCGCGAACGGATAGCTGATGTGCCCCATTTCTTCGCCGCCCTTCTGGACCGTATCGCGGCGACATCGGCACGCGAACGCCCGTCCCTGCCCGCCGATATCTTCGCGCGTCTGATGGCCCATGACTGGCCGGGCAATATGCGGGAGCTGAGCAATGTCGCCGGACGCTTCGTTCAGGGGCTGGGGCTTGAGATTGGCGGCAAGATCCGATCACAGGCCGTGTCAGCGGCTCACACCTCTGGATCACTGGTCGAGCGCATCGAGATGTTTGAACGGCAGACGATCCGCGATGCGCTGACAGAGGCAGGCGGTCGTGTCGCCATCGCGGCAGACCGGCTCGGCCTGCCGCGCAAGACGCTTTATGACAAGCTGGCGCGCCACGGGCTGCGCAGTGCCGATTTCAAGCGTTGACGACGATGGCTGATTCGCCTTGTGCGGAAACCCGCAATCAGTGACCGGAAATTGTGCGAAGAACCGCACATCATGATGAGGTCACCGGATCGGCCGTGAATTTTCCTTTGTTTGTCAGACATCTATTTTTTGCAGAGTTCCTCTTGCAGGCCGCCTGTAGCGATGCGATTCCGAACGCAGCGACGATCAACGGTCGCACTCACGACATCCGGGAGGATCATATGCGTCTACTTACCACTTTTGCCGTTGCAACGGCCCTGACACTCGGGGCTAGTGCCGGTACTGCCTTCGCTGCCGGCCATTGTGGCGACGGCGAGATTCACATCAAATTCAGCCATGTGACCAATACCGACAAGCACCCCAAGGGCCTTGCAGCCGCCCTTTTGGAGGAGCGGGTAAATACGGAAATGGACGGCAAGGCCTGCATGTCGGTCTTCCCGAATTCGCAGCTCTATGACGACAACAAAGTCCTCGAAGCGCTGCTTCTGGGCGATGTGCAGATGGCGGCACCGTCGCTGTCGAAATTCGAGAAATACACCAAGCAGTTCCGCCTCTTCGATCTACCCTTTGTGTTTGCCAACATTCAGGCGGTCGACGGCTTCCAGAACTCCGCCACCGGGCAGGACATGCTGGACAGCATGCAAAAGCGCGGCATTCAGGGCCTCGCCTTCTGGCATAACGGCCTCAAGCAGATGTCCGCCACCAAGCCGCTGTTGGAACCGGGCGATGCCAGCGGCCTGAAATTCCGCATTCAGGCGTCCGACGTTCTGCAAGCGCAGTTTGAGGCGCTGGGTGCCAATCCGCAGAAGATGGCATTTTCCGAAGTCTATGGTGCCCTTCAGACCAAGGTGATCGACGGCCAGGAAAACACGTGGTCGAACATCTATGGCAAGAAGTTCTTCGAAGTGCAGGACGGCATTACAGAGACCAATCACGGCATCATCGACTACATGGTCGTCACCTCGACAGAGTTCTGGGAAGGCCTGCCGGACGATGTGCGCGATCAACTGGCAACCATCGTAAGTGAGGTCACGCAGACCCGGAATGACGATGCCTTCCGCGTGAATGAGGAGGCGAAAGCCGCCATCATCGCAGCGGGTTCTCCCGTGCGTCAGCTGACGCCGGAGCAGCGGGCCGCCTGGGTCGGCGCGATGAAGCCTGTCTGGCAGCAGTTCGAGGCTGATGTCCCCGCCGAACTGATTGAAACCGCTCAGAGTTTCAACCAGACGAACTGATCCGCGACAGACGTGCGACAAAGGGTGCTCCGGCCTGATCGGAGCACCCAATTGACTTGGTATGAGTGGCCTTTTGGGGCAGTATCGCGGACGGGGGGGATCAACGACATGGCAACCGGAGCGAAGGGCGGCATCGCCCATATCATCGATGAGATTGAGGTCACGATTATCGCCGTGATTCTCGGCGCGATGACCCTGATCACGTTCTGTAATGTGATCGCCCGATATGTCTTCAATTCCAACATTCTCTGGCAGCTGGAGGCAACGGTCTTCCTCTTTGCCTGGCTGGTCCTGTTCGGTGTGTCCCACTGCGTGAAGATCACCGCGCATCTGGGCGTCGATGTAATTATCAACGAACTGTCGCCGCCGAAACGCAAGGTTCTCGGCCTCCTCTCGGTGCTGGTCTGCCTTGCCTTCTGTGCGCTTATGCTGAAGGGCGGTTGGGATTACTGGTACCGCTTTGCAACGAAGGCCGCGTTTCTGGAGGTCAACGACATCCCGATGCCCGGCTTCCTGCAGTTTCTCAGCGACCTGACCAATGATGGCGAGGCCTATGAAAAGATGCCGCGCTACATCCCCTACCTGATCCTGCCGATTGGTATGACGCTCCTGCTTCTGCGGTTTCTGCAGGCAGGATGGCTGATCGCAAACGGCACCATCGACCGGGTGATTGCCAGCCACGAAGCCGAGGAACTGGTCGACGAGGCCGCCGCAAAACTGTCTGCGGGCAACGCCGACGAGAAGAGCCGGAGCTAGATCAATGGAAGCCATCTTTCTCTTCGCGGCAATCATCTCGCTTTTGCTGATCGGCGTGCCAATTGCCATCGCACTCGGCACCTGCTCTGTCATCTTTCTGCTGATCTTCTCTGACAGCTCGCTCGCATCCGTGGCGCAGACCCTGTTTTCGGCTTTCGAGGGCCACTATACGTTGCTGGCCATCCCGTTCTTCATTCTGGCGTCCAGTTTCATGTCGACGGGCGGCGTGGCCGCACGGATTATCCGGTTTTCCATTGCATGCGTCGGGCATTTCCGGGGCGGCCTCGCGATTGCGGGCGTGTTTGCGTGCATGCTTTTTGCCGCGCTGTCCGGGTCGTCCCCTGCCACGGTTGTCGCCATCGGCTCCATCGTAATCGCCGCCATGAAACAGACCGGCTACACCAAGGAATTCGCGGCAGGCGTGATCTGTAACGCGGGCACTTTGGGCATCCTCATCCCACCCTCCATCGTCATGGTCGTCTATGCGGCGGCGGTCGATGTATCGGTCGGGCGCATGTTCCTCGCCGGGGTCATTCCGGGGCTGATGGCCGGTTTCATGCTGATGGTCGGCATCTATGCCTATGCGCGCTACAAGAACATGCCCGCGCAGCCCTTTGCAGGCCTGCCCGAAATATTCGAGAGCGCGTCCAACGCGCTTTGGGGCCTTTTTCTGATCGTGATCATTCTTGGCGGTATTTATGGTGGGGTCTTTACCCCGACCGAGGCTGCTGCCGTTGCCGCCGTTTATGCCTTCGTTATCGCCAATTTCGTCTATCGCGACATGGGTCCGCTCAAGGACAAGCCTTTTCTGACCGCGACGCAGCGCGCAGACCTTCGCAGGCTTGGCGAACTGAACAAGGACGAAAATCTCGGCCGCCCGGTCTTTGCCGACTGGACCGTTGCCGCGACGATCGCGCTCGTCCGCGGGATCAAGGACACCCTGGTCGGCTTCGTGCCCGCGCTCGTCCATCGCGACACCCGCGATACGCTTTATGATGCAGGCAAGCTGACCATCATGCTGCTCTTCATCATTGCAAATGCGCTAATCCTGAAGCACGTGCTGACCGAGGAACAGATCCCGCAATCAATTGCCGGTGCCATGCTTGAGGCCGGGTTCGGCCCGGTCATGTTCCTGATCATCGTCAATCTGATACTGCTGATCGGTGGTCAATTCATGGAACCATCGGGGCTGATCGTCATCGTCGCGCCGCTGGTCTTTCCCATCGCGATCCAACTGGGCATCGATCCGATCCATCTTGGCATCATCATGGTCGTCAATATGGAGATCGGGATGATCACACCACCAGTCGGGTTGAACCTCTTCGTCACCTCCGGGGTGGCGGGCATGCCGATGATGGACGTGGTCAAAGCAGCGCTGCCCTGGCTTGGCATACTCTTTGTTTTCCTGATCATCGTCACCTACATCCCTGCCATCTCCACTTGGCTGCCGACACTGGCTATGGGACCCGAAATCATTACGCGATAAGCTTCTTCGTCTCGCTGCGAATCGGGCCGCAATCTCGTCACTTGTCAAAGTACACATGACGCAACCTCAGGTTGGTCTTTGACCTGTCTAATGTTATGAATCAATTAGGATTTTGTTCAAAGCGGGCCATATCGAAAATATGTCCTGTTTCTCGTCACAATCGTGATAGATTGAAAGATGGTGCAGTCGGATGTGCCATCGGTAAGCGTACTACTGTGGGAATATTGAAATGGAAGCAAAAGTGATAGGGTTTCCCGACGAAAAGGGCGGGAGTTCTGCGTCATTTCTGTCAGATGTTGAAGCGAAGGAACTTGATCGCATTCTGGCTGACGAACGTGTGGTGGGATTTGCGCTGATCGGAGCGGACGGCGAAGAACTCGCGGTCGATGGTATTTGGGCTGAAAAGTCGGCCGCCATCTTCGCAAATGTGATGCGCTTGGCTGATCGTATTGGCGAGGAGCTGGGCGAAAAAGACGTCGACCCAGTGGTTTTCGCCGAAACGGCGAACCATGAAATCGCCGCCGTTACCCTGTCAAAAGCCAAGGCAGTGATCGTACGCGATCGCTCCGGCCCGAAGAAAGGGCTGTCCCATGTCCGTTAAAGAGGTTCTCAACAAGCTGACCGAGCACAATGCCGGTGTCATTGGATGCATGGCGACCCGTTCAGGCCAGCTTCATCACAATCTGAAAGATGCATACGCCCTCATCGACATGAGCATGATCGCTGAAGAAGCTGAGATGATGTTCACTCTGCTCGACGATCTGGATGAACCGCCGACCGATGCCCAGCATGTATTCCTTGAAATGCCGGGACACAGCGTGTTTGCAAAACGTCTCGATGACGGTGTGCTTGTCGTTCTGAACCGGCCCATCGATCGGCGGGTGTTCAAGCAGATGCAGGTGGGTGTCAATCTGTTCGTCAAGCCGCTGTCGCGGGCGCTGGCATCAGACGAAGCGGAGCCTTCGGCAGAAGCCGCCGCACCGAAGCCGGGCAAGAAACGGCGCTTCTATCGGGGCGTAGAATACTGACATCAATCAGCGGCGGCGTGGCTCCGCCCTGATCAGTCGGTTTTCCTGCTCCATGCGAAGTCGGGCAATCTCCTCGCGGCTGCGAAGCTGGCTGACAGTCGACAAATGGGCTTTCACGAAATCCATATGCGCCTCGACAGCGGACCGCGCGGCGTCGGGATCGGCGGCGATGACTGCGTCGTGGATGGCGCGGTGCTGCTCTAACAGCCTGTCGCGGCTTTCCTGTTCCCCATAGGTGACGTTGCGATTGTAGAATACGCCCCGGCGCAGCAGTTCATACAGAGAGCGGGCCATGTGCAGCATGACCACATTATGTGCAGCCTCGACGATGGCCATGTGAAAGTCCGCGTCGATTGATGATTCCTCGGCAGGGTTTCGTCGCTGATGCGCGTTCACCATCCGCTCGAAGATCGAACGGATCGAAGCCCGGTCCGTCTCGGTCGCCCGCTCCGCTGCGCGGGCAGCGGCCACTGCTTCAAGGTCACGGCGAAACTCGATATAGTCAAAAAGAGCGACCTCCTGCGTTGCGAAGAGCTCAATCAAGGGCGGTGCAAATGCATTGCCGAGAATGGCCGCCACAAACGCGCCGCCGCCCGGGCGCACTGTGATCAGGCCGCGGCTCTCCAGATCAGCCAATGCCTCGCGGACCGTCGGGCGCGACACCTCAAGCTGTGTTGCCAGATCGCGCTCGGCCGGCAGGCGTTCTTCGGGTCTGAGCACGCCCTGAAGGATCAGCATCTCGATCTGCCGACAAACCGCCGTCGATACTTTTTCCGGTTGAATTGGAGAGAAAGGCATATTGGTCCTTTTTTCTTACCGCAAACGGTATCCGGCACCGAAGTCGCTGTCAACGCGGGCAATAAAAGGGGCAGAGTGGCACAATGCCGTTGATGTTTTTGCAGCATTCAACCCTTCCTTGGCACCAGAAGGGCAGCTCGTTGCGTTGCGCTATGATCTTCCCCAAAAGGGCCAGTCGCACTCCCTTGCTCGCCGACGGCAGCGCGCAGACGGCACCGAAGGATGGCGTCAGCGTGATCAACTGCCATGACGCAAATCTCCGACGATTTTCGCCCACGGACAGACAGATCATATCAAGATCAGATGCGCATGGTTCTTTCAGCCGATCTTACGGGCTGAGATCAGGGGAAGAGCGATGGAAGAGATGAACAGCGAGAGATCCCGCGGCCATGCCACCGCCGCCGCCACTGGCTGAGCCGGGCAGAAACGGTCGGGGCACCAAAACGATCTACGTATCCTTTGTGCCCTGATCGCGATCGCATCTGTCCTCATCTCTTATGGCACCACCTGTGTGAGAGGGGCGTCAGGTTGGATTGCACCGCCTGCAATGCTTCTGCCGAACTGGGGGCTTTTTGGACGGATCAATCAGCAAAACCGGTGCAAACGGCGCCGGCGGGATCCGTGCGGCAAGATGTGCCGGACCCATAAAATCGGCAAACTCGACACTGCTTGATCAGCACGCCACGTGACACCATTGCTTTTCAGATACTCGACCGATCCCATGCATTCAGGCTCGTCAACGCTCAGCGTTCAAGTCGACGAATGTCCTCGTCGCACAGCCGCGACAGCCAAGCCGCAGAAATGGATAGGTGGCGAAGACGGTAAGCGGGCTATGCCCCACCGCCGGTTCTGCTCTGAACGACTTATCGGCCCATCAGTGGTCGCGCCCGCACTCAAACCTGCTGGTCTGGCTGAGGCTCATCAATGCGTTCGTCAAAACGGTCGCGGGCGGCGCGTGTCAGGTTCAACAGGGCTTCGACGTCGTCCATGTCAACATCCCGTTCGTCTTGTCGCCGCAGAATCCGGCATCTCTGCTCCAGCTCGTCAGCGCCCATCAATCCGGCAACGCCGGACAGGAAATGCGCTGCCCGGTGGATGGTGGAGCTGTCCCGACCTTTCAGACCTTTCTCAAGCCGCGCCACCGCGCGTTTGAGATCCTCGGATACGAAGAGCGCGATTTCCACTTCGTTACCTTCGGGATAGCCCGTCGTGCCAACTGACGAAGGTTGGCTGGGATCCGACGACGGTTCGATTCTGGGCTCCTCCCCGCGTTTGCGACGCTGATGGCAGGCGATCAATTGCCCACTCAGCCGGGCGAAGGATGGAAAAGGTTTTTGCATAAACATATCGGCCCCGGCAAGCAGGCTCGCCTGCTGCCGGTTCTCGCCCCCGAGACCTGAAATACAGATGATGACGGAGCTGCGCGTCATCGGCGAGGCGCGAAAGGCCGTCGCAAGCGCCCGGCCATCCGCATCCTGAAGACCAATATCGAGAACGACAAAATCGAAACGGCGGAGCCCAGCGACCTGCACCGCTTCCATCGCCGTTTCCGCGCAGCGCACCAACATGCCCAAATGTTCAGCCACACGCCGCAGAACGGCGCGGCATGCAGCGCTGTCATCAACGATGAGCATCGACAGCCCGTTGAGGACGTCCATGTTCAGCTCAGGCGCATCTGAGGTCCGCAGATCCATAGCTCAACATTCTGCGGGTCGTGTCCTAATTGATCCTTAACATAATCTGAGAAACCGCCAGACAACGCGGCTCAGCGCCCTTCCCATACCGGATCACGCTTCGCGATGAAGGCATCGATCCCCTCTTCGGCATCGCGGGCCATCATGTTGCGGGTCATCACCTCGCTCGCGTAGTCATAGGCAGCCGCGGTCGCCATTTCGGCCTGCCTGTAGAACGCCTCCTTGCCGATCGCCAGGGTCAGCGGCGATTTGGAGGCGATCTGCCGCGCCAACGCCATGGTATCGGCCTGCAAGGCACCCTCACCCGCCACATGGCTGACCAAACCATAACCAAGCGCCGCCTCCGCACTGATCATGTCACCCGTCAACAGCATGCGCATCGCTGCCTTGCGCCCGACGGCGCGCGACACCGCGACCATAGGCGTCGAACAGAAGAGGCCAATATTCACACCGGGCGTGGCGAACCGGGCTGCTGGATCGGCGACCGCAAGATCGCAGGTCGCCACCAGCTGACACCCCGCTGCCGTGGCGATGCCGTGCACCTCCGCGATCACCGGCTGGCGCAGGCTCTGTATCCGCAGCATCAACGCCGAACAGGCCGCAAATAGTGCCTGATAGGCAGACTGCGTGGGATCGGCGCGCACTTCTTTCAGGTCATGCCCGGCACAAAACCCCGGCCCCGCACCCCGGATGATGACCACATGGGCAGCGCTGTCTTCATGGACCGCATTCAGCGCCTCATGCAGCGCGGCCATCAGCCCGCGTGAGAGGGCGTTGCGCGCGCCGGGGCGGTTCAGTGTCAGCACACAAACCCCATCCTTATCTTCACGCAAAAGGATCCCTGTTTCGGTATCGACTTTCATGGCGTCCCTCGTAAACTTCGCTGGTTGTCTGACGGCATATCACAAATATCGGCCAAGCCGCGACCGGGAGAAATCAATGACCTTCGACTATGTGATCCTCGGCGGCGGATCGGCCGGATGCACGCTTGCCGCACGCCTTTCGGAAGATCCGGATACAACCGTGTGCCTGATTGAGGCGGGCGGAGAAGGCCGCGACCTGATGATCCGCATGCCGCTTGGCGGTGTGCTGATGCTGCCCGACATGCCCAAGTTGAACAACTGGTGCTTCGAGACGGTGCCGCAGCCGGGGCTGGCAGGGCGCAAGGGATATCAGCCGCGCGGCAAGGCCCTGGGCGGGTCATCTGCGATCAATGCGATGCTCTATGTGCGCGGGCACCGGTCGGATTACGATGATTGGGCTGATCTCGGGTGCGATGGTTGGGATTGGGACAGTGTCCTGCCCTATTTCAAACGGTCCGAGCGCAACACCCGCGGCGAAGACCACCTGCATGGAGGGGACGGCCCGCTGCATGTGGGGGACAGCCTGTCGCGCAATCCGCTGTCGGACGCGATACTCGCGGCCTGCGCCGAGACCCAAATCCGCGCCAATGATGATTTCAACGGGCCGGAGCAGGAAGGAGCGGGGTACTTTCAGGTCACCCAGTTTCGCGGCAATGACAAACATGGGGAGCGATGCTCTGCCGCCGCGGCATATCTTCATCCGGCAATGACGCAACCGAACCTGACGGTGATCACGAAAGCGCATATTGCGCGGGTTTTGCTGGAAGATGGCCGCGCCATCGGGGCCGAATATCTGACCGGCCGCACCCGCCATCAGGTTACCGCCCGCCGCGAGGTGATCGTCTCGGCGGGCAGCTTCGGCTCCCCCCAGATCCTGCAATTGTCGGGGATCGGACGAGCGGATGATCTGCAGGCGCACGGCATCAAGGTGCAGCATGATCTGCATGGTGTGGGGCAGAACCTGCAGGATCATCTCGACTTCATCTGGTCCTACACCAGCCCACGGCCGGAGCCGCTTGGCCTCAATCCTGGCGGGCTCTGGGATATGGCGAAGGCCGCGCTTGAATGGCGGCGCACGGGCGAGGGAATGGCGACCACCACATTTGCCGAAACCGGGGCCTTCGTGAAATCCGATCCCACGCTGGAGCGGCCCGACCTGCAGATGCATTTCGTCATCGGCATCGTCGATGACCATTCGCGCAAACGCCATTTCAAGCGCGGCTATTCGGCCCATGTCTGCGTGCTGCGTCCCCATAGCCGGGGCGAGGTCGGACTGCATGATGACAACCCGCGCTCCCCACCCCGGATCGACCCGAAATTCCTCTCCGACGACCGCGATGCTGCACTGCTTTTGAAGGGTGCGAAGCTGACACGGCAGATAATGGAGGCACCTGCGCTGGACAGCTGGCGTGGGAAGGAGCTTTATACCGATGGCATTACGGAAGATGCCGATCTGATGGACGAAATCCGCGCCCGCGCAGACACGATCTATCACCCGGTCGGCACCTGCCGCATGGGGCGCGATGACGGCGCGGTGGTGGACCCTGAACTGCGCGTCCACGGGATCAAGGGACTGAGGGTGGTCGATGCCTCCGTCATGCCGACGCTGATCGGTGGCAACACCAATGCCCCGACAATCATGATTGCCGAGAAGGCAGCGGACATGATCCGCGCCGCCCGGGCCTGAATGCGAATCTGAGGGAGCCTGCCCATGCTGATCGAGAACCCCTGGCGCAGGCGCGGGCTGCCTGACGAGACCGGCCTCGCCGCCGGATCGATCGAGACCGACCCGACAGCAGCGCAAGCGCTTTACGCGCTTTGTCCAGCTGCTGGCGGCACGCCGCTGATTGCGGCACCCGCGTTAGGCGACGAGCTGGGACTTGGCGGGCTCTATATCAAGGATGAGCGGGGGCGCATGGGCCTTGGCAGTTTCAAGGCGCTCGGCGCGGCGCACGCCATCGCCAAACGCGCCGCCGCGACCGCGGCGCGAACCGGCGGCCCGGTGGAAACGGCCCTCACGGGAGAAACCTTCATCTGCGCCAGCGCCGGCAATCACGGGTTGTCACTGGCAGCAGCCGCGCGGATTTTCGGCGCGCAGGCCGTCATCCATATCGCCGAGACAGTGCCGGACGGGTTCGCGCGCCGGCTCAGCGCAAAGGGCGCGCTGGTCGAGAAGGCTGGCAAGGATTACGAGGCCGCAATGGCACTGGCGAAATCATCCGCCGCTGAGCGAGGCTGGCATTTACTGTCGGACAGCACATGGGAGGGCTATGTCGATCCTGCCCGCGACGTGATGGAGGGGTATCTGATCATGGGAGACGAGGCGGCGGCGCAGATGCCGCGCCCGCCCACACACATCTTCCTGCAGGCCGGTGTCGGTGGCCTCGCCGCCGCTTGCGCCGCTGCCGCGCGCCGCGCCTGGGGTGATGCGCCCCGGATCATCGTTGTGGAGCCGGACGCCGCCCCTGCCCTGCTTGCGGCGGTGGAGGCCGGGCGCTTTGTGACCGCCCCCGGTCCCGTCTCGAACATGGGCAGGCTCGACTGCAAGGAAGCATCGCATCTGGCGCTGAAATACCTCGCGACAGAAGCTGATGCCTTCATGACTGTCAGTGACGAGGCCGCCAGCGCCGCTGCGGACAGGCTGGCGACATTGGGGCTGGCGAGCACACCTTCGGGCGTTGCCGGTTTTGCCGGGTTACTGGCAGCCCGGGGCACGCTCGGCCTCGACGCAGAGGCACATGTCCTCCTCTATCTCAGCGAAGGCGCGGAGGATGCCTGACTTCCCCGATGAGGAATTCGAACACCGCACGATCCGCGCCCAGCAGGCGATGACCAAGGCGGGCTTTGATGCCCTTTTCCTGACGACCGAGGCTGAAATCCGCTATTTCACCGGATTTCGCACCCTGTTCTGGCAAAGCCCGACGCGGCCCTGGATGCTGGTCGTTCCCCGCTCTGGCAAACCTGTCGCCGTCATTCCCGAGATCGGCGCACCGCTGATGGCCGAGACATGGATCGACGATATCCGCACCTGGCCCGCCCCGCGCCCCGATGATGACGGCGTTTCGTTGGCGCGTGAGGCGCTGGCGGGATACGACATTGTCGCCACGCCCATGGGGCCTGAAAGCACCCTACGAATGCCGATGCTCGATTTTCGGCGTCTCGGCGTATCTTTCAGGGATGCAAGCCCACTGATCCTCGCCTTGCGCGCCATCAAATCGGACGCTGAAATCGAGGCCATCGCCGCGATCTGCGCGATCGCCAGCAGCGGGTTTGCCGATGCCGGATCACTCTTCCACCCCGGACAGAGCCTGCGTGAGGCGTTTCGCGACTTTCGCATCGCGCTCCTGCGCGGAGGCGCGGATGATGTGCCATATCTCGTCGGCGGCGCAGGGCCTGAGGGTTATGCGGACGTGATCTCGCCGCCCTCGGATACGGCCCTTCAGGCTGGCGACGTGTTGATGCTGGATACCGGCGCGACGCGGAACGGCTATTTTTGCGACTTCGACCGCAATTTCGCGCTCGAACATGCCTCCGACACAGCGCGCCGCGCCTATGCCACGCTCAACCGCGCGACGGAGGCGGCGCTGAACTGCGCCCGCCCCGGCGTGACCTGCGCCGAACTCTGGCTTGTGATGCGGAATGTGATCGGCGGCAGCGGCAATATCGGGCGCTATGGCCACGGGCTTGGCATGCAGCTGACCGAGTGGCCATCGCTTGCCGCGTTCGAGACAACACCCCTCTCCCCCGGTATGGTTCTGACGCTGGAGCCATCGGTCGCAACGGGGCCAGAGACAATGATGGTGCAGGAGGAGAACATCGTGATCACCGACGGGCCCCCGCGTCTGCTGACAACGCGCGCCGCGCCGGAACTGCCGGTGCTGACATGAGCGCTGCGTTCGATACCGATGATGGCGCGGCACTACGCGGCGCACTTGGCCTGATCGTGTTGGCAACTGATGAGACGATGGAGCCGGAACTGAGCCATATCCTGCCAGAGGACGGGGCAGCGCTTTATCACACACGCATCCCCTCCGCCCCTGATGTGACGCCCGAGACATTGGCGCAGATGGAAGCTGACCTTCCGGACGCTGCCGCTCTCCTCCCCAAAAGACCCTATGACGTTATTGGATATGGCTGCACATCCGGTGCCACCGTGATCGGGCCTGAGCGGATCGCCGCATTGATTGGTGCGGCCTGCGAGACGCGCGCTGTCACCGACCCGCTGACAGCGATCATCGCCGCCTGCCGCGCATTCGATGCAACCCGCATCGGGTTCGTCACGCCCTATCTGCCATCCGTTTCGCTCGCCATGCGCCGCGCGTTGGAGGCCGCTGGGCTGGAGATTGCGAATTTCACGTCCTTCGAGCAGCAATCGGAAGCGACGGTCGCCCGCATCGCCGAAGCATCAACGCTGGCCGCGATGGAGGCGGTGGCGGAGGGCGCGGATGTCATCTTCGCCTCCTGCACCAATTTGCGCAGTTTCGGCGTCGTGGCGGAGGCGGAAGCGCGCACCCGACTACCGGTTCTCTCGTCTAATCTCGCGCTTGGATGGCACATGGCGAGGCTGTCGGGCACCGAGACGCGCTCCGGCGCGCCGGGCCGGATTTTTACCAAATCGCTTCCATGAGCGGCCCCAAACCTCTCGCAGGCGTGCTCGTCGTCGCGCTGGAACAGGCGGTTGCCGCACCGCTGGCCACCGCGCGGCTGGCGGAGGCGGGTGCGCGGGTCATCAAGATCGAGCGGGCGGAAGGGGATTTCGCCCGCCTCTATGACACAGCTGCCAACGGTGCATCATCCTATTTTGCATGGCTCAATCAGGGCAAGGAAAGCATCGCGCTGGACCTGAAGGACCCGTCCGACCTGTCGCTGATGCGGCGCATGCTCGACCGCGCTGATGTGTTCGTCCAGAACCTCGCCACGGGGGCCGCCGCGCGCCTCGGGCTTGACGCTGATGATCTGCGCGCAGAGCATGATGGGCTGATCTGCTGCGATATCTCAGGCTTTGGCGCAGGGTCGCCCTATGGCACGCGGAAGGCCTATGATCTTCTGATACAGGCGGAAAGTGGTGTCGTCTCCATCTCCGGCGGACCGGGGGAGATGGGGCGCATCGGGGTGTCGCTAGCAGATATTGGCACCGGGCTGAATGCGTTCGGCGCGATCACCGCGGCGCTGGTTGCACAGGCACGCACCGGGTGCGGCGCACATATCGAGGTTTCGCTTTTCGACACATTGGCCGAATGGATGACCGTGCCGCTGCTGCATCATGACTACGCAGGGGCGGCACCAGCGCGCATCGGCCTCGCGCATCCCTCGATTGCGCCTTATGGCGCGTTCGCGACCGCCGATGGGCGGCGCATCCTGATCTCAGTACAGTCCGACCGCGAATGGCGTGTGCTGGCGCGCAGTGTTCTGGAACGGCCCGAGATGGCCGATGATCAGCGTTTTGCGACCAACACCGCCCGCGTCACCCACCGCGCTGAGACCGACGGCGCGGTGGCCGGTGCCTTCGCCTCCATGCCGTTGCCCATGCTCAGCGCTGCGCTCGACAAGGCGCGGATCGCATGGGGAGAGGTCAATGACGTCGCCGGCCTCTCCGTCCACCCGCATCTGCGACGGGTCACGGTCGATGTGGCGGGCCAGATCGCGCAACTGCCCGCCAGCGCTGCCCAGACAGCATGGAGCGGGGCATTGCCCGTGCCTGATCTTGACCAGCATGGCCCGGCAATCCGGGCGGAATTCGGAGTGGAATGATGGACAGCGTCGATGCCGTAATCGGTCGCCAGATGGTCCTAACGGACCGGATCGATCCGTGGCGCGCGGGGGCACTGCATGCGACGCTGGACCTTGGCGGGGCTGCACCGCCCGACGGAGCCCCCCTCCCGCATTTCAATCACTGGATCTACTTTCTGGAGGCTAAACCCGCCCATGCGCTCGGGCGGGACGGACACCCGGCGCGTGGCGAACAGGCGGGGGGGTTCATTCCCGATCTTGGCCTGCCACGGCGCATGTGGGCGGGCGGGCAGTTGCAGTTTCGCAAGCCGCTTGTCATCGGCAGCGAAGCCCGTCGCACCACCACGATCGAGAGCATCGCGCGAAAGGAGGGGCGCACCGGCCCGCTCGCCTTTGTGCGCCTGCGCCATGACATCGCGGTCGGCGGCGAGATCGCGGTAACCGAGCATCAGGACATCGTCTATCGGGGCGACCCTGATACCAGTCACCGACCGCCGGCGCCGCCTCAGGCCCCGAGCGATGCCACACGCAGCCGCACCATTACATGTGATCCGGTTATGCTGTTTCGCTATTCGGCGCTGACCTTCAACGGCCATCGCATTCATTACGATCGCGACTACGCGACCGGTGTCGAAGGATATGCAGGTCTGGTGGTCCATGGCCCGCTGATCGCGCAATTATTGCTCGACCTCGCTGAGGTTGGGCCGCTCGGCCCTGCAACCACATTCAGCTTTCGCGCGCGGTCACCGGCATTCGATTTCGAAGACATCACGCTTTGCGCCAGCGACGAGGGAACGACGGTCGCCGTCTGGGCCAAAGGGCCCGGTGGCAGGTTGATCATGGAGGGGTTGGCAGCAGCCTAAGGCTGTGGATATCAGGTCGCAACTACCTGAAGGAGCTTGCGACATAGGCCCGGTGTATCCAGGCGCTGATCCCGGTCACCGGATCAACGACCGGCAGCCAGTCGCCCACTCGGTCACCTTCGATCAGCACCTCTGTGCCCCGCTCCAATACATCGATCATGCGGTAATCGAGGCCGGGTCCGGCGCGCAGGTTCACAATGGCCCCCGTCACAGTCGCAGGTTCGGGCACCAGCAATTCGGACGCCTGCGCTGCCGGTACGACAGAGATATCGTTCAGATCATGAGGATCGGGAAGGGGCAGATCGGATACATATGTCGGAGCCTTCGAATTTGCGATCGGCAGGTGGCCACGATCAACGCGGTCGAACCCACCTTCGCTGGCCAACCAGACGAAAATCGCGATCATCGCGAAATATGTGATAATTGACCGCATATGACCCCGCTCAGCCCGCCTCGGCGGCTGATTAACACTCGATTAATGTATACTTGGGGGGGTGTTCTTGCAACAAAGCTCTGATTGGTGCGAATTCGGCCCTTTTATCGCCATTTTCGCGGGTGTAGAGACCGATTCATGCAGATTCGCACCCCTCTCCCCGACCATCCACAGGGTGATTGGCCGATTCTTTCGCCCGGTTGGGTCTGGCTGGTCGGTGCCGGTCCGGGCGATCCCGGCCTTGTCACATTGCATGCCGTGAATACTCTCCGGCAGGCGGATGTCGTCGTTTATGACGCGCTCGTCGACCCCGCCATCCTGACCTGGGCGCGGGCGGAGGCGCTGCTGATCCCGGCGGGCAAGCGGGGCGGGCGCCCATCGCCGAAACAGCAGGATATCTCGCTGACGCTGGTGGAGCATGCGCGGGGCGGACAACGGGTTGTCAGGCTGAAAGGCGGCGACCCGTTTCTGTTCGGCCGTGGCGGCGAGGAAGCGCAGACATTGGTAGAGCATGGCGTCCCGTTCCGGGTCGTGCCCGGCATCACGGCAGGGATCGGCGGGCTGGCCTATGCTGGTGTGCCCGCGACCCACCGCGACGTGAACCAGACGCTGACTTTCGTCACCGGACATGACCAAACGGGGGCAGCACCGGCGGTGGACTGGACGGCGATTGCGCGCGGCAGTCAGGTGATCGTAGTTTATATGGGCATGAAACATCTGCGCCAGATCTCAGCCGCGCTGATCGCAGGCGGGCGCAGCCCGGATGAGCCGGTTCTGATCGTCAGGCAAGCGACCACGCCGAGCCAGCTGACGTTGGAGACAACACTGATCAACGCGGCAGAGGCGGCGGAGGCGAGCGGCGTGTTCGCGCCCGCGATCATCTGCATCGGGCGCGCAGTGCGGCTGCGCGAGGCTTTGGGATGGATGCAGGACGCCGCTGGCGGTGCACCGCCGCTCGACCTCGAATAGGGCTCAGCTCGGCTCAGCAAGAAGGACGCCAAGGGCGATGCCGAAGGCTGCACTGTCGGGAAAAACCTCATATCCCGCAACCAGGCTGTCCCTGAATGTGAAAATATTGACGACCTCTGCGGTCAGCGAACGGCCCGTCCGCGTGGCCGTCCACGTTCCCCGGAGATGGACGATGGCCTTGTCGTCGACAAAGCTGGAAGACAGCATGTCAACCTGATCAATCGTCAGGTTTTTGGCAACAGCATCCAGAAATCCGCGTAGCCCGTCTGCGCCGCGCCATGTGCCCGACCAGGGCAGGACATCGGTCGCATCGTGATAGATGATCAACAGATCATCGGTAACAGCCGCTGCCATCCTGGCCGGGTCGCCCGACTTCAGCGCTGCATAGTACCGCTCCAGATGCGCCTCGTTGCCGCTGGCGGATGTCACGTGAGCAGGCCCACCGGTGCATTTTCCGAAATCACATAGTCGACCGGGGGTCGCCGTTGCGCGTCGGTCCGGCGTTTGAATTCGTAATGCAAGACACCGTCATCTTCCCGCGCCAGGACGATCAGACATCTGGACTGGCACTCCCCTGCCCTTTCGATGTCGACAAATCCGCTCAGGGGCGGTGTATCCTCCGCGGCGACGCTAAAGCCGGTGGAGGAATAATCGATCAGGGGAAACTGGCGTTGGCCGCTTCTGACCATCAGCCCCTTGGTCGGTCCCGCTGACCGGGCCGCCATCTGGTGCATTTCAGTCTCGATATCTGTCCGAAGCTTGTCCATCAGATCCTCCGACGCTCAGTCATGGTGCTCCATAACATCCAAACTGTTGCAGTATTGTGAACAGTACCAGTGCAGACCTGCACGGCACGAAAAGATTGGGCACAACACAGACGCAAAGGACATCCGGTATTGATCGCGAACGCAGTGCGATCTATCCGCCGGGGGTCATGATCATTCTCGAAAACATCATCCGTGACCGCGGCTCCAGATATGCAGTTTCCGGCGCGCCCTGCGTGTCGGAAAGCGCCGCCAAAATCTGCATCGAAGAGCTGAAGAAACGCAAGCCATTTTCAAAGGCTACGCATCATTCCTGGGCGCTTTTGACCAATGCGTCCGCGATCAAGAACGATGACGGAGAGCGCGGTGCCGGCATGGTGATCCTGCCGATGCTGGAGAGAGCGGAGTTGCGCAATCACCTGATCATCGTCACACGCTGGTATGGGGGCAAACATCTGGGCGGCGACCGGTTCCGCCATGTGCAGGATGCCGTGCAAATCTATCTCGCACAGATCTAACCACCGCGCTGTTGCTGATTCGGCAACAGTTTCTGTCCGCCTTGACGGGTGGAGACATCCGCGAAGCAGCTTACGTGCTTCATCGAAAGAAGAGGAGAGCACAATGGGCAAGCTGGTTGACGGTAAATGGCATGATGTCTGGTATGACACCAAGAGCACTAAGGGCAAGTTCGAACGTCAGGAAAGCCGGTTTCGCAACTGGGTGACCGCCGATGGCAGTCCCGGCCCCACGGGCACAGGCGGGTTCGCGGCGCAAAGCGGCCGCTATCACCTTTACGTGTCCTATGCCTGCCCCTGGGCCCACAGGACGTTGATCTTTCGCCAGCTGAAAGGGCTGACAGACCATATCAGCGTCGATGTGGTCGATCCGGACATGCTGGACGAAGGCTGGACGTTGAGTGGTGATTATCCCGGCGCGACCGGCGACCGGCTGAACGGCAAAACCCGCCTTCATCAGATCTACACAATGACTGACCCCGGCGCGACGACCCGCGTGACCGTTCCCATCCTCTGGGATAAGGAAACGGGCACCATCGTCTCGAATGAGAGTTCGGAGATCATCCGCATGTTCAACAGCGCTTTCGATGGGATCACGGGCAATACGCTCGACTTCTGGCCCGAAGCGCAGCGCGGCGACATCGAGGCGGTGAACGAACGCGTCTATCACAACGTGAATAACGGCGTTTACAAATGCGGCTTTGCCACGACCCAGGACGCCTATGACGAGGCCGTGGATGCCCTGTTCGACACGATGGATTGGCTGGAAGAGAGGCTTTCCGCGCATCGCTATCTGATGGGAGATGACCTGACCGAGGCGGATTGGCGATTGTTCCCGACCCTCGTGCGGTTCGACCCGGTCTATATCGGTCATTTCAAATGTGACCGCCGCCGCCTGATGGACTATCCAAACCTCTGGGCCTACACGCGGGAGCTGTATCAGCGGCCGGGGATCGCGGAGACCGTCAATCTCGATCATATCCGCAGGCACTACTATTACAGCCACGATACGATCAATCCGCATCGCATCACTTCCACCGGTCCCCAGATCGATTGGCATGCGCCGCATGGGCGGGGTGGCTGACGCGTTCGGCGCGAAAAACACCGCTGGACCTGATCGGCTCACCCGCCTATCCCTAGGTCGGTATCTGTGTAGGGGTTAAGTGTGAACCAAGGTCACGACGTCAGTGCGGTGTCGATGCGCGGCGGCGAGTTTCTGCGCTATCTTGTTGTCAGCGGTGTGGGCTTTGTCTGCGATTTCGGGCTTTTGGTCTTCGGGGTCGAGGTCCTTTCGCTGCCGGTTCTTCTTGCCAATGCGATCTCTTTCACTTGCGGCGTCATCATCGTCTACATCGGCTCGATCCGCTGGGTGTTTGCCCGGCGCAAGCTGACTGACAAGCAGGCGGAGTTTCTGATTTTCTGCGCCATCGGCGTTGTCGGGCTGGCCGTCAATCAGGTGGCGATCTGGTTCGGCACGGCGGCGCTGGTTCTGCCTTACATGCTGGCCAAGCTGTTTGCGGCAGGTGCCAGCCTGACCTCCAATTACCTGATGCGCCGGGCGGCACTGTTCTGATGGGCAATGAGACGAAGATCGCCATCATCGCAGGCGGTGGCCCGGCAGGGCTGACAGCGGCGCTGGAGCTGGCGCAGCGCACCGATATCAAACCGCTTGTGTTCGAAGCGACAGATTATGTCGGCGGCATATCGCGCACCCATGTGCATCAGGGGAACCGGATTGACATCGGTGGTCACCGGTTCTTTTCCAAATCGAAACGGGTGATGGACTGGTGGCGCGCGGTGATGCCGCTCCAGGGCCTCGACGGCGCTGATGAAAGCCTGCGCATCGCCTATCAGAACAAGGAAACCGTCATCGATCTGCCCGACGATGGCCCGAACCCCGACGAGACCGACCTCGTCATGCTGGTGCGCCCGCGCAAGAGCCGGATCCTGTTCAAGGGCAAGCTCTTCGATTACCCGCTATCGCTGTCGCCAGACACGCTACTGAAGCTCGGACTGTTAGAGACCGGGCTGATCGGTCTCAGCTATATCAAGGCCCACCTCCTGCCCCGCCCCGAACGCACGCTTGAGGACTTTCTGATCAACCGCTTCGGCGTTCGGCTTTACGGTACGTTCTTCAAGGAATACACGGAAAAGGTCTGGGGCCGCGACTGCGCCCATATCTCCGCCGAATGGGGTGCGCAGCGGATCAAGGGGCTGTCACTGCGCGGCGCGTTGCTGAACGCGGCGTCAAAGATATTCGGGTTCCTGCGCCCCAAACAGGTGGAGACGAGCCTGATCGAGCAGTTCCTCTACCCGAAATTCGGCCCAGGTCAGATGTGGGAGACCGCGACCGACCTGATCCGGCAGGCAGAGGGCAAGGTCACCCTGAATGCGCGCGTCACCGGCGTACAGATGGATGGCGGCAAGGTGATCAGCGCCACAATCCGCCATGCGGACGGGCGCGAAGAGGTGCTGGCCTGCGATCATTTTTTCTCCACCCTGCCGATATCGGAGCTGTTCGCGATTACCGAGCCGCAGATGGCAGGCGAGGCAGGCGATCTCGCCGCGCGGCTCGAATACCGCGATTTCATGACCGTCGGTCTTTTATGTGATCGTCTGACCCTTGGCGATTGCGACGGCCATGACGTCACGCAAAAGATGCCGGACAACTGGATTTACGTGCAGGAGCCCGGTGTGCGGGTCGGGCGGCTACAATTCTTCAATAACTGGAGCCCCTATCTGGTCGCCGATCCCGCCAAGGTCTGGATCGGGCTGGAGTATTTCTGCGATGAGGGGGACGACCTGTGGTCGATGGATGACGAGGCCATGATCGATTTCGCCAAGGCGGAGCTGGAGCAAATCCGCGTCGCCCGCGCCGCCGATGCCCATCAGGGCGTGATCATCCGGGTGCCGAAGACCTATCCGGCCTATTGGGGTACTTATGATCATTTCGAGCGCATCCGCGCCGCGGTCGACCCGGTCGAGAACCTGTGGCTGATCGGGCGCAATGGCATGCACCGGTACAATAATCAGGACCATTCGATGCTGACCGCGATGATGGCGGTCGACAACATCATCGCAGGGCGCACGGACACGACCAATCTCTGGGACGTCAACCTGGAACAGGATTATCACGAGGCAGGTGAAACCGAATAACTTCACGCCGAACATCAATGCCCGTAGTCAGGATGCTATCTGGTCGCAGCGGTGGACGTAATGGCGCGTGGTCGAGAAAACACCAAGATCCTCCAGATTCTTCGGCGGCGTCTCCGTCACCACGAGAAACCGGCGCAGCACTGGAACCGGGCTGTCCCAGATCGTCGAAGGAGCGCCCCTGACGGCGGCGTCGAGGATTATGACATCAGGGCGAACGGGCGCGGCGCAGATCGCCTGCAGAGCGGCGAAATTGATCTCCGGCCGTTCCGCCGT
Source organism: Pseudomonadota bacterium (assembly GCA_039030855.1). Classification (GTDB taxonomy): domain Bacteria; phylum Pseudomonadota; class Alphaproteobacteria; order Rhodobacterales; family Rhodobacteraceae; genus Pikeienuella. The sequence continues at coordinate 95,999 of JBCCDJ010000009.1, forward strand.
GCGATGATCCCCGGGTGCGCGCAAGAGAAGAGGGTCCAGTGTCTTCATCTGCTCGATCCTGCGCGTGAACTCGATTGCCGTGCCGCGATTGAAGACGATGCCAGCGCCTTGGGGAACAGAAATATAGGCCTTGCGCCTGAGCCCGAGCCACGGCTCCGAATAGTACCAGGACCCTTGCCAGAACACGCTCTCATCCGGGCCGATCTCGACAGGAAAACCCGGCAGGTTGCCCTCGGCACGTTCCATTTGCTGCGACCATGAGGAGCGCCGGTCGAATTGCGTCAGCGCGACGATCAAAAGGACAACGCCCAAACCCAGCACCAGAAAGCGCGACGACAGAACTGGATAGCACCAGCCGAGCATGCCGCCGACCAGCGCGGCAGCCGGGATCAGCATAACGAGGGGAGTGACCTGGCCGCCAACGCCACCGGCCAGCGCCTCAAAGGCGATGTGTCCGCTGGCGAGGGAATAAACCATCTGCAGGCTGAGGAACGCGACAACCACATTCACGCACAGGACGAGACCGGTTAGAAAACGCGCGGACAGGGCATCGACCTGTCGGCAGATCACCACGATCAGAAGGCCAACGCAGGTAATCGCCGCATGGGGCAGGATAAGATCGCTGAAAGCCGCGCCCGCCATTCCCATCAGGGCCGTCCCCAAAGCGATCGTCGCGCGAAGCCGCCCGGCAATCTCTTTCCAGTCAGCCGCCAGCCACAGATGCGCGAACGCCATCACGGCCATCAGATGCGTCAGCCAGAGAACGCGGGCGGGTTGCAGCTGGGTCAACAGCACATTGTGAAGCCAGTCAGCTGATATACCCTTCAACGCCAGAACACCGATGAACGCGATCAATCCGGCGAGCCAGAACCGCCGCAGTGCATCACCGCTTATCATCAGTGCCGCGCATAAGAGGGCCGCATCGGCAATCGCGCCGTAGATCACCTTCTTCTCAGTCCCCATCAGGAACAGGAACGGACTGCGATGCTGGATCGCGGCCAGCCATTCGGCATCGAACCGCAGCAGCAGCCCCGCAAACGGCTCAGTGCCCGCAAACGCAAGGATAACCAGCAAGACAGTGCCGAGGGCCGGCACGGCCAGCCAGCGGCGATCTGCGAGTGCAAGATAGATAAGGCCCAAGCCCGCCGTCCCCAGCGCCACAATAGGGTGTAACAGAGCTGACAGAAGCACCACCAAGAACGCCGCGAAGATCTGCCGCCGCATCAGCAGCCACAGAGCGACGAGGCTCATCGCCTCCACGTAAAGGCGCGGCGTCGCAAAGCCCTCGCCGTAGTCGAAACCGTAATGAGGATTAGCTGCTGCGATCACCAGACAGACCAGCGGCCAGACGCGCGGGAAAAGCTGAGCGGCCAGCAGGCACGCCCCCGCGATCCATATGCCCATACCCACAATCACAAGCACGTAGGACGCCATCTCCAATCCCAACGCGGCGATGACAAGCGCATAAAGGTCATTGAACAGCGTATAGGCATCCTGCGAGCCGTATTTCAGGAACAGGTCATCACGAAACGCCGGATGGGCATCCTGCAATGATTGGAACGCATAAAGGATGCCATCATGAGCGACACCAAAATAGGGGTGCTGCGCCAGCCACCCCGCCATCGCCAGCGGCAATAGCCACCAGAGCGAGGCGAGGGCGGAGGAGCGGTCGTCGGAGGATGGCCTCGCCGTCCTCACCGCCGGGCCACGGCCCGGAAAAACGCCATCGCATCGCGATGCGCGGCACCATCGCCCTCGCGGAACTTACGATCCGCTGAGGTTTTCACAATGATGACACCGGCGTTCTGATCGATCCAGAGGTATTGGCCATAAACGCCGCGGGCCATGATCTCGCCATTCGCGCCCGGCGGGATCCACCACTGATAGCCATAGCCAAATGCCTGCCCCTCATCGGCGGCGGGCGGGGCGGTGGCGGATGTGCTCTCGGCCACCCAACCTTCGGGCAGGATGCGTGCCCCATTCCACATGCCGTCATTCAGGATCAAGCGGGCGAAGCGCGCATAATCGCGCGTGCGCAGGTTCAGTCCCCCCAGCACGAAGGCCGCGCCTTCGCCATCGGTCAGATAGTATCCATCAGCCTCCGTCCCGATCCGCGACCAGATGCGGTCCTCCAGATAGGTCGCAACCGGCTGACCCGTCGCGCCGCGCAGAACCATGGCAACCACGTGGGTGTCGATGGAAACATAGCGCCATGCGACCCCCGGGTCGTCAACGCGCGCGGCCAGTGCCGCCGAAAACTCGTCCAGTGATCCGCCGAGCGCCAGCGCGCGGCCCATCTTGTTGATGTCAGAATCGTAGTCGAGATAGTCCTCGTTGAACGCCACGCCGCTGGCCATGTTCAACACATTGCGCAGGGTCGCCCCATCATAGGCCGAACCCGCAAGCGCGGGCGCATATTTGACCACCGGATCGTCAAGACTGGCAATCGCGCCGTCCGCCAGCGCTATGCCGACAAGGGCCGACAGGACGGATTTCGCAATCGACCAGGAGATCCGCAGATCCTCCTCACCCGTGCTCAGAAAATAGCTCTCATGTTCGATGGCATCATCTCGAACGACCAGCAGCGAAGTGGTGCTGCTTCGCGCCAGGTATTCAGCAGTGGACTGAGCGGTGCCAGCACTTTCAAACGTCTCCGGCAATGGCCGTTCGGCGCGGCCAAATTCGAAAACCTCACCGTCGCGGGCAAATTCCGTGTGCAGAAAGCTGCCGCGCATGTTCGAGAAGTTGGCGACGATCTTGTCTTCGTCAAAAAGCGTATTGACGCTGTAGAGCCGCACCAATTCCTCGCGCCAGATCACCCCGGCGATAAGTCCCGCCACCACCACTACGCCGAGCGCGAGGGCAGCTCTTTTCATCCATTTAAGCATTTGAATTCTCCCACAATATCAATCGGACAGGAAACCATTAGCCGCGTCAAGAAATTCCCGTGGCTTGTCCGCATGGAGCCAATGCCCGGCTCCCTCCAGCACCTCGAACCGCGCATTCGGGAAACGTTGCACGATCAGATCATGATGCTCCGGCAGAACATAATCCGACGCTGCACCGGATAGAAACATGGTCTGACCGGGATAGGAGCGCTGCTCATCCGGATAGCCCGTGATCAGATCCATATTCGCGCTCAGCGCCTTCAGGTTCAGCGACCATCTCGGCGTATCGTCCAGAATAGCGCTCTGCGCGAGAAAGGACCGGACGGCGGGGATGGCGATATGGGCACCGAGCGCCGCCTCCACCTCGCTGCGCCGAGTCAGGCCGGTCAGGTCTGTCGCCAGCATCGCATCGATTTCCCCAAGCAGGTCATGGTCATAGGCTATCGGCGCGATATCGGCGACGATCAGCCGCTCGACCAGATCGGGCCGGGTCTGCGCCAGCAGCATCGCGGCCTTCCCGCCCATCGAATGGCCAAGCACCGCCGCATGGCCACCGATCCCCTCGATCAACTCAGCAAGATCCCCAGCCATTGCGGGGTAGTCATGCACGTCGTTCCAGCCACTGCTGCCATGGTTGCGCATGTCGACCGCGATCACGTGACGCCCCGGCCCCAGCCGTTTCGCATGGGCACGCCAGTTGCGCGCCGATCCGAAGAGGCCCGGCACCACGACCAGCGGCGCGAGGTCGTCGTCGGCGTCTTCGGGCGGATACTCTGTCTGGGCGAGGTGCATCTGCAATGTGCTCCTTGTAACTGTCCGGGGCCAATCAACCTGTGATAGCTTCCCTCGCCATAGCTGACAGGTTGCTGGCGGTCCATCGGTGACGATGATCTGGCACGCGGCGAACGGGCGACAGGGGATACGGGGCAATGTGGCTTAAGGACATCTTTGCGCGGGAATTCGGCTTCTCCGACGTGCAATCCAACTACAGCCGCGTCTATGCATGGATGGCCAATCAACTGGGCCATATGACCCTTGGCATGGCCACTGCATTCTTCTTCATCTGGATTGTCGAGACGTCCTATTCCTTCACAACAGACATCGTGCGGGCCGGTGGCTGGCTGAATGCGCTGTCCCTGTCCTGCACGCGCGATCAAGGCGGGTGTCTCAGCGTTGTCGCGATCACCGCCGCCGGTGCCATTCTGTCTGGTCTTATGGCCTACCTGTCGCAGCGCCGCGAAGACAATCGGCTGTTCGTGGCAGCTTTCGTGCTGTTGATCGCCTCCGTCCTTTATGGGGCGGCCTATGGGCAGGGCTGCGCCGGGTGCTGGAATTACCTTTTCCTGACGCTGGCAATGGCTGTTGTCACGTTGGCGTTCATCGGGATCATCTGTGCGGGTATGTTCGGGCCGAAGGCTCCGGTCCCCGCTGGGCTGGCGGCGCGCCACTATGCACTGGTGCCCGTCGGGTCTCGCATACTTCATGGGGTTGTGCTGATTCTCACCTGCGTCAGCCTGTGGCGGCTGTTGCCGGAAACAACTGCGCCGCCGGGGGCCGCCATTTCGCAGGACCCCGTTATGATCTTCGCCATCGCGGTGGCGTTTCTGTTCGTCGCCGCGGCGGTCGCCCATCTATGCAAGGATACCCGCTTCATCGTCTGTGCGGCGCTGACGCTTATCGGCGCCTATGTGATCGCCACGGGTGGTGCTGGCTTCGGGACAGCGTTTCAGAGCAATGGTCTGGACAGTTTCGTGATCGTCCTGCCGATCATATTTGTCCTGCACTCCTGCCTGTTCATGGTTGCCCGCGCCAAACCGGCGGAGCGGTTCAGCAGCCGCGAAGCGGTTTTGCAGGTCGGCACCAATGTGCTGATTGCGTGTCTCTTCACCTATGCGGTTGGCCATGTGTTGCAAGATGACTGGCGCCTGTCCATCGCTGCCGGGGCCGCGTCGCTGACGCTCTGGTGGGTGAAGGAATTTGCCTCCGACCTGCCGAATGTCCACCGTGAGATCTTCGACATTGGCGCGCTGAGGCCGGGCGGCGCGCATGATGGCATCCTGGGCAATTGCGAGCAGGTGGAGGCGGACTACTATTCTGACGCGCGCATGGATGCCCGTACGGATGGACTGTTCTATTTTGCCGGTGCCTGGATCGGTGCAGGCGTCTTGACGGACATGCCGGTGCTGGCATCGTCGTCGGATGGGTCAGGCTGGTCATCAGGGTCCGAAATTCTCGGCCTTCTCATCTTTCTTGCGATCTTCATCGGCCTTGGCAAGAACTGGGCCTATCGACAACTGGCGCTCGATCTTGTGGGGGCGGACAAGGCGAGCCGACTGGCGGTGTTTCATTCCGCTCTCTGGTTGCGTGTGGTGGACATCGCGCGGGGTGCCTATGTCAAACCGGCTGCGCCGGTCGGGCCCGATGGTGCGATCCGCGATCCCTTGCTGGTTCTGCGTGACTTTGCTGGCGATATCGGGGACGAGGCCCTGCCCGAAAGCCGCTTTCACCATCTGATCGTCTTCGGCGCGCGCGGCTCCGGCCGCTCCCCATTGGGCCGGGCCATTGCCAGCGAGGCTGCTCTGGCCGACTGGCCGACGCTTTTCCTGCAAAAGCGGCGGCGTGGCCCGGCAAGGGGGGCGTGCAAACGAACGGCGCGCTATATCCATGCGCCGCGCTTGCTGAACTACCTGCGTGATATCGAACGGGCGTCAGAGATTTCGGCCACTCCGACTGTCCCGCTCCACATCCATATCGAAACCGGCCACGCCCATGTCGATCCGGCAAAACTGCCCGAAGGCCCACAGCGGGTCGAGCCTGCCGCATCGCTGGTGGTCATCGACGATATGGAGATTGCCCGCGCAGATGACGCTGACCATGTGGAGGCCCTGTTGAAACGGCTGAACGTAGCCAACGGGCAGCAAACCGTATGGCTGATCGAGGTGGAGGAGCCAGCCGGGGAGAACTGGGACGAAGCCTTGGCGGGCGCGATCAACGCCGTTACGCCGCTTCTTACCCAGCTTGCCGATCAGACACCGGCGGATGATTGCTGCCGGATTGGCATCGCGTTGGCGCGGCGGGCTTCGCGGCTCAACTGATCTGGCGCGCCGCCAACGCGCCCATGATCGCGTCGGCCATGTATTTTGCCGCGCGGCCGGAGGTTGCCCCCCCGATGCCAAGCCGCCGCCCCACACGCCACCAAAGGCCCGGCGACCAGCCCCGTGCGCCGGGTGTCTTCATCACGACGACAAACCCGCCGGATGGCTTGAACAGCGCAAGACCGCGCTCGATCTCGACAATGTCATCGAGAGTGCAGAGCTGTGTGCCCGCATCGTCATAAATCGCGGTGCCATCAAACAACACGGCGCGGGATTCGGTCAGGATCAACGCCCGCGCCAACAGGCCGCCACCCGCCGCAAGGCCGAGCATCAAAAGTGCGGTCAGGGGCGATGCGTTGACGCTGGCGATCGCAATCAGCACACAGGGCACGATCATGATGCCAAGAACGATCAGCACGACCCAGCGCATCGCTTCCGGCCGGCTGACCACCGCAACCACATTCTGATCCATGTCCGCTCCCCGCAATTACGGTCGCAGAGCATCACCAGACCCGCGGAAATGTCCAGCGGCTTGCACGGGGCGTCGATGCACGCCATCGTCGCCACAATTGCAAAAGGAGCCCCCGAATGATCGAAGAGCCGCCGCTGCTGACAGTCAAACGCCCCAAGCGCCGACCGACCGACGCCCAGATCGCAGCCTTCCAGGGGGTGCCGACGGGGTTTGTGGCGGATGCGATGTACGGCACGGGTGGGCTTCTCGGCATCACGCCTATCGGTGACGGGCGCGATCTTTCTTGCGTGGCCGCGGGCCCCGCGCTGACCGTCGATACCGGGCCGAGCGACATACTGGCGTTGGTCGCCGGGCTCGCCTTCATCACGCCGGGCGACATTGTGGTCAATGCCCATGGTGGCCACCTACGCTCCGCCGCTGCGGGAGACAGGGTCTGCGGTATGATGCGCAACAACGGCGCAGCGGGCTTTGTGACCGACGGTCCGATGCGCGACTATGCTGGTGTGGTTGCTGCGGGGCTGCCTGCATGGTGTGCCGGCCTGTCGCCGAATTCTCCGGTCTCCAACGGTCCCGGACGCATTGGCCTGCCGGTTCAGATCGGCGGCGCCGAGGTGGAGACCGGCGACATGATCGTCGGCGATCGCGATGGCGTCGTGGTCGTGCCCTTCGAAGACATCGACCGCGTGATCGCACAATTGGCTGTGGTCGCCCAGCTCGAAACCGATCTCGATGCGGAGGTGGAAGCAGGCCTGAAAGTGCCCGGCAAAATCGAGGAACTTCTGGCTTCGGACGCCGTCAGATACATCGAATGACGTGATATCGCTGCGCGCCCGAAACGTGCAAGGCGCAACCAAGAAAGCGGGGCCGCCGTCGCGCATCGCAGACGCGCAATAGCTATTTCAGGGCGTTGAGATCACAAATAAGGAGCCGATCAGGCCCCTTTGGATGTCGCGAGCTCGGCAATGAATCCGTCAATGTCGCCATTGCGGCTTTCAAGCATCCCGCCAAAGGTCTCGCGCAGTGAAATGGCCAGCGAGACCCCCTCAAAGATGATGTCCGAAAGGCGGGTAGAACCGCCCCGATCGCTGACCAGCCACTCCAGTGCGACATCGGCGGAATTCGGCCGTTTCAGAAGGCTCTTGACCAGAACCCCTTTAGAGCCGGCATCGACCGATCCTGTCACAACGATCTCCTCGCCCGCATACTCGCCAAACCGGTTTTGATAAGTGTTGGAGATGTATTTGCGGAACGCCGTCTTGAAGTTGGCTTGTTGCGTGTCCGACATCTCGCGCCAGGTGCGCCCCATGGCAAAGCGGCCGACGGCATCGACCGACGCGCGTTGTTCGAGTAGTCGCAGAAACTCCGCCGCGCCCTCCGCGCCCGATCGGTTATTGTCAACAAGACCGCGTAATTCCGCCACCAAGTCGGTGACAAAACCCTCGGCATCCGATCCGTTCAGTGCGCGCGCTGTGCCAGCGGTCATGATGGCCGGCAGCGTCGACGCCGCAATCGCCGCCTGCATCAGTTTTCTGCGATCAATCATCCTGTCAGAATCCATGTTCATGTCTCCCGTTCAGGCACCGCGCCGGCTATTCCTCGAAAATATCCGGCAGCGCCTCTGTACTATCCTGTCCGCCGACGAATCTCCGCCGGAACTGCACATATCCCGTACGCGCAGTGATATAGCTATCTTCGGACTCATACAGTACTTCGTTGATCAATTCGGCGTTTTCGTGGCGTGCGTTCACAACTTCGACAGGTGTTCGTGCGGTGGCCGCAGCCGACAGAACACCGGACAGGTCAATGACCCCGGCCGTGACGAGGAAGCCCGGGTCGAGCACGAAATTCACCACGCGCCCCACTGCATGGCGGCTGGTCGCGGGCCCAAAGAACGGCAGTTCGAGATAAATACCCTCATCCGCTCCCCAAACCGCTAACGTGACGCCGAAATCCGTCGGCTCATGCGGCAATCCAAACTCTGTGGCCGGGTCGAGAAGACCAACAGCACCGAGCGTGGTGTTCAAACTGAACCGGCCAAGCGCTGCTCCCGCTGCTTCGATATCGCCCTGCAGAAGCCGATTGATGAAAATCCCAGGCAACTGAAGATAGCGAACTTCGTTTGCAATCAGATGTTTGACCAGCGCTGGCGTCGCGAAGTCGTAAACCTCCGACACGGGCTTCAAAAGTACCTGATCGACGCCTTTGTTGAAGGCATGGATGTCGCGATTGGTCTGTTCATAGGGATCCGCGATCAGCGCGTCGGGGTCTGCAGGCGCACTGGCGCAAGCGGCAGAAACCAGGGTTAGAGCGACAAGACATGCGCGTATCCACCACATGCGCGAAACAGCTTGGCCGGAAATCATCTGAAACCCTCTTCCCCGAAGACCCGTATTGGGCAGTGAACCTAATGCCCCAGTCCTCTAAATCACGCAAGGGCGCGACGTGACACAACACACACAAGTTTCATATCTGTGTCGGCAATACGACTTTGGCGTTGATACAGACGAATTTGATCAATATTTAACGGTCAATGCCCCACAAAGCGGATGTACCGTTTCTTGTAAAGCGGTCTCCATGATAGGACACTGGCTTCGCGCGGGGATCGCGCGGATCGATAACAATTGGCAGGCTTAGAGACATGCAAGAGTTTGACGCAGCAAGTGGACGTAAGGAGCTTCGCGGTGCCCTCTATGCCTCCAAGCGCCTTCTGATCGGTGTTGGCCTGTTCAGCATTTTCGTTAACATACTGATGCTGACCGGCCCGCTTTTCATGCTGAACGTTTATGACCGGGTTCTGGCATCGAACTCCAAGCCGACGCTCTATGCCATGTTTGCGCTCGTCGCGCTTCTGTTCCTCTTCATGGGGCTTCTTGATCATGCCCGCGCGCGGGTCCTCAGCCGTGCCGGTGCGCGGTTTCAGGCGCTGCTTGACACGCGGGTCTTCAACGCGGTGCTGCGCCGCTCCGTCGCACCGTCGGAGCGGACCAAGCCGCAATCGGGTCTGAGGGATCTGGAAACGATCCAGCGCGTACTGTCCTCGCCGGCACCCTTCGCACTCTTCGACATGCCATGGGCACCAGTCTTTCTTTTCGTTATCTTCTCTTTCCACTGGACGCTTGGCGTGCTCGCATTTGCGGGCGGTGCTTTCCTCCTGATCCTTACGCTGCTGAACGAATTGTCATCGCGCAAACCGATGGCCGAAAGCCAGCGCGCATCAGCCCAGTCCGAAGCGTTTTCGGAAGCATTGCGCCGCGATGGGGAGACCGTACAGGCGCTCGGCATGCGGGGCGCTGCCCTTGTCAAATGGCAGAAATTCCGTGAGGCGGCGCTGGATACGGCAGTTAAAGCATCGGATAGCACCGGCGGCTATGCCACGGCCTCCAAGACCATGCGGTTCTTCCTCCAGTCAGCGATGCTGGCTCTCGGTGCCGGCCTCGCGATTGAGCAGTTGATCTCTCCCGGACAGATGATCGCCGCCTCGATCCTGATGGGCCGGGCATTGGCACCGATCGAGCAGGCCATTGGCCAATGGTCGAATGTGCAGCGCGCCCGCGATGGCTGGAACAACCTGTCCGAATTGCTGGCCAAGACGCCGGAACAGCCCCCCCATACGGAGCTGCCCCAGCCGAAAGGCGCGTTCATGGCGCAGAACCTCGCGGTTGTTGCGCCGGGCGAGCGGACGCCAACCCTGCGCGGTGTCAGCTTTTCCATTCAGCCCGGACAGGCATTGGGCGTCATTGGCCCCTCGGCTTCGGGTAAGTCGACCCTTGCGCGCGCGCTGGTGAACATCTGGAAACCGGCTCAGGGTTCCATCCGCCTTGATGGCGCGGCGCTGGACCAGTTCGATGACGATGTCCTCGGCACCAATCTCGGCTATCTGCCGCAGGATGTATCGCTGTTCGAGGCGTCAGTGGCCGAGAACATCGCGCGCCTCTCGAATGACATTGATCCCGAGGCCGTGGTCGTCGCGGCCAAACGCGCCGGTGCCCATGACATGATCCTCAAGCAGCCCAACGGTTATGACACGCCTGCAGGCCCGTCTGGCGGACGTCTGTCGGGTGGTCAGCGTCAGCGGATCGCGCTGGCGCGGGCGCTCTACAAAGACCCGCCAGTGCTTATTCTTGATGAACCGAATTCCAATCTCGACGCGCAGGGCGAGGCAGCGCTGGTGACCGCAATCAAGGATGCGAAGGAACGCGGCCGTTCCGTCGTGATCATGGCCCACCGGCCGAGTGCGATCGCTGCCTGCGACTATCTCTTGATGCTCGAAGGCGGCCAGCCGCGCGCCTACGGACCAAAGGACGACGTCCTGCGCGAGACCACGACAAATTACCCGCAACTGGTGCAGGGACAGCAGCCTGGCCGCCCCGCCGCCGCGACCGCCACGCAGCCTGCACTATCCGCACCACCGTCGAAGGATACCTGAGCCATGCCAGCAAGCCCCGAAATGACAACCGAGGTCAAAAAGCGCTGGACAGCGGGCCGGCACATGTGGCTCGGCATGCTCACGCTGGTGGTTCTGGTTTTCGGCGTCGGCGCATGGTCAGCCTTCGCCTCCATCGCCGGTGCCGTTGTCAGCAGCGGCAAGCTGAAAGTTGAAAGCGAGCGGCAGGTCGTCCAGCATCCCGAAGGCGGTGTAGTCAAGGAAATCCTTGTCAAGGAGGGCGATACCGTGGAAGCGGGAGAACCGCTGATCCGCCTTGATGACAAGCTTCTGGCCGCAGACCTCGCGATCGCCGAAGGCCAGCTTTTCGAGATCATGGCCCGCAGCGGACGCCTGATCGCCGAAGCTGACGAATTGCCTGAGCCGACATTTGACGAAGAACTGGTCGAAGCGGCTGAGAGGAACCCCAAAATCGGGTCACTGATCGCCGGGCAGAAACGTCTCTTTGCCGCTCGCGCGGATACGGCAAAACGCGAAACAGCACAGTTGCGCGAGCGTCAGACCCAGATCCGCGAGGAAATCACGGGTGCACAGGCACAGCAGGTCGCGCTCGTCTCTCAGTTGGAGTTTGTCGACAAGGAGCTGACCGACCTCAAGGAATTGCAGAAAAAGGGCCTTGCGCAGGCCAGCCGGGTTCTGGCGCTGGAACGTGAAAAGGCCCGCCTTCTTGGGCAACGTGGTGAGCTGATCGCCTCGATTGCCGGACTGAAGGGACAGATTTCAGAGATTGAGATCCAGCTCCTTGGCCTTGAATCGAGCCGCCGCGAGGGTGCGATCACCGAGTTGCGCGATCTTGAATACCGGATTTACGAGCTGCGCGAGCAACGTGATTCACTGGTGGAGCGGATGGACCGGCTGGAGGTGCGCGCGCCTCGTCCGGGCCGCGTCATCGGCATGACCATCTTTGCCCTGCGGTCAGTCGTGCAATCGGCGGAGCCGCTTCTCTACATCGTGCCGTCGGATGTCGATCTTGTGATCGAAACGCAGGTGGAAATCACCAATGTCGATCAGGTCCATCCCGGTCAGCCCGCGCGCCTGCGGTTCTCGGCCTTCTCAGCCCGGACGACGCCGGAAATCGCCGGAACGGTGGTCAGAATGTCACCTGATGCGTTCACGGACGATGCAACCGGCCGATCATATTACCTCGCACAGCTCTCGATCAACGAAGGTGAGCTGAGCAAGCTCGGCGATGTGCAACTGGTCGCCGGCATGCCGGTCGAGGCGTTCATCCAGACCGGAGAGCGTTCGCCCTTCACCTACATGACCAAGCCGATGGCCGATTACTTCACCCAGGCATTCCGCGAGGAATAAGACGCCATCCAGACCGCGATACTGTCCGCCCAAGGTCGACATTGGGCGGATTTGCCATCCAAGGGCTCAACCGCCAATGACGTTGAGCGGCACCTTCAGATAGGTCGTGCCGTTATCCTCTGCCGGGGGCATCTTCCCGGCGCGCATATTGACCTGGATCGACGGGATCAGCAGCTTCGGCGTGCCAAGCTTGGCATCTTTCGCCTCACGCGTGGCAACAAACTCATCTTCCGAAATCCCGTCGCGCACATGCGGGTTGGCTTCACGTTGCGCCCCAACCGTAGTGCGCCACGCAAACTCGTCGCGCCCCGGTGCCTTGTAATCGTGGCAAATCCACAATGTTGTCTGCGGATGGTGATCCAGAATGCGCCGGATCGACCGGTATAGCGTACGCGCATCGCCGCCCGGAAAATCGCAGCGCGCCGTCCCAAAGTCCGGCATAAACAGGGTATCGCCCACAAAAATGTCATCCGCGATGCGGTAGGATCCGCAGGCGGGCGTGTGGCCTGGCGTTGACAGGTATTCGCAGGGCAGATCGCCGATCCGGAATCGGTCGCCATCCTCGAACAGATGATCGAACTGGGAGCCGTCGCGGGCGAAACCGCGTTCGGCGTTGTAAATCTCGCCGAATGTATGCTGAACCTCGGTAATCCGGGCTCCGATTGCCACCCTGGCACCCAATTGATCACGCAGATACGGCGCGGCCGAGAGGTGATCGGCATGGACATGGGTCTCCAGCACCCATTCGACCGTCAGGTCGCGGTCCCTGACATAGGAGAGCACAAGATCTGCATGATCCGTCGATGTGCGGGCCGCGACCATGTCATATTCGAGGACACTGTCGATGATTGCCGCCGCCTTGGTGGCCGGGTCGGACACGACATAGCAAACCGTATTGGTGGGTTCATGAAAGAACGCTTCGACTTCGGGACGCTGTGCGCTGGACATGTTCCACTCCTCTCGTATGTCGGGGGCGGCACGACTGGCGCAGCCCTATTTCACCTAAACATAGTGTGAATTATTACCCGATGCCAGAGGCCGAGTTCACTCTTTCCGTGACAGGCATGTCTTGGCATGGTCGCAGCATCGATTCCCCGATGCGAAGAAGGACTTCCCATGACCGGTCAGATTGACGCCCGCCTTGCAGAGCTCGGCATCACCCTTCCCGACGCCCCCGCCCCGGCAGCCAAATACGTGCCCGCTGTGCGCACGGGCAATCTGGTCTTTGTATCGGGCCAGATCTCCATGGATGAGAACGGCATGATCATCGGCAAGCTCGGCGACGGGTTTTCGACCGAAGACGGCGCGGCAGCGGCGCGGGTCTGCGCGATCAACCTGATGGCGCAGATGCGCGCGGCTTGCGATGGGGACCTCGATCGGGTGGCGCAGGTGGTCAAACTGACCGGCTTCGTCAACTCCACAGCCGACTATCCCGACCACCCCAAGGTCATCAATGGCGCGTCGGAGCTGTTCGCCGATGTCTTTGGCGACAAGGGAAAGCACGCGCGGTCCGCCTTCGGCGTGGTCAATCTGCCCTTCGGCGTCGCGGTGGAGATCGAGGCCATTTTCGAGATCGGCTGAGCGTCGCCCGCGTCGTGCCCTCTCTCCCGCCCGCCTTCACGACGGTGCCTCTGGCGCATCGCGGTCTGCACGATCGCAGCCGGGGCGTTGTGGAAAACAGCCACAGTGCCATAGATGCTGCCGTGGCAGCAGGCTATGGCATAGAGCTGGACCTGCAACTGTCGGCCGATGGCGAGGCGATGGTCTTCCACGATGATGAGTTGATGCGCCTGACCGGCGAGCCGGGTCCGGTGCGTGATCGCACCGCCCGCGCGCTGGGTCAGACCCGCCTTCTGGACAGTGATGAGACGATCCCGACGCTGGCCGATATCCTCGCGATGGTCGCGGGCCGGGTGCCGCTGCTGATCGAGATCAAGGATCAGAGTCTGACCATGGGTCCCGTCGATGGCCGGTTGGAGCGGCGGGCATGCCGCCTTCTGGCCGCCTATCCCGGTGCAGCCGCCCTGATGTCATTCAACCCGCATTCCGTTGCCATATGCCGAGACACCGCGCCGGACATCGCCCGTGGCCGCGTGACCTGCGCCTTCACAGGCGACTACTGGGCGCATCTTGATATGGCGCGGCGGCGCGAATTGGCCGTCATCGATGATCTTGACGCGCTGGGGTGCAGCTTCATCTCTCACCAGCACAGTGATTTGCAGAGCGCCGAGGTGAGCCACGTGAGTGATGAGGGAAAACCGATCCTGTGCTGGACGGTCCGCTCCGCCGGAGCAGAACGGGCAGCTCGCGAGATCGCAGCCAATGTCACCTTCGAGGGTTATCTGGCCGAGATCAGCGCGTGACGCGCGAGACGTCCTTTTCCATCGATGTTCTGGGCGCGATCAACGACATCGATGCCGAGCAATGGGACAAGTGCGCCTGTCCCGAAGCGCATGACGGTGGTCGGGCTTTTGACCCGTTCACCACGCACCGGTTCCTGAAGGCATTTGAGGACAGCGGCAGTGCGTGTGAGCAGACCGGCTGGATCCCCCGCCATCTGATCGTGCGCGACGACGGCGGTCAGATTGTCGGCGCGATGCCGCTCTACGGCAAGACGCACAGTCAGGGCGAATACGTCTTTGACCATAACTGGGCGCATGCATGGGAAAATGCGGGCGGCGAGTACTACCCCAAACTGCAAGGCTGCGTGCCATTCACTCCGGCCACCGGCAGGCGGTTTCTGACGGCTGACGGAGCGCCTGAGGGAACCGATCTGGCGCTCATGCAGGGGGCTGTCAGGCTGGCGGAGCAGAACGGCCTGTCCTCTCTCCACATCACGTTCTGTATGGAAAAGGAATGGGAGCGCGGCACAGCCCTTGGCATGCTGCAACGGCAGGATCAGCAATTTCACTGGACCAATGATGGTTATGCTGATTTCGATGAATTTCTGGCCAGTCTGTCGAGCCGCAAGCGCAAGAACCTGCGCAAGGAACGTGCCGCCGCCGTGGAAAACGGTGTCACGATCCATCATCTGACCGGCGACCGGATCGAGCCGGAGCATTGGGATGCGTTCTGGATCTTCTACCAGGACACCGGGCGGCGCAAATGGGGGCATCCATACCTCACGCGCGAATTCTTCGACCTGGCGCATCAGCACCTGCGCGACGATATCATGCTGATCATGTGTGAACGCGACGGCCGATATGTCGCCGGGGCAATGAACGTGATCGGGCGCGAGACGCTGTTCGGGCGCTATTGGGGGTGCACGGAGCACCATCCGTTCTTGCATTTCGAAACCTGCTACTATCAGGCCATCGATGCGGCGCTGGCGCTCGGGCTGAGCCGCGTCGAAGCAGGCGCGCAGGGTGCGCATAAGCTGGCGCGCGGATATCTGCCGCGTTCCACCTATTCACTGCATCACATTTGCGATCCGGGCTTTCGCCGCGCCATCGAGAATTATCTTGAAAGAGAACGGGCCGCGGTGGATGAGGAGATCGAGTTTCTGTTGACCCGTGGCCCGTTCCGAAAGGACATGAAACATGGCTGAGCTTCTGACCGCCGAAGACCGCGCCGCCGCGCTGCCCGTTCTGGCAACGTCCAGCTGGGCGCATGACGAGACCCGTGATGCGCTGGTGAAGACCTTCAAGTTCAAGAACTTCGTGAAGGCGTGGTCATGGATGACCGCCGTCGCCATAGAGGCCGAGAAGATGAATCATCATCCCGAATGGTTCAACGTCTATGAGCGGGTCGACGTTGTCCTGACCACCCATGACGCGGGTGGTCTCAGCCAGTTGGACCTTCAGTTAGCGCGCAAGATGGATGCGCTGGCGCGCGCATAGGCACCCGCCGGTAGATCGGGCCTGCTATAGGCAAGGCCACTCAGCAGATCGTCCTGGTGATCAGCGTTGTCATCATCAGCATATTGTCGGGCAGGTGCCGACGGCCGACCCGGTGCCGGGCGCAGCGGCAATGACAGCGACGTCATCGTACCCTGCTCGCGCTCGCTGCTGGCCGTAACGGTGCCACCCATCGCCTCGACAATGGCCTTCGCGATGGCGAGCCCAAGGCCGGAGCCATGATCATCAATCTCCGACGCGGATGACCGGAAGCGGCTGAACACGGTGTTGAGATCACCGATCAGAGCGCCCGGATTGCCATCCGACACCGTTAACTCAACCGCGATCACGCCGTCGGCGGTAGTCGCCTGAACAAGCTTTACGGCGACAGTACCGAACTCGGTCCCGCTGACCGCTTCGCTGAGCATCGCCGCCACGACCTGCCTGATCCGCTGCGGATCGACCATGACATTCTGTCGCTCGCGTCGATCCATTGTGAAGGTGACGGAGGGCAATCGGCTGGCGTCCCTCTTTTCATAATCCCCGATCAGTTCCGCGATCAGATCGGCGAGATCTGTCGGCTCCGGCACAAAGTCGACCTCGCCGGATGCCAGGGCTGACATTTCAATGACGTCCTCAAGATAGCGCATCATGCGCGTGGCCGAGTTCTTGATCATGTTAACGCATTGCACCTGTTCTGCGTCGACCTTGGATATCTCCAACAATGCCGCGCCGCCGAGAATGCCGTTCATGGGGGTTCGCACCTCATGGCTGACGAGACGCAGGAATTCCGATTTTGCCTCCGAACTCACGCGCGCTTTTGTCAAGGCTTCGGCCAGTTCAGACGTGCGGGCGTCGACCTCACCTTCCAGCCATTCTTTCTGATCCATAACGGCGACCTGCGCTGCCGCGTATCGCCGGGCGCGGGGCATAAACACGATCAGAAGCAGCGCCAAGGCCACCACAGACAGTGCGACAATCCCGACCACCGTTGCCCGCCGCGTGTGCCCAGCGGACATCTTGTAGCGTTCCTGACTTTGAAATCGTAGCTGCTCCAACCGAGGATAGAGGTTCTCGACCACCAGATCTCTGAGCCTGGCGACAAGGTCGCGCCGCTCCTCAATGCTCATATTCGGCTTGATGCAGATCTGGGCGCAAAGGGTGGTCTGTGCCTTAAGCATGTCAGTGATCGGCATCGCGTCTTCTGCGTCATGCCATACGCTGTGCAGCTCAGGCCCGGCGGCCGGGCTCAGAAAGGGCAGAACCAACTGGTCCAACCAGAAACGGGGTGGCGGCTCGCCGCCCTCCCCAGTTGTGAAAGCCCTGGCAAGCCGGGACCATTGCCCCCGAAAAGCGCGGATATCCGCCTCAAGCTCCGCCAGAGTGGGTGCGCGAGGATCAATCTGGCCATCGCCTTCCTCTGCCCTGATCGAGGCTTCGACATAGCGTTCCGCGTTCAGAAGCAGGGTCATGGACTGATTCTGCGTGGTGGCGATTTTCTCAAAGGTCGCGAACACCCATTCCTGCGAGCGAACATGGTAAGACACATAAAAGTAATAGGTCGCCGCCAACGCCATCAGCCCTGCAAAGAAGGCGGCGATGAGCCGCGGCAGCGCCATGCGATTCGGCAAGACCGCATCACCCCGCGAAGGGTTGAGATTGTCTGACATCGCCTCGGCATGTTTCATCTTGTGCAGCACCTGATCGTCCACGAAGCACCTAAGCGCAGAAGACTTAAGGGCCTGTAAAGACGCCATGATCGAAAGCAGCCTGGCCGCATCAGTGCCCACTCAAAAACCCGCATAAATGGTCGATTGCCAGTGCCCTAAGGCGGGCGTACCTTGCGGTTAGCTGTTACCTTTGAGGCATCCAAGATGAACAAACCGCACGCACCGAATTCCTGGGAAGGCCGGGCCATGAAGAACGTCATGGCCGGTTTCACGGACTTTCCGACGCTGCAGGAACGTGGACCGGTGATCCTGACCCACGGCAAAGGCGCACGGGTCTATGACGTGGCGGGGCGCGAATATCTCGACGCGAATTCCGGCCTCTGGAACGTGGTATGCGGCTTTGACCACGAGGGGCTGACCGAGGCGATGGTCGAACAGACCCGCCGCTTTCCGTCCTATCACGCGTTCTTTGGCCGGATGGCCGACACGTCGGTGGAGCTGTCGGAAAAGCTGGTTGAGGTATCGCCGTTTTCATCGGGCCGCGTCTTCTTTACCAATTCGGGCTCCGAAGCGAACGACACGATGGTCAAGATGCTCTGGATGATGAACCGGGTGGAGGGCAAGCCCAACTGCCGCAAGATCATCACCCGCATCAACGGCTATCACGGTGTCACGACGGTCGCCGCATCGATGACCGGCAAGCCTTATAACGAGCATTTCGGCCTGCCGCTACCGGGGTTCCTTCATACCTCCTGCCCCCATTACTGGCGCAATGGCGAGGGCGGCGAGAGCGAAGAGGCCTTCACCGCCCGCATGGCCCGCGATCTGGAAGAGCTGATTGAGCGTGAGGGCGCCGACACCATTGCCGGCTTCTTTGCAGAGCCGGTGATGGGTGCCGGCGGCGTGATCCCTCCTTCAAAGGGGTATTTTCAGGCGATCCACCCAATTCTGAAGGCGCACAAGATCCCGCTGATCTCCGACGAAGTGATCTGCGGGTTCGGGCGGACGGGGCAGCTCTGGGGCTGTCAGACCTATGATTTTATGCCTGATGCGATCATCTCCTCCAAAGTGCTGACCTGCGGGTACATGCCGCTTGGCGCGGTCATTCTCGGCGACGATATGGCAGTGCGGATGCAGGAAGCCTCCGAGAAGATCGAGGAGTTTCCGCACGGCTTCACGGCGTCGGGCCATCCGGTGGCCTGCGCGGTGGGCCTGAAAGCCATCGACATCATCATGAACGAGGGACTGCACGAGAACGCGCGGGCGATCTCGCCCTATTTCATGAAACGTCTGAATACGTTCAGGGATCATCCGCTGGTCGGAGAGGCACGCGGTGTCGGCCTAATGGGCGCGCTCGAAGTGGTAAAGAACAAGAACACCAAAGAAAGCTTCGATGGCTCGCTTTCGGTTTCCGAACGGCTCGCCAATGCCTGTCAGGACAATGGCTTGATCTGCCGACCGCTCGGGCCGTCGATCGTCCTCTGCCCGCCCTTCATCTTCGACGAGACGCTGACGGATGAGATGTTCGACAAGATCGAGGCCGCGCTGAACGACGTGCAGGCCGGTCTGCCGACGGACGCCTTCGACTGATCATCCCCAGACAGCCTGACGGATCATGTTCAGGCCCATGATCAAAAAGAAAATCAGCACTGATTTCTGAAACCGCGCCGGGTTCAATGCCCGGCGTATCCGCTCGCCGATTGTAAAGCCCAGGAAAGTGGGGATCAGCATCGCGACCGACATCGCGAAAAGCTCCTTCGTCATCAGCCCGGTGACGACATAGCCGGCCAAAAGGGGCAAGGCACCAAGAAGGAGGAGAAAGCCAATCGTGCGCACGAAATCGGTTTTCTCCAGCCGGAGCGACAGGAGGAAAATCAGGAGCGGCGGTGCCCAGATACCCGTGAACCCGCCCATCAGGCCAGATGCCGTACCCGATACGATCTGGCCCGCCCGCTCCCAGGGCGGCGGCAGGGCGGGCGGCTGACCGACCAGGCTGGTGGCCGCGAAGATCGCGATGGCGATCCCGGTGCAGATCAGGATCACCCGCCCGTCCGCGGCAGCAGCGAAGAAACTGGCGCAGAAGAGGACCACCATCGTCACCGATGCCATCGGCCAGAACCGGCGCAGGGTACGCACCACGTCCCCTTCCCGATAGACCTGCCAGATATTGGACAGCACCATGGACAGCAGGCCAACCGCCACTGCCACGCGCGGGTCGGTCACGAGGCTGAGAAAGGCAATCACGGTTGTCGGCAAGCCGATCCCGATGGCCCCTTTGACAGTCCCTGCGAGGATGAAGACGAAAGGCGCAAGCCAGAGTATCTCTTCGGTCAGCATCTAGGGTCCCTCTGGCGGTACATCTGCCTGCCTAGCAGAGAGAGGCCCGCTTGCCAGCCCTCAATGCCGCAACGTCTGGCCCGCGACCTCTGGCCCGTGCCGTCTGGATTGATGCGATGAGGGGCGCTAAAGAAGGCACATGCTCACCGTCGCCGCATTCTACCATTTCACGGCCCTGCCCGACCCCGCCGCGCTGAAGCCGCCACTGGCAGCGCTTGCCTGTGCGCGGGCGGTACGCGGGACGATCCTGCTGGCGTCCGAGGGGGTGAATGGCACCATCGCCGGCCCGCGGACCGGGGTGGAGGCGGTCCTTGCGCACATCCGCGCCCTGCCCGGTTGCGAAGCGATGGAATGGAAGGAAAGCCATGCGGACGAACAGCCCTTCAAACGCCTCAAGGTGCGCCTGAAGAAGGAAATCGTCACCCTTGGCCAACCCGGCACCGATCCCACGTCCAAGGTCGGCACTTACGTGGCAGCAGCCGACTGGAACGATCTGATCGCCCGCGACGATGTCGCCGTGATCGATACACGCAATGACTACGAGGTCGACATCGGCCGATTCAAGGGCGCGATTGATCCGGGAACCGCCAGCTTCACCGAGTTTCCCAACTGGTGGCAGCAGAACCACGACAGGCTAGCGGGCAAGACCATCGCAATGTACTGCACAGGCGGAATACGGTGTGAGAAAGCCTCCTCCTGGTTGCTGGATCAGGGGGTGGAAGAAGTGTTTCATTTGAAGGGGGGTGTTCTCAAGTATCTCGAAGAGACGCCCCCCGATAATAGCCTCTGGGATGGTGAGTGCTTCGTCTTTGACGAGCGCGTCTCGCTGGTTCACGGGCTTGCCGAAGGTTCCTACGATCTATGCCACGCCTGCGGCCATCCGGTATCGGAGGCAGACCGCGCCGCCCCTGCCTTCGAGCCGGGCGTTCAGTGCCCCCATTGCGTCGGAGCCTATGCGGAGGCGGATCGCGAACGGTTTCGCCAGCGTCAGCGCCAGCTAACCCTCGCAAGATCGCGCGCGCGCGTCGCAGACGGCAAGCAGAGTGCACCTTGACGCCTTCCCCCGCTCTCAAACCACCGCCGCTCGTCTATCGCCCGCCCCACGCACCCTATCTGCCTATTGCCTATGTCGATGATCATGTGATCGTGGTGGACAAGCCGCAGGGGCTCCTCTCCGTCCCCGGCAAGGGACTGCCGGACTGCGTGGAGGCCCGCGCGCAGGCGATTTTTCCAGAGGCATTGATCACCCATCGCATCGATATGGACACCGGCGGGCTCCTCCTGATGGCACGCTCCAAACGGGCGCAACGCATCCTCTCCGGCCAGTTCGAGAAACGGATCATTGAAAAGACCTATCTGGCGGAGGTCTGGGCCGCGCCCGAGGATGATGAGGGTCAGATCACCCTGCCCCTTCGCGCCGACTGGCCCAATCGCCCACGCCAAATGGTCTGCCACGAGGCGGGTAAGGCGGCGGAGACGCGCTGGACGGTGCTGAGACGCGGTACGACGAGCCTGTTGCGCCTGCATCCCCGCACCGGGCGCAGCCATCAATTGCGCGTCCACATGGCTGCCATCGGCCATCCGATTATCGGCGATCCGATCTATGCCGACGGCGCGGCGCGCGCTGCGGCACCGCAGCTCCAGCTATTCGCCACTGAAATCGGCTGGCGCTGCCCCGGTGATGGCGCGTGGCGCGCCGTCGCCCGATCCGGCCCATGACATGACCGCTCTCCTCACCCTCTGGCATGGCCAGAGCCCTGTCATGCGCGGTGTGCAGATGATGTGCCTCTCGACCGTCGCATTCGCCTTCATGCATTTCGCCATCCGCTTTGTCTCGGCGGAGCTTCATCCCTTCCAGATCGCCTTCTTTCGCAACATCATCGGCCTTGCCTTCATCGCGCCCCTCTTAATCGGGCCTGGGTTTGCACAGATGCGAACCCGCCGGATCGGCCTGCACATCCTGCGTGCCGTCGTGAACATCGGCGCAATGCTGCTTTTCTTTACCGCCCTCTCACTGACCCCACTGGCGAAGGTCACCGCGCTCGGCTTCACTGCCCCCATCTTCACCGCGATCCTGAGCGTTCTGTTGCTGGGCGAGCGGTTTCGCCTCCGCCGCTGGCTTGCCATCGCGATCAGCTTTCTCGGCATGCTGATCATCCTGCGCCCCGGCATCGTCGCGCTGGAGCCGGGCGCGCTGATGGTGCTGGCCTCCGCGACACTCTGGTCCATGGCCATGATTATCGTGAAAATCCAGTCACGCACCGAGACGAGCGTCGCCATCGTCGCGTGGATGGGAATATTCCTCTCAGCCCTGTCGCTGCCACCCGCGCTCTGGGTCTGGCAGACACCAAGTGCTGGTGCCGTCATCTGGCTCACCTTCATCGGCTTCAGCGGGGCAATTGCGCAGGTCACCCTTAGCCAATCGCTGAAGGAGACTGATCCCACAGCCGTGATGCCGTTCGACTTTCTGAAACTGATCTGGGCTTCGCTGCTGGCGTTCTGGTTTCTTGCCGAAGTACCCGACCGATATACACTGATCGGGGCTGCCGTGATCTTCGGCTCCGGCCTCTACATCGCCCATCGCGAACGCGCTGCCAGCCGAATGTCGGCCCCGTCTTGATCCGGCACCCGGCATTGCTGACCAGCGCTGGCCGCGAGACGGCGCGCGCAGCGCTAACGAGCCGCAACCGCATGTGCCGCGTCGCGGTGCCTGCCTATATGCTGGCAGAGGTCACGAAAAAGGCCCGGCGCATGCACGCCGGGCCTTCACATTCACATCCTGAAAAGATCAGTTGGGCAGAACGCCCTCGATGCCTTCGACATAAAAGTTCATGCCCAGAAGATCGCCATCCGATGCGGTCTCGCCCTCGGCCAGCCACGGCGTGCCATCCTGCTTGTTGATCGGACCGGTAAAGGGATGAAGTCTGTCGAGAAGGATGCCAAGACGGGCATATTCGGCCAGCGCAACCACGTCTTTCGGCAGGTTGTCATTATAGGGTGCCATTTCCACCATGCCGGGCGCGAATCCGTCCCAGGTGTCCGTGCTTTCCCATGCCCCGTCCAGCACCGCCTGGGTGCGGGCGATGTAATAGGGTGACCAGTTGTCGATGATGGAGGTCATCTGTGCTGTCGGTCCGAACTTGATCATGTCGGACGCCTGGCCAAACGCACGGACACCTTTTTCTTCGGCGATCGTCATGGGCGCGGCTGAATCCGTATGCTGCATGATGATGTCGGCACCCTGCTCGATCAGTGCATTGGCTGCATCCGCTTCCTTGCCCGGATCGAACCAGGTGGAGACCCAGACAATCTTGAACTGCACGTCCGGGTTAACCGATTTCGCCGCAAGATAGGCTGCATTGATGCCGCGCACGACCTCCGGGATCGGGAAGGAAGCAATGTAGCCGATGGTGTTGGACTGGGTCATCTTGCCGGCAATCAGGCCGATCACGTGGCGACCCTCATAGAACCGGGCACCGTAGGTGGACACATTGTCGGCCCGCTTGAAGCCCGTGGCGTGTTCGAACTTCACGTCCGGGAACTGCGCTGCGACTTTCAGTGTCGGGTTCATGAAGCCGAAAGAGGTGGTGAAGATCAGACCGTGACCGGATTGCGCCATCTGGCGGATCACGCGCTCGGCATCCGGGCCTTCCGCGACATTCTCGACAAAGGTCGTCTCTACCTTGTCGCCGAAATGCGCCTCGATGGCCTGACGTCCAAGATCATGTTCATGGGTCCAGCCAAAATCGCCGGTTGGGCCGACATAGACGAAACCGACTTTCAGCGGCTCATGGCCCGCCGCCTGTGCCCCGATGGCCCCGAGAGCGATCCCCGCTGCCGCGAGCGCCCCGGTAAATAGTGATCTGCGGTTCATCTTTCTCTCCTCTGATGACCTGTCGCCCGACGCCCCCTCAGGGTCAGGCGGATGCGTAGAATGGTTTGCCCAAACATGCGGGTGCGTTCAAGCGCACTCGCGTTTTGTCTGCGGATATCAGCACCAATACGACAATGGTGACGAGATAGGGAGTCATCGCGAGGTACTGGCTCTGCACTTCGACGCCGAGTGCCTGCATATTCAGCTGTATGATGGTCACACCGCCGAAAAGATAGGCACCGATCAGCGCACGTCCGGGACGCCACGCCGCAAAAACCACAATCGCCAGCGCGATCCAGCCCCGCCCGGCGGTCATTCCTTCGACCCAGAGCGGCGTCTGCACAACGGCAAGATAAGTCCCGCCAAGTCCCGCCATCGCACCGCCAAAGAGAATCGCTGCCACCCGGATCAGGCGAACATTATATCCGATGCCGTGGGCCGCATCGTGGTTCTCACCTACCGCACGCAGGTTCAGCCCGGCGCGCGTGCGCGTCAGAAACCACCAGACCGCGAAGACCATGAAGAAGGACAGGTAGGTCAGCGGATCGAATGAAAAGAGAAGCGGGCCCAGGACGGGCAGATCGCTCAGCCCCGGCACATCCAGCCGCACCGCGACCTCCAACGTTTGCCCGGCATAACTCTGCCCGAGCAAGGCCGCGATCCCAAGCCCGAAGAGCGTCAGCGCCAGCCCTGTCGCCACCTGGTTGGACATAAGAAACTGCGTCATCACCGCAAAGAGAAGCGCCAGCAGCGCCCCCGCGCCGGCCCCCGCGATGATGGCCAGCGTCAGTGATCCGGTAGCGTGGGCGGCGGCGAACCCGCCAATGGCCCCGACGATCATCAGCCCCTCAACGCCGAGATTCAGCACGCCTGATTTCTCCACCACCAATTCCCCAAGCGCGGCGAACAGCAACGGCGTCGCGGCGATGATCAGGCTGACAGCGATCTGCACCGGGTTCAGCACCGACAGATCCATCACGCGGCCCTCCGTTTCCAGCGCAGGCGATAATTCACCAGCACATCCATCCCCAAAAGGAAAAACAGCAGCATGCCCTGAAACACGCTGATCGCTGCTCCGGGAAGGTTCATGGAAATCTGTGCGGCCTCGCCGCCAATGTATGTCAGCGCCATAACCGCCCCGGCAAAGAGGATACCGACTGGATGCAGACGACCGAGAAACGCCACGATGATCGCAGTAAAGCCGTATCCGACCGGCAGCGCCGGTACCAGTTGCCCAACCGGGCCCGATGCCTCGAAGATGCCTGCAAGCCCGGCCAGCGCGCCTGAAATGCCGAGGCATGCCGCGATCAGCCGCCCCTCGCTGAAGCCCGCAAACCGGGCCGCGCGCGGGGCCTGACCGAAGAGCTTGATCTGGAACCCGAAGACATGGCGCTGCAACAGGACATAGGCGGCGACCACAGCGCCAAGCGCGACCAGTGCCCCGATATGGGCGCGGCTGCCATCAATCAGGATCGGCAGGGTCGCGCTGTCGTGAAAAATCCGGCTTTCTGGAAAGTTGAACCCATCCGGATCACGCAACGGCCCGCTGACCAGCGCGGACAGCAACAGATTTGCGACATAGACCAGCATCAGCGAGACGAGAATTTCATTGGCATTGAACCTGATCCTCAGAATGGCGGGGATCATCGCCCAGGCCGCGCCGCCCGCCGCGCCCGCGACGGCCATCAGGGGCAGCAGCCAGATGCCGGCGGTGTTGTAGAACGCCAACGCCACCGATCCGCCGCAAAGGGCACCAATGATGAATTGCCCTTCCGCCCCAATATTCCACACCCCCGCCCGAAACCCGAGCGAGAGGCCGATGGCGATCAGCACCAGCGGCGTGCCCTTGACCAAAAGCTCGGTGCGCGAGAAGGGATCGAGAAATGGCTGGACGAAGATCAGGCGGATCGCCTCGATCGGGTCCTTGCCGAGCGCTGCGAACAGCACGAGCCCCGCCAGCATTGTCAGCACCACTGCGAAGACCGGTGTCAACCACAGCATCACCTTTGACGCTTCTTTGCGGACTTCGATCTCAAGCATTGGTCAGATCCGGCTCAGGCACCGCGCCACCGGATGCACCGCCGCCCATCATCACCCCGATCTGCTCGATGGTGACATCGATTGTCGGAACAGGAAAGCTCAGCCGCCCTTCGGCGATGACCGAGAACAGGGTCGAAAGCTCCATCAATTCATCAAGGTCCTGCGAGATCACCAGGACCGCCGCTCCCGCACGGGCCAGATCGCGCAGCGCCTCGTGGATCACTTCCGCCGCGCCCGCATCCACACCCCATGTCGGTTGGGAGACGATGAACACGTCCGGGGCCTGCATGATCTCCCGCCCGACGACATATTTTTGCAAATTGCCGCCGGAGAGGGATTTTGCGGCATGGTCGACACCGGCAGTCCTGACGCCGAACCGTTCGACCACCGCACGGGCAAAACTGGTCGCAGCCTCCGCCCTGATGAACCCGTTGGCGGCCAGCTTCATGCGCACACGCGCCGTCAGGACGGCATTGTCGGCCAGCGACATGTCTGGTGCCGCGGCGTGGCCAAGCCTTTCTTCCGGTGCGGCGCATAATCCAAGCGCGCGGCGCTGATTGGGATCAAGCGCGCCCATGGGCTGATCATCGAGGCGGATCGCCGCGGGCACCGAGGGCGTCTCGCCAGACAGCACGTCGAGGAGTTCCTCCTGCCCGTTCCCTGCTACACCGCCGATACCCAGAATATCGCCGCGCCTCAGATCAAAACCGATATCCTTCAGATCAACCCCGAATGGCTCGGGATTGACCACCGTCAGTCCTTCCACCGCCAGGCGGACCGCACCGCGTTCCCAATCGGCGGGCTGCGGGGGGCTGAGCGAGCGGCCGATCATCATTTCCGCGATGGAGCGGGCGGTCTCCGCCGTCGGGTCACATTCGCCCGACAGTTTGCCACCGCGCAGGATCGTCGCGCGATGGCAGAGGCTGCGTATCTCCTCCAGCTTGTGAGAGATGTAGAGGACCGAAACCCCCTCATCGCTCAGCTTGCGGATCGTCACGAACAGGGTGTCCACCTCTTGCGGGGTCAGGACCGAAGTTGGCTCATCCATGATCAGCAATCTGGGGTTCTGCAAAAGTGAGCGGACGATCTCGATCCGCTGGCGTTCTCCGACGGACAACTCGCCCACCGTGCGTCCGGGATCAAGCGGCAGGCCATAGGCGCTGCTGACCTCGCGGATCCGCGCATTGAGCGTCCGCGCACCAGGCGCATCATTCATGCCGAGCGCGACATTTTCGCCGACCGTCAGCGCCTCGAATAGGGAAAAGTGCTGGAACACCATACCAACGCCCGCCGCGCGCGCCTCGCCGGGTTTGGAGGGCGCATAGGGGGTGCCGCGCATCCTCATCACGCCCTCGTCAGGACGCAGAATGCCGTAGATCATCTTCACCAGCGTCGACTTGCCAGCACCGTTTTCACCAAGCAGGGCGTGGATCTCGCCCGGTCCGACACGAAGCGACACATCGTCGACGGCGCGAACGCCGGGAAATGTCTTGATCAGATTGCGCGCTTCGAAAACCGGCGCTTGATCCAATTCGTCCTGCGGCAAGGAACCCCCGATTCTGCCCGAAACCCCGTCTGCCCCCATAGCGCGCGGTCAAACCACAAAGGTCAAGGTTGCACTGGCCACTAAGCAGGGCTGGACAGCCGGAATTGGCGGGCTATCTCGCATCACATCGACATGACACAGTTTTCAGTGAAGGGGTCTGCGGTGCTGCAGAAGACCATTGAACGGCACGAAGAAAAGACACCTGGTCAGGTGCGCGCGCTGGCGCGCGCGCTGACCATATTGCGTGAGCTTGGCCGAGAGCCAGCCGGCCTGACATTAACCGAGCTGTCCCACAGGGTGCATCTTGCACCCTCGACGACGCATCGGCTGCTGACGACGCTCGAAACGCAGCGATTTGCCCGCCTGTCGGCATCCGACAGCAGGTGGCGCGTCGGCGTCGAGACATTTTCCACCGGTGCCGCCTTCGTACGAGCACGGGACATCGTGGAGATCGCCCGACCGACAATGGCAGACCTGTGTCAGGAAACTGGCGAGACGACGAACCTCTTCTTCACAGACCTGACGGATGTCGTTTGCATGGTCCAGGTCGAATCGCACCACCAGATGCGGGCAATGTTCGCCATTGGCGGTCGGCTGCCAATGCACGCAATGGCTGCAGGCAAGGCCATGCTTGCCTTCATGCGCGAAGAGACCGCGACCCGCATGATCCGCGGCGGCAACCACGTGAAACTGACCGAGCGCACGATCACCGCCACCGATCAGTTGTTACGCGAGGTGGAAGATGTGCGCGGCAAGGGATATGCCCTTGATAATGAGGAACATGCCGTCGGACTGCGATGCGCGGCGGCACCGATCTTCGATGAATTCGGAAATGCCGTAGCGGCGGTCAGCGTCGCCGGCCCAACAGCGCGCCTTGACACCGCGCGCCATCAGGCAGCCGCAGATGCAACACTGGCCGCAGCGCAGGCAATCACCACCGATTTCGGCGGCAGACCGGCCAATTCGCAATAATTGGCCAAATCCCTCTGGACGCCGCCACACCCCTTTGCTAAGTCCGGCGGCGCGATAAGGCACTGGTCCGGCGTAGCTCAGTGGTAGAGCAGTTGACTGTTAATCAATTGGTCGTAGGTTCGACCCCTACCGCCGGAGCCATATCGCACAATCCCGAACAGAGACAGCACTGTGCCCGCCGTTTTGGCGGTCATTGCCTAAAACATATCGGCGGGACCGCGGCGGCATTTAGCCGCCGACCAATGTGATCTTCACCCTGCGATCCGATACCACCGCCCTTATGTGATGAATTGATCCAGACTTGCGATCCGCAACCCAGCAGCATGAGCGACGCGGTCCCCGATCGATTGAATTCCGGCTGTCACGATCGAGCAGAGTAGAGACATCACCGCGCGGCCCTATCCAAAATGGGGCATTTGACCTGTGCACGGGCGTCTCCACCGCTATCGGCAGCATCCGGTCGGTGGTGGAGATTATCAGGCTGCCTTTGGCGGGTGGCAGGCGCTTCAAATCGGGGGGTCTTCCGCCGTAGGATGGCGGCACCGACCCCATCACCCGACCCTTTGCCATTCGGCGCTCGTCGCAGGTTGCGCTTGACAGTCACGGGCCGTGCGGGCCCCTCTTTGGCCAAACCAGCACAACACCGAGGCAGGCCATGGACGACATCGTAAGGACGGAGCGGCGCGGCGCAGTCGCCATCATGACCCTCAATCGCTCCGAGGCGATGAATGCACTTTCCATCCGGCTGGAGACGGCGCTCAGAGAGACGCTTGACAATTTGCTGGCCGATAACAGGCTGCGCGCCATCGTGCTGACCGGTGCGGGCCGGGCCTTCTGTGCTGGGGTGGACCTGAAAGAACTGGGGACGGATGCGGGCAAGGCGGGCCGGGTCTGGCACGGGCGGGATTGCCTGGCCGCCATCATGCGCGGCGCTCCGAAACCGCTGATCGCCGCCGTCAACGGCCATGCGATCACCGGCGGGCTGGAACTGGCGCTGAATTGCGATTTCATCATCGCGGCTGAGACGGCGAAATTCGCTGATACCCATGCGCGCGTCGGCATAACGCCCTCCTGGGGGCTGAGCCAAATCTTACCCCGGCGCATCGGCACTGCCCGCGCCCTTCAGATGAGCCTGACCGGCACATTTGTGGATGCCGCGACCGCTGCTGCATGGGGACTGGCCAATGAGGTTGTTGCATCCGATGCCCTCCTCCCCCGCGCCATCGCGATTGGCGAGGAAATGGCGGAGACTGACCCGGGTGCCATGGGCCGCATCCGCCAGTTGATGCAAGACGGCACAGCCTTGCCGCTGCCTGAGGCACTGGCGATGGAGGCAGCGGTTTTCGATGAACATATGGCAATCGTGACGCCCGCATCAGTTGAGGCGCGGCGCGGTGCCATTCAGGCCCGTGGCCAGCGCCTGTCAGGAGCTAAATCATGACCATGCCGCACCTTTTCACACCCCTTACCCTGCGTGGCTTGACATTGCGCAACCGCACGGTCGTCGCCCCGATGTGCCAGTATTCCGCCGATGACGGCGTCGCCACCGACTGGCATTTCGCGCATCTGAGCAAGTTTGCAACCGGCGGCTTCGGCGCGGTGATGACCGAAGCGACGGCGGTTCAGGACCGTGGGCGGATCACCCATGGCGATCTCGGTATCTGGACGGACGCCCATGCCAGTGCGCTGAAACCGATCACGCAATTTCTGCGGGCGCACGGTGCGGCTCCCGGTATCCAGTTGGCCCATGCCGGGCGCAAGGCATCGATGCAGCGGCCCTGGTTCGGCAACGGCCCGCTCGGCCCCGACGATACCGCCCGCGGCGATCTGCCATGGCAGGTGATGGGCGCATCCGCACTGCCGCTGGATGACGGATGGCTGACCCCGGCGGAGATGACGGCGGGCGATATCGACAAACTGATCACCGATTTCGTCACCGCCGTCAAACGGGCTGACGCGGCGGGATTTGAGTTCGCCGAACTGCACGGTGCCCATGGCTATCTTATCCAAAGCTTCCTCTCACCCCTTTCGAACAAGCGCGACGACGCCTGGGGCGGTGACCTAGCGGGGCGCATGAAGCTGGCGCTGGATACCGCCCGCGCGGTCCGGGCCGCATGGCCTGCGGACAAGCCGCTCTTCTTTCGCATCTCCTCCGTCGATGGTATCGACGGCGGGTGGGAGATGGATGACAGCATCGCGCTCGCCACAGAGCTGAAGGCGATCGGGATCGACGTGATCGACTGTTCGTCACTCGGCAATACGGCGGGCGGCGCAACGGCAAACCCGATGGCACGCGGCGCGGGGTTCCAGACCCCCTATGCCAAGCGAGTGCGGGCGGAGGCTGACATCGCGACCATGGCGGTCGGCCTGATCCTTGATGGCCCCATGGCCGAGGCGGTGTTGCAGGACGAGCGCGCCGATCTGATCGCCATCGGCCGCGAGGCCCTGTTCAATCCCTACTGGCCACTGCACGAGGCGCACCAGATGGGCGCGGGCGGGTTCGAGGCCTGGCCAGAGCAATATGGCTGGTGGCTGCAGCGGCGCGAAAACGCGGTCGCGCGGATCAAGGCGGACCCGGCGATGCAAAAACTGCCTTAGCTCTCCAACACCTTCGCGTGCCAGCGATCGGGATAGGGTGTGACGTGGATCGGCAGCGCGTTCGGCATCGGCCAGAGGCCGGGTTCCACCTTCGTGTACTGCTGGGCCGCATACCAGAGCCCACCATGACAGACGATCAGGGTATCCGGGCCCGCGGCAACCGCGCGTTCCAGCGCATCCCATGCGCGGGCCGCGAATTCGGGAAAAGTCTCTCCACCCGGCGGGTCCATCGTGCCCGCGAAATACTCGCGGATCAGCTCGCCGCGCGGCTGGCCCTGCCAGTCGCCGGCGTGAAACTCCATCAGCCCATCATCGAACGAGAGGGACGCACCGGTCGCCTCTGCCGCCAGGCGGGCAGTATCACTGGCCCGCGACAAAGGGCTGGCAATAATCCGCGCGATCTGCTGCCCCTTCAGGATTTCGGCCGCAGCCAGCGCCTGCGCGCGGCCACGTTCATTCAAAGGCGCATCCAGCTGGCCCTGGGTGCGCGCCTCGGCGTTCCAGGCAGTTTCGCCATGACGCAAGAAATAGAATGGATGATCGAACGGCATGGCATGGGCCCCCTTTACGCAGTCCCTTTACTCGGGCCGCCATAAACCGAATGATCCGCCCCGATATCAAGAGGACAGATAACCCCATGACCGACACGCCTGACCTGCGGGATTTTTCCGGCTACCAGACCTTTGAACCCGTCAGCCTTCGCTATTCCGACGAGGACAGTATGGGCCATGTGAACAATGTGGCCTATGCCGCCTTCTTCGAGGCCGGGCGTATGGGGCTGTTCACCCATCTGCTGGACGGGCTTGGCGATCAGAAATTCAACTTTGTCCTGGCCAACGTCTCCATCGACTACCTGGTCGAAATGCGATTTCCCGGCACCGTGCAGATCGGCGGACGTCTGCTGAGGGTCGGGACCAAATCCATCACAACGGGTTACGGTGCGTTTCTGAACGGCATTTGCCACGCGACATCGACTTCAGTGAATGTATATTTCGATCCGAAGACGCGCCGATCCCGCCCCTTCCCCGACGCGTTTCGCGAGGCCCTGATGACACATCTTCCGAAATGAGCCAGTTCCTGCGCCTTCTGGCCCGTATGACCAGCGCTGCCACGCTCGGCGACGGCGCGGGGGTGGCTGCGTGCTTTACCGAGGACGGGACCTATCACGATGTATTCTATGGCAGTTTTCGGGGGCGCGAAGCCATTTGCGATCTGATCGAGGGACATATGCACCGCGACGGGGCCGATTTCCGTTGGGATATCCATGATCCGGTCAGCGATGATGGCGGCGGTTATGCGCGCTATCTCTTCAGCTACCGCTCGCTAATGCCTGAAAGCGCGGGTCAGCGGGCCGTTTTCGAAGGGGTGGCGATCGTCCGGCTGAGCGGCGATCTGATCAGCGAATACAGCGAAGTTTCAAACGCCGCGACGGGTCTGTCGATGCTGGGAATGGAAGATGCCCGCCTCGCGAAATTCATCGCGAAGCAGGCAAGGGCGCTCTTGGATCGTGGGGAGACCGCGGAGCACCTTTGAGTGAGGTCTCAGCGGACCTTGCGTGTCTCGGTCACCCATGCAGCGACGACCGCGAAGAGGACATGACCGACCAACGCGACCCAGGTGATGCCGGTGAAGCCGAGGAAGGGTTTCATGCCAGCAACGAAATGCGCGACACCGTAGAGGGCAAAGACCCAGAGCGCGACGCCATAGACAACCGCCGGGACCAGCCAGTGAAGACGAGGCATAATGGCCTGCCAGACAGGGCGTGCGATCAGGAACCAGCCAAGCGGATAGGCGAGCATGCCGGTGGCGTAGTGCAGCAGTTCCCCCATACCCTTCGGCGCGGCACCAAAGATAGCGGACAGCGTTCCCTTGGCAAGTCCGACCGGGGCCAGTTTCGCAAAGCCGAGCGCGGGGGAGAGAGCCTGACCAAAGAGGTCGAATGCAACCGTCGCCAGCGCCCCGGCGAACATCAGGGTCATCAGGGTCGAGACATTGATCTCGGGCAGGATGCGGGAAGCGGACATATCGGCCTCTGTGCTTATAATGGTCATTGTGATCTCCTCGTCGGTCGTTGCGTGTTCGATAAGGGGGATAAGGGGAGTATTTCGCGCGCTACAACCCGACTGAAACACGATCTCACGCGCTCGTCAGCAAAGCCGCAATATTACGGACCAATTGTTCCATAATATTTCAATACCGCCGGAACGTTCGCAGCTTTCATGTGATGCAAACGGTCAGATCACACCGATCACGTCGCCTGGCACAGTGGTCAGCGCCAGCCAGGATGCGGGCAGGCCAGCCGCCTCGTCGCCAGCGAAACTTGCACCCAGAACCGCGCCAACCGGAATGGAGCGTCCGCAGTTGTCGCCGCCGGCGCGAATGTTCGCCCGCATGGCCTCGGGGTAGGTTTTGGCCGTGGCGATCAGGTGCACCATGACAGGAAAGGCCTTTTCCAACTGGCAATGCAGGGCGAAGGCGGTCGCGACCTCCTCCGGCGTTTCGGACCGGCGGGCCAAGGCCGCCTCTATCTGACCGTCGATCATGCTGTCGCTGCCGCGTGCGGCGGCGACGCAGTCTTCTGGCGCGGCACCGCTGATTGCGGCGCTGATCATCGCACTGACCGCGTGACCCCATGCGACGCTGTCATCGCGATCATTGGTCAGGCGAACTGCGCTTTCCACCATACCCGCCAACCCCTCTTCGCCATGGTGCCGGGCGACCAGCGGTGGCAGTTTGGATACAGCTGGTAACTGGCCATCATCGGCACCGCAGCGTGTCGTCGGTTTCTCTGCCGCTTCTGCCGCTGCCATTGCATTCAGCGTTGCGCGGGTTGGGCGGTCAATATAGCCGACCCAATGCCCGCCATAGCCGAACGCCTCACGAAAGCTGAGCGCATAGTCTTCGGCGTCATATGTGCCTTTGCGGGTCAGCGAGGTGCACATCGCCCGCATCTGCGCACCGTAATGCGAAGGCTGCCCCACCCGCTTGCCACCATGGGCGAAATAGCCGAGGCCTTTGCCATCCTCGCCCATGAAATCCGCCGCGTTTGGCGCACGAAACTCCGGCACCGCACCGGCCAGCGCCGCGATGCGCGCCTGATCGTAGAGCCAGTGAAACCCCATGGTCGCAGCATCGCCAACATGGGCACCAAGAATTGCGGCACGGGCACGGTCAACGCTGGTTGTCATGAGGAAACTCCATCTGGTTGGCTATCTTCGGGGGGCGTCAATGCGATGAGACTGTCGTTGGGCTTGCCGGTCACGGTCTCATGGGGAGAGAGAAATTCCAACAGCTTGCCATTGCGCAGCGCAGCGATGATCAGCGCATCAGGGCGGGCGGCGCGATAGGCTTGGATGTCGTATTCCTTGGTCAGCCCGGTGATCCGCATAGTCCAGCCTTCGGCGATCCTGCGATTGAGGGTATCGAACGGCTCCCCCGCCGCAATCCCACGTCCGCCGAGTGTTACAGGCAACGCATCATCATCGCCAAGATCCTCGTGCCGGGCCAGCTGATAGACGTTGGAGCGGCCGAATTCCGGCCCGAAATCAGTGCAGACCAGCGCATTGTAGGCGTCATTATTGGTGGCGGCGACCAGATGGCCGAAGCGATTGATGTCAATATGATGCTCAAACGCCTCCGACAGGATTTCGCCGTGGAAGACCGCCTGGCCTTCGCGGCGCGCAGCACGCAGGGAATACCAGTTCCGGTCCGCAATCAGGGCCGGCACGCCAGCCTCTCCCAGCATCTTCGACATGGCCAGGGTGAACGGGGAGCCGCCGATCAGGATCACGCCGGGCGGCTCCGTCGACGTGAGGCCCAGATAGCGCGCCACCGGGCTGATGGTGAACCCATGGAGCAGCACCGTCGCCGTGACGATGACGAATGCCAGGGGCGCAAGCTGCGCCCCATCCGCAAACCCGATATCCTGCAGGCGGGAGCCGAAGAAACCGGCCACCGCGACCGCAACCACACCGCGCGGCGCGACCCAGGCCACAATGGCCCGCTCGCGTATTGGCAGGTCCGTTCCGATCAGGGCCGTCATGACCGCAATCGGTCTTGTCAGCACGATCACAACCACAACGAAGGCAGCGGCGCGCCAGTCGAGGACCGCAAATGTCTCAACCTTCAGCGAAGCGGCCAACAGAATGAAAACACCCGAGACGAGCAGAACCGTCATATGCTCCTTGAACCGGATCAGTTCCACCAGCGACGGCAGACGCGCATTGCCCTTCACCACGCCCATCACCGTCACCGCCAGAAGCCCGCTTTCGTGCAGGATGGCGTCCGACGCACCATAGACGACGAGAACAGCAGCGAGAAGAATCGGGGCCTTGAGGTATTCAGGGGCCCAGCCACGCCGGAAGGCACGCACCAGCATCAGCCCGCCGATATAGCCCACGACCGAGGCAACGACGATGCCGATCACCAGATGCCTGGCCGCCGAAAACGCAGAACCATCGCCGCTGAGCACCAGCGCCACCTCGAATGCGAAAACGGCGAAGAGCGCGCCGACAGGGTCGTTTACGATCCCTTCCCATCGCAGGATGGATGCCGGTCTGGGGCTGAGCCGCGCCTGCCGCAAAAGCGGAATGACAACGGTCGGGCCCGTGATCACAAGCATGCCGCCAAACACCGCCGACGTGGTCCAGCTCAGCCCGGCCACGTAGTGACAGGCCAGCGTCGAGGTTACCCAACCGAGCGGCGCGCCAAGATAGACGAGGCGCTTGATCGCCGGACGCCACTCTCCCAATTCGCGGAAATTCAGTGTCAGGCCACCCTCGAACAGGATCACCGCGACCGCGATGGCGATGACCGGGCGAAAGAGATCGCCAAGCTGCTGCTGCGGATCAAGGATGCCGGTCGCCGGCCCGGCAATCAGCCCGGCCACCAGCATCAGCACGATCGCCGGCAATTGCAGCCGCCAGGCAAGCCATTGCGAGCCGACGCCCAGCGCGCCGATCACCGCGAAGACAAGAACTGCACTTTCGATCATTGCGAACCCTCTTCAAGCGTTGCGCGCAGTTCCCGCCGCATGATCTTGCCGCTGGCCGTTACCGGAATCTCATCAATGAAATCGACCCCCACAGGTGCGAGATGCGGGCTGAGACGGATTTTGACATGGGCGATCAGGGCTGCGGCAGTTGCGTCGCCTGCCACGGCCTCCGGCGACAGCTTCACGAAAGCGCGGATCACCTCGGTGCGCACCGGGTCGGGCTGCCCGACAACGGCGGCGACGGCGACTGCGGGATGGCTGGCCAGGCATTCCTCGATCTCGGTCGGGCCAACGCGGTAGCCGGAGGAGGTGATCACATCATCGGTGCGCGACTGAAAATGCAGATAACCCCCGCCATCGATCCGGGCCTCGTCACCGGTCAGCATCCAGGTTTGTCCTTGCGCATCGGTGCGAAACTTGTCGGCGGTTTTTTCGGGCTGGTTCCAGTAGCCGAGGAAAAGGCCGGTGTCAGGTGTTCTGAGTGCCAGCTCACCGACCTCCCCGCGTGGCAGGGGCATCAGATCGGGGCCAAGCACCGCGGCTTCGTGCCCCGGCATCGGCTTGCCCATCGAGCCAGGCTTGGCGCGCATTAGACGGGCATTGTTGCCGATAACCATGTTGCACTCGGTCTGACCGTAAAATTCATTGATCGGGGCCGCGAAGGCCTCATGTCCCCACGCCAGCACCTCTGCCCCCATTGCTTCGCCTGCAGACACAAGGACGCGCAGATCATGGCGGAACCGGTGCGGATCGGGCACGCGGCGCATCAGCTTCAGCGCGGTTGGGGGGAAGAAGGCGGTGCGCACCTTGTGGCGCGCCATCAGATCAAAGGCGCGCTCGGGATCGAACTTGCCCATCCGATATGCCACCAGCGGAACCCCGAAATAGAGAGCGGGCGCCATGGCATTCATGGAACCGCCCATCCATGCCCAGTCCGCCGGGGTCCACATCACGTCCCCCTCATGCGGCAGGAAATCGAAAAGGCAACGCGCACCGGTCGTATGCGCCGCGAGCACCCGCTGGCCATGCAACGCGCCTTTGGGCGGCCCGGTGGTCCCGGATGTATAGGATATCAGCAGGGGATCATCGGGGCCGGTCCGCGCCACGTCAGCACTGTCGCGCGCCCGATCGAGAGCCTGCATCAGGTCCTCCGCACCGTCTGCCGCACCATCGATGGCATAGATCACCTGCAGTTTGGCCAGTTGGTCCCGGATAGCGGCGATTTTCGCCATCTCTTTCCGGTCGGTGATCAGGGCCGCGCAACCGCTGTCCGACAAGCGATAACTAAGGCCGTCCTCACCGAAGAGCGTGAAGAGCGGCACGATGATCGCGCCCAGCTTCGCCGCCGCGATCCATGTCAGCACCACCTCCGCCGATTGCGGCAGCAAGACCCCGATGCGATCGCCGCGCCCGATACCGCGGGCCACCAACGCATTGGCCAACTGGGATGACCGGCGCGAAAGCTCGCGATAGGTCCATTCCCGCGCACTCGCCGTATCATCGAGGTCGATCAAGGCGACACGGTCAGGCATGGCGCGCGCCCAACGCTCGCAAATCAGCTCTGCGAGATTGTATTGCTCGGGCAGGTGCCAGCGAAACCCGTTGTGCAGGCTGGTCCAGTTTTCGGCATGGGCGAGTTCGGGAAACTCCATCACCCGGTCACCTAGTTGCCGGCGACGACCTTGACGCCCAGGTTGGAGACCTGACCCGGCGCGACGCCCAGCGCCTGAGCGGCAGCGGATGACAACAGTGTCGAGCCGCCGCCCGCCTGCGGGTCACGCCAGAAGAGATTGGCTTCCACCGTGCGGCCATTGACCGGGTTGGTGACGATGGCTTGCCGATAGGCGGGCACATAAGGCAAGGCGACCCAGATACCGCCGCTGGTCTCATCCCCGTTCCAGAAGGCCGGAATGTTGGAGATTTCGAGGACCACATCGCCGGGATTGCGGCGCAGAGGATCGGCCGCGCGCTGCGCCCGACCAAGCAGCGCTGTCTGAGGCAGCGTCGGCACGGCGGCTGCCGGGCTGCGAAAGAACGGGCTTTGCTGACCGATGGATGCAGCTTCGGGTTGAGACTGCGCAACCGTCGGCGCAGGTTGCGGCGCAGGTGCCGCGGCAGGGGCTGGAGGGGCAGGCTGCGGTGCCTCAGCCGCCTCCGCGACCACTGGTGCCGGGCTAACGGGGGGAGAGGGCTCCGCCGCAGCGGGCGTAGGCGCTTCGAGGACCGGTGCCGCTGAGGCCGGGGCTGGTGACGCGGCCACAACAGGCGCAGCGGGGGCCTCCGCCTCCTCGGCTGGCTCAGCCGCCGCGACGGTTGCGTCTTCGCCTCCGTCGGAACTGCCGAAGAGCGACCCGAAGAAGCCTTCAATGGTCGCCCCGGCACCTTCTTCTTCACCAGCCTCGGCGGGGGCTGCGGCGATCTCCACCTCCGGCTCTTCCGCCGCTACCACTGGTGCGGGCGGTTCGGGATCTTCAGTTGCGACTATAGCGTCCGAAGCAGGTTCAGTCGCTTCTTCGGCATCATCGCTGCCGAATAGTCGTGAGAAGAAGCTGCCTTCCTCTTCCGGGGCGCCCGGCTCCAGCACCGTCTCAGGCTCGACAGCTGCGATGTTTTCCGATGCCGGCGGGGCGGCCGGTGTCTCCACCGGCGCGACGGCGACCGGCGCTGGCTCAACAGGGTCTGCCCCGGGCCTTGCAACGGGTTGCGGGACTGCCGATGCCTGCGGGACCTGTTTGGGCGCGGGCGCAGCAGCCAGCGGCGGCAATGGCGGGGCATTCGGGCGCGGGCAGAGCGCCTGGTTGCATGTCAGCTCATCAGCCCAGGAAGACGTGATGCGCGCAATCCGCTCCTCCAACCGCGCCTCGGGTGTGCGACCTGCATTGCGGGCGATCGCCGCCGCCGTTCCGGTCAGCGCGATCAGATCCATGAAAATACCGTCGCTGCGCCCCAGTTCGCTACCTGTCGCCGGGTCGCGCATGATCAGGTCGACCTTCACGCGGTGCACGGCACCATCCGGTGTCGTCGGTCCGACGATCACCGGGCTGAATTGGTGAATGCTGACCTCCAGCTCAGCCGGTTTCAGACCGTTGAAGCGACCATCGATGCCCCTGATGACAGCCTGACCCACAAACGCGCCGACATCGCGCGGCGACCCTTCATCAGGGCGAAACCAGTTCAGGCTCGCATCACGTGCAATCAAAGGCACAACCTTTTCAATACGATAGAGCGCGCGAGGATCAGTTGGCAGGGGGGGATCCGCGACTGCGGCTGGTGCCGCCGCACCGGGTTCTGAGGTCGGCAACAGCCCTTCCACGCAGCCGGAAAGGGCGAGGGAAGTCGCAATCCCGACTGCGATCACCGATTTTTTCATCAACTGCCCGTCCCGTATCCGCCACTTTCATGCCATCCGGTATTGGCTCGGATGTCCGTGGCCTGTTCTAAGCGCCAAGGTTGTCTAGCAGTCATAGTCGCGCGCGCAAGGCCGATCAATTGCAAATCCAATCGGCGAATGCGCATTGAAATGGAGAAGGCCCGCCAATAGATTTGTGTCAAACATGGGGAGCGCGCCGTCATGACCACTAAGCTGATCGACCCGTTCAATCGCCCGATCTCGTATTTGCGTGTCTCGGTGACCGACAGATGCGACTTCCGCTGCGTTTATTGCATGTCCGAAAACATGACCTTTCTACCGAAGAAGGAACTGCTGACGCTGGAGGAACTGGAGCGCGTCTGCGGTACCTTTGTCGATATGGGCGTCAGCAAGCTGCGCATAACTGGCGGCGAGCCGCTGGTCCGCCGTGATATCATGAAGTTCTTCGAGGCGATGGGCAAACGCATCGGCGACCACGAGGGCGGTGGGCTGAAGGAACTGACGCTGACCACCAATGGCTCTCAGTTGCGTCGTTTCGCAAAGGGTCTCGCCGATTGCGGGGTGAAGCGGGTGAATGTCTCACTCGACACGCTGGACAAGAAGAAATTCGCAGACATCACCCGCTGGGGGCGGTTCGATCAGGTGATGGACGGGATCGATGCCGCGCAGGAGGCTGGTCTGGCGGTGAAGATCAACGCGGTTGCGCTGAAAGGCGTCAATGACAGCGAGATCCACCAGATGGTCGAATGGTGCGGATCGCGCGGCATGGATCTGACCTTCATCGAGGTCATGCCGATGGGCGATATCGGCAATGAGAACCGGCTGGACCAGTATTATTCGCTGCGCCAGCTGCGCGAAGATCTGGGCACGCGGTGGTCGCTGAGCCCGCTGCCGCTCGATACCGGGGGCCCGGCGCGCTATGTGCGGGTGGCGGAAACCGGGGGCAGGATCGGGTTCATCACCCCGCTGAGCCACAATTTCTGCGAAGGCTGCAACCGCGTGCGCCTGACCTGCACCGGGGAATTGTACATGTGCCTCGGTCAGGACGATGACGCGGATCTGCGCACGCCGATGCGCGATCATCCCGATGACAATGGCCCGCTGCGTGACACGATCGTGGAAGCGATCTCTCGCAAGCCCAAGGGCCATGATTTCGACTATTCACGCCAGCGCGTCGACGGCGAGGTTGGCCGCCATATGAGCACGACCGGCGGCTAAGGCAGTTGCAGTATTCAGCATGCCTCGACCAGTGCGCCTGCGCGCATGGACCAGCCCCATGGTGACGGTCCGCCGCGCCGTACAGGCGGACGCCCAAGCGTTGCTGACCCTTCTCAACGGGATCATCCGGCGCGGCGGAACGACAGCCATGCAATATGAATGGTCGATCGGCGAGATGACGGCGCTAATTGCCAACCCCGAATGCCTGGTCAACATAGCCGAGGACAGGGACAGCGGTGCCATGCTCGGCTTTCAGTACATCGAACCGGAGGACCGGCTGCCGAAAGACATGGCAGATATCGCCACATTCGTTGCACCGGATGGCACGCGCAGCGGCGTCGGCAGGGCTTTGACGGATATGACATGCGCCGAGGCCCGCAGTCTCGGCTGGCGTGCGCTCGACGCCACGATCCGGGCGGACAACCCGGCCGGCCTTGCGTTCTACGATGCGATGGGATTTCGCGATTATCACGTGTACCGGTCAATCCCGCTCAGCGACGGCACGCCGGTCGACCGGATTTCGAAGAAGCGGAACCTGGACTGAGTGAACAGCCCCGCCCGTCTGCATTAGAGCCCGCGGGGGCAGGCACGGATCAATTCGTGATCAGGTCTTTCAGCGCACTCACCAGGTCATGCGGCTGGTAGGGTTTGGAGATCACGACCGGCGCCGCGCCGTCCTTGCCGTGCTGCCAGTTGGTCGCGCCATAGCCTGTTGCAAACAACACCGGGACGGCCCGCGCGGTCAGCGCATCGGCGATGACATAACTGCTCTGCCCCTGAATGTTGATGTCCAGCAGTGCCGCCGCGACGGGTTCGGAGCCGAGCTCTTCGAGACCCCTGAGCGCGGCCTCGGTCGTCATGAAAGGCCCGGCGATTTTTGCCCCTGCATCCTGAAGGATATCTTCCACGGTCAAGGCGAGCATGGCGTCATCCTCCAAAACGAAAATAGTGCGCCCAACGAGCGGCATTTCGTCAATATCCGACAAGATCATCGAACAAGCCCCTGCTTTTGTGACTCCCGAACAACAACACTGCTCAGAACGTTCTGCCACCCATCAATTCCCCCAAGGGTGGCCCCGACAACACTTGGGGTATTTATCCTTTTATGCAACCCTTGGTTGACGTCATTGCGTCTGGGATTGCTCGTCGCCGCCGAATTACCGCTCTCATGCTGATCGTTTGTTTCTCGACAGACAGTATTCATCCCGATTACCTGCGTGCAGAGAGGTGACCCCTGATGAGCGACTACCGCATCGACAATCTGCAATACGCGAACT
This sequence comes from Pseudomonadota bacterium, assembly GCA_039030855.1. GTDB lineage: Bacteria > Pseudomonadota > Alphaproteobacteria > Rhodobacterales > Rhodobacteraceae > Pikeienuella. The sequence goes on from JBCCDJ010000009.1 coordinate 137,940, forward strand.
GGTCCGAGAAGATCTTTCAGGAGATGCGCTCAGGTGGCCTTGATGCGGTTCATGTGACCATCGCCTATCATGAAACCTTCCGCGAAACCGTGTTGCGGATGGAGGATTGGAACCGCTGGTTTGAAGACCATCCGGACCTGATCATGAAAGGCCGCACCGCTGACGACATCAATGCCGCAAGAGCGTCGGGGCGGACCGCGATCTTCTACGGCGCGCAAAACCCGTCGCCGATGGAGGACGATATCGGCCTGATCGAAGTTCTCCACGAACTTGGCCTCAGGTTCATGCAACTGACCTACAACAACCAGTCCCTCCTCGCGACCGGCTGCTACGAGGCGGAGGATCCCGGCATCACCCGCATGGGCAATCAGGTGATTGCGGAGATGAACCGCGTCGGCATGGTCATCGATATGAGCCACTCGGCGGAACGCTCCACGCTGGAGGCGATTGACCTGTCCGCTCGCCCCATCGCCATCACCCATGCCAACCCCGCCTTCTGGAAACCGGCGCTGCGCAACAAGTCGGATGAGGTGATCCGGGCCCTGACCGCGCGCGGCGGGATGCTGGGCTTTTCGCTCTACCCGCATCATCTAGCCGGCGGATCGGATTGCACGCTGGAGAGTTTTTGCGAGATGATCGCACGGACCGCCGAAATGGTCGGGGCAGAACATCTCGGCGTCGGATCGGACCTCTGCCAGGATCAGCCCGACAGTATCGTCGAGTGGATGCGCGTCGGGCGCTGGTCGAAGGAGATCGATTATGGCGAAGGCTCCGCCGCCGCGCCGGGCTTTCCGCCGATGCCGGAGTTCTACAAGGGCAACCTCGATTTCCCGCGCCTTGGCGAAGGCTTGCGCGCCATTGGCTTTTCGCAAGCCGAGGTCGACGGTATCATGGGAGGCAATTGGTACCGGTTCTATGATGAGGGGTTCGGGCCGCAGTGAGATATCAAAAGAACATCGCCGTGAAAGACCCGGTCAAGGTCGTAAAACTGGTTCGACTGGTTTTCGTGAGCGTCGGCCTCCTGTTCTTCGCCGTCGGCAGCTATATGCTCTACGACACCTACGAGTTCATGCAGACATCGCAAAAGACGATCGGCGTTGTACTTTCGGTCGACAGGATCGTCTCGCGCGATTCCAATGGGACTTCGATCACCTATTCGCCGGTTTTCCGATACGAGGATGCGACAGGGCAGCCGTTTGAGAGCAGCCCTCGGCTCCGGTCCTCCAGCTATAATTTCGCCATCGGATCGAACGTCTCCGTTCGCTTCGATCCGACAAACCCGCAGGATGTCCGGGTGGATGGCTTTTTCTCGACCTGGGGATTTGGGGGCATTTTCGCATTCATGGGCGCGTTCTTCACCATCATTGGCTTTGTCGTGCCGCGCTATTTCACGCCCTCCGGTCGTGTGCGGCGGGCAGAAAGCGGCGATCACGTTTCTACGGTGCGCCGCCAATGACCATGACCGAAGCCACCCCGCGCGCAGTGCCACTGCGCCCGGCGGCGGAGGTGATGCGCCTTGCCTCCATGGGCGCGTTTCACCAGACCCGCCTGTCCTTCATGCGCATTCTCATGCGCCGTCTGCGCGATGAGGCATGGGCGTTCGACCGCCCAGTCTGGCGCGTTGATGCAACCGGCGTCGGCCATGCGGTCTATCGCGCGAAGGGGCCGGAGCGGACTTATTCTCTGATCGCCTTTGCCCATGATCTGCCCGATCACCTCCGCTCGGACCGGGTGATTGCGGAGGCATGGGATGCGACCTTTACCCTGTTCGATGGGGAACCGACGGCGGATGACGTCGCCCGCCTTGCCGTCAATGTGCCCTTGCAGGAAGCCGGACGCATCACCGCGCAGGAACTGACGCTGAGCCGCGCCAACCGGTCGGTGCGCCTCTTCGGACATGTGGTCGACCGACTGGCAGACGGAAAGCAGCCCGACGCGGCAGAGATCGATGCGGTTGGCTATCTGATGCGCACGACAGCTGTCTACGGCTCGGGCAAGTTCGGTGCCTCTGACCGCTGCGCCATCGCAGCGCGGCCAGAATGTGCCGCGCCGTTTCAGGCGGAAATGCTGTCGGTCTTCCTGATCCGCGCTTTTACTGTCGACATCGCCGAACATCTGGCAAGGGCGCGCAACCCCGATGCCGCGCGCCTCGCACCACATCTGCGCCGCCGCCTTGGGGTCGGCAATTCCACCGGGCTCGGTATGGCCCCATTCCTGATCCGCCATCCGCTGCTGATCGACCACTGGGTGCGCGCGCGGGAGGAGGCGTTGGCGCGTGTCCGGTCCGTGCGCGAGGCGAAATTGCGCGAGAAGGACGTGTTCAGCGCCACCCTGACCGCCGCCCGGGCGCAGGCGGACACATGGAACACGACCCATCCGCTTTATGAGCCCCGCGTGGCGGGACTGCGCGGCGATCTGGAACGGCTTGAAACCCATATCCGGGCCGGTGCGCTCAACGGAGATGATCCGTGGGATCGCCTCTACCGCTGGACGTCGGACACGCTGACGGCGGAGGGGCGCGAGTTGACAGTGTCGATGATGATGGAGCCTAACGGTCATCTGATCGACGGGCTGACCGACTGCATGAGCGCGGATGAGGGTGCCTATGGGCGGCTCGACGGCACCATGCGCATCGCTGATCTGCGCGCGCTGGTCGAGCGGATCTACGGCTTTGCCCTTGCCACCGATTTCGACGCGGCACCGGCGCAGGCCCGCTGCTGGTATGTCTCCGCCGAAAAGCTGGAGCCACGGCTGGGAGAGCGGGCGGAGGAGCCGATTGAGCCCTATGAGCAACCCCTCGCCCCGGCGCGCGACGCCGTCTTGCTCCACCGCGCAATGGCGGGGCGCGCGGATGACGAATTGACCGCCCGTTTCGTCATGGCACATCCTGAGCATCGCGCCGCCGCCCGGCGTGCGCAGATCGCGGCGACGTTCCCCTTCGCCGAAATCCGCGACAACACCATCGCGGCGGAGATGCTGCCGATCGACCTGCTGCGCTGCAAGCTTTCCTTCTTTGGCGCAACCAAATTCGATCCCCGCTCGGACCGCTGGGTCCGGATCACGATGTTCCAGGGTGCGCCTTATCCGGACGAAATGCCGAGCGCAGAGGCGGATGCATGGTCCTACAGCAGCTAGACCTTTCACTGGGCGAGGCGGAGGCGTTGATCACCAAGGCGGCGCGCGGCGCAGGCTATCCTTGGGGCGTGGCGGCGGAAGCCGGTGCCGCTGCGCGCAACCTCATCGCCAGCGGTGCGGAGGGCGCGCGCATTTTCGCCGATGTCCTGGAACACGCCGCCAAGACCATGCCGCCTGAGCATAAGTGCCCGATCCGCCGCGGCCTTTACCGCGCCGATGGCGGCACGCCCGATGGCCCGGTGACCGATGCCGCTGTCGAGGCGGCCTTTCTGCCGATGCCGGCATGCAAGACCCGCTGCGATCTGGACGCAGAGACATTTGAGCGGCTAAACCAGCTCGCGGCCAGAACCTATGCGCCGATCACCGAAGAATCGCGCCAGCGCGGCGCAGGATAAGGGCGACGTGATGCCGTTGCACCGCCTCGCGGTCCTGATAGATGCCGACAATGCCAGCCCGAAGATTGCCGACGACCTGTTCAGGGCAATCGCGAAGATCGGCGAAGCCCCGATCCGCCGCATCCACGGCGATTTCAGCGGCACGCAGTTGAAAAGCTGGCTCGACATCCTGCCGCGCTTTGGGATCGAGCCATGCCAGAACAGCGCCAGCGCGGCAGGCAAGAACGCCACGGACATCGCGCTGGTGATCGATGCGATGGACCTCCTCCATTTCGGGGATATGGACGGGTTCTGTCTTGTCTCCTCCGACGGCGATTTCACCCGTCTTGCCACACGTATCCGCCAGAGCGGCCTGCCGGTGTTTGGCTTTGGCGAGAAGGCGAAAGCACCCTCGATGTTCAGAGAGGCCTGCACCGCGTTCATCGCAACCGACAGGTTCGGCAAACCCGCCACCAAGCCCAAACCGAAACCCACGGCGAAGGTACCCGGACCGCAGGACGCCGTTCAGTGGATCGAGAAGGCGCTGACAACGGCCAAACCCGACGCCGAAGGGCGCGTATCGCTCAGCGTCGCGGGCAAACAGTTGAAAGCCGCGCATCCGGGCTTCAAGCCCAGCACATACGGAAGCGCCACCTTGTCCAGACTGGCAACAGCGACCGGCGCATTTGAGACCTACACGGTCAACACCACGACTTACCTGCGCCGAAAACCCTTGGCCTGACATCCCGTCTGCAGCATTGCACAGCGTCGCCGCTGCCTCTCGACAAATAACTTGTTAACCAGTCTTTCTCCGCTAACGTGCAAAACCAATTCACCGATCGCCAGATCGGTGCAAAGCGGCAGAGGGGATGCGACATGGCCAAATCCAAAACACATGGCGGACAGACACCGTGGAGCGGGCTCGCCCCGGCGCTGCCAAAGGATTTCGCGCAATGGCCGTTCTATTATGCCTCGCTCCAGTGCAACTGGGTCTACTGGTATTGCGACCCGGATGTCGCGCGACCTTATGTGGAGGAGCAGAACGGCAAACCCACGGGCCTGAAAGTCGCGCTCTTCCCCGTGAAGGAAGGCAAGAAGATCGTCGACAAGGCGGTCGTCCTTTTGAATTTCCAGCGCTACACGGCGCATTACAATAACGCGCTCGGCATCACCAACGAGGTGGAGTTCAACATCGTCGCCTATCCCGGCAATCGATCCCCCGGCGTGCCCTATATGCCCATCGAAAACTGGCTGAACGGCGAGGACCAGACCAAGACGCTGGGTCATCTGCGCATCCATGTAGCCGCCGACAATGCCATTGCCGTGCAGGCCGGGCGCGAGGTGTTCGGGGAGCCGAAATTCGTTGGCAACTTCAATTACGACGTGCCGACGCTGAACGCCAAGCCGAATTACGACTGGAAAATCCAACTGATTAATCCGGATAATAAGGATGAATTTGTCTACGACATGAACGCGGATTTCGATGATTTGCAGTTCTGGCCGACGAATTGCACGCCGATCCCTGAATTTGCCTGTGGCCTGGGGCGCACCGTCTGGACCCGCTGGACCATCATGGGTCAGTTCATGACGGCGATGCTGAACAGCAAGGAAGACCGCAAGCGCGTCAGCCTGAAGATCGGTGCGAATGATTTCGTCATGACCGAGGACCTGCGCACGTTGATCGGCGAGAAGAACAAGCCCGTGGCGGCGCAAACCTTTACCTCCGCCCCCGCCTGCGCGGAGCCGGAGGGGTTCTGGCTCGACGGGATCGACCGGGATGATGCCTTCGGCTGAAGCGTGACAAGAGGAGGGACGGCGATGGCCGGTACAGATGACTTTCTGAAACTCTCGGCGCTTCTGACCGGCTATAACGGGGCCTCCCTTGCGTCGACCGGCTGCGCCGATGAGTATTTTCGCCAGCTCGCGGCAGTCGCGGGCGATCTGACCGCGCCCCTGCTGGAATGGGGCGTGCGGATCGAGACGATCCGCCATGACGACCCGGCGGAGGCGCAGCGCCTGGCCCGTGAGCATATCCTTTCCGATGCCGATCTCGGCCCGCTGGCGCGCGCGCTGATGAAGCTCTGGTATCTCGGCCAGTGGGAGCCGATGCCCCCCGACTGGGTCGCCCGCAATGGACTTAGCGATCAGGACACGGCGCGCATCCTCTCCACCCGATCCTATCAGGAAGGGCTGGTCTGGGATGCGATGGGGGCCCATCCGATGGGTGCAAAACAGCAGGGTTTTGGCGCATGGGCATTGACGCCGCCCGCACCGCGCACCGGACCGTTGGGGGGCTGACATGGATGACATTCATTACGATGCGGTGATCGTCGGGGCGGGGATTTCCGGCGCGATCATGGCCAAGCATCTGGCCGCCAGGGGCCACAATGTGCTGATCCTTGAAGCCGGTGCCAAGAACGGCGAGACGGCGGCGACGTACCGCTCCTACGTGGACAATTTTCACCTGACCGAGGTGAAGACCCCCAACAGCCCCTATCCCGACAACCCCAACGCCCCCTCGCCCGAGGTCGTCGCGCCCGATGGATATTATGTCCAGCAGGGGCCGAACCCGTTCCGATCAAACTACACCAAGGTCGAGGGCGGCACCATGATGCACTGGCTCGGCACGGCGCTGCGCATGCAGCCCGAAGATTTCCGCATCCGTTCCGAATTCGACAAGGGCGTCGACTGGCCGATCACTTACGACGATCTCGCCCCCTATTACGAGAAGGCCGAATGGGAGATCGGCGTCGCGGGGGACAAGGCCGAGAACAGCTTTGGCGGCATCCATTTCTCCAAGGATTACGATTTCCCGATGGAGCCGATCCCGAAATCCTATTCCGACAATTGGTTCGCGCGCGGCACCGAGGGCATGACGGTGACCCTTGAAAACGGTGAGGAGAAATCCCTTTCCGTCTCCGCCACGCCGCAGGGGCGCAATTCGACCCCGCGCAAGGGGCGTTTCACGGTCGGTGGGGAGAAACAGGACCAATACGGCACGGCGGGCGGCACCGCGAAGTATGCCTTCATGGGGCAGCGGTGCGAGGGTAATTCCTCCTGCATTCCGATCTGCCCGATCCAGGCCAAATATAATGGCCTGAAGACCCTTCAACAGGCCAAAATGCAAAAGGGCGAGGTGACGATCCGCACCCAGTGCGTCGTGTCGAAAATCGATACCGACAGCGCCACCGGGCGCGTCACGGGGGTTCATTACAAACACTATGATTATCCCGGCGCGCCCACATGGAAGGTCAAACGCGTCACAGGCCAGACCTATGTGCTGGCCACCAACGCCATCGAGAACGCCAAGATCGCACTGGCATCCGAGCTTTGCCCCACATCGGGGCAGCTTGGCCGCAACCTGATGGACCATCCATACGTGCTGGCATGGGGCCTCGCGCCCGAACCTGTCGGCCCGTTCCGGGGACCGGGCTCCACCGCGTCCTTCCCGGATCTGCGCTATGGCAGGTTTCGCTCAGACAAGGCCGCCGTGCGGCTGGAGCTGGCGAACTGGGGTTGGAATTTCGCCGCCAACAGCCCCTATTCGGATGTGGAGCGGATGGTCGATCAGGATCAGCTCTTCGGCGATGCCCTGCGTGAGCGGATTTACGATCAGGTCCAGCGTCAGGTGCGGATCGGGATCATGCCCGAACAGCTCCCCTCCCCCAATAACCGCGTCACCGTCGATCCCGCCTACCGCGATGCAATGGGGGAGCCGCGACCGGTGCTCAGCTACGCGGTCGATGCCTATTCGCGCGCCGGGATCGTGCAGGGGCTGGAGGTCTGCGACCAGATCTTCCAGCGCCTCGGGGTGGAAAACAGATCCCATTACGACGCCTCCGACCCCGGCTATGTCAGCGAGGCCGGCACCGGGTTCGTCTATTGGGGCGCGGGCCACAATGCCGGCACGCACCGGATGGGAACATCGAAACATGACAGCGTGACGGATCTGAACGGACGCGCGTGGGACCACGACAATCTCTGGCTCGTTGGCTGCGGGGCGATGCCGACCATTGCCACATCCAACCCGACGCTGACCATGACCGCACTGGTCATCAAGGCCGCCGAGGGCCTCGCCCGTGCATTGGAGGGCAAGTCATGAGCCGCAAGCAGATGATCGAAGATCGCGAGGAACTCAAACAGCTCCTCGGTTGGGCCATCAGGATCGAATTGTCGACCATTCCGCCTTATGCGACGGCCGCCTACACGATTTCCCAGGCCGGGCAGTATGACCGCGTCATGCCCGCGCAGGTGAACGCCCAGCCGATGGAGGTGATCCGCCAGGTGATGGTGGAGGAGATGCTCCACATGACCCTTGCCGCCAATATCCTGAACGCGCTTGGCGGCGAGGTGGTGCTGAACACGACCGATCCGATGCCGGGCTTTCCCGACTGCCCGCGCATCCCCGCCTATCCCTGCCATATCCTGCCCTCGGGCAAGGGGCCGAAAGTGCATCTGCGCCGGTTCACCAAGGACCAGATCCGCGCCTTCCGCGAGGTGGAGCGTGCGCCGGAGAATTTCGACAAGGTCAAGGATGGTAACTGCTACGCGGCCGAGACCATCGGCGGGTTCTATCACTGCGTGAAGACCAAGCTCGAAGCGCTCTGCGATAAATATCGCTCAAAAGAGGTCTTCTGCGGCGATCCTGCGCGTCAGGTCCATGGAGAGCATTACTGGGGCGCGGGCGGCGAGGTTTTCCCGGTCACAGGCGAGCGCTCCGCCCTGCGCGCCATCAAGATGATCGTGGAGGAAGGCGAGGGCGCCGATCTTGGCGGGCGCGCGGGCGACGGCGATCCGATCCCCGGCACGGATGACGAAGACATCGCGCATTTCTTCAAGTTCAACGAGATCCTCCTCAGCCGCTATTACCACGCCGATGACGTGATCGGCGGCCCGCCCACCGGGGGTGAGCTGGTCGTCGACTGGACGGCAGTTGCGCCGATGCGCGATGACCCCAAACCCGGCTCCTACCGCCGCCTGCCCGAAGTGCAGGCCAAGATGGACAATTTCAACGCGATCTACACCGACCTCCTGCTCAGTCTCCACGACGCTTTCAACGGCAACCCCGCCAAGTTCACGGAACTCGCCCCGGTCATGATGAACCTGCGCTACGCCGCCCAGGCCCTCGTCCGCGTGCCGGTGAACGACAAGGGAGAAACGGCAGGACCAAGCTGGACGTTCATGGGGTGAGCTGAATATCCGGGATCTCTCCTGACATCTGCCCCGACAGGGGATATTTAAGGAAGAGAAAGATGACACCCGTATCCAAACAACAAACGGCTTCATGAAAACCGCTCTCATCACAGGTGCCGCGCGCGGTATCGGTCTTGCCATCACGCGCCGCTTTCTGGACGAGGGCTGGTCCGTACTCATGCTGGACCGGGCCAGCGATAATTTAATCGAGGCGCATACTACGCTCGGCTCGAACCGGGCGCATCTGATCCATGCGGATGTCTCGGACGCTGGCGATGTGGCGCGCGCGGTGGGCGAGACGGAGGCGATCACCGGGCGGCTCGATGCACTGGTGAACAATGCAGGGGTGGCCGAGTTCAAGCCGCTTCTCGACACCACGCTGGAGGACTGGAGCACAATCATGGCGACCAACCTGACCGGCCCTTTCCTGATGACCAATGCCACCGCGCCACTGTTGGCACGGGATGGCGGCGGGGCGGTGGTGAATATCGGATCGATCTCTGGCCTGCGTGCCTCAACGCTTCGCGCGGCCTATGGCACATCGAAGGCAGCGCTGGCGCACCTGACCAAGCAGCAGGCGGTGGAGCTTGCCTCCCATGATATCCGCGTCAATCTGATCGCCCCCGGCCCGGTGGAGACGGATATGGCCAAAAAGGTCCATTCCGATGCCATACGCGCCGACTATCACGATACGATCCCCCTTGCCCGTTATGGGGACGAAGATGAGATCGCCGCCGCCGTAACCTTCCTCTGCGATGGCCGGGCCGGGTTTATCACCGGGCAGACACTGGCGGTCGATGGTGGGTTCGATGCGGCCGGGATCGGGCTCACCACACTCCGGGACGCGCCCCATGCCTGACATCACCCTCTACGGCATTGCCGTCTCCGCTTTCGTGGCAAAGGTGCGGATCGTCCTCGACATGAAGGGGCTGGACTACGCCGAGTTACCACCACCTGCCGGCTATGGATCGCCCGAATACCGCGCCACTGTCCCATCGGGATCAGTGCCCGGCATGGTGATCGACGGGGCCGCGATCCATGACAGCAACGCGATCATCGAACTGTTGGAGGAAATCGCACCGTCGCCGCCACTCCTCCCCCCTGACCCAATCGCCCGCGCCAAGACCCGCGCCCTTCTTGGCTTTCACGACACGCGGGTGGAGGCGGCGGCCCGAGCCCTCTTCCCTCTCATCAAGGGCGACTGGCGGGCTGAGCCGGATGCGGTGAAATCTGGAACAAAGGGTATCAATGCCGCTCTCCTCCGCCTCGAAGAGATCATCGCGCCCGCGCCTTTCATAAATGGCCGTGCCCCCTCGGTCGCGGACATTGCCTATCCGGTCACGATCCAGATGGCCCGCATGATGCTGAAGGAAATGGAGCAGACACTGCAGATTCCTGACGGCATCGCCGCATGGCATGGCACTGTTTCGGCCCTGCCCGCCGTCGCACGCTCACTCGAAATCGCCCATGATGCGATGGAAGGTTGGCTCGTCGGGTTCCGCCGCTGAAGACCTTTCTCTTCCTCAAATATCCCCGCCGGAGGCTTCCACCCTGACAACCGGCAGCCGGGCCCGCACGGACACGCGGACAAAAGCCGCGATAAAGCAGGCCGTCATCAGAAGGACGATGGTCGGCGCCGGTGCGCTGTCCAGAAAGAAGCTCAGCCACACACCCAGAACCGATGTGACAACAGCCATGGCGACCGCAACCCACAGCATCACGCCAAACCGGGTCGTCATCAGGAACGCTACCGCCCCCGGCGCAATCAGCAAAGCAATGGCAAGTATGATACCGACCGCCTTCAGCGCTGCCACGATGGTCATCGACAGCATCACCAGCAGCCCATAGTGCAACGCCCGCACCGGCAACCCCGCTGCCCGGGCCTGCGCGGGATCGAACGTATGCAGCATCAGATCACGCCACTTCGCGATCAGCAACATCGAGACCACACCGGCAATGACCCCCGTTTGCCACAGGTCGGCCGCGCCAATCCCCAGAATGTTCCCAAAGAGGATATGATCGAGATGCGCATCGGACTGGATTTTCGTATACATCACGATGCCGAGTGCAAACATGCCGGAGAAAACGACGCCCATCACAGTGTCCTGTTTGATGCGGGAGTTTTCCTGCAGATAGCCTGTTGCCAGCGCGCAGATCATTCCGGCGATGAACGCCCCGACCGCAATTGGCAGGCCAATGATATAGGCGCCGACCACTCCCGGTAGCACAGCATGGGAAATTGCATCGCCCATCAGCGACCAGCCTTTCAGCACCATGAAGCATGAGAGCAGCGCCGCCGGTATCGCCACCATGGCTGCGATGATCATCGCGTTGGTCATGAAGGGCAGCTGGAAAGGCAGCAGCATCTCCTCGATCACGGTGCCACCTCTACCGCTGTCGCTGACTGCCGACGCAGCGCCGCCAGTCGGCCGTGCTTCGGTGCAAAGACGAAGGCGATCAGGAACAGGATCGTCTGCAGGACGACAATCACCCCGCCCGTCGCGCCATCGACGAAGTAGCTTAGATAGGCCCCGACAACACTCGTCCCCGCACCGATGGCGATGGACAGCATGATGATACGGGGGAACCTGTCCGACAGCAGGTATGCCGTTGCCCCCGGCGTCACGACCATCGCAATGACGAGGAATGCGCCAACCGTCTGCATCGCCGCCACGGTGCAGGCCGCGAGACAGGTGAAGAACATGATGCGCAGCCGGTCCGCGCGGATGCCAATGGCGCGGGCGTGGGTTTCATCGAAGAAAACGAGCATCAGATTGCGCCAGTTGAGCCACAGAAGCACCAGCGACACCACCCCGATCAGCGCCAGTTGCAACGTATCACCCGGCGTGATGGCCAGAATATTGCCGAGCGTGATGGTCTGGATGTTCACCGATGTCGGCGATAGCGACACCATGAAGAGGCCAAGTCCGAAGAACGAGGTAAAGATCAACCCGATGATCGCGTCCTCCTTCAGCCCGGTGCGCTGGTTGAGGAACAGCATCGTACCCGCCGCCAGCCCGCCCGACAGAAATGCACCAAGCGCGAAGGGCAGGCCCAGCATATAGGCCCCCGCCACCCCCGGTACGATGGAGTGGGCGAGCGCATCGCCGATCAGCGACCAGCCTTTGAGCATGAGATACGCAGACAGGAAGGCGCAGACCGCACCGACGAGGCCGCTCACCCAGATCGCGTTGACCATGTAGCCATAGGCGAAGGGCTCAAGAAGGCTTGCCATCGCCTTCCTCCTTCTCGTCATAGAGCACGAAGGGCCGTTCATCATCGGTGATGACCGTGACCTGCCGTCCATCCTCGTCATCATGCAGATCAGTGCCGCCGAGCACGAAGTGACGCAGGACACCGCCGAAGGCACGTTCCAGATTGGCGGCCGTGAAAATCTCCGCCGTTGGGCCATAGGCCAGCACCGTGCCCTTGATCAGCGCCGTCCGGTCGCAAAATTCAGGGACCGAGCCAAGATTGTGAGTGGAGACGAGCATCACCCGCCCCTCGTCCCGCATCTCCTTCAAGAGCGCGATGATGGCTTCCTCGGTCTGCACATCGACACCAGTGAACGGCTCGTCCAGCAGGATCACTCGCCCGTCCTGCGCCAGCGCGCGCGCCAGAAAAACGCGTTTTCTCTGCCCGCCTGACAATTCGCCGATCTGGCGGTGGCGATAGTCGGCCATGCCAACGCGCGCCAGCGCCTGATCCACCGCTTCCCTGTCAGCCCGCTTTGCCCGGCGCATGAACCCCATATGACCATAACGACCCATCATCACGACGTCTTCGACCAGTACGGGAAAGGACCAGTCGACCTCTTCAGCCTGCGGCACATAGGCCACCAGATTGCGCCGGATCGCCTCACGCACAGGGAGACCAAGCACACGTACGTCGCCCCGCGCCGCGTCCAGAAACCCCATGATCGTCTTGAACATGGTCGATTTGCCCGACCCGTTCACGCCGACAAGGGCAGTGATCGACCCGACCGGTGCCTTGAAACTGGCATTGCGCAGGGCCGTATGGCCGTTGCGATAGGATACCGTCACATCCGAAACCGACAAACCGCCAGCGGGGTCGCTGGCGGTCGGAATATGCGGATCGATATGCGCGAGGCTCATCCAGCAAGTCCCTTTCTTATGGTCTCTGCCGTGACGCGCAGGAGATCGAGATAGGTCGGCACTGGTCCGTCTGCCTCCGACAGGCTGTCGACATAAAGCACCCCACCATAACGTGCGCCGACCTCCCGTGCGACCTGTTCAGACGGATCAGATGAAACCGTACTTTCGGAAAAGATCACATCTATGTCCTCCTCGCGCATCTTGTCGATCACGGCCCGCACCTGGCTTGGCGTACCCTGCTGATCAGCGTTGATCGGCCAGAGATAGAGTTCCTTCAAGCCAAAATCGCGCGCGAGATAGGAAAACGCACCTTCACCGGTTACCAGCCAGCGCTGATCCTCGGGCAGACTGGCCAGCGTTTCACGGATCGGGGCTGCGACCGCCAGGATCTCCGCCTTGTAGGCCTCAGCATTGGCGCGATAGGTTTCGGCATTCTCCGGATCGTGCTCGATAAACGCATCCCGGATGTTGTCTACATAGATCAGTGCCGCGTCGGGCGACATCCAGGCATGTGGGTTGGGCTTGCCGGTATAGGGCCCGGTCGAGATCCCCATCGGGTCCACGCCTTCGCTGATCACGACGGAGGGGACATCGCGCAGGGTCTGGAAGAACTTCTCAAACCACAATTCCAGATTGAGACCGTTCCAGATGACCAGATCGGCCTCTTGCGCCTTCAGGACATCGCGCGGCGTCGGTGCATAATTATGGATCTCCGCGCCAGGGCGTGTGATCGAGGACACCTCCGCCGCGTCCCCCGCCACATTCTGTGCCATGTCGGCGATGATGGTGAAGGTGGTGACGGCCTTGAATTTGTCCGCAAACGCCGGGGAGGCGAGCGCGAGCGTCAGGGCAAAGGCTATCAAACGCGTTTTCATGGGATCTCCAATATCAGTTTAGAATGAATATGAGAATGATTTGCATCTTGTCAACGTATATAAGAATGATTTGCATCTTCACGAAGCCGGCCCAAAGTACTATATGACCTTCATGAGCAGTCAGGCTGAAAATCTGGAAAACGCCCTGCGCAAGGATGGTGTCCGCATAACGCGGCAGCGCTCCGCCCTCCTGAAGGTGCTGGCCGAGGCTTCGGACCATCCCGACGCGACCGAACTGCACCGTCGCGCGCGGGAGATCGAGGAAACCGTCAGCCTCGCCACCGTCTACCGCACCCTGACGGCGCTTGAGGCACAGGGGGTCGTCCAGCGCCTGGCCTTCGAAGGCGCCCCCGCCAGGTTCGAGACAACAGACGCCCCCCATCACGACCATATCATCGACGTGGAAACCGGCGACGTGATCGAGTTCCGCTCCGAGAAGATCGAGGCCCTGCAGGCACTGATAGCTGAGGAGCTTGGCTATGATGTGGTGCATCACCGGTTGGAGCTTTATTGCAAGAAGAAGAACGTGTCGGAGGCCTGATCAGGAAGGCCGCGCCAGTCTGATATGGGTCAGTTCATCGGTAGAAAGAGCACTCTTGTGACTAGGAACTGACATGAAGCCATGCCTTTACGATAGAGGGGCCGCGCTGTCCTGAACGCCGACTGAAAGCTATCTGCCAAGCGAGGTTCGCACCCATGTCCGCTCCGTCACCGACCTTGCACTTGCTGTGCGGAAAAATTGCTTCCGGGAAATCCACATTGGCTGCCCAGCTTGGCAGCAACTGTGGAGCCATAGTAATTGCCGAAGATGAGTGGCTGAGCGCTTTGTACGGGGAGGATATGTCTTCAATATCAGATTATGTCCGGTATTCTGCAAAGCTACGGAGGATCCTGGGGCCTCATATTGCCTCGTTGCTTGATGCGGGGATATCCGTTGTTCTGGACTTCCAGGCCAACACACGCGAAGCGCGCAGCTGGATGCGTGGCATCATGAACCAGTCAAAGGCGTCTCACATACTGCACGTTCTGGACGTCCCGGATGAGGTTTGCCTTGCAAGGCTGCACGCGCGGAATGCGCAAAGCGATCATCCGTTTGCGGCGACAGAGGATGAGTTTCGAAAAGTGACCAAGCACTTCGTCGCCCCTTCTGCGGATGAAGGGTTTTACATCAAACAGCATAAGATTGACCCCAGCTCATGAACCATGCGGCGGTTCTCTGGCTGTGCGGCATTTGGCGATCTGGCCTCTAAACAACTATCCCAATGGCCAGCGCCAAAGGGACGTTGTCCGCCCACTTCAGCCAGCACAACGCCGAAGACCGCTTCAAAACTGAGGCCGCCCGCTCGCCGTTGCGACGACCCGCGCTTCGACCAGCACCTCTCGGGCTTCGACCGTGGCGCGCCGCTCCTCCCATGTCATGCTGACCTCCGGCGCTTCCGCACCCGCTGCTTCGGCCCGCGCCAGCGCCTCGCCACGCGCCCAGCTTTCAGCCCGCGCCTTTGCCGCATCGAGCATCACAAACACCTCGGGCGCACCGCCCGCCATCAGATCGAACCGTTCGCCGTCGGGCGAGAGGATCGCGGCCTCGACTTTCACCTCCACCCGCCCAGCAACGGCACCGACCGCATTCGCGACATCCGCATGATCAGGGATCGCCGCCTCCGCGCCGCACATCGCCGCCACCGCAGGATAGTAGATCGCCGCAGAGGCCCCGAGGCCAATCAGCGGCACGCTGAGGCCCAGCGCAGGCACTGCGAACCCCGATCGCCCCTCAAGTGCCGCCGCACCGAGGGGAGAGGAGGCAAGGCCTTCAGCCTCAAACCCGTCTTCTGCCAATGCAGCCTCTAGCACGACCTCGGCTGACCGCCGTGTCAGCGCGTCAATCACCCACCGCGATATCTCGTCGGCATCTGCCGCCAGGGTCCGCCCGTCATTGCCCTTCTTGCGCGCAAACAGCGCCGCCGCCTGCCGCGCGGCTTGCCCGTCCCAAGCATCATGTAAACCAAGCACATGCGCCGCATCCGACGGCGTGAAGGCGACTTTCCGAAGGAAGCCTTGTGCAATCAGCCGGTCCAGCGCGGACCGCCCGCGCGGGCCGAGCTTGAGCGCGTCAACCGCCCGGCCCTCGCCCACCTCGGTCAGTATCTCCTGATCGGACGCGCTTAGCTCCGCCAGCCCCGACATCCGCGCGCCGCGCCGCACGAAAACGCCATCGAACGCCTCGCCGCGTGGCCGGGCCAACTGTACTTCCATCGCCTCTATCACGTCGGGATAGTCGACGGCAAAAAGGCTGACAGGTGTGGCCCGGCGCGGGCCGAGTGACAGCCGGGGCCGCAGCCCGGCATCGACCATGCCGACCTCGCTGTCGCCGCCAAGACCATGTGTGCGCATCGCGACCGCCTCGACCATGGTCGACCAGCCGCCGACCTTCGCGCCCTCAGGATCGATCCGGGGCCGCCCCTCGGACAAAGTCGCCACATCCGTCGTCGTCCCGCCGATATCCGACACGACAGCGGCGGAAAGCCCCGTGAGATGCGCTGCCCCGACAACCGAGGCGGCAGGACCCGAAAGGATCGTCTCGATCGGCCGCGCCCGCGCGACACCCGCCCCCATCAGCGCACCGTCGCCCTTGACGACCATCACCGGCGCGGCGATCCCGCGCGCCGCCATCAGCCCCTCGGTCGCTTCGATCAGCCGCTGGATCATCCCCACCAGCCGCGCATTGAGCAGCGTCGTCAACGCCCGCTTCGGCCCGCCGAGCTTGGCCGACAATTCATGCGAACAAGTCACCGGCAGGCCCGTGCGCGTATGGATCAGATTGCGCGCAGCAACTTCATGAACCGGGTTGCGCACCGCAAACACACCGGCGACCGCAAACCCCGCAACCCGATCAGCCACCTCCGCAACCGCCGCGCCCAGCGCCTCCTCGTCCAGCGCGGCCACCGGCGAGCCGTCGCTGCGGTGGCCGCCATCCACAAAAATCGCGGGATCGCTTCCAAGTGCTGATCGCAGACCCGCACGCTCCAGATCGCTTTCACCAAACCCGATCATCACCAGCGCCGCCGCATCGCCATGGCCCTCAACCAACGCGTTCGTCGCCAATGTGGTGGAGATCGAGACCAGCGAAACCGCCGCAGCCTCGACGGCCGCTGCGCGCAGGGCCCCATCCATCGCCGCCGCGATCCCCAATGCCAGATCATGATGGGTGGTCAGCGATTTCGCACTGGCCAGTACAAGGCCATCAGTTTCGTCGAACACCACGGCATCGGTAAACGTCCCGCCGGTATCGACGCCGAGCAGTATCGCCATATCCCTGTCTCCGCACCGGCACCGGCAGGCGTTGCCGCCCCCCGTTTCTCTTCTTAAAATATCCAGACAAGACAGCCTCCTAAGGGCCGCTCGTACCGGTCAGTGCGCCACCATCGTCAAAAGTTCGTATTGCGCAACCTGCTCGCCGTCCTGATTGGTCAGGATCACCTCCCACGCCACCTCGCCATACTCATCATTGCGGCGGGTCTTGCGCTTCACGGTCAAGGCAACGGCAATGCTGTCACCCGGCGAAACTGGCTTCTGAAAACTCAGATCATTGAGCCCCGTATTGGCCAGCACAGGCCCGGGATCAGGCTGCACAAAAAGACCAGCCGCAAAACTGAGCAGAAGATAGCCATGGGCGACACGCCCCGGAAAAAACGGGTTCGCTTTCGCCGCATCCTCGTCCATATGGGCGTAGAATGTATCACCCGTGAAATGGGCGAATTGTTCGATATCGTCCAGCGTGACCACGCGCGGCGGTGTGACGAGCCGGTCTCCGATGCTCAATTCGCCAAATCGCTGCGTGAAGGGATGCTGTGCCGCTGCGCGGCCCTGCGCGCCAGCGATATGCGTGTCGGTGATCGCACTCAGGATCTCGGGCGGGCCCTGTACGGCGGTGCGTTGCATATAGTGCATGACGCCCCGGATGCCGCCAAGTTCCTCACCACCGCCAGCGCGGCCCGGCCCGCCATGGACCATATGCGGGACCGGCGCGCCATGGCCGGTCGCCTCCTTCCCGGTATCGCGATTGGCAAAGTAGAGCCGTCCATGCCAGGCCGCGCTTTCCATCACCATCTCACGCGCAAAAGCCGGATCGCGGGTGAATACCGACGCCACCAGCGACCCGCCGCCAAGATTGGCAATCTCCGCCGCATCGCCCGGCTGATCATAGGGCATAACGGTGGAGACGGGGCCGAATGCCTCGATGGCATGAGGAACCGTGGCCCCCTTCGGATCATCGCATCGAAAGATCATCGGGGCGAGAAACGCACCCTGCTCAGCATCCACATCGCCGAGATGTCCCTCGAACACCTTCTCGCAGACCGCGCCGATCCGCGCCGCCGCCGCCGCCACATCGGCGCGTTGCGTAAGGCCCGCAAGCGCGCCAACCCGAACCCCCTCGGCACGCGGATCGCCGACGGGCATCGCCAACAGCTTCTCCGCCAGCGCCGCAACGACCGCATCGACATGGGCGCGCGGCGCGATGATGCGCCGGATTGCAGTGCATTTCTGACCCGCCTTCACGGTGATTTCCCGCGCCGCTTCGCGCAGGAACGTCTCGAACTCCGGCGTGCCCGGTGCTGCATCTGGCCCGAGGACCGAGGCATTCAGGCTATCCTGCTCGGCATGAAACCGCACAGCGTTGCCGATCAGGTTCGGGTTACCCTTCAATTTGCCCGCCGTTGCGGCGGAGCCGGTGAACCCGACAACGTCCTGCGGGCCGAGCCGGTCCAGAAGATCACCGACCGGCCCGCAAATCAGCTGCACCGCTCCGGGCGGCAAAAGCCCGCTTTCGATCATCGTCCGGAAACAGGCATGGGTCAGATAGCTCGTCTGTGTGGCCGGTTTCACGATCGCCGGCACCCCTGCCAGCAGGGTGGGTGCCAGCTTTTCCAGCATGCCCCAGACTGGGAAGTTGAACGCGTTGATATGCACCGCCACCCCGCGCAGCGGCGTTGCCACATGGACGCCCTTGAACGCGCCGGAGCGGGACAAACCCTCCACCGCCCCGTCGACATAGACATGCCCGTCCGGCATCTCGCGCCGCCCTTTGGAGGCATAGAGGAACATCGTCCCGATCCCGCCTTCGATATCGACCGCACCGTCCGAGCGCGTCGCGCCGGTCGCGTAGTTCAGCTCATAAAGCGCCTCTTTGCGTTCGTTCAGCCAGGTCGCGAGCGCCTTCAGCATCCGCGCCCGGTCATGGAACGACATCGCACGCAAGGCCGGGCCGCCGACCCGGCGCGCATAATCGGCCATCGCCTCCACATCGGGGGCGGTTGTGCCGCCCTCCGCCACGACCGCGCCGGTGGTGGCATCGAGGATCGGACGGGCGGAGGCGGGGTCAACCCACTCTCCGGCGACATAGGATTGCAACAGCATGATGATCCTTTCTATCCGACCCGCGCAGGCAGGTGGGTGAAACCGCGAAACCGGACGCGGCCGCTTCGTTTGGCACCGGGCAGCAGCCGGTATTCGCGAAACCGGGTCAGAAACCGCCCGATGGCCACCCGCCCCTCCATCCGTGCAAGGGAGAACCCGACGCAGGTATGCGGGCCGCCGGCGAAGGCGAGATGGCGGTTCGGCTTTCGCGTGATGTCGAACCTGTTGGGGTCGGGAAACTGACGCGGATCGCGATTGGCAGCGCCGATACAAAGATGAATACGGGTGCCAGCGCTAAT
This sequence comes from Pseudomonadota bacterium, assembly GCA_039030855.1. Lineage (GTDB taxonomy): Bacteria > Pseudomonadota > Alphaproteobacteria > Rhodobacterales > Rhodobacteraceae > Pikeienuella. The sequence continues at coordinate 157,346 of JBCCDJ010000009.1, forward strand.
GGTCTCGCCATGGAATTCAGCATCTGCCGCGGCCATCCGGTTGCCAAGCTGGTTGGAGGATTGAAACCGAAGCACCTCCTCCACCGCCGTTGGCAAAAGCGTCTTATCAGCCAGCAAGGCGCTGCGTGCCTGCGCGTGCTCATGGAGCTCGTAAAGTGCGGAGCCGATCAGGTTCGTCGTTGTCTCGTGCCCGGCATTGAGGATGAAAATGCAGTTCTGCAATAGCTCCGTCTCAGACAGCCCGCCCCCGTCGTCAGCCTGTATCAGCCGGGTCAGCACATCGGTGTCCGGATCGCCCGGCCGCGCCTGCCGCCGCGCCACGAGATCACGCAGATAGTCCTTGAAGTCCGTGACCGCCGCATTGCCGCGCGCCTCCTGCTCGGCGGAAATGACAGGCTCCAGCGCGCCCAGAATGGCCAACGACCAGTCCCGGAGGGGGCCACGTTCATCATGAGGCATATCAAAGAGATTGCCGATGACCTCAATCGGGATGCGCATTGCATAGTCCTCGATCAGATCAACCTCACCCAGCTCTGCCAGATCATCCAGCAACCCGTCGACCACCGCGATCAGGCCCGGCTCCATCGCCGCGATGGCACGCGGGGTCATCGCCCCGACCATGATCCGGCGCACGCGGGTATGCAGTGGCGGGTCATTGAAGACCAGCGAGGTCGTATGATGCTCAAACAAAGGGGTTTCTATGCCAAATTTTGCGCCGAACTCCACCTTCTTGTCTGACCGGAAAATCGACGTATCGCGATAAACGCGGTCCAGATCGGCCCAACGTGACAGCATGACAGACCCATCGGGAAACCGTTTCAGCGGCGCATGCTCCAGAAGCGCGCGATAAGTCGGAAACGGATCATCCGCAAACCCGTCGGGCAGGTTCTGGATGTCGAACCTCACCGCCACTTCCGGTCGCTCAAGAGCCACGGGATCTTCTCCGCCAACAGGGACATCAGACATCATTTATGTCACGAAAAAAGATGAAGAGAAGGAATTTTTGCAACATATTGCACAACCGGCCTGGATGGATGAGACTGAAATTACCTGTTTTGCGTGCAGATCATGCCTGAATTGGGACGCAATATGTTGTCATTCGCTGTGCAGATAGCGTGATTGGATGGGTTTGTGGCCCATGATCGCCGAGGATCGAGATGACGTCATGATAGTCTGACAGAGGGAAAGCAGTGGCCACGATCACCATCTATGAGCTGAACGTCGACCCGCTCGGGTCTTCGACCGTGACCGTGGATGCGGCCTTTGTGGTGGATATTATCGACGATGATCCGACCCTGTCGGACCCAGATGCCGGCAGCTCGCTCCAGCTCGATGTCAGTGCGATTCCGGGCTTTATCGGCAACTCCTCCAATTTTCAGACCTTCGAGACCTATACCGGCAACGTGAACGGTTCGCCCGTCACCCTCACGTTGATCCAGTTCTCCAACCCGCAGTACATGTTTCTGAGTTCCGGATCGGTCGATGTCGGCGATACGATAACGGGGACGAACAACACGATTATCGGTGCACCACCGCAGGACTACGACGCCCTGCCCGACTTCGTCTGTTTCTCCGCCGGCACCATGATCCGGACAAGGATGGGGCTGCAGGCGGTCGAGACGCTCCAACCCGGCGATGGTGTCCACGTGGCCGAAAAGCCGCCACAACCGGTTCGCTGGGTGGGGCATCGGTATATGATGCGGTCCGAGTTGCAGGCAAAACCTCACCTGTGCGCGGTTCGCATTCACGCGAACGCATTCGGGCTGGGCGTGCCCTGGCAGGATGTCGTGGTGTCCCCACAACATCGTCTCGCGCTCCAGTCCCGCTCGGCGGAGCTGCAGCACTGGACCCGTCATTTTCTGTCCGCAGCATCCGCGATGGTCGACGGCCGTTCGATCACGCGCGAGCCGCCGAAGACCGGACAGCGCTATGTCCATCTCCTGTTCGACAATCATGAACTTCTGGACACCCATGGCATCTGGACAGAATCGTTCTATCCCGGCCCGACAGCGATGGCGGATTTCAGCGCGGCGAAGATCGCATCGCTCAGAAAGGCGTGTCTGCATCTGCGGTCGGATGGCGGTGGCTATGGGCCCTCCGCGCTCCCCGTTTTGCGGCGGCGGGAGCTGGCGCTGATCCGCTATGATACTGCGTGCATTCCCGCCAGCATGTCACCCTGCCGGGCGCTGACCGACTGACGATCACGGCGTCGACAGAGCGCCGACTGGCCGCCGGTTGGGCATAGTGAAAGGGGCAAATTTCTCGCCCCTTTCATCGCCCGAACAGGACGTCAGACGAAGACGAAATCAGCGCCGCTCAGGTCATCCGCATCCAGGTTGCGCAGAACGATGGTGCCGCCGGCATAGGTCACGAGGGCATGGCCCTGCGCCGTGCTTGCAATCGTCAGATCGGCAAAGCTGTCATCGGAACCGCGCAGTTGAATGCTGTCGATGCCATCTTCGAAGTCACGGATGAGGTCATTGCCCGCGCGGCCGGAAAACTGAAAGCTGTCAGTGCCCGCGCCACCGGCCAGAAGGTCAGCGCCAGTGCCACCGTTCAAAGTGTCATCACCGCCGCCGCCGATCAGACGGTCATCGCCTGCCTGGCCCTTCAGCTCATCATCACCGCTGCCGCCTTTCAGCGTATCGTCGTCGCGCCCACCGATCAGACGATCATCGCCCGCCTGGCCCTTCACATGGTCAGCACCGGCACCGCCCTTCAGGGTATCATCGCCGCTGCCACCGCGCAGGCGATCCTCACCAGCCTGGCCATTGAGCCAGTCATCGCCGTCAGCGCCGCGAACCAGATCGGCACCACTGCCCGCCTTGATCCGGTCAGCACCGCTGCTTCCGGTCATGACATCATCAGCGTCCGACCCTGCGGTTACCGGCCCGGATGGGACCGGGTTCGGCGGGTCGGATGGGGCCGGCGTTGTCGGGCCCGATGGAACCGGGGTCGTCGGGTCGGGCTCATCAGGCGTTTGGGGCGCAGGGTCGGATGGCTGGGGCGAAGCGGCCAGATCATCGGCGTTTAGGTCCAGTTTGACGTTCTCATCACCCACGGTGATCGAGCGTGTAACCGTCTGGCCAAGCGCGCCACCAGCAAAAGTGACGGTCAGCGACTGACCGTTGTCGACGCGCAACTCGTACCCGCCCCCCGGTCCTGTAACGACCGATCCTTCGCCCGACACGGTGACGCTGACGCCCGGAAGCTCCTCACCGGGGTCGAAGAAATTGTCGCCGTCCTGATCATCGAACACCACGCCTAGAAGGAACGGATCACCCCGGTCCGACGCGAAATTCTGTGTCAGCATCGACGCGTTGAAATTGTTGAACTGGCCAAACTCCTGCCCGATGCCGATCTCGGTGAAGCCGTTATTCATCAGATTGGTGCGGTGCCCGGATGACCGGAACAGGCCGTCGTGATGACCTTCGATCACTGCGACGCTCTGCACGTCGCCGCCTCCGCGATAGGAGATGTTCTCTCCCCAGGTGCGCCAGCCAGTGTAGCCCGCAGCTTCAATCCGGTCGCCGACATCCGAGCCGTTGCGCCCGGTATGATCGAAATAGTTGAAGTTCAGCATATCTCGGCTGTGATCCGCCGCCGCCCGGTTCAGCAGGTCATTGGCTGCCAGCGGCTGCTTCTCATCCGGCGAAATTCGCCCCGGTGAAAGCCCCTCATTGAGGTCAATGCCAAGCCGTGCGGCCTCTGCCGCAGGATCGGACCGGGCCCGGTTGATCAACTCGAGCATATATTGTTCGTTCGGAGTGAGGTTCGACATGGAACGCCCTCGCTTACATTTACGCCACCACCATGTGCGGGACCATTCCGCACGGGCTTCATAATGACAAGGCTCTGTTAACCTTGCAACAAGCACGTTTTCTTTCAGCCCGTGTCGGCCAGATATCGCTATCTTGTTGTCAACACGGCAGAGATATGTCACGAAAAATCCATGACACCGGAAAAAATCGCAACATATTCGGCTGAGGCCATGTGGGCGCGGGACGACGCCTCCAAATGGCTGGGCTTGGTGCTCGAAGATGTCGGCCCCGGCTGCGCCCGCCTGTCGATGACGGTGGCCCGGCACCACACCCAGGGACATGACATGTGCCATGGCGGGTTCATCACCACGCTGGCCGACAGCGCCTTCGCTTTCGCCTGCAACAGCCATAATCAGGTGGCGGTCGCGCAGCACATTACGGTCTCCTTCGTCGCCCCGGCGTGGCAGGGGGACGTGCTGACCGCCGTGGCGATCGAGCGGTCGCGCATCGGGCGCTCCGGCCTCTACGACATGACCGTGACCAACCAGAAGGGCGAGATCATCGCCGAGATGCGCGGCGCATCACGCACCATCAGGGGGCAGCATTTCGACCCCGAAACCATCGAGGAAACGCAATGACCGAAGCCTATATCTGCGAAGGCATCCGCACACCGATCGGCCGTTATGGCGGATCGCTCTCGACCGTGCGGCCCGATGATCTGGGCGCGCATGCGATCAGTGCGCTGATGGAGCGGGCCTCGGGCCTGCCGGGCGAGGCGGTGGATGATGTCATCTTCGGCGGTGCCAATCAGGCGGGCGAGGATAACCGCAATGTCGGGCGCATGTCGGCGCTGCTGGCCGGTCTGCCGACGACAGTTGCGGGCGCGACGATCAACCGGCTCTGTGGCTCGGGCCTCAATGCTGTCGGGATGGCGGCGCAGGCCATCAAGACCGGCGATAGCGAGGTGGTGATCGCAGGCGGTGTCGAAAGCATGAGCCGGGCCCCTTACGTCCAGTCGAAACCCGTTTCCGCCTTCGACCGGTCGCTGGAGCTGCACGACACGACTATCGGCTGGCGATTCATCAACAAGCGGATGAAGGCCGAACATGGCGTCGATTCCATGCCCGAGACGGCAGAAAACGTCGCCGAGGAATTTCAGGTCAGCCGAGAAGATCAGGACAAGTTTGCCCTCAGCAGTCAGGAAAAGGCGCTCGCCGCCCGTGCCTCGGGCAGGCTCGCCAAGGAAATCGCACCGGTGACGATCCCCCAGCGCAGGGGCGATCCCATTGTCGTCGAGCATGATGAACATCCAAGGGCAACGACGCTGGAAAAGCTGGCCGCGCTCGGCACACCCTTTCGTCAGGGCGGGACGGTGACGGCAGGCAATGCGTCCGGCGTCAATGACGGTGCCGCTGCGCTGATCGTGGCATCAGGCGCTGCGGTGGAGAAATATGGGCTGACGCCCATCGCCCGCGTCACCGGCATGGCCGTGGCCGGGGTGGCCCCCCGCATCATGGGGATCGGCCCGGCTCCGGCGTCGCAGAAACTGCTGGAGAGGCTTGGCCTCAAGATCTCGGACATTGATATCCTGGAACTGAACGAAGCTTTCGCGGCGCAGGGCCTCGCCGTCATGCGCCAGCTCGGCCTGCCCGACGATGCGGAACATGTGAACCCCAATGGCGGTGCCATCGCGCTCGGCCACCCGCTCGGCATGTCGGGCGCGCGGCTTGCCCTGACCGCTGCGATGGAACTGCGCGAACGTGGTGCCCGGCGCGCGCTCTGCACCATGTGCATCGGCGTCGGACAGGGCATCGCCCTGACAATGGAAGCGGTCTGACCACCGGCGCGGTAGGCCACGGCCCGCCCTACACCCCACACCCCGTAGGGTGGGCCTTGGCCCACCGCGTATGACGAGAGGCATGGCATGAAAGATCTGACACCACCGCGCGACAGCCTCGATCCGATCGAGATCGCCAGCCGTGATGAGATCGGCGCGCTCCAATTACAACGCCTTCAATGGTCGCTGAACCATGCATATGCAAATGTCCCCCACTACAAGGCGGCTTTCGATCATGCAGGGGTTCATCCTGATGACCTCAGATCCCTGACAGACCTCTCAAAATTCCCGTTCACGGTGAAGCAGGACCTGCGCGACAATTATCCGTTTGGCATGTTCGCTGTCCCGCAGGATCAGGTGGCGCGCATTCACGCCTCCTCCGGCACAACCGGCCAGCCAACTGTCGTCGGATACACAAAAAACGATCTGGAGGTATGGGGCACCGTCGTTGCCCGCAGTCTGCGCGCCTCTGGCCTGCGCCCTGGCGACATGCTGCACAACGCCTACGGCTACGGCCTCTTCACCGGCGGCCTCGGCATCCATCTCGGTGCCGACCATCTTGGGCTGACGACAACTCCGATCTCGGGCGGCATGACCCGGCGACAGGTGCGGCTGATCGAGGATTTTAGGCCGAAGGGCATCACAGTCACCCCGTCATACTGCCTCTCGGTGCTGGACGAATACGCGGCGCAAGGCATCGATCCGCGTCGGTCGTCATTGGAGGTTGGCATATTCGGGGCTGAGCCTTGGACCAACGCCATGCGGCTGGAGATCGAGCAGGCCTTCGACATGCACGCCGTCGACATCTATGGCCTTTCGGAAGTCATGGGACCGGGCGTCGCCAATGAATGTGTGGAGACGAAAGATGGCCTTCATATCTGGGAGGATCACTTCTACCCCGAGATAATCGACCCCGAGACCGGCCAGCCCGTTGCCGATGGCGAGATGGGAGAGCTGGTCTTCACCTCCCTGACCAAAGAGGCGTTCCCGATCATCCGCTACCGGACCCGCGATCTGACACGGCTTCTGCCCGGATCGGCACGATCCATGCGACGGATGGAAAAGGTCACCGGACGCACCGATGACATGATCATCCTGCGCGGCGTGAACGTCTTTCCCAGCCAGATCGAGGAACAACTGATGGAGGTCAAATCCCTCAGCCCGCATTTCCAGATCGAACTGAACCGCCCTGACCGCATGGACGAAATGACCGTGGTGGTGGAGGCAACCACCGGGCACGAGACAGAGGAATGGCGCATCAAATCCGCCGCCGATCTGGCCGGACGCATCAAGGATGCCATCGGGGTCTCGACCAAGATCACTGTCGTCGATCCGGGCGATGCGCCCCGCTCGCAAGGCAAGGCGGTGCGTGTCGTGGACAATCGACCAAAGGGATGACCACCCTCGCCGATCAGATCCGGCGGCTGCATGGGGAGGGGCGTCTGCGTGTCTGGTCCCTCGCCGTGACCATCTTCGGCGATGCCATCGCGCCGCGCGGCGGTGCCATCGCGATGAGCGATCTGTCCACCCTTTTGGAGCTGCTCGGCGCTGAAAGCGGCGCGATCCGAACCGCCATGTCACGGCTGGCGGGCGATGGCTGGGTTACCCGCACCAAGGTCGGTCGGCGGAGCTATTACGCCTTGTCGGAGAGTGGCCTGCGCTCCATCCGCGCCGCGTCGCCCCGGATCTATGCCGCCGAGCCGCAGGAATGGGACAGGGTCTGGACCGTAGCCCTCGGCCCCGGCGCAGAACGGTTGGAAACGGACGGATTTCGGCGTGTGGCCAGCGGCACGTGGCTGCGCCCCGGACCACCGCCCCCGAACGAGAGCAATAATCTCTTCCTTGTCACCGGAACCGGCGCGTCGCCCGACTGGTTGCGCGCCACATTATCCCCGCCCGACCTGGCGGCACGCTATGCCAGCCTCGCCGCGAACTGGCAGGATTTCGAGCCCACCTGCATTACTGCCCCAGCGGAAGCGATGGCGGCGCGCACATTGCTGATCCATGACTGGCGGCGGGTCCTCTTGCGCGATGCGCCACTGCCACGCGCGCTCCGCCCCGCCAACTGGCCGGGGGTCGCTGCGCGAGACATGGTGGCTAGGCACTATGCAGCCCTGGCACCCATTTCCGAGCGATGGCTGGATCGCTGCGAGGCTGCCGCCGGGCACCCCCTGCCTGCGCCCACGGCACCTTTCCATGACCGCTTCGCGAAGACGCAGCAAGCGATGGCCTGACCCTGTCTCCGCCGGGATGCAGAGGGCGCAACAATTGATAAACAGTGTCTCGCGTCACGGTCGCCTCTCCACGATCGCCCTTTCGTCCCCGGCGACCCTGCGGATCGTGTCTGGGAAGATTTTCACTGCCGACGGATCGAGCGCGCATCCTATCGGCGTCCGGCCGGTTTGAAGCCTGCGCAGCATAATCGTTGAAGAGACCGGCCGCAGATCTGCCGGTGCCCATGTCTCTCTGGACAACTCGGACATCCGCCGCACCCGCCCGCTACCATCAGTGCGGTACGGGGAAGGCGCGGCGGGGTCAGCAAAGAAGGGCCAACCACATGCTGTTGACCGCAAAGATCTGGTGGGCGCGCCCCGAGCTGCAGGGCCAGTCAGGGCGCGCGCCTATCAGAAGGCGGCCAGAGGCGCGCCCGCTGAACCTGTTGCGCCCTTGATGGGCATCGGACTGAAGATGTAGGCAAATTCACTGACACCCGCTTCGATCAGCCGTTCTGTCGCAATATTCTCGTGGATGAATATTCCGTTCTTGGGAATCAGCTCCTGATGTACCGGGAAGGCGAGATTGGGGTCCGGGTTGGGCACAACCTCGACCGGCCACGTGTCCGCGCCAACCACTGCAATGCCCTTGTCGATCAAATAGGCCGCAGCCTCCAGCCCAATGCCGGGACAGCCGGAATTGAACGTGGCATTATCCGTGATCCAGTGCCGGCCCCAACCTGTGTGAAACAACACCACGTCGCCCTCCGCCGGAGGCTCGATGCCCTGCATTTCCATCGCTTTTTCCATATCGGCGACAGAAATTTCGTCCCCCGCATCCATCGGCGCGCCGCGCACGGCAACGATGTCGAGGACGATGCCACGGGTGAAGAAGGGCTTGATATGCTCCATGCCCAGTTTCTGAACCCCGTAGCTGCCGATGACTTCACCGACAGGCGTGCCGTTATAGAACTTGTGCCCTCGGTCGGGATCACCGACGCCGATATGCGCCAGCCCGTCAAGCTGGGTGCCGACCTGGCCGATCTCGGTCGCAAGGAAATCGTCCATCCAGATGACCTTGTTTTCGGCCAGCGGCCCACCCGCCAGACCGCCGGTGCCGCGCAGGGCGAAGGCACGCGCACCGAAGAGCGGCATATCCGCCTCATATGTGCGCCCGATGGACATAACGGTGCCGGTTTTCATCAGCGCGACCGCCTCCAGCGTCTTGGCGGGGGTCATCAGATTTGACGCGCCCGCCATGTCATCAGGGCCATATTTTGATTCTGTCCACTTGTTCTGATCTGCCATCGCCGAAGCCGCGAGCAGAGCCGCACCAAGCGCCAGTACTGTCACCGTGAGCGAGTTCATGGAGATCCTCCCATATCATCGACCGAAGCACCTCTTGTGAACGGGTGCGTGGAGAGAAGTTAACCGAGTCGCATATCCAAAAGCGAATCTATTAATACGCATTTTCGCGTTTAACGTGTGTTCACCCTGCCTCCAAGCTTTTCGATCGCATGACAGGGCAGGTGTTCTGTCGCACCCCGTTGCATCACGGCACACTTGGGCCATTTGTCCTTGCAAGACATGATCGGGACTTGATCACATGACCACAGCACAACTTAAGCAGGGCAGCCTGCGCCTCCTGCTCTCAATTCCAGTATTGGGCTGGATGATCCGCGACATGCTTCAGGGGCGCGACAGCGCGATCGGGTTTTTCGCGGTCAACTATGCGCTCATCGTTCTGGTGACCACCCTGGTCTGGGGTCTGCCGATGCTGGTTCTGGGTGCAACGGGTGGGGCCTTCGCAATGATGATCATTCTGATCATGATCACCCGCAGCTGAGGGTCACAGGTCCAGATAAGCAAAGGCGCATGTCACTGTCGCCGCCAGCTTTTTCGAGCCGGCAGCGCGGAATTCCGCGCGAGTTACTGCCATGCGCCGCCCATTCGACAAAATCTCGACGCGGATATCCACATCACCTTCAGGCAGAGGCCGCATGAAATGCGCAGTCAGATCTACGGTCGTGCAGGGGCGAAGTGCCTGATTGGCCGCGCATAGCGCCAGAACCGATGCCGTATCGGCCGCCGCACTGACCGCCTGCCCGCAGATCACGCCGCCTCCCGGACCGCCACGGCGCGTCAGATCCCCGTTTTGGGGCAGGCAAAACAGGCAAAAGCCGTCACCGATTTCGACCGGCATCAACCGCAGGCTTTTGATCCAGGGCGCAAAGACGTCGTCATGAATTTCAACCAGCCGATCGAGTGTGAAAGCCGTCATCGCAGCCCCTATATGTTACGAAAGTCAGATTGACTTTCTCTTTTTTGTTACATATTTATCCATAAGGATCATCTGCAACTCCGCCATCATTGCCAAGAGGCTCATCCATGTATTCCCAAGGTCTAATCGGTGCGCATCACGAAATTGACGAAACGCCCGAATTCATGGCGGCATTTCAGGCGCGGATCGATGCGGAAGAAAAGATCGAGCCGAACGACCCGATGCCGGCGGCCTATCGCAAGACGCTGGTCCGACAGATCGGCCAGCACGCCCATTCGGAGATCGTCGGGATGCTGCCGGAGGGGAACTGGATCACCCGCGCCCCGACCCTGCGGCGCAAGGCAGCTCTTCTGGCGAAGGTGCAGGACGAAGGCGGACACGGCCTCTACCTCTATTCCGCTGCAGAGACCCTTGGCGTCAGTCGCGAGGAGATGACCGAGCAACTGCTGGACGGACGGGCCAAATTCTCCTCCATCTTCAGCTATCCGACGCTGTCCTGGGCCGATATCGGCGCGATTGGCTGGCTCGTGGATGGTGCCGCGATCATGAACCAGATCCCACTCTGTCGCTGTTCCTACGGGCCTTATGCCCGCGCGATGATTCGGGTCTGCAAGGAAGAAAGTTTCCATCAGCGTCAGGGTTACGAGATCATGATGGTGCTGGCCAAGGGCACTGATGAACAGCGCGCGATGGCACAGGATGCGCTCGACCGTCTCTGGTGGCCGTCGCTGATGATGTTCGGGCCCCATGACAGCGACAGCGGCAATACCGACCAGTCAATGAAGTGGAAGATCAAGCGCTTCACCAACGATGAATTACGCCAGAAATTCGTCGATGCGACCGTACCGCAGGCGGATTACCTCGGCCTGACCATTCCCGACCCAGATCTGAAATGGAACGAGGAAAGCGGGCATTATGATTTCGGCGATATCGACTGGGATGAATTCTGGCGCGTGGTGAAGGGGGGCGGACAGATGACCCGCGACCGGATCAAGGCGCGTCAAAAAGCATGGGATGATGGCGCTTGGGTGCGCAAAGCTGCGCTGGCTCACGCTGAAAAGCGCAAGGCACGCAATGCCGCCGCGATGCAGGCGGCGGAATAATGCCCATTGGTCAGTTCAATATCGCCCGCGCCCGCTGGCCACTGCATGACCCGCGCATGGCAGGGTTTGTGGACAATGTCGTGCGCATAAACCGGCTGGCGGAGCGAACGGACGGGTTCATCTGGCGGCTGATCGAAGATCGCGGCGCGGAGGCACCCGATTTCGGCGGGGATGAGCAGATGACATTCACCCTGTCGGTTTGGCGCGATGTGGACAGCCTGCGCCATTTCACCTGGTCGACGTTGCACAAGCAGTTTCGCCTCAAAACCGCCGAATGGTTCGAAAAGCCAACCGAGGCCTATCTCGCGATCTGGCCGATCGCCCAAGGGCATCGCCCGGATGGGGCTGAAGCTATAGCGATGTTAAGCGAGTTGCGCCGCACCGGTCCCACGGAGCGGGTCTTCGGCACAGAGACACTGACGCCCGTCGCGGCGTGAAGGAGACGATGATGGCGAACGAAACACCGCTCTGGGAAGTTTTTATCAGGCCGCGCAACGGTCTCGCCCATCGCCATGTCGGATCGGTCCATGCCGCCGACGAAGCGCTGGCGGTGCAGGCGGCGCGGGACGTTTACACCCGGCGCGGTGAAGGATTGTCGATTTGGGTTGTCCCCTCGGCGGCGATCACCGCATCAGACCCTGAACAGAAGGGCGAAAACTTCGATCCGGCGGAGAGCAAGATCTACCGCCACCCCACCTTCTACGATATTCCCGACGAAGTGGGGCATATGTAATGCCCGCGCCTCTGTTCGAATTCCTTCTTCGCCTCGCCGATGACCACCTGATCCTCGGACACAGGCTGTCGGAATGGTGCGGCCATGCGCCGATGCTCGAAGAAGATCTGGCGATGCCCAATATGGGCCTCGACATGATCGGCCAGGCACGCGCGCTTTATGCCTATGCTGCCGAGGTGGAGGGCAAGGGACGGACGGAGGACGACCTCGCATTCCTTCGTGCGGAACGCGAATACCGCAACCTTCTGCTGGTTGAGCGCCCGAATGGGGATTTTGCCCAGACCATGCTGCGCCAGCTATATTTTGCGGCCTTCATGCGACCCTATTGGGAGGCGATGCAGACCAGCAGCGATGCAACGCTGGCCGGGATCGCGGGCAAGGCGGTGAAGGAAGTGACCTACCATATCCGCCATGCCGGGGAGTGGGTCATTCGGCTCGGCGACGGGACCGAAGAGAGTGCAGACCGCATGCGCGCGGCGGTGGAGGAACTCGCACCCTATACCGGTGAATTGTTCGAGACCGACGCCATCACCGATGCGATGGTCTCAGCGGGCATCGCGCCCGGTCCCGCAGCCATGCGCACCGCGTGGGACAGCACAATTGCAGAGGTTTTCGGACAGGCACTGCTCGATCAGCCGGACATTGCCTATCCGCAGTCAGGCGGGCGCAAGGGTCAGCACGGCGAAGGGCTGGGCCATCTTCTTGCCGATATGCAGTTCCTGCAGCGCGCCCATCCCGGTGCCACATGGTAGCTGTCCTCGATCTCGATCAGGCCCGTGCCTATCGCGCTGCGGCGGCCGTGCCCGACCCCGAAATCCCCTGCGTTACGGTTGCCGATCTTGGCATCCTGCGCAGCGTTGACGTGGTGGACGGCATGGCGGTCGCTCACGTGACGCCCACCTATAATGGCTGTCCCGCCGTCCTTGCCATCGAGCTGGCGGTCGAGGCGGCACTGCGCGATGCGGGTTTCGATGCGCGGATCGAGCGTGTCATCGCGCCCGCATGGACCACCGACTGGATCACCGATGAAGGGCGCGAAAAGCTCCGCGCCTACGGCATTGCTCCACCCGTCAAGGGATCGGGCAAGGGCTCGCTCTTTGCCGAGGTTGAGGTCGCCTGCCCCAAATGTGGTGCAGACGATACAGCAAAGGTATCTGAATTCGGCTCCACCGCCTGCAAGGCCCATTACCGCTGCAATGTCTGCGCCGAGCCGTTCGACTACTTCAAATGTATCTAGTGAGGACCAGCTCATGAACCATGTGGATGATGCAGCAGCCGTCGAGGCGGTGATGAACGAATACATCGCCGGGACACGAAACCGCGACGTCCCGCGTCTGAAGGCAATCTTCCACGAGAAAGCGGTCATGACAGGATATCTGGGGCCCGACCTGCTGGTTGGCGGGCCGGAGCCGTTCTACGGCGCACTTGAGGCAAATGAGGTGGGTGACGATTACGCAGCGCATGTTGCCGAGGTCAGCATCACCGGCGCAACGGCACAGGGGCGGATTGTCGAGGATAATCTGATTGGCTTTTCATTCGTGAACGATTTTCACCTGATCAAGACGGACGGTGCCTGGAAGATCATCTCCAAACTCTTCCACCACAACAGCTCTGAGGCCTGAAATGGCCGCGCCAAAATTTCACCGCCTGAAGATTGCCAATGTTCGCCCCGAAACCGATGATGCCGTTGCCTTGCGCTTCGAAATCCCGGCAGGCTTGGCGGAGGCGTACGCATTCACGCCCGGTCAGTATCTGACCCTGCGCGCGGTGATCGAGGGCAAGGATGTGAGGCGCTCCTATTCCATCTGCTCGCCTCTCGGTGCCGAGTATCTTGAGGTTGGCGTGAAACGGATCGAGGGCGGCGCCTTCTCCTCTCACGCGATGACATTGAACTCCGGCAACGAGATGGATGTGATGACCCCACAGGGGCGGTTTCTCGCCCCCATTGGCGGATCGCATAACTACCTTCTGCTCGCTGCCGGATCCGGTGTCACCCCCATGGTGTCCATCGCCCGCTCAGTGCTGGAGGGGGAGCCTGAAAGCCGCGTGACGCTTCTTTATGCCAACCGCACCACCGACAGCGTGATGTTTCGGCAGGTATTTGATGATCTGAAAGACAGGTTCCTGACGCGGTTCCGCCTGACCCATGTGATGGACGAGGAAACCCAGGATCTGGAGTTGTTCAATGGCCGCCTCGATGGCGAGAAACTGGCGACGATGGCGACCCGCGGCCTGATCGCGCCGACTGATTTCGATGCGATCTATGTTTGCGGGCCGCAACCGATGATCGAGGCCGCCTCCGCAGCGCTGGAATCGCTGGGCGTGACCAAAGATCGTATCCGGTTTGAGTTGTTCACCCCCGCTGGTGGCCTGCCAACGGCGACCGCAACCGCCCGTCCGCAGCCGCAGACCGGTAGCGCGCGAGTCGAGGTAACGCTGGATGGCGCGCGGCGCTCATTCTCAATGGACCCGGCTTCGGAGACGGTGTTGCAGGCCGCTTCCCGCGCCGGGCTCGAAATTCCCTACTCCTGTGCGGGCGGCATGTGCTGCACCTGCCGCTGCAAGGTCACGGCAGGCGATGCCGCGATGGACGTCAACTACTCACTGGAGCCGTGGGAGCTGGACGCCGGCTATGTGCTGGCCTGCCAAACACGCGCCACGAGCGAGCGGCTTGCGTTGGATTTCGACGCGGCCTGACCCTCTCGATTCGGCGCACGCGTTTATGCATGCATTAATCCGAGGGAGATCATGGACCGGCCCTCCGCTGGCCTGAAACCCCCGGCATTCACCCAACCAGAAGATGAGCCAACAGCCTGAAAAGTTGGCAATTAGCGCTTTTGAGACCCTGTTTGATTGACAGACACGGCGACGTGCGCGTTAGGTGGAGCGGCAAACATAAAAAAAGCGGGGTCGATCAAACCCACGCGTGCCATACAACAAAGGGAGCTAACGTATGAAACTCGACTTGCTGAAAAAGGTTGGCGCAGCTGCTGCGACCGCCGCCATTGCACTGACGTTCAGTGCAAGTACGGCTGATGCCCAGAAAGTCCGCTGGAAGATGCACTCGGCATTCGGCACGAACCTTGCCGTGCTGGGCCGCGTCGGACCGTTCATCTCAGAGCGTGTCAGCCAGATGTCTCAGGGCGATTTTGACATCAAGATCTTCGAGCCCGGCGCACTTGCTGGCGGCTACGCCTATTTCGACCCGATCAGCCAGGGCGCATTCGAAGCAGCCTACGGCACCCCAGGCGCGAACCAGGGCAAGAACTCGGCCTATGCATTCGCCTCCTCCTGGCCCTTTGGCCCGGGTGCAGGTGAATTCCTCGGCTGGCTGAAATATGGTGGCGGCGAGGAGATCATCTCCGAGCTCTACGCGCGCGATAATATCAAGTACATGATGTGCGGCGTGATTCCGCCGGAAACATCCGGCTGGTTCCGTGAGCCGATCACCTCGCTCGATCAGCTGAAGGGCCTGAAAATGCGCTTCTTTGGCATGGGTGCGAAGGTGATGCAGAAATTCGGCGTGTCCACGCAGCAGCTTGCTGGCGGCGATATCTATCCTGCGCTTGAGCTAGGTACGATCGACGCAACCGAGTTTTCGATGCCCGCCATCGACCGCTCACTCGGCTTCTACCAGATCGCGAAGTACAACTATTATCCTGGCTGGCACCAGCAGGCGACCACCAACGAGATCCTGATCAACATGGACAAGTGGAACGAGCTGCCCGAGCACTATCAGGTAATGCTGCAGACGGCGTGCGATGCCAATATTGGCTGGGAGCTGGCCGATGGTGAAGCAGCACAGTTCGACGCGATGATCGCGAACGAGGCGGACGGCGTGACCAATATGGTCTGGCCCGATGAGATCCTGGACGAGCTGCGCGGCGCCTGGGAAGAAGTGCTGGCCGAAGAAATCGCGGCAAACCCGGACGTCAAGGTCCTCTGGGACAGCTACTCGGCATTCCACGAGAAGTACAAGGTCTGGGGCGAGCGCGGTTACCTCAAGTAAGATCGACGGCGTGGCGGCATATGACCACCCGTTTTCGCCTTGACCCTGCGCCGCCGCATCCCCGCGATGCGGCGGCGTTTTCACCAGAACAAAACAAGATGAAGCGGAGACCACCCAAAGGTCACCTGGACCGGCTATCCGGGGCAACCGCAACCCAACAGGTAGGGGTATGAACGCACTTCTCAGTATTTCCGCCATCTTCGACAAGATTGCGCGAACCATCGGCAAAGGTATCGGCTGGGTGATGTTACCGCTCATTGCCACGATCATGTTCGACGTCGTCACAAGGAAGCTGGACTATACCCGATTGTGGTTCTCCGAATTCACCGTCGAGTACGGCTATTCCATCTCGACCATACTTCAGGACATGCAGTGGCATTTCCACGCGATGCTGCTGATGCTGACCTTTGGCTTCGGCTATCTGTCCAACGCCCATGTGCGGGTCGATGTGTTTCGCGAGATGCTGCCACGGCGCACACAGGGATGGATGGAATTCGTCCTGTTGATCCTTCTCGGCCTGCCCTTCCTGTGGTTCATGATCGATTACGGCTGGGACCTTTTCTATATCTCCTGGGTTCAGAACGAAGGCTCCGATTCCATGACCGGCATCGACTATCGCTGGGCCATCAAATTCTTCGTCCCCTTCGGCTTCGTCATCGTGATGCTGGCAACGCTGGCGACGGTGTTCCGGCTCGGCGTCTATCTCATGGGCTCGGAGTTCGACAGCAAGGACGCCGAGGCATCCCTGTCGATCTTTGCCGATGATGTGGGGGAGCTGGAAGCAGCCCGCCGTGCAGCCGAAGAAGCGCTCCGCCGCGAACAGGAAGGGGCGTAACCGATGCTTTTGGAACTATGGGAGCCGATCTACGATCACCTTTATGAGTTCATCGGCGCGTACATGTTTCTCGCGCTTGCCCTCATGCTGTTCACCGGGATGCCGGTGGCCTTCGCTCTTGGCGGTGTCTCGACACTGTTTGCATTCTGGGCGATTTACCTCGATTTCCTCGACTGGGCGGTGTTCTACCAGATCATTCAGAGGGTCTGGGGCGGCGATGGCGGATCGGGGGCGGTGCAGAACCCTATCCTTGTGGCGATTCCCTGCTTTGTATTTATGGGCACGATGCTGGAAAAATCGCGTGTTGCCGAAGATCTGCTGCATATCCTGCAGGTGATGCTGCGCCGGGTTCCGGGCGGCCTCGCGCTCTCGGTTACGCTGATGGGTACGATCATGGCGGCGACCACCGGCATTATTGGTGCATCTGTCGTGATGATCACGCTTCTGGCCTTGCCGACCATGCTGGCACGCGGTTATTCGCCTTCGCTTGCGACAGGTACGATTGCCGCCTCGTCAACGCTTGGCATCCTGATCCCGCCGTCGATCATGCTGGTTCTGATGGCGAACCTGCTTGCGGTCTCGGTCGGCAACCTCTTCATCGGGGCCATCCTGCCGGGTCTCTTGTTGTCCAGCCTGTACTTCATGTGGATCATGACGGTCGGCACCTTCCGGCCCGATATGGCACCCGCCATGACACAGGGCGAAATCGACATGGAGCCGACGAACCGGTCCAATGTCTGGCTCTTCCTCGGGATCTGCGCCGCTGCAATCTTTGTGACGGTCGAGGCGGAAATCCTCCATATCCATGACGACGTGAACTGGCCCCTGATCGGGTTCATAACCGTATTCATCGCAGCGATGTGGATCGGCAAGAAGGAGGGGAACACTCTTCTCGGCGGTATCCTCAAGGGGTTCGTGCCCCCGATCTTCCTGATCGTCATGGTGCTCGGCTCGATCTTCGCTGGGTGGGCCACTCCGACCGAGGCCGCCGGCGTTGGTGCCTTCGGCTCCATGGTGCTGGCAGTCATCAACCGGACGCTTAA